>CAZKXW010000013.1:0-64117 GCA_964556745.1 uncultured Anaerolineaceae bacterium
CCTTCCGGGGGCGTCCCCCGCAGCCCCCTGTTTTTCTCGACGATTTAGCGGATGCACCATTTAGTGGCGGAAATCGAATGCAAATTGAAGGGCAGAGTTCCTATGAAATGACATCACACCCCACGATGCATATCCAATGCGAATTGAACCGCCAAGACGCCAAGAACGCCAAGATCATACGGAGAGTGTGGGGGATATACAGAGCAGAGAAATACGGAGGAGTTGGGGATATGCAGAGCAGACGCAGAGGATGCAGAGATCATACGGAGGGGGAGAATAGGGATCAGGGGTTGGGGATTAGGGATTAGGGAAGACGGACGACGAATTGAACCGCCAAGACGCCAAGAACGCCAAGATCATACGGAGGGTGTGGGGGATATAGAGAGGAGGCACAGAGGACATAGAGGAATGCGCAAAGGGGGCGGCTGGGCGTGTGGGGAGGCGACCGGGGAAGGGATGAAGATGGGCGGAGGTCCGGCGGGGTGCGGTGGAATCAGGCGCGGATTTCGACCACGACGCCATCCTCGGCCCAATCGTAGAGGGCTTTGGCGTTCTCGGTACTGAGGAGGATGCAGCCGTAGGTTACGCGGCGCCCCAGGCTGTTGGCCCAGAGGATCTGGCTGCCGCCGCGTGACGGGAAGCCGTGGAAGCCGTTGGTGAACTCCGAGCCGGGGATGGGCTGGTAGACACCGAGGAAGTAGGGCATCCAGAGGTTCCAGTTGCCGGCGTAGGCGTTCGGCTCGTGGTAGAGGACCTGATAGATGCCGGGCCAGGTGGGGCTGTCGGGGATGCCGGTGCTGACGAGCCAGTCCCACTTGAGGGCGCCGTTCTCGTAGACCCAGGCGCGCTGCTGGCTGATGCTGACGACGATGCGCTTGTTGGGGACAACCGGGAGCTTCAGGAAGGCATCGGCGGGCGGGATGGTGATGGTCTGCCCGGCGGAGACGCTGGTCAGGCCGCCGTTGGCCTGGGCGATGTACAGGTAGGGGATGCCGTAGTCCCAGGCGATGCTGATGAGCGTCTGACCGGGTTGGACGACGTGCTGGCGGGGGTTGTGATGCACCTGCACGGTGACGGTGTTTTGCAGCGAGCCGACGGCGGTTTGCGCGGCGGCGACGGCTTCGCCCAGGTCGAGCGAGCGGGTGGCATCCAGCGCGGCGGCGGCCTGGCTGCTGAGATAGCTGGCGACGGGGGTATACAACAGGGTGAAGCCTACACCAGCGGGGCTGTTGGGATTCGGGGCGGTGGTCAGCCAGGGCGACCACTGTTCGGGCGGGACGCTCCAATCGACGCTGTTACCGGTTACGGGGTCGAAGAGGCGGAAGGTGAGGGGCGCGGCCAGCAGGGCGCGGCCAGCCTCGACCAGGGACGTTGCGTCCAGCACGGCTGGCTGCACGTCGGCCATGACGAGATCAAGCGTGCCGTTCCGCAGCGCCGCGCCGGGATCGGCCATGACGCGGGCGACGGTCGCGGCGGTTTGCAGCGCGCGGCCGTTCTGCGGCGGGGTAGGCTGTACCTGGCCGTCGATGAGGGTCACGCCGGCGTTCACGGCCGGCAGGTCGAACAGGGTGACGGCGGCATCCAGTCCGGCGCTGAGCGCCGCCGGATCGACGGTGACGGTTGGGGGCACATCCAGGCGGCTGAAGATGGCGGGCAGAGCGGTCTCCAGGGTCGTGCGGCCTTGGGCATAGGCGGCACGGGCTGTGGAGTCGGCATCGAGGGTGATTCCGAGGGTGGCCGGATCGACGCGCCAGAGGCGCGATCCATCGCGCACGGTGATTGTCGTCCAGGCGTCGCGCAGCTCACGAGCGGCTTCGGCCTGGGAGGATCCGCCCAGCGCGACGCCGCCGGCATAGACGCCCGGCAGGATGCCGCCGGCATAGACCAGCACCGCGCCCAATGCCAACAGGCCGCAGGCCAGCAGCGTCACGGCCAGGAAGGCGACCACGCCCCAGAGCACCCAGTTGGTGTTGGAGGGCTGATCCGACCGGGCGATCTGGGCGATCTCAGGGACGGGGAGCGGGCGGCCATCGGGGAAGCGCACGGGGCTGGGGGGCAGCGGAACCGGCCCGGGGCCGACAGGGATACCGTGACGGCGCATGTGCTGTTCGGCTCGTTCCTGCGGGGTCGGCAGGCGGCGGGGAGCGGGTGCGGCCTGCTGCTGAAGCGCGTGCTCGGCGATCTGCTGGGCGGAGGGCAGTTGGTTGGGCATGACGAGACCCCGCCGCCGCAGTTCCTGCCGGGCGATCTGATCGGCCGAGGGGACGCGCGGCACGGCTGCTGAATAGTTGGGCAGCCGGGCCTGCTGGCGGCGGAGTTCCTGGGCGGCCAGCTCCTGCGGAGTGGGGATGCGCGGCAGGTTGGGCAGACGTGGGTTGGACATAACAGATCGACCACTGCTTGACTACTTCTGATTCGATTATAGGGGGCCTTGGCAAAGTCAGTAGGTCCTATCGTGCCCTCACTCTAAATGCCTCTCCCGGACGGCGAGTACGCCTGGGAGAGGGACTTTGCGCCCCTTCTCGCAGGATAGTCGGCGTTCGGGAGAAGGGGCTGGGGGATGCGGGCTGACCAAAGGGCTGCGCTCAACGACTTTGCACTCGCCCTGATTCGATTATACGGGCAATTGATGGCGCGCATCGTCAACGCCTATTGAGCGTCGAGGAAACGACGGGTTGGGCCGCGCGGCCCGTGGGTCACCGACGCGATGATTCTCACGCCAGGGCGCGATCCAGATGGCACGCTTTGCGCCTGATTGTGTGTTATTGTGGAGATACGGGCATCGTGGAGGCTGCGGCGCAGAAGCTATGTGGAAACCCATCCCCACCCTTCTGCAGTGCATGACGCTGCTGGCGAACCTCCATCAGCCCTCATCCCCTGACCCCTTCCCCTCATGGAGAAGGGGAGAAAATGCCAGGCTTGGGGGATCAGATGAGTTTGCCAACAGGATCACTGCATGGAGGGGGGAGTCGAAGGCAGTGGGACGGGGATGAGATCATCGATCAGGCGCAGGCTATTGGGATTGCACACAAGAGTTACTGGCTATGACACTTCTACTTGGAATCGATGTTGGCACGACGGGGGTCAAGGCCGCCCTGTTCACCGTGGACGGGCATCTGCAGGCGGCCCGCAGCGTTGAATACCCGACTCATCACATTCGCCCCGGTTGGGTCGAGCAGAAGCCGGAGGATTGGTGGACGGCTACCTGCGCGGCCGTCCGGGCTGCCCTGGGGGATGTCCCCGATGCTCCGGCGCGGGTGATGGGGCTGGCGGTCAGTTCGCAGGCTCCTTCGATGGTTGCGTTGGATGCGGCCGGAGAACCCGTGCGTCCGGCGCTCATCTGGATGGATCGCCGGGCTGAAGCCGAGACCGCGCAGCTGGTCGAGCAGTTCGGTTGGGATGAGGTGATCCGCATCACGGGCAACCGGCCCGATCCTTATTACGTGGGGCCGAAGATCAAGTGGTTCCACCAGCGCGAGCCGGAGGCGTTCCGCCGAACGCGCTGGTTCGCCCAGATTCCCGGGTATATCAACCTGCGCCTGACGGGAGAACTGACGCTTGACGATGCGCATCGCGGCCTGATGGGGCTGTGGGATCGGGAGGGCGGGGGCTGGTCAGCGGCGCTGTGTGAGGCCTGCGGCCTTACGGCTGACCAGATTCCCCCGGTGTATCCGGGGCATCAGCTTCAAGGCCAGGTCACGCCGGCGGCAGCGGAAGCCACCGGCCTGCGCGCGGGGACAGCGGTGATGGTCGGCACGGTCGATGGCGCGGCGGCGGCGGTCGAAGCGGGGGTCGCGGAAGAGGGCGTCGTCGCCGAGATGACGGGGACGTCCACTGTACTGCTGATCCCGAATACCAGCGGGATCAGCGAGCCAGCCTTCATCGCCATGCCCCACGCCCTGCCGGGGATGCACCTGCTGGTCGGCGCGATGGTTTCGTCAGGAGCCAGCCTGAACTGGTACCGGGATCAGTTTGGCCGCTGGGAGGTTGAGGAAGCGCGGCGCACCGAAAGCGATGTCTTCGAGCTGCTGACCCGCGAAGCATCGACTGCCGCGCCCGGGAGCGAGGGGGTGCTGTTCCTGCCCTACATGATGGGGGAACGCGCGCCGATCTGGCACACGCAGGCGCGGGGGGTGCTGTTCGGCCTTTCGCTGGCGACTCCGCGCGGCGCGGTCATCCGCGCCATCCTGGAAGGAACCGCCTTCGCGCTCCGCCACAACATTGAGGTGGCGCGCGCGGCTGGGGTGAGCGTCCGGGAAATCCGGTCGGTCGGGGGCGGGGCACGCAGCGCCCTGTGGAACCAGATCAAGGCGAACATCCTGGGCATCCCGGTGCTGCTGCCGGAGGCTTCGGTCGGCGCGCCGTTCGGCGATGCTGTGCTGGTGGGGATGGGGCTGGGCCTGTATCCCGATGCGCTCAGCGCCCTGCGCGGCATGGTGCGCATCAAGACCGTTTATGATCCTGACCTGGAACATGCCTGGCGCTATGCCCGGATGTACGGCCTGTTCCGCGATCTGTATACCCACCTGCGCGAGGATTTCAACCGCCTGGCTGAGGTTCCATGACCCGCCTGGTGCTGGTCGCGGCGGTTGTGCTGAGCGGGGTGTTCAGCCTGGCGGCCGCCCTGATTCAGACGGCGCGGTATGACGACGGCGGCCTGCGCGGTCTGCTGCTGGCGCCGGAGTGTTCCGCGCCGTGTTTCCTGGGGCTGAGTCCGGGGGAATCAAGGGTGAGCGACGCGGTGACGCGGCTGGCGGCTGCTCCGCCGCTGGAAGCGCAGGTGCAGTACCGCCTGAACGAGCGCCCGCGCTACCACATGGTCAACTGGAGCGGCTTCCTGTTCTACCCCCTGCAGAGCGCCGGGGGCATGGACGTGACGCTGACGCCCAGCGCTGGCGCGGCCACGCTGAAGACGCTGTTTCTGCGGACAGGCACGCCCCTGACCCTCGGCGAGGTCTACCTGAGCCTGGGGCCGCCAGAGTCACTGGACGCGGGCTTCTGGTATCACGACCTGGGAACCCGCGTCAGCCTGATCGTGAACCACCGCTACGCCGGAGGCCGCGTCATCGTCATCAGCCGGCATCTGTGCCCGGTGCAGGCGCGGGGCTTCTGGCAGACGCCGATCCTGTCGATCCGCTACAGCGCCGAGCCGCCGGATCGCCTGCGGGCGATGACGCTCGGTGCTGCGCGGAGGCTGGCCGACTGCCGGTGAAGGGCAGGGGCTGCATCTACCCCGACGGGTCGAGGACGCGGCCTAGGAAGAGCAGGCTGCCCGTCAGCGAGTCGCGGATGGCGAACAGGAAGGGACGATCCAACCGGAGCGTGATGGGTTCCTGCGGCAGCGGCGCCATCATCGCTTCCATGATGACGGCGGTCGCGGCGGCCGCTTCCGTCCCGGCCTCGTCGAGGTCGATGAAGGCCTTGTGCAGCACCTTGCTGATGAAGAGGGCTTCTTCGACGGTCATCCCGCTGAAATCGGCCTGGTCGCTGAAGGCATCCGGCATTCCCAGCGCGATGAGCGCCTCGGAAAGTTCGAGGGTGTACTCGAAGCGGAACTTGGGCATCGCCAGGATGACTTCATGTTTGGTTAAGCCGGCCAGCACGCCGGCGAACCAGTCGGTGGTCAAGCCCTGCTCGACCGCCTGGAAGGCGCCTTCATCCGGCAGGATCAGCACCATTTCCATGCCCTGCCCGACGTAAGGCAGCGAGATGGCCTGGTAGTTTTCGCCGAGCCCGTAGAGGAAGCTCTCCTGCTGGTTCATCATCGGGACGCTGACGGTGGTCCCATCGAGCAGGGTGAAGGGGGCATCGCTGGTCGCGCCTTCGTAGAAGGGGTACAGCCAGTTGGCGTTGAAGTAGATGGCGTTCGCCAGCACCAGGCGCGTCGCGGGATTGATCGCGCCTTCGGGGACGAGGTCGCGGATTTTGTCCTCGGTCTGCTGGGCGATCCAGTCATTGATCTGCTGGCGCGCGGCTTCCGGCTGCTGGCGGAAGTCCACGGCTTGCAGCGCCGCGCCATAGGCACTCTGGAGGAGCGCGAGGAATTCCGGCAGGAAGGTGGTCTGCTGGTCACCCCACAGCGAGTTGGCGACGTTCAGGCGGAAGGGCTGATCCTCGAAGCCAGCGACGGGCGGTCGGTCGGTCAAAGACTGGGCCAGCATCCCGAAAGCGGGATGCAGCGCGGCGGCATCCAGGTCGAAATGGAGCGTCGCGGCCATCTGCTGGGCGGTTTCGCCCCGCGCGCCCGCATAGGTCATCGCGAGCGCCTGCGAGATGCTGTAGGGCGAAAAGAACAGGCTGCCCTCTTCCCCGGCCAACTGGCGGTACAGGTCGAAGGCGAAGGCGGTATTGCCAGTCACCAGCGTGGTTTCCTCCGTCGAACTTTGGGCGAGCGCCCCGGTCGAAGTGACTGCCACCAGCATCACCAGCGCGGCGATGCGTCCGAACAAATTCAGGAAGCGCCTCATGATCGGCTCCTTTCTCATCTGGAGTTCATTGTACGCAGAGAAGACGCGCGAAAACACCTGCGGGTTCCTTCTTAACAATTTTTCATGCTTTGTTACAACCGGGCTTAACAAAACCCGTCAGTATGCACACCGAAACAGGGTTGCAGCTGACCTGTGATTGAATGTTTACCGTAAATCTGAGGAGACGATTGAATGCGTAAGTGGACTTTGCTGGTTCTATTTGCTCTGCTCCTGGCAGCCATCCCCGCGGTGGGCGCGCAGGACACCCCCGGCACGATTGCCGAGATCGTCGTGGCGTCGGCCACTGGCGAAACGCCCGAATTCAGCACGCTGCTGGCTGCGGTGCAGGCTGCTGATCCCGCCGTTCTGGAAGCCCTTTCTAACCCCGAAGCCGCGCTGACCGTCTTCGCTCCGACGGATGCGGCTTTCGCGGCGCTGGCCGAAGCGCTGGGTGAAGAAGCCTTCAACGCGGTGCTGGCCGATACCGAAATGCTGACGGGTATCCTGCTCTACCATGTGCTGGATGGCAAGGTGATGTCGGCGGATGTGGTCGCGGCGCTGGAAGCCGGCGAGGGCAGCTTCGTCGCCAAGACGCTCAACGGCCAGTACATCAATGTGGCGGCGACCGAAGAGGGCGGTGTCACCATCGACGCGGCCAATCTGAACCTGGAAATGGTGGATATTGAAGCGGCCAACGGTGTGATCCACGTCATCGACGCGGTGATCCTGCCCGAATCGCGCACGATTGCCGAGATCGTCGTGGAAGCGGCTTCGGCGGAAGAAGGCGCCGAGTTCACCAGCCTGCTGGCTGCCGTCGGCGCGGCTGATCCGGCCGTGCTGGAAACGCTGTCGGATCCCGAAGCCGAACTGACGGTCTTCGCCCCGACGGATGCGGCCTTCGCGGCGCTGGGTGAAGAGACGCTGAATGCTGTCCTGGCTGACCAGGCCCTGCTGACCAACATCCTGCTGTACCATGTTGTTCCCTCGACGGTGGGCAGCCTCGATCTGGCCGCGCTGCTGGCCGAGGCCGGTGAAGAAGGCCTGGTGGTGGACAGCGCCCTGGAAGGCCAACCGCTGACCTTCAGCGTGGATATGGACGGCAACGTGGTCATCAACGGGATGGTCAAGATCGTCGCCACCGACATCGATGCCGCCAACGGCACGATCCATGTGATTGACGCCGTGCTGGTTCCGCAGGCAGAGACTGCCTAGAACACGCCTCTTTTCCAACGTCTGAACGAGCAGGGCGGGAGATCATTCCCGCCCTGTTTGATTCCCAGCCGAGTTACAGACTTGCTATAATGTTTCTAGTTTGTAAGGAGGCTATCCGTGGTATTGCAGGCCCAACTCATCACCGCCCAGGAATTTGACCGGGTGGCGGCGCTGCCGGAAAACCGGGATCGCCGCTTCGAGTTGATCGCGGGCGAAATCCATGAAGCCGCTTCCAATCACTACGGATCACGGATTGCGGCAGCGATTGTGGGAGAATTGCGTGCTTTCATCAAGCCGGGGCGGCTCGGTGGTCTTACCGGAGCCGACGGCGGCTATATCGTCGCGGGCGAACGCTACATCCCGGATGCGGCTTTCATCTCGACGGCGCGTCAGCCGGAAGGCTCCCATGAGGCGTATAACCCGCTGCCGCCCGATCTGGCCGTCGAGGTGCTGTCTCCCGGCGATGAACAGGCCGATATCCGCCGCAAGCTGACCAACTACCTCTATGCTGGAACCACCGTGTGGGTGATCGACCCGGAGGCGCGAACCGCCGAAGTCCACAGCCCCGGCCAGCCGTTTGAGGTGATCCGCGAGGGCGGCATCCTGAACGGCGATCCGATCCTGCCCGGTTTCCGCCTGCCGCTGGCGGACATCTTCGACGTATAGCCCTCAGACCGGCAGTGCCAGTTCGTCGGCTTCGGGTTCGGCGGAGGTTGGCTGCGCCGCCAGGGCGGCCTCGATCTTCTCGCGCAGCGCCCGTTTGAGGACCTTACCGACCGGATTGCGGGGCAGCGCTTCGACCCGCACCAGCTTCTTGGGCAGCTTGTAAGCGGCGATGTCCTTGCTCTTGAGGAAGTCCACCACCTCGGAGAGCGTCGGCTGCTCGCCGGGCTTCGCCACTACGGCGACGAAGATCTGCTCCTCGTTCAGGCGGCGGTCCGGGATGCCGACGACGGCGCACTCGGCGATCTTGGGGAAATCGGCCAGCAGATTCTCCAGTTCCTCCGGCGCGATCTTCATGCCTGCCCGGAGGATGATGTCCTTCCAGCGTCCGACGAAGCGGTAGCGGTTGAGCTGGCCGCCCTCGCCAGCGATGGCGAACAGGTCGCCTGTGTAGAAATAGCCGTCAGCATCGAAAGCGCGGGCGGTCAGATCGGGGCGCTTGTAGTAGCCGGAGAAGACCGCCGGCCCGCGGATCGCCAGTTCTCCGGCCAGCCCCGGCTCGGTGATGACCGTTTTGGTCTGTGGATCGACCAGCTTGGTCGAAAGGCCCGCGGCATTGCGCAGTTTCCAGCGGCAGCCGGGCACGCCGTAGCGCGGGAAGTAGCGGGCGCGTTCGCTCGGATCGGGGATATCGCCGGGGGTGCTGACGAAGCCGGTTCCCTCGTTGGAGCCGAAGAAGTTGAGCACGGGGATGCCGTAGCGTTCGCTCCATTGGGAGACCATCCAGGGCGAGAGGGGGGCGGAGCCGGAGCCGATGCAGCGGATGGTGCTGAGGTCGGCGTCGGCCAGCAGGGCGGGCTTGAGCAGCAGGAGGTTGAGCAGGACTGGCGGCGCGACGGTGTAATGAATGCCCTCCTGCCGGATCTGCTGGAGGAAGACGCCCAAGTTGAGGGGCTGGTGCATCACCAGCGTGCCGCCCGTCAGGAGCCAGGGGACCAGCATCCCGCCGATGGCGGACATGTTCACCAGGGGGAAGGGGTTGAGGAGGCGGTCGCCGGGGCGCAGTTCGGCGCCGTCCACCGTGACATAGGCGATGGAGAGCCAGTGGTTATGGCTGCGCGGCACGCCTTTCGGATCAGCCTCGGTGCCGGAAGTCCAGCAGAGTGTCAGGACGTCGTTGGCATCCAGCGGATGCCGCGCCACATAATCGGCCAGCGCCTGGGCATCGTGCGGTTCGGCCAGGAGGTTATCCAGCGACATGACGCCGGCTGGCGCATCCGATCCGGCAGCGATCACCGCCCGCACGCTGGGGAAATCGGGCAGCAGACCGTCCAGCATCGCCAGGTAATCGAAGCCGCTGAACGTCCGCGCGGTGAGATAGACCGACGGCTCGGCCAGCGCCAGCACCTGCCGCAGTTCATGGGTGCGATACTGCACCGGAACCGGGCTGATGATGGCCCCGATGCGGGCGGCGGCGAGATAGGCGATGACCAGTTCGACGATGTTGGGAAGCTGTACCATGATGATCTGATCCGGCCCCATGCCCAGGCGCACCAAGCCGGCAGCCAGCCGGTCTACCCGCGTTTGCAGCTCACTGTAGGTGAGCCGTTGAGGGCCGCCGATGGTGAAGTCCGCCCGGTTGGGGGGATCGACCAGGGCGACGGCTTCGGGCGTGGTTTGGGCCTGCCGGAGGAAGAGGTCGATCAGGGTCTCGGTGCCCCACCAGCCCTGGCGGGTATAGGCGTCGATTTGTTCGGGCGCAGCCGCACGCATAGGCTCCATCTCCCCAGCATCAGCAGACTCCAACCAGAGACTAGAGTGTAAGAGAATTGGTCAGTTTGGTCAAAAAGAGGCAGGCCGGTGGATCAGGCCGGGGGTTTGGTGAACCGGGTCAGATCGACGCCGCGGCTCCAGGGCGAGCCATCCGGGAGGATGGTATCCGCATCGAAGTCGGCTTCGTCCAGGCCGAGGGCGTCGGTCAGGATGGCGTTGGTGAGGTTAGCGCCGCGCAGATCGGCCTCTCGGAGGCTGGCCTGACTCAAGTCGGCCAGTTCGAGTACGGCCCCACGCAGATCAGCGCGGCTAAAGTCGGCGTCGATCAGGGTGGCGCCGTTCAGATTGGCTTCGGTCAGATCAGCCAGTCCGAATCCCACCCCGCTCAGTTCAGCGGCGGTGAGGTCAACGCCGCTCAGATTGGCGCCCTGGAGCACGGCTTGGGTCAGGTCAGCAAAGTGGAGATCGGCGCCGCTGAGGTCGATCTGGATCAGTTTCGCGCCTTTGAGGACGGCGTTGTCACCGGTGAGCCAGCCGATCTGGCGCAGGAACTCCAGGACTTCCTGGATGCGGTCATGATCGAGGCGGCGCAGGACGACCAGGGTGCGGAGGCTCGCGACCGAGCCGGGAAGCTGGGGCGCGTTCTGGCCGTGCTGGACCAGCAGGGCGATCATGTCGTCGAAATATTTCTGGAGCATGTCTTCTTTGTAGCGGATTTGTTTGTTGGCCTCGTCGCGCTGGCGCGCCTGGTGGTTGAACCAGATCGCGCCCGCGGCCAGCATGACCGGAACGATCAACAAGTCCATCCAGTCCCAGAGCGTCTTGGCGCGTTCGAACTGGGCGGTGGCGGGATCGCCGAAAGCCATCAGGCCGGAGCCTTCGATCTGGTACAGCGCGCCGAGGACCAGAAAAACGATGACGGCCGCAACCGCAGCGAACAGGGTCGAGCGCAGCCAGCGGAACCATGACATGCCTGCCGGCTCCTTTGGGAGAGGTTGTCTTACATCGGGAAGGCCACGAAAGGGAGCGCTCAGCCGACCGGAATCTTGAGCTTGTCCCAGTCCGCTTTGCTGACGAACTTGGTCAGCAGGCGGCCGTCGGCGGTTTTCCCGCGCAGACCGTAGCGCGGCCCGGTTTTGGTCATGAACGTGACCTTGAGCAGTTTCTTGTCATCCAGTTGGACTTTTCTGCGGGTCTTGACATCATAGAATTCGACAGTCATGCATTGCCTCCATCATCACCCGGCGATGCCGGGCCGTTGTGGGTGTCTTTATGCCTCCATTATACTACACACCTATACACCATACACCGGTTTGATCTCTCAGACGTTCGTCGCTGGCAGACGGGCAGAGGCCCATCCCTGCAATTGGCGCGTGCCTGGTTCTATCCTTCATGGTCTTACCCGCAGGCCTGCCGCATCACGGCGCAGATCGCTTCGACCTGGACCGCCTCCACGCCGGGATGCAGCGGCAGGTTGACGATCATCGCGCCGAGGCGGTCAGCCTGCGGCGTCGGCGGCTGATTCACGTCCGGGGCCAGCGCGCGCGCCATCGGCCTGAGCGAGGGATACCAGCGCGTGACCTCGTGCTGCCCGGCTGCCCAGAGCGCTTCCAGAAGATTGTCGCGCTGCGCCGGCTCGACCAGCACCGGGTACTTCCAGAGGACAGCCTCCGCCGGGCGCTGGAAGGGCGTGAATGGCAGACCGGCCAGGGCCGCGTCGCAGCGTTCGGCCAGGCGCTGCCGCCGTCTACGTTCGGCAGGGAGCGCGTCCAGCCGCTCAGCCAAGCCCACCCAATCGGGGGCCGCCAGTTGGTAGACGGTGATGCCGCCGTAGAGGTCGAAGAGGCGCGGGTAGAGATCGAGCAATCCTGGCGTGCTGGACTCGTACTGGTGCAGCGGCCAGTACAGGCCGTTCCACTGGTTCGCCAGCCGCAGGAGATCGTCATCGAGCGGGGGCGCATTATCCAGCAGCCGCCGAACCTCCCGCGCCAGCGCGGGATCGTCCGTCACCAGCGCTCCGCCCAGTTGGTGATCGACCACTTTGCCCAACCCGAAGCTGAGCATAGCGGCATCGCCCCAGCCCCCGGCGGGCCGACCGCGGACCTGCCCGCCCAGGGCCAGCGCGGCGTCTTCGATCACGTAGAGGCCGCGCTGCCGCGCCCAAGCGCACACTTCGTCCATGGGCGCGGGCAGCCCGTAGAGGTGCGCCGGGATGATGGCGGCTGCATGGGAGGTATCCGCAGGCAGTGCATCCAGCGTGGAGGGATGCAGCGGGTCAGCGATGTCGATTAATCGGGGACGGCAGCCGCTCCGCAGTACGGCCCACAGCACGATGGCGCAGGTGTTGGCGGGGATCAGCACCTCACGGCCTTCGCAGCCCCAAGCTTTCAGCGCCGCCCAGATGGCCGCCGCGCCGCGCCCGGCCAGCACGGCCTGATCCCGCCAGGTGAGCGCGCGCAGGCGCTGCTCGCAGATTCCCATCATGTGGGCAGAGCGCCGCCGAACACGGCGTTGAACAGGGCGACGACCCCCAGCGTTCCGCCGAGATGGATGCCCACGGCGTAAAGCCAGCTCAGGGCGGTGTAGACCGCGCTGCGGGCCGGACTGGACGGCTTGGGCAGCAGAGCAGACTCGATGAAGGCGGCGACCAGCACGCCGATCATGAACAGCGCCATCAGGATGAACAGCCCGCAGGAAAACAAGAGGTCATCCAGGCCGCTGGAACGGGTCGAATGGGCGCTGCCCAGCGTATCGAACGGGTTGAAGAGGGCGGTATCCAGCGCCTTATCGATGCTGTGCCGGCGTCCCAAGAGCGTCTGCCAGCCCAGCGATGCCAGGCTAACGGCGCAGCCGCCGACGATCAGCGAGAGGATCAGCGGGAGCCAACGCACCGGCTCAGTTATCCGCCCTTGCAGAGTCAGCAGCACCGCGCCGATGGCTGCCGCGATGCCGATGAGCAGCCCGACGAAGCGAGCCAGCTGCGCCAGGCAGCCGTCCTTCTTGGGCGGCGCGGCGATCAGCAGCGCTCCGGCGAACAGGATCACGGTCGAGGCGATCAGAATCAGGGGGCTGGACATCGCGGTTTCTCCAGGTTGAGCGCCAGATAAGCTCCCCTCATTATGGAGAAGCTGCCCAATCCCTGCCACTTGACGCGCGACTTGGTGCTACAATCGAGTTTATGTGGGATGCGACCCAGCCCAGAACACGCACAAGGGGATGACCATGGAGACTGGGACTCAGACCGCGCCGCTCCAGGCGTTCGATGCGGAATATGCCTGTTTTGTGCGGCAGTTCCCTGCCTATGCCGGGACTGCCGCGCTGGATGATCTCCGCGCCCGCGAATACAGCCGCCTGGATGAACTCGGCCACGTCTACCTGGATTACACGGGCGGCGGCCTGTATGCCGCTTCCCAGGTGCGCCAGCACGTGGAGCTGCTGGCGAGCGGCGTCTACGGCAACCCCCATTCGAGCAACCCGACTTCGCTGGCGGCGACCCGTCTGGATGAATCTGCCCGCGCCTACGTGCTGCGCTACTTCAACGCCGACCCCGACGATTACGTGGTCATCTTCACGCCCAACGCCAGCGGCGCACTGAAGCTGCTGGGGGAGTCCTACCCTTTCGCCCCCGGCGGGCGCTACCTGCTGACCTTCGACAACCACAACTCGGTCAACGGCATCCGCGAATTCGCCCAGCACCACGGCGCGCAGGTCATCTATACGCCAGTGCTGCCCCCCGATCTGCGCGTCGATGCCGCCCGGCTGCGCGACCACCTCGCCGCCATCTCGCCAGAGCATCCCAGCCTGTTTGCCTATCCCGCCCAATCCAACTTTTCCGGCGTGCAGCATGACCTCGGCTGGGTGGCCGAGGCGAAATCCCTCGGCTGGGATGTGCTGCTGGATGCGGCGGCCTTTGCCCCGACGAACCGCCTCGATCTGAGCGCGGTGAAACCCGATTTCGTCTCGCTGTCGTTCTACAAAATCTGCGGCTATCCCACGGGCATCGGCACGTTGATCGCCCGGCGCGAAGCCTTGAAGCGGCTGCGGCGGCCGTGGTTCGCCGGCGGAACCATCACGCTGGCGACCGTCAGCGGCCAGAAGCATTACCTGCACGACGGCTCGGAGGCGTTCGAGGATGGCACGATTGATTACCTCAACCTGCCCGCGGTCGAGATCGGCCTGCGCCACATCGAGTCGGTTGGCATCGACCGCATCCACGACCGCGTGATCGCGCTGACGGGCTGGCTGCTGGATGAACTGACCCGCCTGCGCCACCGCAATGGAACGGCCCTGGCGCGCATCTACGGCCCGACCACCACCGAGTCGCGGGGCGGAACCATCGCCTTCAACTTCTACGATCCTGAAGGAACGCTCATCGATTACCGCCACATCGAGGCCCAGGCCAACGCCGCGCAGATTTCGCTGCGGACGGGCTGTTTCTGCAACCCCGGCGCGGGCGAGGCCGCTCTGGGCCTGAGCGAAGCCGAACTGCGCGACGCGCTGGCTGAAGACCAGCGCATGACCCTGCCGGAACTGATGATCGTGCTGGGGCGGGTGCTGGGGGCGGTGCGAATCTCGGTCGGCCTGGCGACCAACTTCGCCGATGTCTACCGCTTCGCGGCCTTCGCCCGCGCCTTCCTGGATCGCCGCGCCGGGGAGGTGGCGGGGGTGTAGGTCGCATTGAGACCCTCACGAAGTGAAAAGTTCATCATCTGACCAGCGCGCTGGATTCTGCACTACATAGGCGCGAATGCGATTCAAGTCCTCCTCGTTGCGGATAATGTGGTCATGATAATTGCGCTGCCAGACAGGGTGGTCAGGATCGATGTCCGGCAGCCGGCGGATCGGTTTGGTGACAATCGATTTGAATTGCTCGATGATTGACCCCAATGAACCAGCGTGCAGCGTAGGGGCGAGCCGGTAGGTCGTCCCCGCCCGCCCCTACTGATGGCGATCGATCTTGCAGCGCTTTTTGGATGAGGTGCGCTAAGGCCGTACTGGGTCGTCGGCGGTACGAAATGAAGGCGTCGGGCATGGTTCAACCAGAAAATCGGCAGGGCTGTTAACCCATTATGACTCCTCGCACACCCGCCCGCAATTTCATCCGCGGAGGATTCGCGGCCTTGTGGCCGTCCGCCTTTCCCCAATCCCCAATCGCTGCTCAAAAGAGTTACCAAAATGTCACCCTAACTGACGCCACTGCCGCCAGCTCTGCCATGCCCGCTTTTTTTGTCACCGATAAACTATGCATTACAAGCTTTTGCATCAATATTTCGTAAGAAAGACTTCCGGGTCGTTGACCCCACCTGCCCACCCGCATACAATGAAAGGTGAAACACAAACGTTCTGGAACCCGGCGGGAACGAACGCGGATTAGAGGAACCCCATGGCGAAGAAGGACTACTACCAGATTCTCGGCGTGAACCGGAATGCCAGCGAGAAGGACATCAAGGCCGCTTTCCGGCGGCTGGCGAAGAAGCATCACCCCGACGCCAACCCCAACGACCCCCATGCCGAAACGCGCTTCAAGGAGATCAACGAGGCTTATGAAGTCCTCAGCGACTCCCAGAAACGCGCCACCTACGACCAGTTCGGCACGGTCAATCCGCAGGGCTTTGGCGGTCAGCCGGTCGGCGGCTTCTATACCAACGTCGATACCGGCGGGATGCCCTTCTCCGACATCTTCGACTCGCTGTTCGGCAGCATGGGACGCAGCAGCCGGACACGCGGCTCACGCGCCTCGACCGGTTTCGGGAGCGCGGCCTTCAAGGGCGAAGACCTGGAACAGCCCGTCAAGATCAGCCTGCGCGAAGCCTATACCGGGGCACAGCGCCTCATCACCAAAGGCGACCGCCGCATCAAGGTCAACATCCCCGCCGGCGCGACCGACGGGACCAAAGTCCGGCTGGCCGGGGAAGGCGGCCCCAGCTTCGGCGGTCAGCCCGGCGATCTCTATCTGATCGTCCAGGTTGAGCCGGATGCGACCTTCGAGCGCGACGGCGACAACCTGAAGGTCGAAGTCAAGATTGATGTGTTCACCGCGCTGCTCGGCGGCGAGGTTGAAGTCCCGACGATGGATCGCCCGGTCAAACTGCGGATTCCGCCGTGTACGCAGTCGGGCCGCCGCTTCCGTTTGACGGGCAAGGGTATGCCTGTCCTCAAGCAGCCGGATACATTCGGCGATCTGTATGCGCGTATTCTCATCAGCGTGCCGGAGAAGCTGACGCCCGAACAGCAGCGGTTGGTCGAGGCCCTGCGCGACTCGTTCCGGTGAGGCCGCCTGCCGGCTCGCCCCTGAGGACACCGGGAGGCGGGATGCGAGGCTGCGGCAGGCTGGGACTCAACATTCAGGGCTTGCGCTCAGCGTGCTTCTGGGCGAGATCATGCGCTCCGCCCAGGGGGTGGGTCTGCGCGAGGGTCATCAGGTTGAAGCCGCGCAGCGTCTTCGCCATCAGGGCCAGCGCATCGCCGTAGGCTCCGTTGGCCAGGGTAGAACCGAACGGCAGCAGACCCTCGCCCTCGGCGCTGTCCGGAACCTGAATGACGATGACCAGGGCGGCCAGGGCTGCGAGTTCGCTGTCTGGTTGTGCTGTCCAGGCCATCACCGCTGCCCCACGCTCGCGGGCGATCCGCGCGAAGCTGTTGATGTCCTCGCTCCTGCCGGCTTTGGAGAGGGCGATCAGTACATCGCCGGCGCCCATCATGGCCGATTCGCCGTGCAGCGCATCGCCGGGCGAGACGTAGAAGGCTGCCATGCCGCAGGTCGCCAGGATGTGTGCCAGCCGGTGCGCCATCGCCCCCGACGTGCCTGCCCCAGTGATGATGATCTTGCCCCGGCATTCCGCGACCATGGTCACTGCCTGGACGAAGCGGTCGTCCAGGCGCTCGGCGATGTGGAGCAGCGCCTCGCCTTCGGCGCGGATCAAGGCGCGTGCCTGGGCCAGCATGGTCTCTTTATCCATGGTTCATGTCCTTGTATGTCGTTGAAAGGGTGACATTTATTCTAGCATCGCGCTGCGTAGGGTGGGTATTCCACGCGGCATCCATGCGGGACAAGCGGCAGCGACAAGCGCCGACAGGCCGGATGGCGCGTTCGCGCGGGGTTGCCATGAGCGGGCGTGAGTGGGGCGGCGAGAGCGCAAACGGGGCGGTTGATTGACCGCCCCGATCTGGCTGCGTCTTAGCCGAGGGGGACGCCCAGCACGCGGCTGAGCTTGAGCACGGTGAAGCGGTTGCGGAGGTAGTGGCCGTACTGGAAGCCGGGCTGCACTTCGTCGGCGTCCAGGCCGAGTGACTGCCAGGTGGTCGGCGCGCCGGCTTTGTCGAGCGCAGCAGCGATGACCTCCGGCTCAGGGACGCGGGCAGCGATGGCCTGAATGTCGTCCCAGTGGTCGATGATCTTGTGCTTGAGCTGGTCGAAGTCGGCTTCGGTCAGGTCGAGGAAGGGGCGGTGTTCCTTCACGATGTCATCGGCCATAGTGCCGTAGCCGGCGCGGATGCTTTCGACTTCGGCGGCGCGATCCGGGAGCGCGGCGGCTTCCAAGCGGTTCATCAGATCAGCGCGGGTGATGGCGCGGATGCGGGCATATTGGGCTGCGACCAGGGTGAGGGCATAGCCGACCTGCGCCCCGTGGAACTGGGTTTCCCGGCCTTCTTTGAGCCGCTTCATCTCCCAGTAATGCGAAGCGTGATGCTCGGCGCCGGAGGCGGGCCGCGACGTGCCGAAATCGAGCATACACAGGCCGGATTCGATCAGGGCGTCCATCAGGGCGCGGACGCCTTGTTCGGAACGCTGGCCGATGGAATCGGCGTTCTGGATCACGCTGTCGATGGCAGCCTGGGAGCGGGCGGCGATGGCGGCGTCGTAGGGTTCATCCCAGAGGAGGCTGCCCATCTTCCAGTCGGCCAGCGAGGTGATCTTGCCGATCATGTCGCCGAAGCCTGCGCCGATGAGGGCCTGAGGCGCGTTCGCCAGCGTTTCGAGATCAGCGAAGACGGCCAGCGGAGGCTGGCAGAGGATGGTGGTCTTGACGCCGGCCAGGATGATGGGCGCGCCAATCGAAGTGAAACCGTCCACGGAAGGCGCGGTGGGCATTCCGATAAACGAGCGGCCGGTGCGGTGGCTGACGAAGCGGGTGATATCGGTGATCGTGCCGGAGCCGACGGCGATGAAGGTACACGGGCCAAGGGGAGCGCGGATGAAGACCTGCATACACTCATGCTCGTCGGTGTGGATGTGGTGGCCTTCCAGCACGACGCTGGTCACGTCACAGCCTTTGCCCTTGAGGGCCGCCTCGACGCGCCCGCCGAGCGCCGGGAAGGTGTTCTGGTCGGCGACGATGCAGAAGCGGTTCAGGCGGCGCGCCGCCGCATAATCGAGCAGATGGGTGATGGCGTCCTTGCCAACGTAGATGGGATCGATTTTAGTCATAGTGTCCTGTCTTTTGATTGCACATTTTCCAGGCTGTGTGAACGGTAGCGCCTCAGCCTTGCAAATGCCTTGTGACGGCGTGCTGGACGGGCCGCAGCGCCGTATAGAGTTCACGATACTGCTGAGCGTAAAAGCCATATTCGGCGTGCTGCCGCGTGTCCGGTTGGTAGATGCCGCCCGGCTGTACCATTGCCCGCGAGGCTGCGCTGAGCGAGGGGTACAATCCGGCGCCATAGGCCGCAGCCACCGCTGAACCGAGGAGCGAGGCTTCGGTCACGCGGGTGGTATGAATCGGTTGGCCGAGGACATCGGCGTAAATCTGCATAAACAACGGGCTGCGGGTCGCGCCGCCGCAGGCGATGATCCGCGAGACAGCGCACTGGTGGCGGGTGAAGGTATCCAGGATGTCTTTCATGCCGTAGGCGATGCCCTCCATGATGGCGCGGAAGACATGCGCGCGGCTGGATTGCAGCGACAGGCCGAAGACCAGTCCCCGCGCCAGCGAATCAGTATGCGGGGTGCGGTTGCCCTGGAAATAGTCGAGGACGATCAAGCCCTGGGAACCTGCCGGGATCTGGGCGGCTTCGTCATCGAGCAAGCGGTAAACCGGGATGCCCTTCTCTTCAGCCTCAGCGGCCAGCCCACCCGCGAACTCGCGTTTGAACCAATTGAGGATCGACCCTGTGGAGACCTGACCGCCTTCGATCAGGTTTAGGCCGGGGATGATGGCGTCGGGGAAGCTGCCAAAGATACCGGGGAAATGCACTTCGGATGCGGTCAGGCCGGAGAGGACGTTGGACGATCCCATGACGACGCCCAGGTCGCCGGGTTCAGTGACGCCGAGTCCGAGCAGTCCAACGAAGGCATCGCCACCGCCCATCGCTACCGGAATTCCGGGAGGCAGTCCCAACTGCCAGGCGGCGGCTGGGGACAGTTCCGCGACGGGTTCGCCGAGCGGGAGGAGGTCACGCGGGAATTTGGCTTCGATTCCGCTCAGCCCGATGCGCTCGTAGAAATGCAGGGGCCAACCGCCGCTGGGAGAATGGTAGTACCAGCGCTGCACGGCGGTATTGAGGTTGAGCGCCCAGCGCCCGGTGAGCTTATAGGCGATCCAGTCAGTGAATTCGATCAGGTAGTCGGCGGCGGCATAGGTTTCAGGCTCATGCTCCTTCAGCCAGAGGGTTTTGGCCGGGAACCACTCGGCGCTGACTCCGGCGAGGCTGTAGCGCAGGGCAGCGTCGCCGGTGGCGAAAATGCGGGCGGCCTGCTCGGTCGCTCGCACGTCCATCCAAAGCAGGGCGCGCCGAAGCGGTTCGCCATTGGCTTTCATGGGGATGATGGTGCAGGTAGTGGCGTCAGCGCAGATGCCCTTGATCTGGTCGGGCAGGACGGGGGAGTCCTTCAAACAATCGCGGACAGCGCCAACTAACCCCGCCCACCATTCGTTGGGGTCCTGCTCGGCGCAGCCGGGCCGGGGGAAATAGGTGTTGTATTTGCGCGATCCAGAGGCGAGAAGCTGGCCATTGGTATCGAACAGCCCGGCTTTGATGGCCTCTGTTCCTGCATCGATGCCCAGGACGACCATGATGCACTACTCTACAAGGCGATGCCGCTGTCGCCGTGGAACAGATGGATGCGTTCGGCCTGCAGCCCCAACCAGACCGGCTGGTCGCGCTCGAACTCGTCGGCGGGCGGCGTGACCACCAGCACATCGGCAGTGCCGACTTTGGCGGCAAGCTGGCCTTCTTCGCCGAGCGATTCGTAGGTGTAGACCCGCCCTTCGAGTTCGGCGAGGCCATTCGTCCCAGCGGTGTGTTTGGCCACGATATCGATGGGGCGGATGCCGAGCCTGATCTGGTTGAGGTTCTGCGCGGCGACTTTTTGCCCGAGCGCGCCGGGGAGTCTGATGGAGAAGCTTCCATCAGTGGCGCGAAGGCTGGTCGTCCCGCCTTCGCTGAAGGGCACGCAGGGCAGGAAGTTCATGGGCGGCTCGCCGATGAACCCGGCGACGAATTCATTAGCGGGGTGGTTGTAAATGTCGTCGAAGCTGCCGACCTGCTGCAGGACGCCCAGGTTCATCACGGCCACGCGCTCGGCCATAGCCACCGCCTCAAGCTGGTCGTGCGTGACCAGCACGGTCGTGCGCCGGGATTCGGCGTGGAGTCGCTTGAGTTCGACGCGCATGTGGGCACGCTGGGCGGCATCGAGGTGAGAGAGGGGCTCGTCCATCAGGAAGACATCGGGATCGCGGACGAGGGCGCGCGCCAGAGAAATGCGCTGTTTCTGGCCGCCGCCCAATTCCACGGGCCGGCGTTCGAGGATGTCACTGATATCGAGGATACGAGCGACTTCTTGGACGCGGCGCTTGATCTCTGAGGGGGCCATCTTGCGGGCGCGGAGACAGAAGGCAATGTTCTCGTAGACGGTCAGCGGGGGGTAGAGGGCATAGGTTTCAAAGGCCAGCGCCGCGTTGCGTTCGCTCGGCTCCAACTCGTTCATGCGCCGCCCGCCAATGTAGAGATCGCCGCTGGTGATGGCCTCCAGGCCGACGATCATCCGCAGTGTGGAGGTCTTGCCGCAGCCGGAGGGCCCCAACAGCGCTAGGAATTCGCCATCGCGGATGGTGAGGTTCAGGTCTTTGACGGCTTCGACCCCGCCCTTATAGGTTTTGTACAGATGCTCGATGCGGACTTCTGCCATGATGCTTTATCCTACCAGGATATTGTTTTCCGTCTTGGGGTCGAAGAGCATGATCTGATCGGTCTCGACCGCGATTCGTACCGGTTCATCGATCTGGAACTCGTGGTCAATAGGCGTCAGGACATCCATGCGCTGCTCGCCGATTCGGGCTGTCAGTACGCCTTTGGTGCCCAACCGCTCATAGACGTAGACGCTGCCCTCGACCAGTTTGCCGGATGAAGCGCCGCTGTTGACGACCTGCATGTGCAGCGGACGAATGCCGAGCATCACGCTGTCATAAGCACCCCGGTTGAGTGCCTCGGTCAGTTTGCCGGGCACATCCAGGCGGAAGCTGCCGTCCATGCTGGCGACCTGCATCTGGCCGGAGACGCTGTGCACCGTGCAGTTCACCAGATTGATTTGGGGATGGCCGAGGATTTTGGCGACGAAGACATTGACTGGGTGGGCGAAGACATGCTGGGGCTTGCCGATCTGCTGGATGACGCCCTTGTTGAGGACGACCAGCCGGTCGCCCAGGGACATGGCTTCCAGGTAGTCGTGGGTGACGTAGATGGTCGTGGCATGGATGACCGATTCAAGCGCCTTGAATTCCTGGCGCATCCGGTGGCGCAGCTTGGCGTCCAGGTGGGAGATCGGTTCGTCGAGCAGCAGGATGGCCGGCTCGCGCACGAGGGCGCGGCCGACGGCGACACGCTGCTTCTGCCCGTTGGAGAGATTCTGCGGCAGACGGTCGAGCAGCATATGGATGTTGAGGGTTTGAGCAATGTGCTGGACGCGGCGGTCGATCTCGGTGGCAGTGAACTTTTGCCCTGGGGCGCGCAGCGGGAAGGCGAGGTTCTGGGCGACGGTCAGGTGGGGGTAGAGCGCGTAGCTTTCAAAGGCCATGGCCACGTTGCGTTTGTGCGGCTCGACAGCGTTCACCAACTGGTCACCGATGTAAATTCTGCCGGCGGTCGGCGTCTCGACTCCGGCGATGAGCTTGAGGGTAGTGGTTTTGCCGGCGCCGGACGGACCGAGCATCACCAGGAACTCGCCGTCGTGGACTTCCAGACTCATGTTGTTGACGGCGCGGGTTTTGCCGAAGTCTTTGGTCAAATGTTGTAGGGTGAGTTTGGACATGAAGTTATCCCTTCACCGCGCCGAAGCTGAGTCCCCGGATCAGGTAACGTTGGATGCTCAGCGCCAGGATGATCTGTGGCAGCGAGGAGATCACGGCGGCGGCAGCCATGCGGTTGAAGAAGGCCTGCGCCGAGGAGATGTATCCCAGCGCCGAGACCGTCACCGTCTGCACGTTGGAAGCTCCCAGGATCAGTGGGAAGATGAAGTTGTTCCAGGCGAAGACGAAAGCCAGCAGCGCAGCAGCGGCTAATCCAGGACGGACGAGGGGCAGGAGCACCTGCAAGAAGATGCGATACCAGGGGTAGCCGTCGATCATGGCAGCCTGCTCGATATCGGGCGAGATGTCCTCGAAGTAGCTCCGCAGCACCCAGATCAGCAGGGGCAAGGTGACAAGCTGGTAGACCCAGATGATCCCAAAGTAGGTGTCATACAACCCCAACTGGCGATAGAGCAGGGACAGGGGGATGATGACGACGAGTTCAGGGGCAAAGCGGAAGGAGAGGAAGGTGAAGGCCAGGTTCTCTTTGCCTTTGAAGTTGTAGCGGGCCAGGGCGTAGGCCGCGGGGACGCCTACAATGAGCGAGATGATGACCGCGCCGGTACTGACAATGAAGCTGTTCAGGAAGTTGCGAGGGAACTCCTGGCGGGCGACGACACCTGCCGCCGCGCGGGGATCGCCAAAGAGGATGGCCTGATAGTTTTCCAGGGTTGGTGTGAAGATGAACTGGGTGGTGAAGAGTTCGTTGGTGCTCTTCAACGACACCAGGACCATCCACACAATGGGGAACAAGGCGAATAGGAAGTAGATCACCAGAAAGCCATCGGAAAGGATGTTGGTCAGGTTCTTGCGTACACGAGCATCCATGATGCCGTACCCTCCGCTATGAGTAGCCGGCAGCGCGGCGCTGCGCGATGCCCCAGCGCTTCACCAGCCATTGGCTGACGAAGTAGATCGCGAGATAGAGAACGATGGCGTAGGGCAAGCCCTGGGCCAAGCGTTGAAACTGGATGGCAGTGCGGTAGGCGGTAAGCTGGTAAGTCATGAGCGTATTGCCGGGCCCGCCTTCGGTCATGGCAAAGATGATGTCGAACATCTTCAGCGAGTCCATAAAGCGGAAGATGATGACGATCAGGATGAAAGGCGTCAGCATCGGCAGGGTCAGGTTGCGGAAAGTGAACCAGAAGGATGCCCCATCGACACGGGCTGCCTCGAACGGCCCCTGCGGGAAGGAACGCAGCCCTGCCAGCATGATGAGGGCGGCGAAAGGCGTGAACATCCAGACATCGATCAAGACGACCGAGAACAGCGCTGTCTGCGGCACGGCCGCCCATTCGAGGGATGGCAGACCGATGACATTCATCATCGGGTTGAGGATGCCGACGCTGGGCTGCATCATCATCTTCCAGATCAAGGTCGTGATGACGGGAGCGATCATCATGGGGAAGATGAGGGTAACTTGCAGCATCCTGGCGATGCGGCTTTCCCGGTTGAGCAGCATGGCAACGATCAGGCCGAGCACCAGTTGGACGCCGGTGGCTGAGAAAGCATAGGCCAAGGTGACAAAGGTGCTGTACCAGAAATCGGAATCTTCCACCATGCGCTGGTACTGGCGCAGCCCGACGAAGGCGGTGTTCGGACGGGTGAAGGCATAAGCCGTGAAGGAATAGGCCACGCCCATGACAAAGGGATACAGGATGCCGATCAGCACCAGCAGGGCGGGGAGGGCGATGAGATAGGGGCGCAGCCGCACCATCAGCGGCGGGCGCACGATCTCGGCTTCTGGGATAGCAGCGAGATCACCTGCCGAAACTTGTTTGGTCGCCATAAGAATCCTCTAGACTGAATGCTTTTCCGCGTATTGTGACCAGCTTTGCGGCGGTTCGCAATTTTTTGAGGCGGACGGTTCACCGGGGTCGAGGATACCGGGACGAAGTCGGCCTCGTCCACGCGGGATAAAGATCAGGGGCGGCTATTATTGAGGCCGCCCCATCCAGACTGCACTGTTTATTGAATGACGCCCGCGTCCTGGAGCTGGATCGTCAGGCTTTCGACCAATTCATCGAGACGCTGCTGCGCGTCGGCTCCGGCATAGATATCCTGGAGCGCCTGCGCCCATTCAGTGGTGGTTTCAAAGAACAGCGGCTGCGGTGTGAACTGAATCTTGGCGTCGTTGGCCATGATGGTGTTGAAGGTTTCGAGGTAGTTGGTCTGCTGGGCCATCTTGGCCTGGAAGTCGGCATTTTCCCAGATCGAGGCACGGACGGGGTTGACCATGTTGTAGTCCACCGCGCCGGTGGTCAGGAATTCCTTGCCGGTTGCCCACTGCATGAACATCCAGGCAGCATCCTTCTTCTGCGAGCCGGAATTCATTGCCAGCGACCAGATCCAGATGTTGGTGCGGAGCGACCCATCGGGACCGAGTGGGCCGGGGGCCCAGGCGATATTGCCGAGGACGCCTTCAGCAGCGGCATCGGGCTGATTCTGGAAATAGCCAAGGATGTCGGCATCGAACAGCATGGCGGCCTTGCCCGCGCCGAAGTCGGAACCGGCCTGGTACCAGGTGTAGGTCGTCCAGGCTTCGGGGCCAGCACTGCGAACCATGTCGGCCCACTTGCTGGTGACTTCGACGGCGCACGGGCTGTTCATCTGCGGGATCATCTGATCATCATAGTCCACGCAGCCCTGGCTGGAGAACATGGTCATGAAGCCGGGGTGAATGGTCGCCCAGTTGAGGCTGCCACGCACGACGATACCGGCATTGGCGGGATCGATTTCCTTGAGCCGCTTGGCCGTGGCAACCAGTTCGTCCAGGGTTGTCGGGACCGCAATGCCGTTGGCGTCGAAGATGTCCTTGCGGTACATGAGGGCGTTGGTTTCAAAGCCCCAGGGAATGGCATACTGCGAACCCTGGCCGAGGTTCTGACGGCCTGGCTGGAGGTTCCACATTTCGCTGTTCCGCAGATCGGCGAAGATGTCTTCGAAGTCGTAATCGGGGTTGGTCTTCGCCGGGTCATTGATGTAGCCTTCCAGCGGCTCCATCCAGCCCGCCGGGGCATACTGCCAGATCATGTAGGCGCCGGTCATGAAGACGTCATAGGTGCTGGCCGCGCCTGCTGACAGGTCAATGGTGACCTTATCGAAATAGTTTTGCTCCGGGAAGACATCGTAGGTGACTTCGATGCCGGTCAGTTCGGTGAACTTGGGCAGTTCGCCGACCAGAGCCTGTTGATAGGGGTGCTGGTTAAGGAGCAGTTTCAGGCTGGTGCCTTCAAAGGCGCGCCAGTTGAAGCTGTCCTGGGCGACGACCAGGTTCGCACCCAGTGCCAAAACGACAGCGACTACGAGGACCGACAAGAACAGTTTGCGCTTCATACGGGGTGATACTCCATTCTTAAAAGACACTTTCTGCTGAACAAGTCGGGTGAAGTTCACTTGATTCACGATGCTTTCCGCTACACCTCCTCGATAGGGCAGTAACCAGACAGATAAACCGCATTTATGGCACGGTCTGTGCCACGATGCCGGGGAGATCGCCAAGGTTTTCGATGATATAGGTTGGGGGGTGGGTCATGCGGGCGACATCAGCGCGGGTGGATGCGCCGGTCAGGGTGACGGCGGTCTGCATCCCGGCCTGCTGGCCCATAAAGATGTCCGTTTCGAGACGGTCGCCGACCATCATGACGCGCTCGGCGGGCAGATCAAGGCGCTGAAGCGCGACCGACATAATGAGGGTGGAGGGCTTGCCAGCCAGCAGTTCGACCTTGCGGCCGGTCATGTGTTCCAGGGCGGCGATGGTTCCGCCGGCGTCGGGGATGCCGCCGCCGGGCATCGGGCACATCTTATCGGCGTTGGTGGCGAAGAAGCGGGCCCCGCGCATGAGCGCCTGATAGGCGGTGTTGAGCTTGCGGTAGTCGAGGGTGCGGTCGAAGGCGACCACGATGGCATCGATGCCGTGCGGCTGAATGACCTCGAGTGGGCTTTGGTCAACGAATTCATTCATGACCTTGAGGCCGTGCCCGCGCAGTTCATTGTGCAGGTTGGTTTCGCCGATGACATAGAGGCTGAGGTGAGGCTCGGTGCGGGCGAGATGGTAGCCGAGGACGAAGCCGGAGGTGATCACATCGTCCGGTTCGGCAGGGATGCCGAGTTTGGTGAGCTTGCGGGCGTAATTTTCACGCGGTTCCAGCGGTTTATTGGAGACGAAGAGAACGCGCTTGCCGAGGCCGCGCAGAGCTGCAATGGCTTCGACCGCGTTGGGGAGGGCGGATTCGCCCAGATAGACCGTGCCATCCAAGTCGAAGATGAATCCGTCAACAGGATGAGTCATGCGCAGCCTCGCGGATGGGAGGAAATGCAGATGGGGCTGGAGAGTGGTTCAAAAAAGGCCAAAGAGGTTAACCTGAAAAAGCATTCACATACTGAGAATATTTGCAGAGAACGTAACACACCTTTGCGGATTTGTCAATCAAGTGGTAGGGCAACTGCTTGACAGCCGGATGATCGCGTGTTATTGTCTGCAAAAATTTGCAGGCTTTGGTGTGTTCTAATGGACGCATCAAGGATGTGTGCCGGCCCGCAGCTTCAGCAGGGCAATCCTATGGAACAGCGCGAAGAACTACTCGCCACCGTTGCCAGTCTTTATTACAAAATGAACCAGGGCCAGGCCGAGATTGCGTCACGGTTGGATGTCTCGGTCGCCACGATTTCTCGATACCTCAAAGAAGCCCGCGAACGCGGCCTTGTCGAATTTCACATCCGCATGCCCATCCCGCGCGACCTGGAGATGGAGCAGCTGTTTGTCAAGCGCTTCGGCTTAAAAGACGCCTACATCCTCCAGACCTCGGGCGAAGCCGACAGCGACTCTCTGCTGCAAGGTATCGGGCGGCTGGCTTCGGTTTACCTGGAACACGTCATCGGGTCGTTCCCGCCGGGCGCATCGATTGGGGTAGCCTGGGGAACGGGAGTTCATGCGGCCGTCAGCGCCCTGCCGGATCATTACGCCCAGAACATCGACGTGGTGCAGCTTTTGGGGGGGGTTGGCGAACTGGTGGTGGACAGTCCCGACCTGGGGCGGATGGTAGCGCAGAAGCTCGGTGGGCGACATCATGACCTGCACGCGCCGATGCTGGTCGAGCGGGCCACGTCGCGCGATTTGTTCCTTCAGGAGCCGGTGGTGCTGGAAGGGATCATCCGCGCCCGCGGCGTCCGATTGGCGATCACGGGCATCGGCTCGGTGCATGATGAAGCATCCAGCTTCCTGCGAGCGGGTTTGTTCAGCCGTTCTGACCTGAGCGCGCTGCGGCAGGCCGGAGCAGTGGGCGAAACCTGCGGGCGGTTCTACGATCTCAACGGCGATTCCGAGCGGTTCGAGATCAATCAGCGGATCATCGGCATCGAGCTTTCCGACCTGCGGGCGATTCCACAGTCGGTCGCCATTGCCCGCGGCCTGACCAAAGCGCCGGCGATCCTGGGGGCGCTGCGGGGCAGCTTCATGCGGGTGCTGGCCACGGATGATCTCACGGCCCGCGCGGTGATCGAACTGGATGACAGGGAGACGCGCTGAGGCTATCGCATTTTGGCATGGTGATGCTGGGCGCTGAGGTAGGCAGTAGCCCCCTCGAAATCCATGAGCATTCCACCGAATCCCCGGGCGAAATCCTGGGCATCCTGGATGCTGGCGAAACAGAGGGTGCTGGGCACGCAGCAGAGGTGTACGCGGCTTTCGATCACGTAGGTGGCCTTCATGACATTGACCATACGGTGGTAGAGGAAGTCGCGGGTGAGCGCCGAGGCGACCTGGCCGGTCATGCTGAGGAGCATCAGGCCGCAGTGGGGGCAGCAGGCCTGAAGCTGCTGGCCGTTCTCCAGGTGAAGGGTGAAGGCGGTATGGAAGGAGACGGGGGTATGGCACATGGCGCAGAGCGGGGCGGCTGAAGGGTTCTCCTGGACAGGTCGCACCAAGGCGACTCGGCCATAGGTTTTGTGGGCGATGCCTTCTTTGACAAGTTGATCCAAATCACGGTGGACGGTCATGATGGAGACGCCGAGGCGGGACACCAGTTCTTCAATAGTCAGGGACTGGGACTCCTGAAGCCAGTGGAGGATGTTCCGACGCCGCTGGTCGGGAGAGGGGATATCGGCCATCATCAAGCCTCTTTTCTGACAGTGAATACAAGCATAATCTATGGGTTCACACAAAGCAACCAAGAGGCGCTTATCGTTCGTGGTTGATAGCTTATGGTTATGTTTTAGCTGATAGCTTATAGCTTGCAGTCATACAGAATGCGCTACAGAACGGCGATGAGAAATGAGATAAAAACGAGAATGTGAGAATTATCGGAAATGTCGTCAGTGTCGGACGGGCGCATTGGCGGAAATGGCGTCAGTGCCGTCCGGGTTGGATACGCTTTGTTGTGACATTTCCCCGTGAGAAGCGCAGTCCCCGGCTGCGAAAGGCTGCAAAACCCGCCAATGCTGCAAATGCAAGTCGTTGCAGTTGTTGCAGCTGCTGTTGGCGAACCTCCGTCAGCCCTCATCCCCCGACCCCTTCTCCCTCATGGAGAAGGGGAGAAAATGCCAGGCTCGGGGGATCAGATGAATTCGCCAACAGGATCTGTTGCAGCTGCAATTCCGTGAATCTTGCAACTGCAATGGGATGCGAACTTTGCAGGCGATAGGTTGTGAAGGTGCGGCGGTCGCAGAATAGTGTCCCTACCCATCCGTGTCTCCAAGATAGCACAGAATGGAATGGAAAGGGTGACATTATTGTCACTCTTCTGAGGGGAAAATCGGGTCAGGGATCAGAGGTTAGGAGTTGGGGATCCGGGGGAGGCGGTCATTCCCAGGAGTGATCGTTGGTCAGGCGATTCCACAAGCCACAGGAACGTATGGGAGTCCAGCAGCACTTTCATGCGTCATCGCCCAACCAGAATTCGTCGGGAAGCGGATCATCGAAATCAGCGCTTATCCAGATCGTGCCGGCGTGCAGGCCGAGAATGCGCTGGCCGTGTTGAAGCGCCTGCAATGCTGATTCCGCCCTGTCGGGAGGCAAGCGCGATGTGATGATCTGTACCAGATCGCTTTCCACCTGGGGCAGTCTGTCTTTCAGCGTCTCGATCAGCAGTTGGCGCAAGTCGAGATTGGCGGCCTGGGCACGCTCGATCAGCTCTTCTGGAAGTGTCAAGATCAGTGGTTTGTCGCTCACAGCGAGAGACTCCTTACAACCTCAGCGATATTCTATCACTTTTCCCAAAATCGGGACGATTGCCGAGAGCGGCGCCCGAACGGGTGACTTGCGCCAGATTTGTGCCTATGATACAGTGGGTTAGGGATTTGTAACATCTCGGTTAGAATTCAGGTGACCGAGGCCACTGTGAGGGTGTAAGCGCATGGGCGAGAAAATTCTGGTCGTCGATGACGAAGAGATGACCGTACAGCTCATCAGCATCCTGCTGGAGCGGCGGGGATATGATGTCATCAAAGCCTATAACGCCGAGGAAGGACTGCGGAAAGCTTACCGCCACCAGCCCGATCTGGTGCTGCTGGACATCCGTATGCCCGACATGGATGGCTGGGATGTTTGCCGCCGTTTGCGGGAAATGTCCGATGTGCCGGTGATCTTTCTCTCCGCGCGCGGCGAGGTCAAAGACGTTGTGCGGGGGTTAGAACTCGGCGCAGACGATTACATCGTCAAGCCGTATGAAAACGACGAACTGATTGCCCGGATTCGCGCCCATCTGCGCCGTGCCCCTCGCCCGAACATCAGCGAAGAACTGGTCTTCAACGGGGGCGATTTCCGCGTCAACTTTATGAACCGCGAGGTGTGGGTGCGGAACGAACTCAAGCACCTGACGCCGAAGGAGTTCAGCCTGCTGGGGGTGCTGGTTCGCAATGCGGGGAAGGTTGTCACGCGCACGGAACTGGTGACGGAAGCCTGGGGCGAGGAATACGGCGACGCTATCGACAGCCTGAAGCTGTACATCCATTACCTGCGGCAGAAACTGGAAACAGACCCCGACCATCCCGAATACATCATTACCCTGCGGGGGGTTGGCTACCGCTTCATGCACCGGTAGGAGGGGGATTTTCAGGGGGGCATGAACCTCAGTCAACCCCAAGCCCGTCTCCAGTGCATCCGCTGACGGGGAAGCTTGGCGCTGGAGAGGGGGACGGGTTGTTAGGCCCGTCCATCGTTCCGGTCAGCAAGGATGCACAGGCCGCGTTCCGATGGTGGCTCAGAGCGCTGCGCTACTTCATTAGGACGAACTCTGGTTCGGGCACTTCGGTGAGGCGGGCATAGGCCGAGGCGAAAGCGGCTTTGATCTCGGCCTCGCCATCCGCGGCCAGCAGTTCGGCCGACAGCTCAAAAGCGATCTCATCGGGCACGGCGCGGACGTAGAACGGACGCCGTCCGACGCGACCGTGACGGCGCAGCGCGAAGCGTTCCCAACGACGCAATTCCCGCAGGGCTGTCCCCGGCTGCGACTTGCGCGCTTCGGGCGCTTCGGGCGCGGCTGCTTGTCCTGCAAAGGATTCAACTGACGCTTGGGCTTCGAGCGGCACCAGCTGTTTGCGTGCGTCTACCGGGAACTGTCCCCAGAGGGTTGCGGGCAGCCGGTAGTAGCGTTCGCGGATTTCGTTGACGCTCAACACCGGATAGGCCGCACGGATTTCGTCCAGGCGAATCTGGGCGTCGGTTGGACGGATGTCCTCAAACTCGGCTTCATAAGCGCCCGGCCAGAAGGGCAGCAGGTCCTGGCTGATCTTCTGGGCGATCCGCACCAGCTTGGGCCAGAGCGTCCGCTCGATGAAGAGGCGCTCGGCGACGGTGGCGTTGGCTTCGGTGGCGTTTTCGCTCAGCAGGCCGACGGGGATGCCGAAGATATTCAGGATTTCGTCGCGGTGGGCCTGGCGGCCTTGCAAGAAATCGAGTTCGTGGTGGCTGAGGCCGATGTTGTGCCATTCGACCGTGCCGCCACGCAGGAAGGCGGTGCGCCGCTGCGGGCCGCCATAGCTCTGCCGCCATTCGGCCTTGACGCGCTCGAAGTCGGCATCGGAAATGTGATCTTTGATGGCGACGATGCCGGCTGGGACGCCGTTATCCTGGCCGAAGGTGTTGCGGTTCCATTCGGACATTGCCCGGTCGCTGGTCACGGCCATCCGGGCGGCTTCCAAGGCCGAGAGGCCGTAGAGGTCATCGGAGGGATGCCAGCGTTTGAAGTGAACCACTTCGAGGGGAGAGAGCGGGATGCGCTGGCCGTCGATCTCGTAGATGTAGCCTTTGATGAGCTGGGCCGGGTCGGGCACGATGCGGACGCGATCCGGGCGCAGCGGCCAGATTTCGGTAGGGACGCCGTCTTCGCCGGCCAGGAACCAGTAGGCGTTGCCAGTCAGTTCCAGCATACCGAGGGTCTGCTCCAGCAGTTCAAAGCGGCTGATGAACGGGTTGGGCGCATCGAGGAGCAACTGAAGCGGATGCGGCGCGGCGGCGGCCCGTTCCGAGTTGGGCAGTGGGAAACGCGGGCGAATCCGCAGGGGGACGAGCGCCCCGGCTTCGGCGATGCGGTTGACGGCGATATAGACCCAGGGCGATTGGCGGTAAAGCTGTGTCTGGGCGGCAGCATCTACCGCGCTGCCCCAACGGGCGGCGTTGTGGACGGCCAGCCGCTCCAGATGGGGAGCTGGGCGGAGCCGCTGACGAGCGCGGGCGAACTGTTCGCTCAGACGGGAGATGAGGGAAGTCATGCGCGTGATCCTTTCATCCATCGGACGGCGTCAATTAGAACTTGTGTTCTAACCCATTATTATACGCGCATTTGTGGACGAAATCAGGCCGAGATAGCGAACATAATGTCACTCTTTTGGAGGAGTTGGTTGGGATATATGCCTCAGCGGGGCGGGAGGGCGGCGCAGGAGGCGCTGAGGTCGAGGAATTCGGCCTTGAGCCAGCCGGCCTGATCGTCATGTTCTCCGAACCACCAGAGGGAGTCTTCGGTGCGACCGAAGAGGGTGACGGTGATATCGAAGGGGATGGTCATCACGACAGGGGCATCCAGAGACGGCTCGGCGCGGAGGTTGACATTGTAGAGGGTGCGCGCCAGACAGGGATTGGGCAGCGTGGCAGTCGGTTCCGGGGTGCGCGTGACGAAGACAAAGCGCGTCGGGGTGGCGGTCGCCGTGGGACGGGGCGTGCGCGTCAGGGTCGGAGTCGCAGTCGTCGTAGGGGATGGGGTCTGGGTGGGGGTGGCCGAGGGGCCGGGAGCGGTCGGACTCGGCTCCAGGGTGGCGATGCGGATCGGGGTAGCGGTCGCCAGCACAGGCAGCAGGATGCGGTTCGACATACGCGGGACGACGACGGCGGAGGCGGCCAGCAGGAGGCCGATCCCAACGGCGAAGACTCCGCGCGATCCTTTGAGGCGCTGCTCACGGCGCAGTTCCAGGAGCATGACCAGCAGGCCGAGGACGACCAGCCCGGCGGCGATGCCCAGGGCGATCCGCCGGGGGAGGGGTTCGGGTTGGGCGGTCATGGCGGATTCGACCAGGCCGGTGAGGGTCACCAGCGCGGCGAGGAAGGCCAGCAGGGTATCCCAGAAGCTGATACGCGACTGAGCGGCGAAGGCCCTGACGAGTCCGACCAGGATGAACAGAGCGGCGAAGACTCCGCCCGTGATGACCAGCAGTAGTCCCAAAGTGCGCCTCGACGATGAGTGTAAGACGGGACAATTATCGGCAAAACGAGACAGCCTGTCTAGCAGTCGTTAGCGGTTTCTCATGCGGCGCTGACGAGAGGGTCGATTGAGACAACGGCATGCTATAATGGGGGGATGACCCGAATCCAGCGCCGACCATCGCGTGATCTGACCATTTACGAGCCGACCGGGCAGACGTTCAACTTCGCAGCGACGCTGCCCGGCCGCGCCGGAAGCCGCCATACCGAGCGGGCTTATTTCCGCTGGGTGGAGCAGTACCTGGCAGATATCGCCGGGATCAAACCGTCGAAAGGCTACACGCGCGCCATGCGAATGAGCGCCCTGCCGGTCGGGTTACTGCAATCCAGCCTGAGCGCGGCGCAGCTCCGGGCCTGGCTGGGGCAGCTCCTTCAGGCCGGGCACGGCAAGCAGGGGCTGGGTCAGGCGCGGGCGGCGATCATCACGCTCGCCAGCCTGCTCTCCGAAGCCGAACTGCTGGACGATTACACCAGCATGAGCATGAAGAATGTGCGCGTGCCCAATGCCGAGGAAGGCCAGCGTCCGGGACGGTGGCTTTCGCCGGAGCAGATCAAGCTGCTGATCTACGGCTCTCGGCAGATCGCCACCAGCGACAACCAGGAACTCCGCAATCACCTGATGCTGGCGATCCTGTGTACGATGGCGCTGCGGCGCGATGAACTGGCCGCCGCGCGGTGGGGCGACCTCTCGATTCAGAATGACCGGGTGGTGCTGCGGGTGCATGGTAAAGGGCGCAAGGTCGCCATGATCGATGTGCCGCGGCCGCTGATGCATCTGCTCAACCGCTGGCGTAAAGTGGTCGCGCCGCTGGAACCCGCGCCGCCAGCCGAGTCAGCGCTGATCCGGCGCATCTGGAAAGGCGGGCGGGTCAGCAAGGGGCCGCTGACGGCGGAGGGGGTCTGGCTGATCGTGGCTGAGGCGGCGGCTGCTGCCCGGCTGGGCAAGGTGGCTCCGCACGATCTGCGGCGGTCGGTGGCCGGGGCGCTCCAGGAGGCCGGGACGCCCATCGACAAGATCAGCCAACTGCTGCGCCACTCCAACGTAGCGGTGACGGAACGCTACCTGAGCCGGCTGCCGCAGCGCAATGAAGGCGCGGTGCTGATGAGCGATCTGATCGGGCTGGGCACCGAAGCCGACTGGATCGAGTGACCGCGCGTCCGGGAATTCCACGACACGTCTAATTGGCTCATCCGGCACGTTATGCTCTCATCCCCCTACCCTCTTCTCTCGTCGGGGGAAAACCCTTGCGGGGGCGTCCCCCGCAGCACCCTGTTTTTCTCGACGATTTACCGGACGCACCACTAACACCATCACAACTTGAACCACCAGCCGCGGGAATCGCCGGGGAGTCTGGTGATGGCGTAGGTGACATCGGCGAGCTGGAGGTAGGTGGTATACGAGACCTGTCCGGCGGGCTGAAGCACGGCCTCGACCGTCCGGGGTGATTCGATTGGCGGGCCGAGGGGGTGTTCGCCGGCGGCGAGCTGCGCCCAAATGGCGGCGAAGGCGGGCGCGGGTGGGAAGGCTAATCCTTCTACGGTTGTGCTGGCCTGAATAGACGAATTGGCAGCGCCGGGATAGATGTACAGGCGGTCATCAGAGGTCAGCGCCCAGATGTCACCGGTGGCCGGGAAGGCCAGCATCAGGCCGGACTCGAAAGGCTGCGCCAGCACCTCGGTCGAACGGGGGGCGTCATTGGGGCAGAGCAGCAGTCCGCTGCTGGTCCTGCCCAGCCGTTCATTGGCGCAGCGCACTTCGACGGTCACATCCTGAGTGGCTGACTGGCTGCCGGCGACGACTTCGAGGCGGTAGCGCAGCGGCCCGGCATAACGGAAACCGCCGATGGGCGGGGTCGTATAGGACACGGGCAGCCGGGTGAGCAGATGCTCCGGTGGGCGGGCGCACGACAGATGCGCATCCGCGCCGCAGACATAGAGGTAGGCATAGTCGCCGCTGCCCTCCCAGGTGAGGGTGAGGCTGCCAGTGTTTTGCAGTTGGGGAGGATCGACGGTCAGGCGGGTGATGGCCGGCGCGGCGGTGGAGGGGGTGAGGGGAGATGGCGCAGCTTCAAAGGAGACCACCTGAGGCAGCCAGATCAAGGCGCCGACGGGCAGCGCGAGCGGGTCATCCAGGCAGTTGAGGGCGGCGGCCTGGGTGACGGTGAGGTTGAGGACGCCGACCATCAGATCGGGCAGGCGGTCGCCAGGGCGGATCATCTGCGGCACGAAGCCGGGCAGGAAAGGCGCGGAACAGATGACGCGGCGCGGATCATCGAAGCCGGGCGGGGCGGGTGTGGGGGTCACCTGGGTGACGGGGCCGAGGATCATGGGCGTGACGGTGGGGGCCGGATCAGGAGCCTGGGCCGAGAGACTGGCGGCTCCAAGCAGGCCAAGCGCGAGCAGAACGGTGATGAGGAGCAGGGAAGGTCGCATAGGAGAGTCTGGCCTTTGCGCTTAGGTTTGGGAGCGGACGCCGTCAATGACGAGCGCAGCGGATGGAGAACGATCCAGGCACCAGGAATCAAAAATCCCGTTTCGGGCCGGGATTTTTGCGGCGATGCTGTCGGGGCGACGGGATTCGAACCCATGACCTCTTCGACCCGAACGAAGCGCGCTACCAGGCTGCGCTACGCCCCGACGTGCCCGTGAGTTTACTGGAAAAGCCGAGGCTTGGCAAGATCGGCTTTTCCAGGCGAAAGGCGGTTCAGGTGGCGTGGGGCTGCTGGGAGGCGGGGTTGGCGGCCCCGGCGCGGTGGCGGTAGAGAAAGTAGACCAGCGCGGCGATGAAGGCCACGACGCTGACGACCTGCGACCAGTTGATTCCCGCGACCAGCGTGACTTCTACGCGCAGGAATTCCAGCAGGAAGCGGATGACGCTGTACTGCATGACGTAGACCAGGAAGATGTCACCGGGCAGCAGGCGGCTGCGGTAGCGCAGGAAGACGTTCAGCAGCACGATGAAGGCCAGGAAGTTCCAGAGCGATTCATACAGGAACAGCGGGTGGAAAAAGGTGGTCGCCACCGGGTAATCGATGGTGCTGGTGTACTGGCCGACGCGCTTGGCGGACTCGATGGTGATGCCCCAGGGGAGAGTCGTTACTGAACCGTAGAGTTCCTGGTTGACCCAATTGGCCCAACGGCCGATGGCCTGGCCCAAGGGAAGGGCGACAGCGGCGATATCCAGCCAGGGGCCGATCGGGAGCTTATTGCGGCGCAGGTACAAGTAGGCGCCGATCAACCCGCCGATGACTGCGCCGAAGATGCTCAGACCGCCGCTCCAGATGGCAATCGCGCCATCCTGGAGGTTGAAGAAGTTCTGGAGATACCAACTCGTATCCCGGCACACATCGGTGGTGACGGGGGTGGAACAGCCAGCGGTCATGGCGATGGGGGGGAAAAGAACGAACCACAAGCGCGCCAGGATGATGCCGGGGATGATCGCCCAAGTCAAGCCGCCCCAGATATGCTCCGGGTCTTTGCCATCGCGTTTGGCTAACCGCGCGGCGATGAATGCTGCCACCAGCATCGCCAGCACGATAATCAGCCCGTAGTAACGGATTTGCAGCGTATTGAATAACCGAATGCCTTCTTGCTCAAACACCATGATAGGTCTGCCTCATGTATTGCGATAAACGTACCACATGCGCTGGAGGGCCGTGAAATTGGTTCCGACGGCCAGCACCCACAGGCCCAGCGGCATCAGCGGGGGGAGCAGCAGGACTGCTACGACGATGATGACCCGCACAAAACGGTCGAGCAAACCGACTTTGACGGAAAGTCCGGCCTCGCCCGCCCGCGCCCGCACATAGCTGACCGCGAAGCCGCCCGCCAGGGCTGCCAGAGCCAGCAGCATGTAGTCGAAGCGGTTCAACACGGCAAAATGATAACTCAAAGCCCCAAAAATGAAAGCATCGGCATAGCGATCCAAGGTGGAATCGAGAACGCCGCCAAATTTGCCCTGCCGTCCCATGGCGCGCGCGACCGCGCCATCGAGGGCATCCAGCGGCAGCCCGATGGTCAGAATCAGGCCGCCCCACTGGAATTCGCCCTGGGCGATGACCAGGGAGGCAATGAAGACGACCACCAGCCCGGCGACGGTGATCCAATCGGGGTGCATCCCCAGGCGGTAGAGCATCCCGCCCAGCATCGCCATCCAGGCGCCAATCTGTTTGCGAACCCACTCGGTCAGAATGAACGGTGGGGTCGAGTTGGTTTTTTCCATAATGCTGTCTCCCCGCGCGATTATAGGCTTTCCCCGCGATGATGTGAACGCTTGAAACTGAAAACCCCGCCAGATGGACGGGGTTACATTTCCACTGCCATGAGGATGACGAATCGCACTGTGACGGCGCCGCGCTTTCGATCACAATGATTTACGAAGAATGTAATTTTCCTCGACTCGGCCTGTTCTTGCGGGTCGCCTCTTCACATTCCTCGCGCATCGACAGCCGAGCCTCCGCAGTAAATTTCTTATTCAGGAGGTGCTGTCATGGCACAGAACATCAAACCCAGCCCGGAGGCGCATCCCAATGATCGTTGGGCAAGCGGTATCGTGTTGATTGGCATCGGCGTGCTGGTGCTGATCGTAAATCTGCTGAAGAGCGAGACGCTGGCGATGCTGGTGCTGCCGCTGCTGGGCATCGCGTTCCTGGCATGGGCGTTTTTCAGCCGGCGCTTCCCCCTGGTCATCCCCGGCAGCATCCTGCTGGGGTTGGGCGTTGGGGTGCTGATCTCCGTCCAGATGACGACAACCACTGCTGAACCGAAAGGCGGCGTGGTCGTGCTGGGTCTGGCGGTTGGGTTCGCGGCGATTGCCCTGCTGGCTCCGCTGTTCGAGAAAGTGCGCGCCTGGTGGGCGCTGGTTCCGGCCTTCATCCTGGCGCTGGTGGGCATCCCGCTGATGATGGGCGACCAGGGCATCCAGTTCCTGCAGGTCGTCGGGCAGTGGTGGCCGCTGATCCTGGTGGTGATCGGGCTGTATGTGCTGTTCGTGCCGCGCCGGGGCGAGAAGAACTGAGGCCGAACGACTCGATCCAGATTGTTAAGGTTTCCGGTGGGCAGCGTATTCCAGACGCGCTGACCCGCCGGTTTTTTCTATACACCGGCGCGCGCCGGGGCTTCATCGATGTCCTGACCGCGTCCCCAGATTTCTGAGGTCAGTCACCCATCACGACTGCTCGAACAGGCGGGCAAAGCCGGGATAGGGGGCCAGCGGGATGAGGTCGAAGGTGATCAATCTGGCTTTGACGAGCGGCAGGCTGTCCAGGACGGCGCGGGCCGCCGTCAGATCAGGGCATTCGAGCACCAGCACGGCGGTGTGCGTGTCGGCACGGAAGTACATCTCGCGCAGCATACCCGACTGGTAAAGTTCCCAGGCACGGGCGGCTTCGGCCTTGAGATGCGGTTGAAACGCGGCGGGCGTGGCATCGGTGAGTTCATGTTCGAGGGCAAGAATTTTCATGGGAGCGTATCTGTCCTTGAATACCGTAGGATGGTTCAGGCATCACATCATTGTGTTCCTGGCTTGCGCTGCTTGACCCAGCGCCGGACTATGGCCTGGATGATCGCTGTTCCGAGGATGTTCAACGCAGCGGGCAGCACCCATTTGAGGTCTGCTGCCAACGGCGCGGGCGTGGCTTCGCTGGTTGGATCGAAGGTGACGATCACGAAACGGTCTTTCTGCGCGACGAATTCGTCTTCGGTCAACTTTGCGCCGGAAAGCTGCATCGCCATGCGGACGCCAGGGCTGTTTTCGGCGACCTTCCAGGCTTCATGGCGCTCCTCGGCGCTGTCCACACGATGTGCCCGAACCGATTCCGCGCCGCTGGCCGTCTGGATCGTCATGAGGGGATTAGCCAGGAGGTTCTGATACCAGTCGGACTGAGTCCAGCCAACCAGCACATATTTGCGCCCGCCGTATTGATGGTATTCAATGGCAGTGCGGCGCGGCAGACCGCTCTTGCGCCCAGTGGTTGTCATAATCATGAAGAGCCGACCGACCAGTGGCCCCAGTCCCAGACGGTAGAGCAGGATGGGGGTCTTGTAGAGGTTTCTTGCCAGTTTTCCCGACGGATAGGGCAGTTTTTCGGTGAGGAGTTGTTCTGAAGTCGCAGTCGTTGCCATACTGTTAACCCTACTTTCAGTTTCTAATGGTGATCAGGCCATCATTTACGCAGTTGAGGCCCGATTCAGCGAAAAGCAAGTACCTGTCGTTCGATGCAGTCACTCCTGGGCGCAATCGTCGGATCGTTCAGGAACGCCTTCATGACGTTCACCGGGCAGGTGCTGAAGACGGTCACGCCATGCCCATGGGCTGGGACCTCATAATAGAAGCTGTTTGTCAGCGACCCCGCGACGTCCTGCGCCCAGGCAGGCGGCGTGACGGGGTCGAACTGTCCGGCGAAGACCAGCGTCGGGATGTCGCTGCTCAGGGGCTGATTGGCAGTCGGGTCTTCCTCGGCTGCGTCCCACAACGTACACAGTTCGATGAAGCGCGGAATGGTGTCCAGCCGGATGTTCTCGAAATAGGCTCGGAGATGGTCGGACTTCAGAGAAGCCACTGCCGCGTCATAGGCGGCCAGACTGTTTCCCGGCACGATATCGGCACAGGAGACGGACAACCCCATCCCCTCATAGGACAGCGTGGGGGCGATCACGAAACTGACGAGCATATCGACGAGTGCCTCAGTCTGGCGGTCATGTACGGCGTAGATGCGTGCGGGCAGCGTGGGGATTGCGCTGGTGTAATAGAACTGCTGGAAGATCAGAGATACGAAGAGGCTGCCATCGACGCCCACCGCATGGACCTTCCCAGCGAGCGGGTCAGGTACACCCCGGACAAGGATTGGCGCGGCGTTGAGCTGATCCACGGTCTCATAGAAGACCGCCTCAAGATCGGGGTAGGCGTTGGAGCAGCGGCTATCGGCTTCGCAGGTGTTGAAGAAAAGATCGAAGACGCGCTCGAAGTTGAGGGGGTAATCTTCGACCGCGTGGGCGCTGAGGGGCAGGACGGCATCCAACACCACGCTGCGGATGTGGGCTGGATGGTCGCGCATGACCACCTGAGCCAGCAGTGTGCCGTAGGAAACACCATACAGGTTGATCTGGTCATAGCCGAGCGCGATACGGATGGCCTCGACATCGGCGGCGCTCTCGGTTGTGTTGTAGGCGCGGAGGTTCACGCCACCATCCGCTGCCAGATCGGTCTGGCAGGCGGCGACCAGCTCGCGCACCCGGTCATCTCCGGCGCGGGTGAGGAGGCCGGGGTCGCCCAGTGTGGCCGCGGACTCCTGGTCAGCCTCGACGCAGTTCAGCGCCGGTTCGGAGAAACCGACGCCGCGCTGGTCGAAGAAGACCACATCGCGCTGGCGAACGAACGGGCTCGCCAGCGCCTCGTAGCCGTACAGCGGCAGAGTCAGCAGGGTAGCCGCGCCTGGGCCGCCGTCCAGATAGAAGAGGGGATCGGCCAGCGGATCCGAACTGGTCGCCTGGAAGATGGCTACGGCGAGGCGGATCGTCCGACTGTCTGGCCGAGCGCGGTCTTCGGGAACGAGGACATAGCCGCAGCGCACCGCCCCATCCTCTCCTTCGGTCACACCACGCGGCATCAGGAAGCCGCAGCGAGAGGGTTCAAAGCGGGGCAGATCAGACTGTGCGGCGGCGGGAAGGCCCAGCAGAACGCACACCACCAGCATGACGAAAATCTTCATCTGGAGACTCCTTGCCCCATCCGGAAAGCATGTCTTACGGTTGGCAGGTCCTCCGGCGCAGACTACTTTCCGCGCCATTCTCAGACAGTCCGCCGCTTCGTTTCGTGGCCGCGGAACGAGAAGTAGCGCCACAGCGCCAGCAGCGCTGTGGGGACGCCGATGATGATCTGAAGGAGCAGAACGAACTGGCCGACCCCATCCGTCACCCAGGCCAGCAGGAAGCGCAGCCCCTCCGGCAGGGCATCAGCCAGATGCGCGAAGTTGAAGGGGAAGACACTCAGCAGCCAGAGTGCGGCGACAGCCAGGAAGAGGCTGGTGGCGGCTTCAAACGGGCGGGCCGGATTGCGGTGTCCTGTCCAGGCGCGGATCAGTGGGGCGCAGAGGCCGAACAGCAGCGGGACGTACAGCCAGAACATGGCCAGCGTGCCGAACTTCTCGGTGAAGAAGCCGGTTGGCTGCGTCTGGTGAACCACAAAGAAGCCGAACAGCAGGATCATACAGCCAGCCAGGAAAACCTCACCCACCCGCATGGGCAGCGACAGCCGTTCCTGATCGAGCGTGCTGTCATTGATGTTCATGATTGGTTCCTCGTTGATCGCCGGGTTGGAGAGTGCCCGACGAGATTGCTTCACTCCCGGTTCGACGATCTAACTGGTATACGGATGACAGTCGCCATCGGTTGTGCAAGAAATCACAATCCCTCCGGATTGGGGATCAGGCGATCCCCGCCAGAAATTCCTTGGCCTGTCTAATCACCGAGTCCAGCGCGGCGGCCAGATGCCCGCCATATTCGACTGTGACCAGACGCGCGCCAGGGATGCGCGAGGCGCTGTGCTGCGCCTGGGCGAAGGGGATGAGAGAGTCATCGACGGCATGGATGATCCATGTTGGCGCGGTGATCTGCTCTAGTGGCAGCGCTGCCACGGCGGGTTTATTCTGCTCGACCGCATCTAGATTCATGCCGGGCATTCGCCGGCTCATGGGCTGCATCAGGCGGATGGTTTCCCACATGCGTTCATGCTCAACGGCGGTCAGACGCGGCAGCGACTCGGCGGGGACGCCAAAAGCCGGCAGCGCCTGGTCAGGCAGATAGGTCAGCGCCGACCAGAAGACGAAATCGGTCAGCAGCGCGGCGGGCGGCCCGCTGGAGTCATCCCGGATGGGACGCAGCGTGCTGATGGCCGAGATCAGCACCAACGCATCGACCCGTTGCGGGTAGTCCAGAGCGAATTGCAGCGCCGAAGGGCCGCCAGCCGAGTCCGCGAAGACCGCGACTCGATCCAGACCGAGCGCATCCAGCAGGCAGGTATAGGCAGCGGCCTGTTCGCGCACGGAGCCATCACCCAGGATGGGCGAACCCAGGTAGCCGAAGCGCGACGGGGCGATGACGCGATAGCCTTGGCCTAGCCAGCTTGCCAGCAGGAGGCCCTGGTCATACCCGCCGCCCGCGCCGTGCAGCGCCAGGATGGGAACTCCGGTGCCCTCCTCGCCGTACTCGATGCGCCCGCAGGGAGTTTCGAGGATCAGGCTGTCCGCCGCGATGCGGGCAGCGTGCGCGGCCATATCGTGGTCAAAACGCGCATAAATCAGGATGCCGGTGGCAGCCAGAACAATCACGAAGGCACCGAGGAAGTACAAGGCAGATCGGACAATGTGTTGTGTGGTCATAGTGGATTCTCTGTATTTGCAGGTTTGCATCGCTTCAACTTGTCCAAGCTCAGGGACGCGCCTTCCGCCGACTAATCCATGCAGGCGAAGGATGGCATTTCCACCGTGAAGCCGTTGGACACGATGGTGCTGGCGAACCAGTCAGTGGCCTTGATTTACTCTCCTGTTTCATTCGGATGTAATATGTTGGACACGATGGTGCTGGCGAACCAGTCGGTGGCCTGATGGCTGCCGGGGCTGCCCACAGCGCGGTTGGGGATGTCCAGGCACAGATGGTGAAAGCAGACCGCCGCGCGGTCAATCGCTGTGGGGGATTCATCGTTTCGTTGACTCCGTGTCGTTGAACACAGGCTTCATCTCTTTCTATTGAGCCACAAAACCAGTCCCCCATGCATCAGAAGGAAGCATAGTCTTCACCCTGGCCGTTCGACGGATTGATTAAGCCTCCTTGATCCCGGCGGTTCAGGCCAGGGAAATGGGGTATCATGAAGGCCGTTCGTTCAATGAAACACAGGAGATTTGCCTGTTATGACCAAGCCGGCGAAACCCGTCGTGACCCATGAAGATGTACAGAACCAGTTCAAGCAGTTGGACGCGATCTTTGCGCCGAAGAATGTGGCCGTCATCGGCGCGACCGAGAACCCTGGCAGCGTCGGGCGCACGATCATGTGGAACCTCATCACCAACCCGTTCGGCGGGGCGGTCTTCCCGATCAACCCGAAGCGCCCCTCGGTGCTGGGGGTCAAGGCCTATCCGAGCATCCGGGATGTGCCCGATGCGGTCGATCTGGCCGTGATCGTCACGCCATCCAAATCTGTGCCCGCGCTGATTGCCGACTGCGTCGATCTGGGCATCCCCGGCGGGATCATCATCTCGGCGGGCTTCAAGGAGATTGGGCCGGAAGGGGCCGCGCTGGAACAGCAAATCCTGGCGACCGCGAAAGGCAAGATGCGGATCGTCGGGCCGAACTGTCTGGGGGTGATGATGCCGCACCGGGGTGTGAACGCCACCTTCGCGAAAGGCATGGCGCGGCCGGGCAACGTCGGTTTCATCAGTCAGAGCGGGGCGCTGCTGACTTCGGTGCTGGATTGGAGCTTCAAAGAGAACGTGGGCTTCAGCGCTTTCGTCAGCATCGGCTCGATGCTGGATGTCAACTGGGGCGATCTGATCAGCTACCTGGGCGATGATCCCCAGACGCAGAGCATCGTCATCTACATGGAAACGGTGGGCGATGCCCGGTCGTTCCTGAGCGCGGCGCGGGATGTGGCCCGCGACAAGCCGATCATCGTCATCAAAGCCGGGCGCACCGAGGCCGCTGCGCATGCCGCTGCCAGCCATACCGGATCGCTGGCCGGGAGCGACGATGTGCTGGACGCGGCTTTCCGGCGGGCGGGCATCCTGCGTGTAGACAGCATCGCTGATGTGTTCTACACGGTCGAGGCGCTGGCCAAGCAGCCCCGCCCGCGCGGAAACCGCCTGACGATCCTGACCAACGCGGGCGGCCCCGGCGTGCTGGCGACCGACGCGCTGATCCAGGGCGGCGGTGAACTGTCTGAGATCACGCCGGAGACTATCGACAAGCTGAGCAGCTTCCTGCCGGCGGCCTGGAGCCACGGCAACCCTATCGACATTCTCGGCGATGCTGCGCCGGACAAATACGCCAAAGCATTGGAGATCGCCGCGCAGGACCCCAACAGCGACGGCCTGTTGGTGATCCTGACGCCGCAGGACATGACTGATCCGACGGGCACAGCCGAACAGCTCAAGCCGTATGCGCATATCGAAGGCAAGCCGGTGCTGGCAAGCTGGATGGGCGGCTCGGTCGTAGCGGAAGGCGAGGCCATCCTTAACCGGGCGAACATTCCGACGCTGCCCTACCCGGACGTGGCGACGCGGCTGTTCAACTACATGTGGCGCTTTGCGGGCAACCTGCGGGCGCTGTATGAGACCCCGGCACTGCCCCCGGCCACGGTTGATGAGGCCCAGGCGCGGCATCAGGTCGAAGACATGATCGCGACGGTACGGCAGACTGGGCGCATCATCCTGACCGAGAGCGAATCCAAGAAAATCCTGGCCGCCTACGGTATCCCGACAATTCCGATGATGATTGCCGCCAGCGAAGACGAAGCTGCCGCCGCTGCCGACCAGATGGGCTATCCGGTGGTGGTCAAGCTGCACTCGGAGACTATTACCCACAAGACCGATGTTGGTGGGGTCAAGCTCAACTTGCAGGATGCCGGGGCGGTGCGTGACGCATTCCGCGCCATTCAGCAGGCGGTTCATGAGAAGGCCAAGCCGAGCGACTTCCTGGGCGTCTCGGTGCAGCCGATGATTAAGCTGGATGGCTACGAGCTGATTATCGGGGCCAGCCCTGATCCGCAGTTCGGGCCGGTGCTGCTGTTCGGGATGGGCGGCGTGCTGGTCGAGGTGTTCAAGGACAAGGCGCTGGCGCTGCCGCCGCTGACGAACACGCTGGCACGGCGCATGATGGAAGAGACGACCATCTATACGGCGCTGAAGGGCGTGCGCGGCAAACCGCCGGTCGATCTAGCCGGGTTGGAGCAGCTCCTGGTGCGCTTCAGCCAGTTGGTGAGCGAACAGCGGTGGATCAAGGAGATCGACATCAACCCGCTGCTGGCTTCGCCGGAGCGCATTGTGGCACTGGACGCGCGGGTGGTGCTGTATGACCAGTCAGTGCGCGAGGATCAACTGCCGCGGCTGGCGATTCGTCCGTACCCATCACAGTACGTCCAACCGTGGACGATGAAGGACGGAACCGAGGTCATCATCCGCCCGGTGCGCCCGGAAGACGAACCGCTGATCGCCCGTTATCACGAGACGCTCTCGGAACGGAGCGTGGTGCTGCGTTATTTCTACCCGATGGCGCTGAGCCAGCGCATCGAGCATGAGCGGCTGTCACGGTTGGCGTTCATCGATTACGACCGGGAAATGGCCCTGGTGGCCGAGTGCAAGAACCGGCGCACGGGCGAGCCGCAGGTCATCGCGGCGGGCCGGCTCATCAAGCTGTATGGCGGCGAGGATGCCGAATTCACCATTGTGGTCAGCGATGCCTTCCAGGGCTACGGACTGGGCACGGAGATGTTGGGGCGGCTGGTGGAGATTGGCCGCAAGGAAGGCGTCAAGCGCATCTACGGCAATATCCTCAACAGCAATGCCGATATGCTGCGCGTGACCGAGCGGCTGGGCTTCACGCTGGTGGGGGAAAAAGATGGGGTGATGCGCGTCGAACTCGATCTTTAGAGCCGTCCGGCGCGTTTCAGCACCGTGGCGGCGTGGAGCGAGACCCAGCGGTGGGTTTCCTCCGCGCCGCTGAGCCATCAGACACCGGCCTCACTTGGTCGGCGAGTACGGGTCTTTCGCCGGGTTGGTCGTTCCTGCCTGATCTGCCGGGTTTACCACCGTAGTGGTGGTAGTCGTCGTGGTATTCGTCGCGTTGGCCGTCTCGGTCTTGGGTGATGCAACCCGGCTGGTGAGCAGTTCGATGATGCCCTCATAGAATTTATCGCTGAATCCGGCCAGAAATGCAATCACGTAGAACAACTCCGGCCGCCGGACACCGGCGGCGGTTTCCATGCCGGTCGCCGCGCCTTCGAGGACGAACACGCCCGCGAACAGCGCCACATAAGCCACGGCTGCCATGATGATCCCGATCAGCGGACGCGCCAACAGCCAGCGGAACTCGTAGCCCCATTGGACACGTTCGCCCTGCGGGGTCTTGTAGAAGCGGTAGAGGATGGCGGCCAGACTGCCGGCCGCGCCCCAGACCAAGACCGAGAGCGGCACGCCCAGGATGATGACCGTATTGAACTGGGACTCGAAGACCGTCCTGCCGCCCGTCGCCGTATTGAAAAGTTGGTTGGTCTGGGCGGCCTGATCCAGAGCACGCACGGCCAGCGCCGCCGCGATCAGCACGATGATGTAGAGGACGACCGCCAGCATGGAACCGTACTGCCAGAGCCGCTGGCCGCGCAGTTCGTTCTGCTCGCGCAGGATAAGTTCATCGACCACCGCCAGATGGTACTCGGCATCCTTCAGGCTGAGGGTGCTGGTTGTCGTTCCTACGTTTTCCAGGATGTCATCGACTTTGCGGAGGTTTTCCTGCGCCTTCGCCCCGCGCTCTTCATTATCGAGCAGAACGCGGCTGCTGAGGCTCCGCAGGCGGTCGGCACGCCGGTCGATGCGGTCTGCTTCCGCAAGTTCTTTCTCTGCTTCCTCTTCCTCAGTTTGCAGCGCCTGACGCAGCAGTTGGCGAGTCACCCGCAGCGGAACCATGAACTTGAAGAAGTAGATCGACAGCCCGCCCAGGAACATCAGGGCATACAAGATCGCCAGAAAAGTCCAAAACGGAACGCTGGGATGTGGGGCATTGGGGCCAAAGAACAGGAACAGCAGCCGCTCGTAGATGAATTCACCGAAGAAGTACCAGACCACCAGCCCAACCACCGGAATCACGACCAGCAGCAGCAGGGTCAGCGGGATGCGGCGTCCCAACTCGGCATTAGCGGCGTTCTCCAGGCGCTTCTCCAGACTCCGCAGGCCGCCCGCGGTCATGTCCTCGACCGGCCAGTTGTTGGGATCACGCTCCCAGAGCGAGGCCAGGGCGCGGAACGGCGCGGCCAGGACTTTCAGGATCGATTGGGCGATGGTGGGGGATTTGTCGGCGACAAGATCCGATTGGGTGGGATCAGCATTGGCTGGCTGTGCGGCCATGTGACAACTCCTTCGGCAGCAAGCAGTTCGGCAGTGTTATCTACAGCGTAGGAAAATCCAGCCTCGCCAGCCAGTCGAATGTGTCACCCGCACCTCATGCCAATCGGCATGAACAGCTCAGCGCCGCAGCGACCAGACCTGATAGCCGCCGGAGTCATAGACCAGCGCGGCATCGGACTGCCAACCGGGGGGCGCGGCCGAGTCCCCGGCCAGTTCGCGCTCCTGCGGGCCATAGAGGATGGCGGTGATGTTCAGCGAGTCGTAGAGCGCCCGGCGTGCCTCGGCATCCATCTGCCCGGCGTAGAAGCGCTCCGTGACGGCTTCCTTCTCGATGGCGCCGAGCGTCTCCGGGCCGTGACCGACATAGGGCCGCAGCGCGGTATAGACCGGCAGGATGTTCCCTGTATCGAACGAGGCCAGCACCACGCTGTCCGCCAGGACATTCTGGTTCAGCCAGTCGAGCATGGCGATCTCCCCGACCGGGCGGAACAGGGGACGCTCCACATTAAACGCACTCAGCAGCGCCCCTAGACCGAACAGGGCGCTGCTCAGGCACAGGACGGTCGTCACCAACCGCGCGGGCCAGCGTCCCCAACGCCGTCGGAGGATTCGCAGCCCGGCTGCGGCCAGGATCGCCAGCGGGACGATGACGGCTTCGGCCAGACGGCGCTGTACCGTAATCATCGGCAGATAGACCAGCACCGGGACGATCAGCGGCCAGCCGATCAGCAGGCTCCGGGCTGGATTGGTCGCGGCGCGGCGTGAGGTCCGTGCCCCGATCACGGCCAGAATCGCCAGCGGGGTATAGGCCATCAGGTAATGCAGGGGGTGGGGTGAGGGCAGCTTGTTCTGGGCAGACCAGGCGGCGAAGACCGGATTGGCCGAAAATACCCAGGCGAGATAGGCGAAGAGCGGCAGAGTCAGCCCGGCAGCCGCCGCGCCCCAGGTGGCCAATCTGAGCGGGAAGTGCCGCCGCGCTAACCACAGAGCCGCGCCCCAGGCGGCCAGGATCACATAGATCACGGTCAGATAGAACGGCACGATCAATCCGACGCCGCACCAGCATAACCCGGCGGCCAGGACATCGTGCCAGGGACGTTCCGCATCCAGGGCGCGGAACAGGAACAGAAAGCCGCCCAAGAGGGCCGCGCGGGCTAAGGCGAGATGCGGCAGTCCCAGCAGGATCAGGAAGCCGAAGCCTTCCGGGATATAGAACTCCGGTGGGACCGAACCGAGCCAATCGCTGCCAAAGGCCAGCGAAGTCAGCCAGCCCAATCCACCGCCGACGGTCGCCAGCAGCAGCGCCAGCCAGCGGGCGCGAGGCGCTTTCAGGAATACGGCGATAAAGCGGTACAGCACGGCGATCAACAGCAGGTTGAAGCCAATCCGCATCAGGTGGAAGGTGAGGGTCAAGGCGGTGACGAGGGCGGGGTCTTGTTCGCTGACGAAGCGGCCGACCAGCCAGCCGGGCAGGATGTACGGCAGGAAGACCAGCGCGGCGCGGGCATGGGGCTCCGGCGTATAGAACAGGTAGAAATCAAGGATGCCGCGCGCGCCCAGGCGCATCTTGCCCAGGTAGGAGAAGCCGTCATCAACGCCAAACAGGAAGCCGCTGAAGCGCCAATCCGTCCCCTGCTGCGCCCAGCCGATCAGGTACGGCAGCGTCGTCAGGGCGATGATGACGGCGGCGAAGCGGAGGACGCCGCGCCATTCCCGCCGGGAAATCCGCACCGAACGCATGATGATCCCTTCTTTTGCGCGATTCACTCTTGCGCATTGTAGACCAACTCGCGCATAGGCTCCCTTGACGAAGTGCGCTAAAATCTGCGAACATCAATTCTTACACCGTGGGATCGCACCCCGCCAGCGCGGGCAGTCAGGGAACAGACTCACATGGCTTTGCGAATTTTCAACGTGTTGGGACGTCAGAAGCAGGACTTTGAGCCGCTCCATCCGGGGCGCGTCAACATGTATGTCTGCGGCCCGACCGTTTATGACCACGCCCACATCGGGCACGCTAAGAGCTACATCAACTTCGATGTCATCGTGCGCTATCTGCGCTTCAGCGGCTACGATGTCCTGTACGTGCAGAACATCACCGATGTCGGCCACATGCTGGATACGGGCGAAGATCGAATTCTGAAGAAGGCCACGCAGCTCCAGGCTGTACCGATGCAGATCGTCGAAACCTATGCCCGCAGCTACTTCAGCGATATGGACGCGCTGGGGGTGCAGCGGCCGGATATTTCGCCGCGGGCCAGCGGGCATATCCCCGAACAGATTCAGATGATCGAGACGCTGATCGAAAAAGGACACGCTTATGTCTCCGAAGGCAGCGTCTACTTCGATGTCACCACCGCGCCGGAGTACGGCAAGCTCTCCAACCGCCGCATCGAGGAACTTGAAGCCGGCACGCGCGAAGCCGTCCGCGAAGACAAGCGTCACCCGGAAGACTTCGCCCTGTGGAAGCGAGCTGACCCCGAACACATCCTGCGCTGGGACAGCCCGTGGGGCGTCGGCTTCCCTGGCTGGCATATCGAATGCTCGGCGATGGCGAAGAAGTACCTGGGCGCTACTTTTGATATTCATGGCGGCGGGGTGGACAATATCTTCCCGCATAATGAGAGTGAGATCGTCCAGAGCGAGTGCGCCAACGATGCCGAGTTTGCCCGCTACTGGATGCTGGTCGGCAGCCTGACGGTCGATGGGGTGAAGATGTCCAAGAGCCTGAACAACTTCCTGACCATCAAGGACGCGCTGAAGGTCTACCGGCCTGAAGTGATCCGGCTGTTCATGCTCAGCTCGCATTACAGCAGCCCGATCGACTACAGCGTCGAGGCGCTCAAGGCGGCGCAGGCTGGTTGGGAGCGGCTGTATGGCCCGGTGCGGCTGGCGCGGCAGATGCAGCTCAGCGCCCCGGCGGGCGACGAGAGCGGGAGCTTCCGCGAGCGGCTGGCCCAGGCCGAAACCGATTTCCGTGCGGTCATGGATGATGACTTTAACGCGCCGAAGGCATTGGCCGTCCTGCAAGAGCTGACCCGCGATGTCAACACGCTGCTGAACAGCGGTCAGGCCGTCAGCCGCGCTGTGCTGGAAGCCATCGACGCGGCCTATCTGCGGCTGGGCGGAGAGGTGCTGGGGATCATCCCGGCACGGGACAGCGCCGGTTCCGATGGGCAGCGGGAAGCGGGTTTGATCCAACTGCTGATTGAACTGCGGCAGCAGGCACGGAAGAACAAAAACTTCGCGGAAAGTGACCGCATCCGGGACGAACTGGCGCGGCTGGGCGTGACGCTGGAAGATCGACCAGATGGCACGGTCTGGCGGGTGAACTAACAGGGTGGTCACAATCTCAAGAGAACGGATTGATCAAGGGCTGAACCTGCCCGCGCGGCAGATGTGGACGGATTATGATGCGGAGGCTGATGCTCTGTACGTCAGCTTCCGCAAGCCGCAGCAGGCGAACGACAGCATCATGGAAGAGGATGGCAGCATCTATCACTACCGCGATGTGGAACGGGTAGGGATTACCGTGCTGAATGCGTCACATCAGAAAACCGCCCCATCCGGGCTAAAATAGCGGCAGGGCGTGTTCAAGCCGATGATCGGAAACGGGTAAAAGTCATGGTGGACTTCATCTACGGCCACTGGGCGGTGATGGAAACGCTGCGGGCAGGCCGGCGCAGCGTCGAGCAGCTTCTGCTGGCCGAAAATGTCGAAGAGCGCGGTATGGTCGGGCAGATCACGGCGCTGGCGAAAGAACGCGGCATCCGCATTCAACGGATGCCCCGCCGCATCATCGACGATCTGGCCGACGGAGCCAATCACCAGAACACGGTGCTGCGCGTCGGGCCGTATCCCTATGCCGATACCGAGGACATCCTGGCGCTGGCTCAGCAGCGGGGCGAAAAGCCGTTCATCCTCATTCTCGACCTGCTCAAAGACCCGCAGAACGTGGGCGTGCTGCTGCGCGTGGCCGAGTCGGTCGGCATCCACGGCGTGCTGATCCAGGAGCGGCGCAGCGTGGAAGTGACTCCCTCGGTGGTGAACGCCTCATCGGGCGCGGTCGAGTTCCTGCATGTGGCCATGGTGAACAATCTGGTGAATGCGATGAAGGAACTCAAGGAGCAGAATGTCTGGATCATCGGGCTGGAAGCGGGCGATGATCTGCTGCCCATCGACAAGACTGACCTGAATATCTCGCTGGGCCTGGTGCTGGGCAGCGAGGGGGAAGGGATGCGCCGTCTGGTGCGTGATACCTGCGACCTGCTGCTGACACTGCCGATGCGGGGACATCTCGCCAGCCTGAATGTGGCGACGGCGGGATCGATTGCGCTGTATGCCGCGTGGCAGGCACGCGGTTGGGAAGGTTGGAAGTGAAGGCTGGCGGAGCCGTACTTACATTTACACGAAGACAAGGAGATCGCGGCCATGATTAACGACATCCTCAATGAGACCAGAACCAAAATGAAGCAGACCCTGCACGTCCTCGAAGAGGAACTGCACGGGATCCGCGGTGGACGCGCCAGCACCACGCTGGTGGACCGGTTGGTCGTCAACTACTACGACACCGATACCGAACTGCGCCAGCTGGCGACCATCTCCACCCCGGAACCGATGCAAATCCTGATCCGCCCATTCGATAAGACGGCCGTCAAAGCCATCGAACGCGCCATCAAAGAATCCGACCTGAACCTGAACCCCAACGTGGATGGCGATGTCATCCGGCTGAATATGCCGGCCCTGACGCGCGAACGCCGCCAGGAACTGGTCAAGTTCCTGCACAAGCGCATGGAAGAAGCCCGCGTTGCCATCCGCAATATCCGCCGCGCCTCGAACGAAGACCTCAAGGACTTTGAGAAAGAAAAGCTCATTTCCGAAGATGATCTGAAGCGCGGCGAGGCGGAAGTCCAGAAGCTGACTGACCAGTACATCGGACAGATCGACGAGATGGGCAAGGCCAAAGAAAAAGACATCATGGAGATTTGAGGCACAGGAAGCGTTAAGGAATTTTCAGGGGCAGCGGTGTACCATATAGGCAGATGAACCGCGCAAGCTGCTGACTCCAACTCCAGTGAGGTAGATCAAGATGATGATTGGGACGGCCCCCGACGTGACCGAAGCAGCGCCGACTACCCCACAATATGTGCCGAAACATGTCGCCATCATCATGGATGGCAATGGACGCTGGGCGAAAGCCCGCGGGCTTCCCCGCGCCGAAGGCCACCGCCAGGGAACCGAGAACCTGCGCCGGATCATCCGGGCCTGCGTCGAGTTCGGCATCGAAATCCTGACGATCTACGCCTTTTCTACTGAGAACTGGAAGCGTCCACCGCTGGAAGTCCGCCTGCTGATGTCGATTCTGGAGACGGTGATCCAGCGCGAACTGCGCGAACTCAACGACAACGGCGTGCAGATCCGCCATATCGGGCGGTTGGATCATGTGCCTGTGCGGCTCCAGAAGGAGATCACCCGGGCCTGCGACTTCACGCGCAATAACAACCGCCTGATCCTGAACGTGGCGTTCAATTACGGCGGGCGCGACGAGATCGTGCACGCCGTGCGCCGCATCATCGCCGATGGCATCCCGGCAGACCAGGTCAGCGAAGACCTGATCAACCGCTACATGTATACGGGCGACCTGCCCGATCCTGACCTCATCATCCGGACCAGCGGTGAACTGCGCGTCAGCAACTTTCTGATCTGGCAGGGGGCCTATTCCGAGTACTACTTCACGCCAACCTACTGGCCGGACTTCGATAAGGACGAACTCCGCAAGGCCATCGACGAATACAACCGCCGCACGCGGCGCTTCGGCATGACCGATGAGCAGGTGCAGTCCGGTTGAGGCTGCCGAGGGAGCAGCAGGGACATCAAGGCACGGCCAGACTGTGCCTTTTTGTTTGCCTGTTGGACGACCATGAGCGATTTGAACGCGATGGCTGTTTACGGGTAATTGAGGACGGGGAGAAGCCAGCAAAGCGAGTTTTTGCATTTTCTTAAGATTTGCGGACAATTAGCACCCAACTCAAACGTCAAAACAACCCGTAGTGGGTTTCAGTTCAGGAGGGCAGTGGACTTTGGCTCAACCCGTCATGATGGAGGTCAAAGACCTCGTAACACGGTTTTATACCCAGGAGGGTACGGTCTACGCCGTCAACGGTGTTTCCTACGTACTCCACGAGGGCGAAACGCTGGGCGTGGTCGGGGAATCTGGCAGCGGCAAGAGCGTCCATGTCCTCTCGATTATGGGGTTGATTCCCACCCCGCCCGGCAAGATCGAAAGCGGCGTCGTCACTTTCCGGGGGCGCGACCTGCTCAAACTCTCCGCCGATGAAATGCGGGCGGTGCGCGGCGCTGAAATCGCCATGGTCTTCCAGGACCCGATGACCTCACTCAATCCAGTGCTGACCATCGGGACACAGATCACCGAGGCGCTCAAGCTGCACATGGGCATGAGCGATAAGGAAGCCAACGACCGCGCCGCCGACCTGCTGGCGATGGTCGGTATTCCCGATCCGCGTAAACGCCTGACCAACTACCCCCACCAGTTCTCCGGCGGGATGCGCCAACGCGCGATGATCGCCATGGCGCTGTCCTGCAATCCCAAGCTGCTGATTGCCGACGAACCGACCACGGCGCTGGACGTGACCATTCAGGCGCAGATCCTCGACCTGGTACGGCGTCTGCGTGACGAAATCGGCATGGCAATGATCTGGATCACCCATGACCTGGGGATTGTGGCCGGGCTGGCCGATACGGTGCAGGTGATGTACGGCGGGATTATCGTGGAGCGCGGGCCGACGAAAGAGGTTTTCAAGGACACCCGTCATCCGTACACGTTAGGGCTGTTGAAGTCGCTGCCCCGGCTAGACCGGCGCTCTGGCGGCGAAAAACTCAACCAGATCGAAGGTTCGCCACCGGACATGCGAAAGCCGCTGAAGGGCTGCCCCTTTGCGCCACGCTGCCCGTATCGCATCGACCGCTGCAACGAGGAACTCCCGGCGCTGGAACAGGCTGCGGAAAGCGGCCCCAACCACCTGAAAGCGTGCTGGGTGGATATCCGCACGGCTGTTCCACAAGGAGTTACGGTAAATGGTTAGCCCCGCAGTTCAATCCAAGAGCGCCGCTCAGAACGGCAGCAGAGAAGTCCTGCTCAGCGTCAAGTCGCTGAAGAAGTACTTCCCGATCACTTCGGGGATCGTCTTCCAGCGGCAGGTGGGCGCGGTCAAAGCCGTCGATGACGTCAGCTTCAACGTGTACAAAGGTGAGACGCTGGGGCTGGTGGGGGAATCCGGCTGTGGCAAAAGCACAACCGGCCGCACCGTCCTGCAGCTTTACAAACCGACAGCTGGGTCGGTGGTCTTTGAAGGCAAGGAACTGACCACGCTGCCGGGGGAAGAACTCCGCAGGATGCGGAAGCGGATGCAGATGATCTTCCAGGACCCGTTCGCCTCGCTCAACCCGCGTATGTCGGTCGGGCGCATCGTGGCCGAGCCGCTGCGCATCCACAAAGTCATCGACAACCGCAAGGAGGAGCAGGAATACGTCGAGGCGCTGCTGGAACGGGTGGGGCTGAACCCCTACTACGTCAACCGCTACCCGCACGAATTCTCCGGCGGCCAGCGGCAGCGCATCGGTGTCGCCCGCGCCCTGGCGCTCAAGCCGACCTTCATCGTGGCCGACGAACCGATCTCGGCGCTGGATGTGTCCATCCAGGCGCAGGTCGTCAACCTGCTCGAAGATCTGCAGGACGAACTCAATCTGACGTATCTGTTCATTGCCCATGACCTGAGCATGGTGCGGCACATCTGCGACCGTGTGGCGGTGATGTACCTGGGCAAGATCGTCGAATTGGCCCCGGCGGATGAACTCTACGAGAATCCGCTGCATCCCTATACTCAGGCGCTGCTCTCGGCTGTGCCCGTCCCCGATCCGACGGTGGAAGAACGCCGGCAGCGAGTCATCCTGGCGGGCGATGTCCCCAGCCCGGCCAACCCGCCCAAAGGCTGCAACTTCAATACCCGCTGCCCGGTCGGCTTCGGCATGTGCCTGGAAGACCCCGACCCGGTACTGCGCGAGGTTTCGCCGGGGCACTGGGTGTCCTGCCACCGCGTCTGAGCGATCCGCACCTGAAAACAAAAAAACCGGAGACCCCGTGGGGCCTCCGGTTTCATTTCAGGCGGAACAGCGGTTATTTCTTCTGGTTCGGGTCGCGGGAGCTGATGAGCTGGCGGGTGTATTCCTCGAATTCCTTGATCTTGCCATCTGCCAGGAGGCGAGCCTGCTTTGGCCAGCTCTTGGCATCATTGACCAGATTGACCCCGCCGCGCACCCTGATGATCTCCTCAAGCTGGTCGGGGGTGAGCGAGGCCACCTGATGGAAGGTGAAGATACCGGCTTTGTAGAGGGCTTCGGCGCTTTTGGGGCCGATGCCTTCGATCACGGTCAGGTCGTCCTTCTTGTCCGGCGAGGGCGGTGCGGCGGGCTTGGGCGCGGCTGGGGCAGCGGCTTCAGCGCCCGGCATAGGCGGGGCTTTGGGGGCGGAGGGGGCGGCGCGCACCTGTGCCATCGGGGGTGGAGCCGGAGCTTCCAACTGGCCCTGGTAAGCCAGCAGGAGCAGCACGCCGACGACGATGAACAATACGCCCAGCGCGAACACCTGGAACAGGTTGAAGGTCAGGAAGTCCGGGGCGATGTTGAACTGCTGAAAGCCGAAGCCAATCAGCGCGGCCAGGATGCCCAGGATGATGATCGTCCAGGCAATGCGGCGCGGCACATGCGATTTAGCATTGGCTCCGACCAGGGAGCGGACGATCAGCCCTACCCCGACAAAGAGGATGCCGAGGTAGAAAATCTGCGTCAGGTCAAAGCTGAGGAAATCCCCGGCCAGATTGCCGAGCCGCAGCACGGCCACTAACAGGATGGCGACGATGCCGATGCCGATGATGAGGCTGGCAATGCTGCCCGCGGAGAAGCCTTCCAGCCCAACGCCCAGGAAGAGCAGCGCCCCGCCGATCAGAAACAGGACGCCCAGGACGATCAAGTGGGTGAGGTTAAATGTCAGAAAGTTCCCCTGGTTGTTGGAAACCAACGCGGCCACGACGCCGACGATCCCCAGCGCAAGGATCAACAGGATGGCTCGCCTACCATAATTGGGTGTGATTTGCGCGCTCATAGCCCCTCTATCTTGCGAATTTTGTTACCGATTGCGAATGCTCAATCTGCGATGATCGGATTGATAGTATCCCAGACCAGCGTGAGGGGCAAGCGGGATTGGCGATTGGGGGTTGGATGGCGAGGTCGCCAAGGCGTTCGGCGCAGGGGAAGATCAGGGTTCAGCCAGGATGCCCGGCTGGTAAGCCTGGTAGACGGTCACGGGCAGGGGAGACCGCGCCAGCCAGAAATCAAGCAGCGGGCGCACGGACGGCCATTCTTCGCGGCTGACCAGGGGGGCCAGCGCGAGGCTGCTGAGGTTGTAGAGCGCGTAGTCCCGTGCGAAGGTCATCAGCACTGCTTCGAGGAAGCGCAGGCGCGTCAGGCCCTGGGGCGTTTCCCGCAGGACGCAGAAGGCCAGATGCGGCTGCGATTCGCGCCAGAGCCAGAACTGCCCGGCACAGAGCCGTCCAGCCTGGCACTGTTTGCGATAGGTGGCGAAAGCCGCCGGAAAGCGCGACAGCAGCTCGGTTTCCAACGGCCCGACTTCAGCGCGGGCGCGGAGGTTATGCCCAAAGGCCAGGGTCTGCGCCCGCGTCAGGAGCGGGTCGCCAGAAACATACACGAGCGGCATGGGCAGGGTCTCCTGTGTGATGAGGCGACCCTGGCGAGTATAGCAGGCGAGATGAGCGCGGGCGAAAATCAGCCTTGGCGGAGGACGCGGACTTCGCGTTCCAGCCAGAGGACTTTGCGAGCCAACAGGTTCAGCAGAGCATCCTGGCCGTCGAAGTCGGCCAGACGGAGTTCACCGGCTCCGGCCTCATCGCGCGACTGCTGAAGTTTGGCAGCGCGGTCGGCGGCGGCCTGCTGCTCAGGGGTCAACTGCGCCGGGTCATGGGTTTCGACCAGACGGCGCGCCTGATGAACCTGGGCGGGTTTGACCGAATCGGCCAGACAGAGCGTCACGCGCTGGCCGTCCGCGACCAGTCCGTAGATCTCCGCGCCGAGCGCAGAACGCAGCGCCGCATCGAGCGCGGCAACGTTGACCTCGGCGGGCACATCGAGGCTGAGGGTTTTCATGGGTTAGATCTCCTTCGCCCACAACTGGGCAATCGTGCCGTAGTTGGTCCCATAGAGGATGAATGTGCCGCCCGCGCTAACCAGCGCCCGCAGCGTGATGGTATGCGCGCCGGCAGGTTTGGCGGCGATATACCAGTCGAAGCCGATGGTGTGCAGTGCCCCGGCCAGCAGGCAGCCCTGCATCAGCACACCGGCCTGCTGTACGCCATCCACGGCCAGCGCCAACTGTCCATACTGCCCCGCGCCGGAGAAACCGACGTTGACGAGCAGGCTGACTTGCAGCGCCCCGCCGGCTGTAGTCAGGTTGAGCGAGGCGACATCCACGAAGGCCGTGCTGGTGATGCTCTGGGTGGCAGCGAGGGTTGTGACGGCCTGCGGCGGGGTCTTGAGCCAATCCAGGTTGTCGCGGACGTGGGTGTTGAGCATGGCAGCCGTGGCGAGTTCGCCGACGGCCCAGGTACGGGGCGGAGTCCAGACAGCAGTCATGAGTTGTTCCTTTCGATAGATACTTGAACGAAATCAGTAGGCCAGCACGCTGGTTTGATCGAGGCGGCTGGTTTCGATCACCCAGAAGGCGCTGGCAGCAGCGGGTTCGAGCAGCCAGCGGGCGGTATGCCGCGCCCCACCCAGTTCGACGCGGTGTTCTTCGGCGACGATGAAGTAATCGGCGCTGTGTCCGGTCTGCGATTCGGTCAGGCTGATGCGGTCGAAGAGCGTCCGCGCCAAGATGTGCGGGCGGTGCGCATGGCCGGAGAGAGTCAGGCTGCGGACGAGTCCGCGCGGCTGACTGCGCCGGGCCAGCTCGTACCGCGCCAGCGAGTCGGCGTCGTCGATAGCGCCCAGGGTGGGCGTCTCGACGCGGTAGGTATGCAGGCCGTGGCGGTTGAGGCTCGTCCAGTCGGCAGCTTCCAGGGTGAGCGGAGCGCCGCGCAGGATGGGCGTGCCGCGCAGCCGCGCCCCGGCCAGCAGGGTGATGGGCAGGCCGAGCAGATTGCGGAGGTCGAGGATGGCGGCGGAGGCGCTGGCCTCGACCAGCGTGATGAGCAGGCCGCCGGTCACATCCGCGCCGGAGCCATCGGCCAGCAGATTGGCCTGATAGTCGAGGTAGGCGGCGGGTTTGAGGACCTCCAGCGCCCCCTGAGGACGATCTGCCGCGTCGCGGTAGCGGGCGATGATGCGCCGCCTCCCGCCCTCGCCGGGATCGATGCGCTGCGGCGTATCCAGCGTCCACAGGACGCTCCCGGCTGCGCCGATGCTGCGCGGGGTGATCTGCACCTGAACCTGATTGGCGAAGTCCGCGCCGTAGGCGTAGTCCAGGGCAACGGCGCTGTCGGCGAAGGCAGCGGTGGGCGTGGTGGTGAGCAGCATGTGATGGCGGTTGTGGAAGACCATCTGCCCGTCGCGGTCGGTGAAGAAGCGCCCGCGTTCGCTGGCGGTCATCTCGGCGATGGCGTCAATGGCCCGCAGGCCATCATCCCAGGTATCGCCGCAGTAGGGGAAGACGCTGATGCCCGTCTCGGCCACTGGAGCGACACTCCCGCCCAGATGGGTGTTGACGCCAATCTCGGACTGGCCGGGGACTTCGATCAACCAGCGGCCTTGCAGCGGATATGGACGCAGCGGCAGCGCGTTCAGCACGGCGGCGATGCCCTGGTCGGCGCGGATGTTGACCTGGGCGGGCAGCCGGACGCGATGTTCAGCCAACTGCGCGTCCAGGCTCCGGGCGTGGATGACAGCCAGCCGTTCGCCCTGGTTGCCGGCCAGCGGCTCGATGCGCTCGATGGAGCCGGTGAAATGGGTACGGAGTGTGCCGTCATCGCTGGTGATGCGGAGCATCTTGCCAGGGGTGAGGTCTGCGACGGTTTCGGGCGAGTAGGCGCGGGATTGGTTCCGCAGGGTGACACGCGCCCAGCCAGGGGCGGCGATACGGTCGTCTGGCTGAGCCAGACCGAGCCGCCATTCCATCTCGATGATCCCAGCGATGGCCTCGCCGGGATCGCTGAAGTCGCCGTCGTCATCGCGGTCGATGGCAGCGGCATAGGTGGGACTTGGCATGGAATTTCCTTTCTTCAATTCCACCACAGAGACACAGAGGAAATCGGAGGGCGGATCAGACCTGGATGAGCCAGGTATGGCGGAAGGCGCAGCCGTAGTAGCTGACCAGCCCGTAGCTGTAGACGCCGGGTTCGACGCGCACGCGCGCCGGTTCCAGCAGCGCCCCGCCCAGCAGCGCATCGGCGCTGAGGGCAGCAGCGTAGGCGTCAATGTGATCGACCAGCGCCGCGAGGTGCATCCGCAGCCCAGAGCCGGTCGATGGAGCGGCCAGCAGCAGATGGGTGACGGTGTAGGTGAAACTGCGCGGGCCACTGCTGAAGGCGGAAGCCTCGAAGCCTTCGCTCCGGTCGCGGCTGAGGCCCAGGCTGCGCGGCTCCAGCGGCAGGACAACCAGCGCGGGAAGCTGCGCCCGGCTGAGGGTATCGGGCACGGTGTCGAGTGTGAACTTGTGGGGGACGCTGGCAACGGGCAGCGCCGCCAGCGCCGTCAAAGCAGCATGGAAGGTCATGGTGTTCTCCTGAACAGGGATCGGATGAATGAACGGCCTTAAGATGCGTATTAACGCATTTCAGGCTACGATGGAGGAGATACCGGCGCGGCAGTTAATGGGGGCATGATGACGACAGTGAAGCGGCACGACCTGACGGTTGACGGGCATCACCTGGTGGCCTTCGGCTACAACGAGGATCAGCCGGGGACGCCGCTGATCCTGCTGCACGGCATATTGGCTTCAGCCTCGTTCTGGCCGGAAAACGCGCCGGGGTTGAGTCCGGGGCAGCCCTGGTACGCGCTGACTCTGCCGGGGCATTATCCGGCGAAGTGGGCGGAGGGGTTCCGCCGGGATGACCTGACTGCCGAGCTGATCGCCGATCTGGTCGCCGGGGCGATCCAGCAGCTCTGCGGGAGCCAGCGAGTCTTTCTGGCCGGGCATTCGACGGGCGGGTTCGCGGCGCTGGCGGTGGCGGCTCGGCATCCACAGCGGGTAGACAAGGTGCTGTCGATCAGCGGCTTTGCGCAGGGGAAGTGGCACGGGCCGCTGCGGCTGCTGCAAATACAGGCGCGGATGGGGTCACTCGGCGAGGCGCTGTTCCGCTTCAACGTGCGGATGACAATGCTTACGCCGCTGGTGTATACCTACGCCAGCGGGTTGTATGCCAGCGACCGGGGGCGCTATTTCGCCTACCCTGATCTGCGGCAGCACGTCGAGCGGCTGTATGCCGATGCCCGCCAGCACGATCTGCGCGGAATGGCGCATTACTTCGCGCGAATGCCGGATATCGACATCCGCGATTGGCTGCCGCGCATTCAGTCGTCCACGCTGGTGCTGGCCGGGAGCCGCGACGGAATCGTGCCGCCGGAACAGGCGCGGCTGATCGCCGAGCGCGTGCCGGATGCCCGGTTGGCGCTGCTGGATGGAGCTGGCCACATGCCTATGGCCGAGCGCCCCGAAGCCTATGAGCAGGCTGTGCGCGACTGGCTGGCTTAAACCCGCACCCTGACGCGGCGGAGCCGTTCCAGTGCGGCGCTGAAATCCTCCGGCGGGGCGGCCAGCGTGTCCGGCTCGCGGATCAACCAGGCGGCCCACCGCACGGCCAGAGCGCGGACATCGGCGGCGGGCTGGTAGACGCTGATGGGCGCATTCTGGGCATGGCTGGCGGCGGTGGAGCCGTTGACGCCGCGCAGGATGGTGAGCGTGTTCCCGCTGACGGCCACCACCCGCAGATATTCCGAGTCGATCTTCAACAGATGCCCAACCTGGAAGCGCGGCGCTTCCCCGGTCGGATCGGCGGAGGCTGCCGCGCTGACCGTCAGCGCCGTGGCGCTGGATGAGAGCGGGTTGTTCTGCACGCTGTCGCCGCTGAGCTGCCACATCTCCGCCGGGTGATCGTGCCAGCCCCAGACTCCGGTCACGGTGATGGCCGCCAGCGGCGATCCTGTCCAGACGAAGCCGCTGCTGCCGGTCAGCCGCAGCAAACCGAAGGGGGCTTCATCGGGCACGAAGCGGACATCGGTCAGCGCGATGGCTGAGCCGTCACCGTTGGTGAGGGCGGTCAGTTCGAGCAGGTCGTCATGCAGCAGGAGTTCCTGCCAGCCGGTGAAGGTATGCCGCCGGGCAGCGATCTGCGGACAGAAGCGGCGGCCGGCCGCTCGTTCGAGGTGGGCGGCGCTGGCCTGGAGCGCGGCCAGCAGGCGGACATCGTCGCTGGTCTGCCCGGCCGTCAGCCCCAGATGGGCGCGGAGTGAATCGAGCGTCGCTAAGGTGTACATGGGATCACAATCTCCTCTACTCGTGAAATCGATCAAAGCGATACGATCCAGGCGGCAAGCCGGCGGAGAGCTTGTAGCCTGGAGCCTAGCGCTGGTGTAGAATTCGCATTTCGAGATCAGGTGTATCTCGGATTGGGCCAAGACTCGGACGGGCAGAAGCCTGCCCCTACGATAGCCGTCGGACACCATTCTTGGCGTCCGCCCCTAAGTGCAGAATTCGCGTCTTGAGTTCGACCGGATTAGTGATCGACGGGAGCGTCAATGGATAAGATCAGGCTGGCGGAGATGTTGGGATTGAAGCCGCATGGGAGCTTCCGCATCGAGGCGATCCACGTCGAAAATTGGGGCAGCCAGATCAGGCTTGACGCGCTCTATGACACCCTCCCGCCGGACCCGCCCGCCGCGTTCCACCTGATGCTGGACGACTGCCGCGACCTCCAGTGGCGCGTCTATGCTCATCTCAAACACCCCGAAGATCAAACCCTGCAAACAACCCTGCTGGTCAACATCCGCCTGGGGGTCGGCGGCCATCACAAGCCGCTGCATCTGCTGACGGATTCGTTCGGCCTGACGGTCTCCTACGGGACGCTGACCCTCAAACGCCTGGACGAATAACCGCATCCGAAAACTGCTCCTGGCAGTTTTGAACCGCTGATGCGCCTCATCCGTTCAGAGGGATGGAAAGGAGCATCGGCGTTGCAGCAGCCCACAGAAACAGACCTGCTCGTGATGGCCCAGGCGGGCGATATGGAAGCCTTCGCCGATCTTCAGGTTCGCCTGGAACCGGTCATCCGGCGTTTTGTCTGGCGGCTGATCGGCACCAGCCTGGAAGAAGAGGACATCGTTCAGGACTCGATGATCGCGCTGTACCTGAACTTGGAACGAGTCCAGCCGGTCGAGAACCTGCGCGCCTATCTGTTCCGCATTGTCCGCAACCGCTGCTATGACCTCCTGCGGAAGCGGCGGCGCTTCCAGCAGCTTTCGCTGGATGAAGAGCCAATGGAGGGGTACGCCTCGCTGCTGGAACTGGCCGATGAGGACAGCCAGCCAGAGGACGCGGCGCACTGGCTGCTGCTCAACCTGGAAGTTCAGGGAGCCATCAACCGCCTGCCGGAGCATCAGCGCCAGACGCTTATCCTCTATGCGGAGGAGAAGCTCTCGTATCCAGAGATCGCCGCGGCCATGAATACCAGCGTCGGCACGGTCAAGTCACGGTTGTTCCACGCGCGGCGGACGCTGCGCGGGCTTCTCCACCCGGAGACGCTGGCGATGCTGGAAAGTGATCTGGGGATCGGCGAGGGGCAGGCCCAGAATGCGAACTACAGAGTCGTGGAGGACACCCAGGAATACCGAGAGCAGGATCACACCAACATCGCGGGAACAGATTAAAGCGGGAGAAGACGGGATGATGATATATCACCAGATGCGCGCACAGGCGGATCAGCACCGTCACCACCTGGCGGCGGAGGCGGAACGTGACCATCAGAGCGATCTGGCGGCAGCAGTTCCGGCCTGGTCAGAGCGCCTGACGGAACCCATCGGACGCTGGTTGATCCGCGCCGGGAAGCGGATCGAGGGTTTCTGGATCGCGCAGCGCCAGCGCCATCGGACGCAGCTTCGCCTGATCGACCGGTGGATGGAACCCTATACGAGATAGAACGGATCAGGCCGGGACCGGCCATCCATGGACACCACAAGGAGCGTTGAACGATGAACGAAGAGACACGGCGTGCCCTCCGGGGCCTGCTCAATCCGCTCAAGACGCTGGCGAGCAGCGTCGAGCGGGCTTACGAAACCGATAGCTATCGCGGCGCGGGCGCGATGGCCGTGAAGAGCTACCGCAGCCTGCACGGGCGCATCGCCGCGCTGCTGCCGGATGACAGCTACGTCGTCGAGGCGCTGGCGCTGGAACTGGACGACAACGCCGACGACCAAACCCGCATCGCCCAGGTGCATCTGGCGGCGGGGCAGCTTGTCCCCTATCTCGAAGGGCTGCTGCGCCCGGCGGAAGGAACGATCCCGCCCATCCCGCCCATTCCACCGATTCCGCCCATCCCGCCCATCCCGCCAACCTCGGCGGACTTCGATGAACTCCGCACGCTGGGTCGGGATATCAGCAGCCGGGTGGTGACGGCCACGCGCGATGTGCTGCGGCGGGTGATGAAGGACATCAACATCGATGCCGACATCGACTTCGGCGATGATAAACCCAAGCGCAAGCGCCGCATCATCATCACCGGGGCGCATGGCTCGCTGCGGGATGCCGACCTGGAAGGCGTCAACCTCAGCGGGCAGGACCTGAGCGGCTCCGATATGAATTCGGCCAACCTGCAAGAGGCGCGGCTGAACCAGACCAATCTA
>CAZKXW010000014.1:0-45524 GCA_964556745.1 uncultured Anaerolineaceae bacterium
AAGATTCGCTGCTATTTGGCGAATGGAACCCGGTTGGCCTTCCTGGTGATCCCGGAAGGGCAGGTCATCAAAGGCTACCGTCCTGATGAGGAATTCTATCTCTTCATCGGCGATACCCTGTCCGGCGCGGATGTGCTGCCCGGTTTCTCGCTGCCCGTCGTGTCTATCTTCGCTGATCCTGCCGCCTGATGCGCGGCTTTGCGAGGAAGACGATGTCAATTCTGCCCCGTTTCTCCGTGAGATGGTCAGGTAACACAATTGGTTTTGTTCACAAGTATTCGGAGTACCCAACATGCGTGAAGCAGTAATCGTCGCGGCGGCCCGGACCGCCGTTGGAAAATCCAAGAAGGGTGTGACGCGCAGCGCACGCTCTGATGAAATGGCCTCGGTCGTCATCAATGAACTGATGCAGCAGACCCACGGCAAGCTCGACCCCGCTGAAATCGACGATGTAGTCATCGGCTGTGCTATGCCCGAAGGCGCTCAGGGCTTGAACTTCGCCCGCGTCATCGCCCTGCGGGCCGGCCTACCCGTCGAAGTCCCCGCCCAGACCGTCAATCGTTTCTGTTCCAGCGGCCTGCAAACCATCGCCATGGCTGCCGAACGCATCATCGCCAATGGTGCTGATGTCATTCTGGCCGGTGGCGCGGAGAGCATGTCCGCTGTGCCTATGACTGGCTTCCACATCAGCCCCAACCCCTACATGGCCGAGCATGCTCCCAACGTCTACATGAGCATGGGCTTGACCGCCGAGCGCGTCGCTGATGAATTCGGCGTCACTCGCGAGGACATGGATCAATTCGCTTACGAGAGCCACATGAAGGCCGCTGCTGCCACCGATGCGGGCAAATTTGCCCAGGAGATCACCCCCTTCCGCATCGAAGAAGTCGTCGTGGATGACTCTGGTAAGCGTCAAACCGTCGTCATCGATTTCAGCGAAGATGAACACCTCCGCCGCGAAACCACCGTCGAAGGACTGGCAAAGCTCAAACCCGTCTTCCGTCAGGGGGGGCGCGTTACCGCCGGCAATTCCAGTCCTTTGAGCGATGGCGCGGCAGGCGTGATCGTCATGGAAGCCGGCAAAGCCGCCCAGTTAGGACTTAAGCCGCTGGCTCGCTTCGTCGGCTTCAACGTCGCTGGCGTTCGCCCGGAGATTATGGGCGTCGGCCCCATCAACGCCGTGCCCAAGCTTCTGCGCCGTACCGGGATGAAGCTCGATGACATCGACCTTATCGAACTTAACGAGGCTTTCGCAGCTCAGGCCCTCCCCGTCATCCGCACCCTGGAGATGAACCCGGAAAAGGTCAATGTCAACGGCGGCGCGATTGCCCTCGGCCACCCCCTCGGCTGCACCGGCGCCAAGCTCACCGTCCAGATCATCCACGAGATGAAGCGCCGCGGCTCCCGCTACGGCATGGTCACAATGTGCATCGGCGGCGGCATGGGCGCAGCCGGCCTCTTTGAAAATCTGAACTGACGATCTTCTGCTCTCCCCCTCTCCAGAACAGTCGTTGCGTTCATTGGAGAGGGGGCTTTTCTCATCCTCCCCAACTTATTCCGGGCAGGAATTCATCTTCACGCTATAATGAATACTTACGTTACAGGGAGGTGGGGAAAATGATCCAGGCATCGCGCATCTTCGTCGGGCCGCTGCTCAGCCTGCTGGCTGTCGGGCTGCTCTTTTCTGGCATGGTCATGGGAGCGGCACAGTCTACTTGTGAAGCACTGGTGGCTGAGGCGTTTGCAGGCCTCAGTCAGAACTGCGCCGAAATGGGCGGCGGCGCGGCCTGTTTTGGTCGCGCGGCCAGTGCCACCCTCCTGGAGGGAGCCGAAGGCGACTTTGAATCCCCCGGCGATATCCTGCCGCTCACTAACCTGTCCGCGCTCAACACCTCCGCGCTCAGTCCCGCCGCCGATGATTGGGGACTGGCGATCCTCAATGTCCATGCCAATGTGCCTCTGGCGCTCTCTGAGCAGGGTTTGAAGTTCATCATGGTCGGCCAGGTCGATCTGGGAAACGCTGTCGATCCCGGCAGCGCCTTTGTGCCGGTTGATCCAATCACTGTCACGCCGCTCGTCGGCGCCAATCTCCGCAGCCGCCCCAGTGCCGAAGGGCAGATCGTTGGTGGCGCGAAAGTGGGCGAAGAACTCGCTGCCGATGGCCGCAGTGCCGACAGCGGTTGGCTGCGCGTCCTGGCCGTCGGCCAGACCGCCTGGATTAGCCGTCAGGTCGTTTCCAGTGAGGGCGATCTGGACTCCCTACCTGTCATTACCGGCGAGTCCCAGAGCCTCATGCAGTCCTTCTTCCTCCATACCGGGTCTGACCCCGCCACCTGCGATGGTCTGCCCCAGTCCATGCTCGTGATCCAGTCTCCTGCTGGCCTGACTGCCCGCATCGCCGTCAATGGCATCGACATCGCCTTCGAGTCCACCATCGTACTGCGGACAATTCCTGGCGAAGGCCTTCGCATTTTTGTCCTGGATGGCGGCGCGCGTATCGCCACCGTTTCCATCCCGCCGGGCTTCACTGTCAACATTCCTTTGAGCGACGACGGCCGCCAGCCATCTGGCGCGCCCTCTGGCCTGCGCCCGATCACTGGCGACGAGCGCGGGCAGCTTTCCAGCCTCACTGACGCCGTGCCCGATGAGGTCGTCTATGACCCGCTGCGTGTCCCCAGCGTCGAAGAAGTTCAGACCATCCAGTCCGAACTCAACGGCGCGGTCGGTTCCGTCGCCAGCGGCGCGGCAGCAGGCCAGGCCAATTGCAGCCGCTTCCGCCCCACCTCGCCGTTGGATGGACTGGCCTTCGGTATCACCAACTTCTATTGGGATGGCGCTCCCGGCGCGACCAGCTACCGCATCAAAATTTACGGGACTGACGGCGCGCTGCGGATTGCCGTCGATACCAGCAACGTAACCACCACCTTCGCTGTCGACACCGGCTCGCCTCTGGGCGATGGGCAGAACTTCTCCTGGAACGTTGAAGCCCTTGTCAACGGACAGGTCGCCTGTGTATCTGGCCGTGTGACTCTCCCGCGCGCCATCGCCGCCGGCCAGCCCGTGAGCGGCGGCGGTAGCGCAACAGCCGTCCCCTCTCCAACCCCGCCTGGTTGGAGCGGCTGACCAATCACGTCTAACTCGTAGGGACATGGCCTCGCCGTGTCCCCCTGCTTGATAAGGCTGCGCTTCTCAGGGAGTGTGGGCGTTACATCCTTCACAGGTTGATTTCAGTATGCTGCTTCGCGCGCAAGGAATCGATCACCCATGATCGACCGCATGTCTTCAACCTCCCCAGGGGGTGATCTTTCAACTGCCCGGCCAGTTCATGGCCGGGTGATCCCCTGCGTCCCCGCTGTGTGTATGCGCTGCTTCTCCCTTAGAGAAATGGGGGGGTATCTTCTCCCAATCTTTGCGTCTTTGCGGTTCAAGTTTTTTCCCCTGCGTATGATCGCTGCGTCCTCTGCGTCTCTGCGGTTCATTTTCTTTCCCATTACGGCGGGTCACCATGTCTATTGACACACTCCTCCCGACCGAACTCAGCGGTCGCACCATCAAAGGCTACGAACTCCTTGAACTCATCGGCCAGGGTGGATTCGGCGCTGTTTACCGCGCCTACCAACCCGCCGTCAAACGCGAGGTCGCCATCAAGGTCATCCTGCCGCAGTACATCAACGACCCAGAGTTCATCCGCCGCTTCGAGGCTGAAGCGCAGATCATCGCCCACCTCGAGCACCTCCACATCGTCCCGCTCTATGATTACTGGCGCGAAGCCGACGGTGCTTATCTGGTCATGCGCTGGCTGCGGGGCGGCAGCCTCCGCGCCCGCCTCAAGCAGGGCTATTGGCCGCTAGAAGAGGTTGGCCGGCTCTTCGATCAGATTGGCACTGCGCTCAGCGTTGCTCATCGTGCCGGTGTCATCCACCGCGACCTCAAACCCGATAACATCCTCCTCGACGAAGACCAGAATGCGTTTCTGGCGGATTTCGGCATTGCCCGCGATCTCCACAACCTCACTGACCAGAACAGCATCTATGTCCGCGAAGATGAGCAGGGGCGTCTCATGGGGTCGCCCCACTACCTCTCTCCTGAACAGATCAAAGCCACCCGTGTCAGCCCTCAGACCGATGTCTACAGCCTCGGCATCATGCTCTACGAAGTCCTCACCGGCGTTCTGCCCTACGAAGGACTGCCCCTCTCCACCATCATCACCAAGCACCTCCAGGAGTCGCTCCCACCCGTCCATGAGAGCCGTCCGGATGTGCCTGAAGTCTTCAACCGCATTATCAGCAAAGCTACCGAGAAAGAATGGAGCGACCGCTACCCCAGCGTCGCCGCCTTCAACGCCGATCTCCGTCAGGCCCTCATCGAGTCCGGCATCCTTGCCCCACCAGACGAAGCCGCCCGTCTCCCCGGCGCCGAACGCCTTAGCGACCTCGCCATCGAGGGCATCGATGCCGCCGAGATACTCAACCCCTTCAAAGGGCTGCGTGCTTTCCAAGAAGCCGACGCCGCCGATTTCTTCGGTCGGGAGTCCCTCGTCGATCACCTCATCACTTTGCTCGGCGGCGGGGGTCAATCCGCCCGTTTCTTGGCCGTTGTTGGCCCCAGTGGCAGCGGCAAATCCAGCGTCATCAAAGCCGGTCTCCTGCCCCGCCTGCGCGAGAATGCCCTGCCTGGTTCCGGCATCTGGTTCATCGTCGAGATGCTGCCTGGTACGCATCCCCTCGAAGAACTTGAAGCCGCCCTCCTGCGCGTCGCTGTCAATCCGCCATCCAGCCTGCTCCCGCAGCTCAAGGAAGACGACCGCGGTCTCATCCGCGCCGTCAAACGCATCCTCCCGGCCGGCACCGAGTTCCTGCTGGTCATCGACCAGTTCGAGGAGGTCTTCACCCAGACCGAGGATGAAGCCGCCCGCACGCACTTCCTCAACCTGCTCCACGCCGCCGCGCGCGACGCTAACAGCCGCATTCGCATCATCACCACCCTCCGAGCCGACTTCTATGATCGTCCGCTGCTCTATTCCGGCTTCGGCGAACTCATCCGCGAATGTACCGAGGTCGTCCTGCCCCTCAGCCGTGACGAACTCGAACGCGCCATCACCGAACCTACTGGCCGCGCCGGTCTCGGCCTGGAAGCCAGCCTCGTCCCCCAGATCATCGCCGATGTCGCCGAGCAGCCCGGTGCGCTCCCCCTCCTTCAATTTGCCTTGACCGAGCTGTTCGAGCGGCGTGACGGCCGCTGGCTCACCGCCCAAGCTTACCGCGAGATTGGCGGCGTCTCCGGCGCGTTGGCCCGCCGCGCCAACGACCTCTACCACAGCCTCGATGCGGCAGGGCAGGCCGCTGCCCGCCAGATGTTCCTTCGCCTCATCACCCCCAACGAAGGCGCGGAAGACACCCGTCGCCGTGTCCGCCTGGACGAACTCTTCTCGCTTCAGTCTGACTCCGCCGCCATGCAGCGTACCGTGGATCGCTTCGGCCAGTTCCGCCTCCTGACCTTCGACCGTGATCCGGTCAGCCGCACCCCCACCGTCGAGATCGCCCACGAAGCCCTCATCCGCCAGTGGGATCGCCTCCGCGATTGGCTCCGTGACAGCCGCGAAGACCTGCGGATGCAGCGCCGCCTCGCCGCCGCGGCTGAGGAATGGGGCGCTGCTGCCCGTGAGTCCAGCTTCCTCGCTTCCGGCGCGCGTTTGGATCAGTTTGAAGCCTGGAAAGCCGAAACCACCCTCGCTCTGACCGAATCCGAGCGTGGCTACCTCCAGGCCAGCCTGGAAGCCCGCGACCGCCAGCGTGCCCTTGAAGCCCAGCGTCAGGCCCGCGAAGCTGCCCTCGAACGCCGCTCCCGGAACATCCTCAAGACGCTCGTCGGCGTTCTGGCCGCCGCTACCGTCATCGCCCTGATCCTCTTCGCCGTCGCTGTCAGCCAGAGCCGCATCGCCGCAGAAAACCTCGTCACCGCCACTTATGCCCAGGGCGAGGCCCAGCTTCAGGCCGAAAATGCCGCCACCGCCGCCGCCGCCGCCGAAGCCAATGCCACCCGTTCGCGCGGTCTGGCCTTCACCTCTGGCGCTCAGTTAGCTCTTGCCAATGACAATACCGATCTCGCCATCCTCCTGGCACTGGAAGCCAGCCGTCTCGACAGCGCCAGCCTGGAAATGTCCCGCACCCTGGCCGAAGCCGGTTACAGCCCCGGCACGCGCCGTGTCTTCACCGGCCATGCCGAACGCGCCATCAGCGCTGCCTTCAGTCCCGATGGCCGCTTGGCCGCCTCCGCCTCGCGGGATAACACCGTCATCATTTGGGAGGTCGCCACCGCCCGCATCGTCTATCACCTTCAAGGCCACACCGATTGGGTCTGGGATGCCGCCTTCAGCCCGGATGGCAAAACCCTGATTTCCGCCTCACAGGATAGCACCCTCATTCTCTGGGATGTCCTGACTGGCCAGCAGATCCGCCAGTTCACCGGCCACACCGGCGCGGTTCGCAGCGTCCTCTTCAACCCGGATGGCGACTTTGCCCTTTCCGGCGGCGATGACGGTCAGGTGATTCTCTGGGACATTCCCGCCGGGACGGTCGAGCGCGTCTTCCAGTCCGCTGGCAGCGCCGTCTATGATGTGGCTTACAGTCCCAGCGGCTTCACCGCCCTCACCGGGGCCGCCGATGGCACGATCACCCTCTGGAACGCCCAGTCCGGCGATGCCCTGGTTCGCTTTGGCCTGGAAGGGGAGGGACACATCAGCCAGGTCTGGAGCCTCGTCTATACCCCCGACGAGCAGGGCTTCATCTCCGCCTCCGATGACAGCACGGTGATCTACTGGTCGTTCGAGAGCGGCCAGCCCGTCCGCCGCTATCGAGGACACAGCACCCGCGTTACCAGCGTCGATCTCACCAGCGATGGCCGCCTGATGGCCTCCGGCAGCGAAGATAACACCATCATCCTCTGGGACTTCGCCACTGGGGCAATCATCCGCCGCTTCGTCGGCCACACCTACCTCGTCTACGGCCTCGCCTTCAGCCCAGACGATCAGTCTCTCCTCAGCGCCTCCTGGGATACCACCGTCCGCCTCTGGGACTTAAACAGCGGCGCGGAGATGCGCCGCTTCACCGGTCATCAGTCAGGCGTCAATGCGGTCGCCTTTACCCCCGATGGCCGCCGCGTCCTCATCGCCTCTGCTGATGCAACTATCGCCATCGAGGACGCCGCCACGGGTGAGCGACTCCGTCTCCTCCAAGGACATACCGGCCCGGTCAACGCCCTCGCCGTCAGCGCCGACGGTCGCTTTGCCCTCACTGGCTCGGATGATCTGAGCATGATCTTATGGGACATCGAGTCCGGCGAACTGATCCGGCGCTTCGGCGGCGTGGATAGCCTCAACGGTCACAGCGATGCCGTCTGGGCTGTCGCCTTCACGCCGGACGGCAAGACACTCGCCTCCGGCTCCCGCGATAACACCATCATCTTGTGGGATGCAGACACCGGCACGGTGCTCAATCGCTTATTTGGTCACGTCTTCCGCGTAGCCGATCTGGCCTTTAGCCCGGATGGAACCCGGTTGATTTCCAGCGGCTTCGATAACGTCCTCATCCTCTGGGATGTGGAGATCGGCCAGGAAATCCGCCGCTTTGAAGGCCATACCGATTGGGTGCGCGGCGTCGATTTCAATGCCGACGGCAGCCTGATCCTCTCTGGCTCGGCGGATAACACCGTCGCCCTTTGGGATATCACCAGCGGCCGCCGCCTTCGCACCTTTGAAGGCCACACCGCCCAGGTCTTCAGCGTCGATCTCAGTCCCGATGGCCGTTACGCGGTCTCTGGCGCAGCCGATTCCACCGTCATCGTTTGGGATGTCGAGCAGGGTGCTGAACTTCAGCGCTTCACCGGTCACGCCGACGATGTGCGCGCGGTCGTCTTCAGCCCTGACGCCGCGTCTATCCTGTCCGGTTCCGGTGATGCCACCGCCCGCCTCTGGCGCTTCCTGCCTACCCCTGCCGTCCTCGCGGATTGGATTCAGCAAAACCGCTACATCCGCCAGTTCACTTGCGCCGAGCGTGCTTTCTACCAGATCGAGCCGCTCTGCCCTGCCCCAACCCCCGCCCTCGGCGAGGGCGTCATCTGACGCCCTCCTGCATCCTAACCATCCTGGTTAGCGCTGTTGCGCATCGACTGTAGGGTAGGAGCGGGCTTCCGCCCATCCACCGACTTCCACCCTCATTTTGTGCTATTCTGGAAATGCGGAACGGTAGGAAGCCAGCATTTGGAAAGCGGATCGGGCAGGGGCGCGATGCATCCTGTCCAGTCCATTCCCACCGGGACGGCCGCCCAAATATAAATCACACCTCATTCTCAGGAATCGCCTCATCATCGACGACTTGCCCCTCGCTTATGGGGTCATCAAGAACAACACACCCTTTGATCCCCATCTCGCTCAACTCAAGGCTGCACCCCTTGACTTTCAAGACGGTATCTCTCCCGGCGCTGCTCCACGTTCGGGAGAGATACAAGGGGGCTTAAGAGGGCAAGAAGGTTTGATTCCTGGTGAAATCTCAGCCCAGATTCGCGACTCGGTCAGTCTATCCTTCGAGGACGAGGGCGGAGAGCGGCGGTAATTCGGGCAGGTTGAGGTGTCCGGCCTGCACCTGGAAGGGTTGGGCGGGTATGAAGGTCCCGGCGATGGCGTGGAGCAGTGATCCATCGGGCAGACCGGCGTGCCAGATGGGCAGGCTGAGGTCAAGGAGCGGGGTCTCCCCACGGTAGGCCAGCACCAGAAGGCGCTGGTCGGCGGATTGACGCTGGTAGAGGAGCAGATCGCCCTGGGCATGAAGCACCTGATAACCGCCCTGCCGGAGGGCGGGAGCCGCGCGGCGCAGCCGGGCGAAGGTCTGGTGATGGGCGCGGAGGTCGTGATCCCAGCGGGACTCGTCCCAGATCATGCAGCGGCGGTTATCGGGGTCAGGGCCGCCATCCATGCCGATCTCGTCGCCATAGTAGATGGAGGGGACACCAGGCATGGTCATCATGAGCGTGACGCCGATTTTGACGCGGCGGGCATCGCCACCGAAGAGCGTCCGAACTCGGGGGGTATCGTGGCAGCCGAGCTGGTTGAACTGCTGGCGGATGACAGCCCAGGGAACGATATCGCGGAAACGCCGCCCATGCTCGACCATGACTTCAGCAGGGAGCGGGACGGCATCCATCCAGTCGGGGACAGGGAAGGGTAAATCGCCGAGGAGCCAGCCCCAGAGCGGTATGGTCAAGCCCTGGTAGTCGATGCTGGCATCGAGTTCATCGCCCTGAAGATGGGGCGTGCCATCGAAGGAATGCTCGCCAAGCAGATAGACTTCGGGACGGTCACGCTTGACGGCAGTTCGCAGTTCGCGCCAGACATCATGGGAAAGCTGGACGGCTCCCTGGCGGGCGGTCATGTTGGCGACATCGAGCCGCCAGCCGTCGATGCGGTAGGGTTCGCGGAGCCAGTACCGCATGACTGAATCGGGAGCGCGGTACATGGCATCGCGCAGGGCGGGGCTGCGGTAATTGAGCTTGACCAGGGATTTGTGACCCAACCAGGACTCGTAGGAATCGGGATGGTGGATGAAGGTGAAATAGCTGGCGGTCGGCGCGTGGGGATCAGCCTGAGCAGCGGTGAACCAGGCATTGCGCCAGCCACAGTGGTTGGGGGTCACGTCGAGGATCAAACGCATCCCAGCGCGGTCACAGGCGGCGCGGAGGGCGATGAGGGCAGTATCGCCGCCGAGGTGAGGATCGACCTGATGGTAGTCGGCGATGTCGTAACGGTGGTTGGTATAGGCTGTGAAGATGGGATTGAGGAAGAGCGCGGTGACGCCCAGGTCGCTCAGATAGTCGAGTTTGTGGGCGATGCCCTGGAGGTCGCCGCCGTAGAAATCGAGCGCCCCACCCTGCTCCCAGGGCAGCGGAGGCTCTCCCCAGGCGCGGCGCCTCGTGGCGAAGCCTCTGTAAGTCCAGGCTCCGTCGGGAACATCATTGGACGGATCGCCGTTGTAGAAGCGGTCGGGGAAAATCTGATAGAAGACGGCATCTTCGAGCCAGGTGGGAGCGTCGAAATCGGCGACGAGCTTGAAGTCGTCATAGTCGGGGCTATCGGCGCGGCTGACTCCATGGGCATTGAGCATGTAGCTGCCTTCGGCGGTCATCAGCTTGAAGCGGTAATGCATGAGCGGCATGGTGATCTTGAGGCGGGCGACCCACCAAGCACAGACCGAATCGGCGCGAGACTGGGTCATGGGTTCGAGCGCGGCCTCGCCATCGGGGGCGGTGCGGAGGAAGACGCGGTGGATTGGCGCGGAGACCGGGACGCGCAGCCTGACCTCGACGGTTTCGCCGAGGGAGGGCAGCGGGTTGGAGACATACAGCGCGGAGCCGTCATGGTGCAGACCGGCAGTCCAGTGAAGGGAGATATTCATGGGATTGATCCAAAACAGATTGAACCACAGAGGACACAGAGAAATAGAGAAATACGGAGGGTACGGAAAGCGGAGCGGACGGGGTAAATCCCGTCCGTCCCTGTTGAGTGCATCAAGGGATTAGCCTTCGCCGTCACCGGGTTCAGGTTCGGCTGGGGTTTTGGGCCAGCGGCCATAGAGCCGGGTCATATAGGCGAGGCGTTCACGGGCGGGGTGATCCAGCCATTCGGTGGTGAAACGCCAGCCCCAGTTGCCGGATTCGCGGCCAGGGGTATTCATGCGGGTATCGGCGCCGAAGCCGAGAACATCCTGCATGGGAACAACGAAGGTATGAGCGACGGAGGCCATACCGAGGCGAATAAGTTCCCAGTGGATTTCGCTGACGGGGTGGCCAATGTACTGCGGGACGAAACTGCGGACATCGGGCGTGGCTTCTTTGTCGCTCATCCACCAACCGAGGGTGGTATTGTTGTCGTGCGTGCCGGTATAGACGACGCAGTTGGGGGTGAAGTTATGGGGCAGGAAGGAGTTCTCCGCGGCCGCGCCACCGAAAGCGAACTGGAGGATCTTCATGCCGGGCAGCCCCAGACCATCGCGGAGTTCGACGACGCCAGGGGTGATGAGGCCGAGGTCTTCGGCGATGATGGGAAGCTGGCCGAACTTCTCGACCACGACATTGAAGAAGTCGAATTTTGGACCGGGGACCCAGCGGCCTTTGACCGCGGTGGCTTCGCTGGCGGGGACTTCCCAGTAGGCCTCAAAGCCGCGGAAGTGATCGACGCGGACGATATCGACCATCTGGAGGGTGGCACGGATGCGGCTGAGCCACCAGGCATAGCCATTCTCGGCCATCTTATCCCAGCGGTAGAGGGGGTTGCCCCAACGCTGCCCGGTCGGGCTGAAGTAATCTGGCGGGACGCCGGCGATGAAAGTGGGATTGCCGGCGGCATCCAGGAAGTATTCAGAGCGGTTGCCCCAGACATCGGCACTGTCGTGGGCGACAAAGATGGGAATATCACCAACGAGACGGATGCCCTTCTCGCGGGCATATTCGCGGAGGGCGTTCCACTGGCGGAAGAACTGCCACTGGCGGAACTTCTGCTCCTCGACAGCGCGGGCGTGCTTCTGGCGGGCGGCAACTATGGCAGCCGGTTCATGGAGCGCCTCGCCTTTGGGCCACTCGACCCAGGGTTTGCCGCCATAGTGCTGCTTGAGCGAGGCGAACAGGGCAAAGTCTTCCAGCCAGTAGGCGTGTTCAGCGCACCAGGCGGCGAAGGCCGATTTCTGGTCGGCTGAAGCGGAAGCGATGAAACGCTCGTAGGCTTTGGAGAGAATCTGGTTGTGGTAGGTGATGACACGGCCAAACTCGGCTAGATAGGGCGAGAACGGTGGAACATGCTTCACGTCTTCAGCCACCAGCCAGCCGTCTTTGATCAGTTGATCGAAGCTGATGAGGAGGGTGTTGCCCGCGAAGGTCGAAAGGGACTGATAGGGCGAGTCGCCGTAGCTGGTCGGGCCGAGCGGAAGTACCTGCCAGATGGTCTGCCCGGCAGAAGCGAGCCAATCAACGAAGCGGTAGGCAAATGGCCCCAGGTCGCCGATGCCATAGCGACCAGGGAGCGAAGTGGGATGCAGGAGCACACCGCTGGAACGGGGAAAAATGCTGTCTTGAGCCGTCATGAAGGGTTTATCCAATGGATTCTAAGCTGAAACGATCACATCATACTATTGTAGCAAAGAAGTTCACCGATGAACCGCCGCGACTTGGGAGATTCGACCAAATCGTCGGGGGCAACCGGTTGTTTCCGGGCGGAAAGTAGTCAATAATCTGGACTCGGCTGCAAACACTTAACGTTCTTGATGGAATATGGAGGACAGAATGATGCGAAAAGTGTTGATTGGTTTGCTGGTGGCGCTGGCGCTGCTGCCCGCCGTGACCGTTCAGGCGCAGGAACGGGACTGCTCCGGGCTGGCGCTTTCGGCACAGATGACGGCGGCGGTGTTCAATTTCCAGACAGCGCTGGTGGGCGGGGGCGATCTGGGGTCGGCCTTCGACCGGCTGGCGGAAGAGATTGCGGCAGCGCGGGCGGACTGCGTGGCCGAACCGGAAGCGTCGCAGACGGTCATCAGCATCAGCGGGGACGCCGGAGCGGGCACGATCAACCTGCCGCTGCTGGAAAACGGCATCTACACCATCACCGCTGAGACCGACCGTCTGATGGCGGCGAGCCTGGGCACGAGTTCAATTCCGGGGTGCGTCCTTTCGACGGATGAACTGCTGTTCGGCGTGGGGATGGTGGCAGGGATCAGCTACACGCTGACGGCGAACAACTGCACGCTGGAACTGAGCTACAATGCATTCGCGGACTGGACGCTGACGCTGACAAAGCAGGGGTAGATCAACGGATCAACGCCCCCAAAAACCGGGCGGGCAGAAGCCTTTGCAGGGAAGATGAGAGCATGGGTGAAGCAGGGCTGCTGGCAGTCGATATTGGCAATACGAATATTCATTTCGGGTTGTGGCGCGGAGAATCCTGGGGGCTTTCGTGGCGGGCACGGACGATCAGCAACAAGATGGCCGACGAGTACGCGGTGCTGCTGCGGAATTTCCTGAGCAGCGCGGACTTGAACTTCAAGTCAGTCACGGGTGTTGTAATCGGCAGCGTCGTTCCGCCGCTGACAGCGACTTTCGCCGACATGGTAGAGCGGTATTTGCGGCTGGAACCGGTCATCGTCAACCACAAGACGAACACGGGTGTGCGTCTGGATATCGAGCAACCGGAACAGGTTGGGCCAGATCGCATTGTCAATGCAGCCGCGGTCATGAAGCTGTATGGCGGGCCGGCCATTGTGATCGATTTCGGCACGGCCACGACCTTCGATGTGGTATCGCGGGATGGGGCGTACTGCGGCGGGGCGATCTCGCCGGGGATCGTGGTGGCACATGATGCCATCGTCCATCGGACGGCGCGGCTGCATCAGATCGATTTGGTTCCGCCGCCGAATCCGATTGGGCGGAATACGATCCACGCAATGCAGTCGGGCATCTTCTGGGGGTATGTGGCGCTGGTCGAAGGGATCGTGGGGCGGCTGAAGACGGCCATGCAGGATGAGCCGATCAAGGTGATCGCCACGGGCGGGCTGGCTCCCCTATTCAACCAACATACGAGCGTGATCGATGCCATCGCGCCGGAACTGACGCTGGACGGGCTGCGGATCATCTACGAGATGAACAGCGGGATTTAGCCCGGTTCGCGGCGGGACCAGGCGACTTCGAACCACTGGTCGATGAGGTAGTCGGGGTAGCCGATGCGCTGCAGGTGGTTGATGCAGTCAGCGCGGGAAGCGCCGTGCTTTGCCCAGAAGGGTACACGCTTGACCATCGTTTCAACACGCTCGCGGGGGGTGATGATCCAGGTGTCCTTGGGCACATTACCGAAGGTGATGACTTCGACGTTATCCATCTGAGCGGCGCTTTTGCGGTAGGGGGCGATGATGACGACGTCGCGGGCGCCATACTGCTCGGATATCTCCGACATGAGAATGCGGCGGACATAACGGGTGGTCATGCCCAGGTCGATCAGGTCTTCGATGATGCCGACGATATGCCCGGTCACATTGATGGACAGGGGCTGAACGACTTCGGGATGTTCGAGAGGCTGGCCGGGACCGTAGTAGCAGCGCACGCCGAAGGTTCCGAACTCGACCTGGGGCATCCCTGGCGGGGCGCAGTGGGTCAAATAATCCTGGAGCAGCACGCCGGGCAGCAGCGCGCCCATCGTAATCATGACCATCTTGGTGATCTGGCGGCCAGTGGCGCGGTTGGCGACCTGATAGTCGAAGACCTTCTGCGCCAGCCAGGAGACCATCTGATGTTCGGCGTCATCGGTGACGAACAGAAACTTGAGCGGATCGCCGGGCACATCGACGCCCGTGGGATTCCGCCAGAAATCCAGATCATGCTGCGCCAGCACCATAGCGTGCCCTGCTCTCTCCAGGAGTCATGAAGCGCCCCGACGAGCAGGACGCTCAATATGTAAGCCGGTGGACGATTCTATACAAGAAACCGAGCCAATTCCAACATGAACTTGCTCCGATTGGGTGGAGGAAAAGTCTCGCACAGGCGACCTGGCGGGTCGCCCCTACGATGAGTCGCCCGTGATTTGGTTCGCCCATGAGTGTATGACTCCCGCCCTGCCACGAAGTGGGGTTGGGAGTGACGTTCATGGAATCTATCTCATGCGGGGAAGCATTCCAATGCGAATGAGTCTCGCACGGGCGACCCGGCGGGTCGCCCCTACGATGAGTCGCCTTCGATTTGGTTTGCCCATGAATGTATGACTCCCGCCCTGCCACGAAGTGGGGTTGGGAGTGACGTTCATGGAATCTATCTCATGCGGGGAAGCATTCCAATGCGAATGAGTCTCGTAGGGGTGACCTGGCGGGCCGCCCCTACGATGAGTCGCCTTTAATTTGGTTTGCCTCTTAGTCACCGGCAGCCAACGCTGCCTTGTGCTGCGGGTCGATACCGAGAGCTTCTTCAGCTTCACGGACATCAGGCCAGATCGAGGCGCCATGTTCGTAGTCGTCGATGAAGATCTTGACATCGTCCACCGCCTTATTGACGCGCAGACGACCAATCGCCTTCAAGGCACCGAACATCAAGACAGCAAACACCCCCGTGAAGATCACTGTCGCTGCTGAACCGATGAACTGCACAACCAACAGATCGATGCCACCGCCCAGGAGCAGCCCAGCACGGGTCGCCACATCGACCCCCGCCGGAGCGAAAGTCAAGCCAGGCTGACCGAACAAGCCGATCGCCAGTGTTCCCCAGATACCACAGGCACCATGGACCGCAAACGCGCCGACTGGGTCATCAATATGGAGACGTTCGATCAGATCTGCGGCATATACGACCACTACACCCGCCACCAGACCGATGATCAGCGCCGAAACCGGCGACACGAACGCGCAGCCCGCCGTGATGGCAACCAAGCCCGCCAGCGATCCGTTCAACGTGTAGACCAGATCCCACTTCTTGCTGCGGGAGTATTGGAGGAGCATGGCGACCAGCGTTCCACCCGCCGCACCAAGGGTCGTATTGAGGGTGACGAGACCAATCAAGCCGGTGTTGCCCACGCCGAGGGTCGAACCGGGGTTGAAACCATACCAACCGAACCAGAGGATCATCGTGCCGATTGTCGCCAGACCGAGGTTATGGGCAGGAGGGAGCGGCTGCCATTTGCCGTTTTTCCAGCGGAAGGGACGGGGGCCGAGCATGGCCGCGCCGACCAGGGCTGTCACGCCACCGACGGTATGAACGACTGTACTGCCCGCAAAGTCATGGAATCCCTGCTGGAACAGCCAACCGCCACCCCAGACCCAGTGAACGATGACCGGATAGCTGATGGCACCCATGATCGCGCTATAGATCAGGTCACCGATGAAGTCCGTACGTTCCGCCATCGCCCCCGTCGTGATGGTGCTGGCGGTCGCGGCGAAGGCGAACTGGAAGAAGAAGAAGGTCAGAACATCAAGGTTAGGATAGGCGGCGAACTTGTTGAATACAACCGCGCCACCTTCAAAGCTCATCGCACCGCTCAGGAAGAAATTATCGGTTCCGAACAAACCACCTGATGAGGTGCCAAACGCAATACCGAAGCCGACAGCCCAGAAAGCGACCGCCGTGATCCCAGCGTCGATGAAGTTTTCGAGCAAAGCATTGACCGTGCTCGTCTGACGGATCAGACCGGTTTCAAGCATGGCGAAACCGGTCTGCATAAAGAAGACGAGAAAACCAGTTATGAGAACCCAGACGGTATCGACTGCTGCTGCTGTCGCTGCTGGGGCATCACCCTGCGCGTGCGCGCTGTGTGTGCCCAAAAATGCCAGTACCAGAGAAGCAATGGCAAGCGCAAGAATGCGGCTTCCAATCCGTTTCCGCTTAATCCCAAGTCGCATAGTATATCCCCTTAGCAACCCTTAGCAGGATGAAAATGTCGAGGGGAGTGTACTGAACGCAACAAATTGAGCTTAGAGACAGAATGGATGAACTTTTTCTGATGATTTTTGTTATCTATTCACGAAATACACATCATGAAAACGGTTTGAGGAATATTTACGGAGATTTAGTGGTGCATCCGGCGCGTTATGCCCGCAGCCACGCATTGTTCTCGACAATTTAGCACGGGCGACCCGGCGGGCCGCCCCTACGATGAGTCGGGGTTGGTTTGGTTTGTCCATTAAGCGGTCGGAAAGGCACGCCGCATCGCTGAAAGCTGACACCGGGCAATAAACCTACCGTTGAGAACTGGCCCCCTGTCTCTAACGCGGAATGCCGCTGGGAGAGAGCAATCAAAGCCACCACTCTGAAAAGCCGCACAGGGACCTGAACCGATCAAATTACCTCGATAAAATCCCGATCCGGTAAGGCTGGGAAGGGCGCGTGGGGCTCGGCCTGATACCAGAATGCGGTTGAGGCGATGTCGTCCTGGAGGGGCAGGAAGCGCCCTTCAGAGCGCCAACCGAGCGCCTGAATCGTCACGCGCAAATCGTTGTGAAAGTAGATTGGATCAGGAACATGCCAACGGTACATGCCGAAGCGCTGCTGTGATCTATACAATCCATCCGGTTTGATCACCTGGGGCAAACCGAGAAATGGCGTAGAGAATACCCCGTACTCGCCAGTAGGATGCTCAAAATTCCAGGCGCCGCCGAAATAATCTTCGGTGCCAGTGCCGCAGATCGTCGGGAAATCGTGATCGCCATCCAGGTAGAACTTAATTTCGCCCTCCCCCCACCAATAGTTGTTATGGACGCCCCATGCCAGATATGTGCCGACATAGTGTCCGCGGCCGTTGACCCCATCCAAGAGCGTATGCACCTGTTTGTAAGGGAGCGGATTACTACGCCGCCATTGGGCGTGGAGATAGGCCGCGTCAAGCGGCACTTCTTGGAGGGTATAATCGATCTGATAGTAAAATCCATCGATCTGATCCTTCGAGAGGCTTTCAACAGAGATCTGCGCGCCGGTGCGGAAAGGCATCGGAAAGTAGCAGTTAAAGCCTCCGGCAGGATTGACGGCAATCATCAGCGAATTCACGTTCGCGCGCACACACCAGCCATTGCAGAAGAAATCACCAAGGGGCACTTCAATGGATGGCGTGGATTCGCCGTCCCAGAAGCAGCGGAGGATCAGCGAGCGCCAGAAACGAGGGTCCGCAGTCAGCCAGATGTGCCGGATGATGCCTGAACCGGTGATATTCGCCAATTGCGCTGTTGCATGACCAGGAATACGAATAGACGGTGACACCTTCCAGCCTTGTCCCAGCGCACTCGCAGGACCGGGAATGCCCGTTCCTTCGATTGCCATGCCGCCTTTTCCTTTTTCACCCGTAAAGTTTTCAGCACTGATCGAGCGGGACTGCGCATTGGAAAGCCTGGTAAGGTTTGAAAACAGGTCAGAATTGAACATGTTGTCTCACTTTCTGGTCGAGATTACAATTCCTCAAGAAAATGGCCTTTTCATTGTAGGAACAGGTTCTCTTCTTTGCGAGGCATCCTATGATTAACTGGCGATCCCTTACTCCTGTTTATGTTCCCGTTCTTTGCAGCACGCATCTCGTTGAACATAACCGGTTGTTCCATCTCGGTCCGGGTGAGCTTCATCGAAGCGCACCGCAGGCGCGGCACATTCACGACTGCTATGAAATCGGCGTGATTACCTCGGGCTTTGGTGTGTTCGTCGTCGGAGATGAAGAGTATCGATTTGAAACTGGGCAAGTGTTCATCATCAACGATTTGCAACCGCATATGGCGTACACTGACGAGAACTGCGAAACGGTTGGTTTATTCGTCGTGCATTTTCATCCGGCAATCGTGACAGACAGCTGGATCACAAAGATGCGTTCCGAAACATGGCTTCCTTTTACGCTCGATTTTAACCGCTCTGGCCCGATGATTCCGCTCCATGATGCAGCCACACCCATTCTGCGTGATCTACTTAATCAGATATGGGATGAAGCGGAACGGCAGGAACATGCCTGGGAAATAATCACGGGTGGGCTGTTGATTCAAGCGGCGGGATATTTGGCGCGGCGTCTGCTGGATGAACAGCAGACCCCTCCCCAGTATCACGAGCGACGCGAGGCGCTGCGGAAGATTAGTCCAGCGCTGCGGTTGGTCGAAAGCCATTTTTCCGAACCGATCAACCTAGACGACATGGCGGCGGCGGCAGCAGTCAGCCGGTCGCATCTGTGCGCGTTGTTTGCCACGGCTCTTGATACCTCGCCAATTGCATACCGGAATTCACGACGACTGATAGAAGGAGAGCGATTGCTCCGGTCAACCGACTTGCCGATTCATGAGATCGCCTATTCAGTGGGGTTTAGCAGCACACAAGAATTCAACCGGTTGTTCTTGCGCGAAGTCGGGATGCAGCCCTCGCAGTTTCGATGCAGGCTGGATGGACAAGAGGATCGGAATATCAGTTCATCTTGTGAGACGATTTTATCTCCCGTCTTGAAACGTGGGGGCGTATGATGAATTTGAAACATCTATACCTTACGATATCAAGGTAGGAGTAGAAAGTATGAAATCGATAAGTCTTTTAGTTCTTGTGAGTCTCCTGCTCTTTGCACTTGCCCCCGTCGCAGCACAAGATACCCCCCTACCAGAGTTCCCGATCACCCTGCCGGGGACGATTGCCGAAGGGCGAGAGGTAGCAATTACCGTAGCGGCATGCATTGGTGAAGACCAAGAACAAGCCCGTCAAGACTTCGATGCGCAGCTTGCCCGATTCATGGAAGCGTATCCCAACGTCAGCGTCACCCGCACCCAGTACTGCTTCTCACCTGAATCGTTTGCTGCGCTCGTGGCGGGCAACACACTGCCCACCCTGTTTGGCGTTCCAGCAACGGAACCACAGCGCTTGATCGCACAGGGCGTCGCAGCAAATCTCGCCACGTATTTTGAAAGTCTGGGACTCAAGGGGATTTACAACCCGACTCTTCTGGCTCTGCTTTCCGACGCCGAAGGCAATCCATATGGTTTCCCTGAATTCTCCTACGCACAGGGCATTGGTTGGGACATTGCCGCATTGAGCGCAGCTGGATATGATGCGCCGCCGGACACCTGGGAAGAATTCGGCGCGGTCGCCAAAGAAATCGCTGATCCCGCAGGGGGCGTTGCTGGTTTTGCGATGTTCCTTTCGGGCGGCGGTGGCGGTTGGCACTTCACGAATCTTGCCTACGGCTTTGGGGCGACGGAATTGATCCGCGACAATGGAGACGGCACCTACACCGCAGTCTATGGAGAGGGGCCTGCTGTCGAAGCAATGGAGTTCCTCTATGATCTGCGCTGGCCTGATGCTGAAAACGCGCTGCCGCTGGATCTGTCCAGCAACCCGACCTTTGAGACGCTGGATGGACGCTCCATCATGTTCATGAGTCCGGCGGATGGCAGCGTTGGTTGGCTGCGGGTGAACATGCCTGACGTCGATCTGACCCGGTTCGGATACACAGCCATGCCGAAGGCCCCCGACGGGAAGCGCTACACGCTGACTGGCGGCAGTCATCAAATGGTGTTCGCAGGCGCGACGGCTGATGAACAAGAAGCCGCGATTGTGTTCCAGGTTTGGCGCACCCTCAGCCCTGGTGAATTTGCTCCCTCACGGGCCATCTTCCACAGCACGCAGGCTGGCGCGGGGACACCTGTACTGCCAATCTTTGCCGGTGAACTGCAAGCGGCAGTGGATGCCTTCGATCAACAGTTTATCACGATGCCTGTGGAGAATTACCAGGGCTTCTATGATGCCCTCAATGCGGGAGAGATCGTCCTGGTACCGGAACCGCCCTTCGCGCAGGACTTCTACGTGGCAGTTGCCGAGGTGATGACAACGGTTCTGACCGACGAAGCTGCCGATGTTGGCGCGCTGATGGCAGCGAACGCGGAAGCATTCCAGAGTGGTATTCTTGATCCGGCAGCCGGCAGTTAGACCCATCACAAGCATCAGTCTATTATGAGATGTAGTGTCAGGCGGTATCCATCGGGTACCGCCTGACCCGTTCTATATGCTGGTATGCAACAGGCCGCAGGCGTTATCCAGGGAGAACTCCTGATGAATGCATCTCTGACCAATACGCACAGTGCTGAGGCACGAACAAGTCGTCATTCGCTGCGTCGGATCAAATGGCGAGAACAAATCGTCGCCTACTTGTTCCTGCTGCCCGCACTGCTGGCTTTTGTGGTGTTCGCTTGGTGGCCCATCCTCAATAGTGTGGTGATGAGCTTCCAGGAAGTTGACCTGATGGACGCCGCATCCTCGACATGGGTGGGGTTTCGCAATTTCGAGCGGATGCTTTCTGACCCGACATTTGTCGCATCCTGGCGAAACAGCTTCGAGTTTGCCGGACTCAGCGTCATTATCGGATTCTTTGTGCCCGTCATCGTAGCGGTGCTCGTCAACGAGATGCGCGTCGCAAAGGGCTTCTTTCGGATTGTGTATTTTCTTCCCAGCGTGATTCCGCCGCTAATCGGAATTCTCGTCTGGCAGTTGATCTACAATCCTCAACCGGGCGGTCTGCTCAACCAATTGGTGATCGGATTGGGCGGGACGCGGCATGGGTGGCTGCAAGACACTGCCCTCGTCAAGCCTTCCATCCTCGTCATCATGACCTGGGGAGGTTTTGGCGCAACCATGTTGATCTACCTGGCAGCGCTGCAAGATTTACCGGTCGAGCTGTACGAAGCCGCTGAGATCGATGGCGCGACTCCCTGGAGCCGTGTTCGCTTCATCACCATACCTTATCTGCGACCAACCATGGTGGTGCTGCTGATCGTACAAGTGCTTGGCATCGTGCAGATATTCATGGAACCACTGGTCCTTACGGAAGGCGGGCCAGGCCAATCGACAATGACGCCGGTATTCACGCTGTATCGCAAAGGATTCCTAAACGGGGATTATGGGCTTGCCGCTGCGTGGAGCGTCCTGCTGATGATCGTACTGGGCGCGCTTTCGATTGTCTATCTGCGCGCGACCCGCGCTGCGGAGAGTTGAGGATATGTAAGATGGCCACATCCGAGCGCGCGGTTCTATCTGATCTGGAAGTCCGCACCGCCCGCGGGCGTCTTATCTATGCTGCTGTCACGATCATGCTGCTGCTGCTGGCGATTGGGGTGGTAGTGCCATTCGTTTATGCCTTCACCAGCGGGTTGAAAACCAGCCGCGAGGTATTCAGCGCTACGTTTCAGCTTTTCCCCTCGGTTGCCAACTGGGATAACTACGGCCAAGCGTGGGACTACTTCAATCTGCCCACCCTGTTTGGAAACACACTGATCCTGGTGCTGGGAGGGGTTGCCGTGCAGCTTACGGTCTCGATGCTTGCTGCCTACAGCCTATCCAAGCTCAAGCCGATTGGTGGACGTTACATCCTAATGGGCTTCTTGGTTACCCTCATGATTCCCGGTATAGCTTATATCATCCCGTTATACGTTACGGCAGCACGTTTGGGACTGCTCGGCAGCTATTGGGGGCTGTGGCTGTCTTACGGCGTCAATGCGTTCATGATCTTCATCCTCAAGAACTTCTTCGATGGGCTACCTTCCGAGATTTTCGACGCAGCGCGCGTTGATGGAGCTTCAGCTCGGCAGATCTTCTGGGACATCGTGATTCCGCTCAGTCGTCCGATACTGATTGTGCTGTCTATTCTGACGTTCGTCAATTTGTGGAAAGATTTTTTGTGGCCGTATCTTGTGCTGTTGGGTCAACCGGACATTCAGCCCATCAGTGTCGCGCTGTTTGTCATAGAGCAGCGCAGCTCAACGCCGCCAAACATTCAGATGGCGGGCTATTTCATGGCAATGCTGCCACCGCTGATCATTGCCATCGTTTTACAGCGTTACATGCAGCGCGGACTATCACTGGGCGCAGTCAAAGGATAATGCTTCTGTCATGGCACACCGTCCGATTGTTCATCTGATCTGCAATGCCCATATCGACCCGGTTTGGATGTGGAATTGGGAAGAAGGGCTACGTGAGACTATATCGACGTTTCGTAGTGCAGTTACTCTGCTCGACGAGTTCCCAGAATTCATCTTCAACCACAATGAAAGCCTGACATATGAATGGGTAGAAGAATACGATCCGCCCTTGTTTGATCGTATCAAGGCACTGGTGAGCAGTGGGCGCTGGCATATCACCGGCGGATGGTATCTCCAGCCTGATCTAAACCTGCCGGGTGGTGAAACCCTCGTCCGAGTCATTCTGGAAGGGCGGCGTTACTTCGCGGAAAAATTTGGCGTTCGACCGGTGGTTTCTTACAACTTCGACAGCTTTGGACATCCCAACAGTATCCCCAAGCTGCTTAAGCAGAGCGGCTTCAGGATGTACATTCACTGCCGACCACTCGATACACAAATGCCGCTCCCGGCGCCGTTCTATCGCTGGCGCAGTGGCGATGGAAGCGAAATCATCGCAGTGCGGCCTGACACTGGTTGGTACAGTACGCCGCATCCAGGTCAAGCCCAGGAACAGGCACGGCGTGGGATCAAGATCGCGCGTGAGACGGGAATGGATACGATAGTGACATGGGGATTAGGCAACCACGGCGGCGGGGCCACCCGTGCTGATCTCCTGCTGTTCCGCGACATGTTCCGCGAGTTCGCGGACAGTGATGTCGAAATTCGGCACAGCACCCCGGAAGCATTCTTTACACGCATCCAGCCGCATATTTCAAGATTTCCGGTCATCGAAGGTGAACTTCAGCGCACTCTTTCCGGCACATATACATCCGTAGGAACGATCAAGCGGCAGATGCGCACGGTCGAATCCCTGCTGGCAATGGCAGAGCGCACTGCTGCAATGGCATGGTGGCGTTTCGGAACACCGTATCCTGCAGATCTTCTACGCGCAGCGTGGAAACGCCTGATGTTCAACAGCTTTCATGATGTACTGTGTGGATCACTGTGTGAATCCGCCATTCCGGGCATCTTGGCAATGTTCGGCTTCGCAGAAGACAGCGCGCGGCGCGTGATCGCAAAAGCACAGTCTGCTCTGCTGCCTGATATTCCGCCATCACCAGACACAATTCCCATCTACGTTCTGAACCCGCATGCTAATCCGGTAAAGGCGCCCGTCAGATTGAACTTCCTGAGCGCATATGCACCCCCGCCGCGTCGGAAACCATTTACGCTGGTCGATGATCGCGGGCAGGTCGTACCCCATCAGGAAACAGGTGGCGACAGCGTGGTCATCGATGAAAGCACGTGGCAGCCCTTTTGTGGGTTCGTCGCCGAGGTCGCGCCAGCCTCGGTACGCCGGTATGAAATACGGTTTGAAGCCCCACCCGAACCGCATATGCCATTTCAAGTGAATGAATCAGCGGATGGGATAACGCTCCAGACACCATTCTTCCAGGCTCATTTTGATCGTCATCAGGCGGCGCTCGCAAGACTCACCGACACTGTTTCCTCGGGCAATCTTCTGCGCGCGCCGGTGCGGTTGTTCAGTATGCAGGATGTATCGCATGGGTGGGGAGGAGAAAATCGGGTCGCTTTCAACCAACCCGTCGCGCCATTCGACGCACTCACGCCGGAAGGGGTGGGCGATTTTGTTGGCATGGAAGGCTCACGAGGTCCAGCGCTGCGGGTGATCGCCAATGGAGAGGCCTGGATTACGGTCGAATCGCTGGTGGGATGGCAGCACTGCCGGGCATCGATCCAGCACACCTTTTATGCCGCTCTACCCTACATCGATATGGATGTGCGGTTATATATGCAGGCGCGGCGAAAGATGATCAAGCTGCAAATTCCGTTGGCGCTGAATAAATGCCAAGTGACCGCAGAAATCCCCTATGGAGTCGCTGCTTATCCTGCAAACGCGACCGAATACCCATATGCGAGATGGTTGTGTTTGCAGTCGGACAGTATGCGGATTGGCGTGGCAAACAGCAGCCAAAACGGATTCGACGTCAGCCATGATGGTGTACTCAACCTGAGCATCAGCCGTGGGGGAACACACTGTGCCTGGAGCGAAAGTGATGTTCCAACCGAAAAATCGTACACCTTCATGGATCAAACTCAGATTGACACCCGATTCCGCCTGCTGGTATCAGGCCCCCTCACACCCTATTTTGATCAAGCGCTGATCTCGGCGGCGATCACCCTTAATCAGCCGCTCGACGCTTTTTTCTGTTATTTTCCACCCACTCCACTCCCCGGCGCGCAGCCTGCTTATCCTCCATTCTTGCATGTAGAACCTGCCACAGTGGTATTGGGGGCATTGAAGAAAGCGGATCAGGAGAACGCGCTGATTGTCCGATTGGTGGAAAGTGTCGGACAAGATGTCACAGCTTATATCCGATTTGAGGGAGGCAGATCGAAGCCGATACCGTTTGCGCCCTACGAAATCAAAACCTTCAAAATTGATCGTGAAGGGACATGGACGCTGGTCAATCTGATCGAGGAGAATATCTAATGTTAGCGCAAGCAATACTTGAAAGACTCCCCTCGATCAGCCGCGATGTAACGCAGCCCATCGAATCGCGCGTCGATGCGTTGATCAGCGCGATGACTCTGGAAGAAAAGGTTTCCCAAATGCTGCACGAATCGCCCGCAATTGAGCGGTTAGGCATTCCAGCATACAACTGGTGGAATGAATGCTCTCACGGGGTAGCCCGGGCGGGACGCTCGACGGTTTTTCCGCATGCGATTGGTCTGGCAGCAACGTGGGATACCGATTTGTTGGATCGCATCGGTCGTGTAATCTCTGATGAAGCCCGCGCGAAACATCACGAGGCTGTACGCAAAGGGATTGTCAAGATTTATGGCGGGCTGACGTTCTGGACGCCAAACATCAACATCGTGCGCGATCCACGATGGGGACGAGCACAGGAAACATTCGGGGAAGACACTTTCTTAACCGCCAGGCTGGCCGTCGTTTTTGTTAAAGCCCTGCAAGGGGATCACCCCGAATACATAAAGATAGCGGCATGTGCCAAGCATTTTGCCGCACACAGCGGCCCAGAAGCTCTACGCCACTCGTTCGACGCGAAGGTCAGTCCTCATGACCTCTGGGATACCTACCTGCCGGCGTTTGAAGCGTGTGTGCGTGAAGCGAAAGTTGAATCGGTCATGGGAGCATACACGCGGACAAATGGCGAGGCCTGTTGCGCCAGCCCTACCCTGATCGGTGATATTTTGCGTACTCGATGGCAGTTTGCGGGACATTTCGTTTCGGACTGCGGCGCCATCGAAGACATCTCGGAACAACACCTTCTCGTCGATTCGCACGCGGCAGCGGCAGCACTGGCCGTGCGTGCAGGCTGTGACTTATGCTGCGGTTGCGCCTACCAATCCCTGGCCGAAGCGATCGAACAAGGATTAGTTACCGAGGAGCAGCTTGACCTATGCTTGCGGCGGTTGTTCAAGACACGGTTTCGCTTAGGCATGTTTGATCCGGCAGATCGGGTTCCTTACGCCCACATTCCAATCGAAGTCGTCGGACAACCGAGCCATCGCGCGCTCGCCCGACAAGCGGCTTGTGAATCGCTTGTGCTGCTCAAGAACACTGGCATTCTGCCGTTGAGTAATCATCTGCATTCAATTGCTGTGATCGGCCCGAATGCCCACGACTTGACCGCACAGTTAGGAAACTATCACGGCACGCCGGTGCAACCGCTTACGATCCTGGAAGGAATTCAGCAAGCGATCGGCGATGGGACGCAGGTTCATTATGTCGCAGGGTGCGACATCACCGTCCCCGATGAAAGCGGCTTTGCAGCAGCGATTTCTGCCGCTCAAGAATCGGATGTCGTGATCTTTGTGGGCGGGCTTTCTCAAGTGCTGGAAGGAGAGGATTTGCAGGATGAGGGCGTTCCTCTCGGCACAACCAGCCAGGGTGATCGGATTACAATTGAGCTTCCGTCCATTCAGGAAAAGCTGCTTAGAGAACTGCACGCGACAGGAAAACCGGTTGTACTAATCCTGTTAGGCGGCAGCGCCTTAGCCATTCCATGGGCAGACAGCGCCCTCGCCGCGATTGTACAGGCGTGGTATCCGGGTGAGGCAGGCGAAGCAGTCGCAGATGTCTTGTTTGGCACATATACCCCGGCAGGCCGGCTGCCGCTGACGTTCTATCGATCAACCGATGATCTTCCTGATTTCAAGAGCTACGATATGCGCGGTCGAACCTACCGCTATTTTGAAGGAGAAGCACTGTATCCCTTTGGCTATGGGTTGAGCTATACCACTTTTCGATACAGTTCACTCGACTTAAGCGCTCAATCGCTCGCGGTGGGTGACAGTCTTCGGGTTTTGGTAGAGATTACGAATACAGGGAGCCGTGCAGGAGATGAAGTTGTGCAGCTCTATGTTCGCCGCCTGATTTCGCATGAAGGGCGAATTCCCTGTTGGGCATTACGGGGATTCGAGCGGATACATCTGAAGGTGGGTGAAAAACAAACCGCTGTGTTTGAACTAGATGCAAAAGCGTTTGCCTCAGTAACCGAAGCCGGTGAAACCATCGTGAATCCAGGTGATTACGAAATCTGCGTGGGAGGACACGCACCGGTGACTGGCAAAACTGGTCTCCATGCGCGTATCACTTTGTGGTGAGGCGTAGAGATTCATCCATCAGCCGATGCCCATATTCGGTCGAGTATAAGCGGCACGGGTAACTGCTACGACAAGTGAAGTTGCAGACGATCCCAGAGCGTGTCTTGGCTTCATAGCCACAAGCACGCGCCGCATTGTGACTATATCAAGGTGTTCTACAATCGTCAGCGGATGCATTCGGGCATCGATTAAGCCTGTCCGATCAGCCGCGCCGCCTGAGCAGTTGTTACTCCAAAAAACTGGAGGTAGACCTCTTCTGCTTGAGTGAGAAGGTGACATTGCGCATTACGATAGGATGATGACTGTAATGCGAACATGAAGGCATATCTGGTTATATGTTTTAATCAGTCCTTTTTGAAGTTATCGTGGTTCATGCAGGAGCAAATCAATGACCCAGCTACCCGTACCATTCACCCGCATCCGCGAAGAATATCCGGATGTTGCCGCAGCCTATGATGCGCTTGGGGATGCTATTCATAAGGCGGGACCGCTGGACGACAAGACACGACAGCTGGTTAAGCTTGCCCTTGCGGTAGGTGCGCGTCTCGAAGGGGCTGCTCATTCTCATGCGCGTCGCGCTCTGGAAATGGGCATTTCGCGCGAAGAAGTCCAGCATGTTGCCCTGCTTGCGGTCACCACACTCGGCTTTCCCAGCGCTGTCACCGCATACACATGGATTGGGGATGTACTGAAAGAAAAGGAAGAATGATAAGACAAGCTTGGAGATGGAATGAAAAAGGTCTTGCATCTCATTCTGGTTTTTTTCCTGACGGGCTGCGCCGAGGCTTCAGTAGCAACAGTCATTGATCTGTCTAATCTGCAACCACTGCCACCAGCGCCCATCAGCACGATTGAACCACTGCGGGTGTCCGTCGCAGCAGTTCTGTCGCCACAAGGGACAGCAGACAGCTATCGTCCTCTGCTAGAGTATTTATCACGAACGCTGGAACGACCGGTTGAATTGGTGCAGCGCCAAACTTATGAAGAAACCAACTTATTGATTGAACAAGGTCTGGTTGATCTCGCTTTTGTCTGTACCAGCGCATACATTGCAGGGCATGACAAATTCGGCATGGAACTACTGGCAGCGCCAGTCGTAAATGCGGAAAGTGTATACTATTCCATCCTGATTGTACCTGCCGCAAGCAGCGCGCAGTCCATGGAGGACTTGCGCGGGCGAGTGTTCGCCTTTACTGATCCGATGTCTCACACCGGTCGTGTCTATCCGACTTATCTTGTGGAACAGCTTGGAGATACCCCTGAAAGCTTTTTTGAGCGGACATTCTTCACCTACAGTCATGATGATGCCATTGAGGCAGTCGCAGCCGGGATTGCCGACGGCGCTTCAGTGGACAGCATTGTCTATGATTTTGCGGTTACCAGAGACCCTTCGCTCGCGCAGAAAGTGCGGATCATTGATCAGTCTCCACCATTCGGTATTCCACCTGTTGTCGTGAGTCCCAATATTCGCCCTCAGCTCAAATCACTTCTACAGGAAGCACTGTTCAATCTGTCAAGCGATCCCAATGCACAGGAAGCATTGAACGCATTAGGGTTTGAAGGCTTTGTTGAGGTTGATGACAGCAACTACGACTCGGTTCGACAGGTTGCTGACGCAGTTGGAGCATTGACGCCATGAACCGCTGGCTGCAAAGGGCGTTTACAGCCTTCTGGCAGGTTGCCGGGGCGGTGAACATCCGAGTCAAGATTCTAGGGATCGTGCTTGCTCTGGTGCTGTTGATGGGTGCTGTCGTAACTATTCAGGTTCGCGCGACACTCACGCAAACCATGAACAGCCAGTTCCAGGATCAGGCGATATCCGTCGCGCATGACATTGCCGCACGTTCAACTGATCTCATCCTGATTAATGATCTGTATGGTCTTCACCAGCTTCTCAGCGATACACTCGTCAACAACAGCAATGTGCGCTATGCATTCGTCGTGAGCCCGAGCGGGCAAGTGCTTGCGCACACCTTTGGTGACGGTTTTCCTCTAGACCTGTTAGAGATCAATCGCGTTGCGCCCGATCAGCATCATGAGACGATTATCCTGGATACCAACGAGGGGCACATCTGGGATACCGCTGTGCCTATTTTCGGTGGTCAGGCAGGCACAGCGCGGATTGGCTTGTCCGATGCCAGCTTGCGTCGAACACTCGAAACCCTGACAGGGCAACTCCTGCTCACCACAGTCATGGTAGCCGTGATTGGGATAACTGCTGCGGCTACGCTCACCTGGGTTTTGACGCGACCAATACTCCAACTTGTCCGAGTCGCCCAGTCCATCGAGAGCGGGGACTATAGTCAGCGTCTTCCGTGCTGGGCAGATGACGAAGTTGGGACGCTCACGGTCGCCTTCAATCGCATGTCAGACGCGCTCCAGTCGGCTCATGAGGAGCGTCTTGAGCGCGAGCAGTTGCGAGCGGAGTATGTCAGTGGGATTATCCGCGCGCAGGAAGAGGAACGCAAGCGGATCGCGCGGGAACTCCATGACAGCACGAGCCAGAGTTTGACGTCCTTGATGATCGGGTTGAAGGCATTGATCTCAACCTGTGACAAAGAGGACATGGTGCGGCGCGCTGAGGAGTTGCGAAGTGTCGCTGGGGACACTCTGGAGAATGTACACTCCTTGGCACTACAACTGCGCCCCAGTGTCCTGGATGATTTAGGGCTGCCAGAGGCACTGCGCCGACACGTCGCTGATTGCCGCAAACGCCATCAGCTCGACATTGACATTGCGATCACAGGGTTAGATAACAGTCGGCTGCCACAAGATGTCGAGACTGCCTTGTATCGCATTACGCAGGAAGCTCTGACCAATATCGTCCGTCATTCCGAGGCAGATACTGCCAGCATCTTTATTGAACGCACCGAACATAAGGTTCGTGCGATTATAGACGACGACGGTAAAGGTTTTGACCCGGCAGCCATCCCAGGGAGTGAAGGTCATTTAGGACTGTATGGCATTCGTGAGCGTGCAGAGCTTTTGTCCGGTCATCTGACGATTGAGTCTGAACCGGGTCAGGGCACCAGCCTGTATGTTGAAATTCCACTTCAAGGAGGATGAGATGACAACTACGATCCTCATTGCAGACGATCATGCAGTGCTGCGCGCGGGACTCAGAATGCTCCTGGACGCCCAGTCTGACTTGCAGGTCATTGGTGAAGCAGGAAACGGCAGCGAAGTGCTATCCATGGCAGCACAGCTGCAACCGAATCTGATCCTGCTCGATCTCTCGATGCCTGGCTTGGGAGGACTTGAGGTCCTGTCGCTGCTCAGACGGACGCTGTCTTCGGTGCGAATACTGATTCTAACGATGCACGATGACGAGAGTTATGTTCGTCAAGCACTTCGGGAAGGCGCATCGGGCTACCTTCTCAAAAAAGCCGCAGACAATGAACTTCTTGATGCCATTCGCGTCGTGATGCGTGGAGAAGTCTACATTTACCCCTCGCTGACCCGAACACTGCTTGACGATATTTTGCCCATGTCCATGGACGATAATCCCTGGGCGAGTTTAAGCGAACGGGAACAAGAGGTGCTGCTCCTGGTGGCGCGGGGACATACGTCAGCAGATATTGCAGAGAAACTCACCTTAAGTTCCAAGACAGTGGACACTTATCGCGCTCGTGGTTTTGAAAAGCTGGGACTGCGGTCTCGGGCTGCTTTAGTACAGTTTGCCTTGTCGCATCATCTTCTGAACGACTCACCCATCACCTGATCACTTGTCAGGAAAATCCCCACAAATTCTGACAAGGATGCGGACAAATCCTGATACCCGCATCCAGCGCTGCTCGCTAGACTGAAATTGGTATTCCTGTTCGGATTCCGAGCCAGGAGAAAAGGATTTAAGTGTATGGGTGACTCACAAAGTACACGGTCCCCGTCAGATGTGAATCGGCGCGATTTTCTGAAAGGGCTTATCGGCGTTGCAAGTGCTTCGGTAGCGATTGCCGCTTACGAATCACTTGTCCTTTCGCCAGAATCCCTTTTGGCAGAAGACGAAGTCGCATCTGTAGCGGGACCCGACGAAGCATTAACCAGCGCTGATGGCACCGTCGATGTTCTAGAGCGGATGCGCTCAGAATTGAAACGTGCTTTACAGAAAACACCGCAAGAGCGGCGCTGGGTCATGGTAATCGATCTGCGTAAATGTGTCGGGTGTCATGCCTGTACCATCGGCTGCGTGGCGGAAAACAAGCTGCCACCGGGTGTCGTATATCGCCCCGTACTCGAAGAAGAATGGGGTACATATCCCAACATCGGTCGACGCTTTGTGCCGCGCCCGTGTATGCAGTGCGATAATCCGCCTTGCACACCGGTGTGCCCGGTGAACGCCACTTTTAAGAATGAGGAAGGTGTCGTCATTGTCAATTATGAACAGTGCATCGGCTGTCGTGCCTGCCTGACGGCTTGCCCCTATGGCGCACGCACATCGGACTTCGGATTGACCTACAACGAACCTAACCCGATTGCAGATGGACTTATCGCGGGTCGCGCTGTCGCAGAACAATACGAGCGTGCAGCCAACTTCGAATACAGTGAACCGCGCCCGCGCAAAGAACGCCAATCGCCCATCGGCAACGCACGCAAGTGCCATTTCTGTCTGCATCGCATCAAAGTCGGCGAACTGCCCGCCTGCGTAACCACGTGTATCGGGCGCGCTACGTTGTTTGGCGATGCCAACGACCCCACCAGCCTGGTTTCCGAGATGATTGCTCAGCCCAATGTGATACGGCTGAAGGAAGAACTCGGTACCTCTCCGCGCGTTTACTATTTGCTGTGAGAGAGGAGCCACCTCATGATTACTGCAAAACGGATTCTGTACGTTCTCGCGATAGTCGCCGTGATTCTGGGTATTTACGGTTTCTACAGCCGCTTGTTCATTGGGGAACGTGATGTTAACTACGGCTCCTATGTGACATGGGGCTTATGGGTGGCAATGTACCTGTTTTTTGCTGGCATCGCCTCCGGATCATTCATGGTGGCGACACTGGATTATCTGTTCGAGGTGCCCACATTCAAAGGAACAGGGAAACTAGCACTTTGGGCAGCGTTGGTAACTTTGCCGGCAGCGCTGATCTCCATCGGCATGGATCTGGGGCATCTGGAACGCATCTGGAAGGTCTATTTGCAACCGAATCCTACTTCGCTGCTGGCACAGATGGTGTGGGGTTACACCATCTTTGGCGTGGTCACTGTGATCACTCTGGTGCTTGTTGTTCGCCTGCAGCACCGCTCGACCTTTGCTGTCAAGGTCTTGATGACCATCGGGTTCGTGATGGCGATCTTCGTTAGCGGCGGTGTCGGGGCGCTGTTAGGTGTCAATGCGAGCCGCGCGATCTGGCATGTTGGGCTGCTGCCTGCCCAATTCCCCGTATTTTCGCTGGCGACGGGCATTGCACTCATGCTCGTCATTGTGAGTTTCTTCGGCAAGATGGATGACGCAGCCCGCATCAGGATTCAACGGGTGCTGGCGATCGGCACCATCATCCTGCTGCTGATCAAGACCTATCTGCTGTGGTCCGATTTCTCGATGTCGCTTTACAGCGGTGTTCCACAGAATGTTGATGCGATCAATGCGGTGCTGTATGGTGACTACTGGTGGTCGTTCTGGATACTGCAAATCGCTCTGGGCACCCTCGTACCGATAGTGGTACTCATCATGCCAAACTGGTCGCGGAATCGGTTGGCGTCAGGGCTGATGGGCGTACTGGTTTTAATCGGCTTTGCAGCCGCACGCGCCAACATCGTATTTCCAGCTTTATCAATACCAGAACTGGCAGGTTTGGCGGAAGCTTATACAGGTCCACATCTGAACTTCGACTACTTCCCCAGCCTGATGGAGTGGTCACTGACAATTGGTGTTGTCGGACTATCGACACTCGCCTACTTGATCGGGCTTGATCGCCTGCCATTTCTCAAAGCCAGCTCGTCGGAGGTAACGCAATGACCATCGATACGGCAAACAACCAACCCGAAACCTGCGGTTTATCACGCCGCGACTTTATCAAAGCGAGCGCCATCACAGGGGGCGCCGCATTTGTGGGAAGTCTCCCTGGTTTTGCACAGATCGCCGCCGTACGCGCACAGACCGAAGAAGGCGCATCTGCTTATCCGTTAGCAGATCCCGCAAATCAGATTTACAGCGTCTGCTTGCAGTGCAACACTGGCTGCGGCATCAAAGTCAAACTGCTTGATGGCGTCGCCGCCAAAATTGATGGCAATCCCTTCAGCCCGATGACCATGTTCCCGCACATTCCGTACGATACGCCAGTGGCGGAACTTGGAACAGTCGAAGGGGCACTTTGTCCAAAGGGACAGGCAGGCATTCAATCGGTTTATGATCCCTATCGTCTGGCGAGTGTGCTGAAGCGCAAACCTGGTACGCCGCGTGGTGGCGGGCAGTGGGAAACGATCTCGTTCGAGCAAGCGATCAGCGAAGTAGTCGAAGGCGGTAATCTGTTTGGCGAAGGTCATGTACCAGGTCTGCGTGAGTCTTACGCGCTGACCGACCCTGACATTGCCAAAGAGATGGCAGCGGCGATTGCAGCTATCCAGAACGAAAAAGACGGTGACGCGCGATTGGCGCTGATTGAGGAGTTCAAGACAACCTTTGCCGATCACCTCGACGCGTTAATTGACCCGGACATCCCGGATTTCGGCCCACGCAACAACCAGTTTGTTTTTGCCTGGGGACGTCTGAAGGATGCGCGCAAAGACTTCATCTCTCGCTTTCTGAAAGCCTATGGCACCAATAATGCTCATGGGCATACAACCGTTTGCCAGGGCAGTCTCTACTTCACCGGCAAAGCGATGTCCGAGCAGTTTACAGATGGCAAGTGGACAGGCGGGGTCAAATTCTACTGGCAGGGTGACATTGCCAACAGCGAATTCGTCATTTTCGTCGGCGCTTCACCTTTCGAAGGCAACTACGGACCGCCGCTGCGCACGCCGAAGATTACCACGGGGTTGGTCGAAGAAACGCTGCGTTATGCCGTCGTCGATCCTCGTTTCTCCAAGACAGCCGCCAAAGCCTGGAAATGGCTGCCAGGGATTCCCGGCACTGAAGGCGCGATGGCACTGGCACTGATCCGATGGGTGATCGACAACGAACGGTACAATGCGCGTTACCTGTCGGCCGCCAACAAAGCTGCTGCTGCGCTTGATGCCGATCCGACCTGGACGGAAGCCACCTGGCTCGTCAAGCTTGATGAGAATGGTCAGCCCAGCAAGTTTCTGCGCGCCAGCGAAATTGGCTTACGCGAGCCTGAACCGCGCCCGCTTTCGACCGATCCAGAGAAGACGTACGACTTTGACTACTTTGTTGCGCTGGTTAACGGTGTCCCAACACCAGTCGATCCGTATGCCGCTGAACCAGAAAATGCGGTATTCGGCGATCTGCTCGTCGATAACCTGGAACTGGTTCATCCTGAGGATGAGAGCAAGCGTTTTGTTGTCAAATCCGGTCTGCAAATCATTGCCGACTCCGCGCGCGAGCACACGATAGAAGAATGGGCGGACATCTGCGGCGTCTCTGCCGCCGACCTGGAAGCTGTCGCCTTTGAATTCACCAATCACGGACGCGCAGCCGTCGCCGACATCCATCGCGGTGTCAGCCAGCACACCAACGGCTTCTACAATGTGTATGCCTGGTATACTCTCAACGCTCTGATCGGCAATTTTGACAGGGCGGGTGGTCTCATCAAGGCGACAACCTATCGCGCTGACGGAAGTAAAGCTGGTCAGCCGTACAAGATTGGCACTATGTCAGGATCGATGGCTCCCTTCGGCACCAGCATCATCCGGCACGGTGAGAAGTACGACAAGCACACGCTTTTCTTCCGCGATGGTTATCCGGCAAAGCGCAACTGGTATCCGCTCTCAAGCGACATCTACCAGGAGATCATTCCATCAATTGGTGATGCCTATCCCTATCCGGTCAAAGCGTTGATGTTCTATATGGGATCGCCGGTGTATTCACTGCCTGCTGGCAACACCAACATTGCTGTTCTGGCTGATCCAACCAAGCTGCCGCTGTTCATTGCCATTGATCCCTTCATTGGCGAGACGAGCATGTTCGCGGACTACATCTTCCCGGACACGATGTACCTGGAGCGTTGGGAGTTTCATGGTAGTCATCCGAGCGTCCCATTCAAGATTCAGCCTGTCCGCAATCCTGCCATCGCGCCGCTGGTGCCAGAGGTGACCGTATTTGGTCGCTCGATGCCACTGTCGATGGAAGCCGTCCTGCTCGGCATCGCCGAGAAAATGGAACTGCCCGGTTTTGGTGTGGGTGGCTACAAGGATTACGGCGACTTCACGCATCCCGACGACCTGTATATCAAGATGGTTGCTAACCTCGCGTTTGGCGAAAAAGAAGATGGTTCCGACTCGGTGCCAGATGCCGATGATGAAGAACTTCGTATCTTCCTGGAGGCGCGCCGTCACCTGCCAGAGAGTGTCTTCAGTGCAGAACGCTGGGAAGCTCTGGCTGGCGATCTTTGGCGTAAAGTCGTTTATGTCCTCAATCGCGGCGGGCGATTCCAGGCGTTTGCAAGAGGCTACAAAGAGGGTGAGCTTCCCGAACCGAGTTCGAATTACTTTGGGCTGGACTTGACGCTCGCCGGTAATCCGTTCGGCACAATGGTCAATATCTATCAGGAGAAGACCTGGGACACCAAGAGCGCCATGACAGGCGAGCACCTTTACGGCTATGCCAAATATCTCCCAGGTCCATTCGATGTCACTGGGCAGATTCTTGACGATCAGGCTGAAGGCTATGATCTGCGGCTGATTACACACCGTGAGATCATGCAGACCAAGAGCCGCACTTCATCGAATTACTGGCTGCTGGCCCTTCTGCCCGAAAACGCTGTGATCATCAACACTGCTGATGCCGAGGCACGCGGACTCAGAGATGGTGACTCGGTGCGGATCATCTCACCGACCAATACGGCGGGTGAGTGGGATTTGATGAATGGCAACAGCGTCCCCATGATCGGTAAGATCAAGACCACCCAGGGGATTCGTCCTGGAGTCATCAGCTTCGCGCTCGGCTTCGGTCATTGGGCATACGGAGGTGTTGATGTCAGCATCGATGGGCAGAACATTCCCGGCGATGTTCGCCGCATTCGAGGCTTCCATGGCAATGCCGCGATGCGTGTCGATCCTTATCTCGGCAACACCACACTGGTAGACCCGGTTGGTGGGAGCGCCGTCTTCTACGACACCTTCGTCCGCATCGAGAAAGTCTGACCCGTCTTTGATTGAAGGCAGGGGCGCGGATGCGCCCCTGCACAATGAAGTCACAAAGAGCAGAAAATGGCCGACCTTAAATTGTTGTTGGAACAATCCGCTGCCTTGCATAATCATCTTTGTCCACGCCAGGTTATTGGTGTTCGCATGGGGCTATATGCGGGACAACTACTTGGGTTGGAAGTGCCTCAGACGAACAAGCGCCTCATTACGTTTATTGAGACCGATGGCTGTTTTGCGGATGGCGTTGCAGTCGCTACGGGTTGTTGGCTTGGTCACCGCACCTTACGGTTGATTGACGAGGGCAAAGTCGCAGCAACCTTCGCGGACTCAGAAACAAGTCGCGCTATTCGTCTGGCTCCAAGCCCGCAAATACGGGAAGTCGCCCGCGCGCTGTACCCGAATGCTAGAAGCCGCTGGCACGCTCAATTGGAAGCCTACCAGGTTGTGCCAGACGCATCCTTTTTTGTGTGGCAGGAAATCGAACTTCACCTCAACTTGGATGCGCTCATCAGCCGCCCTGGTATTCGGGTAACCTGTGCACGTTGCGGTGAGGAGATTCTCAATGAGCGCGAAGTCTATAGGAATGGTCAGCCGCTGTGTCGAAGCTGCGCGGGTGAAACTTATTTCAAAGTGAAGAGCGAGGCGGCATGGTCATCGATCAATTTGGCAGAACCCTCGATTATTTGCGAATCTCACTAACGGATCGCTGTAACCTGCGCTGCATCTATTGTATGCCGCAGAGTATCCGCTTTCAGCCGACATCATTCCTGATGAGTGATGATGAAGTCTACCGGCTCACAGGATTATTTGCGGATTTAGGATTCAAGAAATTCCGTCTCACCGGAGGCGAACCGACGGTACGACCAGGCATCCTCGGAATCATCCACCATCTTTCTCAACTTCCCGGCGTAGAAGATGTTGTTATGACCACGAACGGGATGCGTTTGGCGGCATTAGCGCAGCCGCTGGCTCATGCTGGACTGCGGCGCGTCAACATCAGTATCGATGCATTGGACGCCCAGACTTTTCAGCGCATGACCAGTCGCGGAGATTTTGAAAAGGTATGGACAGGGATCATCGCTGCCGAACGTGCAGGGCTGACGCCGATCAAACTAAATGCCGTAATTGCTCGCGGCTACAACGATAAATCAGTTACTGCACTGGCCAAACTGACTCTCAACCATGCCTGGCAGGTGCGTTTTATTGAACTGATGCCTTTAGGAGATATGGCGTCATTTTCCACCCAGCATTTTGTGAGTGAAGAAGAAATGCGAAGAAGAATCGCTGCTGAGTTCATGCCCCTGCTGCCAGTCAATGATGGCAAACTGGACGGCGAAGCTCGGCTGTACCAATTTCCCGATGGACTGGGAACGGTCGGCTTTATCAGCAGCGTTTCTCAGCCTTTTTGCGCCCAGTGCAACCGCGCTCGCTTAACGGCTGACGGAATACTGCGTCTATGTCTGCTGCAAAACGGTGAAGTTGATCTACTCACACCGCTGCGGGCAGGTGCGTCTGATGATGAGTTACGGGAAATGATCTACAGCGGACTGTATCGCAAGCCCTGGGGACATCAGCTTTCCGCTGATATTGCCCCTGTCGGGCGAGTCATGAGCCAGATCGGTGGTTAACGTCATGTCGGCGCAGGTAGCGATTTTGGCAGGTGGGCAATCACGGCGGATGGGCACAGATAAAAGTTTTGTGCTCCTGAACGGAAAACCGCTGCTCCAGCACGTGATCGAGCGCGTATCCGAACTGAAACTACCTGTCACTTTGATCGCCAACGAGACCGACAAATACAGAGGCTTTGGGCTGCCTGTTGTCTCAGATGTTATTGCCAATGCGGGATCCTTGGGTGGGGTATATACCGCTGTACAGCAAGGGGATGCTGATCGGACATTATGCGTCGCCTGCGACATGCCCTTTATTAACCCGACACTGCTGAACTACTTGCTGGCTCTGTCTTCCAAAGCTGACGCTGTTGTGCCCATGGTCGCGGGAACAGCACACGCACTGCACGCGGTTTACAGGCAAACCTGCCTTTCAGCAATGCGGGCACAGATCATGCGTGGTGATCTGGCGATACATCGGTTGTTCTCGCAAGTCGATGCGCATTTCATTGACGAAGATATGCTGCGTCTGCTCGATCCTGATCTGCAATCGCTTGTGAACGTGAATACTCCGCAGGAGTTAGCGGTGTATCAAGAGGCAAATAGTGTGAAATCCCCTTAAAACAAACTCCGGTACGAATGAGACGACCGCGCTCAGGTTTCTTGCGCTTGCGCCGCTCAAAGATCGGGATGGTGGGTGGGCTTAATGCCACGGCGACGCAATTGGCGTCGAAAAGCAGCACTGCCATTGGCTTTGTCAGCCACCAGCTCCTTCGGTCACGTTTTGGGACACCCGCGTTTGCGCGGCACGGAGATCGTCTGCAAAGTGGTATCAGCCAGTGTGATTTCGTGCGGTTGGGCGCTGTCCACATGCAAGCCGATGGACAAACCGTCCCCCTCGAACACGGCCTTGATCCTCGACCGTTTGCCGACTTTGGTCTCGCCTACTCCAGCCAGCCTTCAGCATCCAGTTGGCCCAGAAAGACACGTCAAATGCACACCCATGTCCCATCGCGTGACCACTCATTCAAGAGTCTTATGGAGGAAAGAATTCAAATGCGAATGATTTTCTTGCACGGGCGCGCCGGATCGCCCCGACGATGATTCGCCTTTGATTTGGTTTTCCCATTATGAGACAGCATTTCTGAGGCTCGCTTCGAGGTATGGGCGGTAATGCTCTAATGCCGGTGTTTGCATTTCTGGCTCTTTGCCCATCTCATCGTAACGGCGCAGTTCAATCGCATCCTGAAAGAAGGGATGCATCTCAAACTCGGCAGCTTGTGCCTGGCTGAATGGGCCGCCCTGTAAGGCCAGGCTTTGCACAGAGGCTTCGGATAAGCTGGCGTAGTAGGCTGGATCAACCACACACAGATAGCGTTTTGCAGCGACATGCAGGCGGATCGGTTCGGTGACTGCGGGCACGAAGAACTGCGCCAGATGCTCGGCGCCAATTTCCTCATGCTGTCCATCAATGCCATGATCGGCAATATCCTCATCCAGTCCATGTATCAAGTGTCCGTAGTCATGCAGAACGGCGGCGGCAATCAAAGTTGGTTTAGCGCCATTCTGCTCGGCAAAATAAGCCGTTTGCAACATATGCTCCAACATCGTCACCCGTTCGCCGTAACTGTGGTAGCCGCGCAGTCGGAAATTTTCAAAAATCTCGTCAATGATACTATTCATATCACTACCTCCAAATCACGTTGAAGAACACGCAATCGACTGTACAGCCCATCCCGATCGGCATAGCAGCCCTGCAAATGCCGGCTGCCATCGCTGGCAAAACCGGTGCGTCCGTGCAGCACTCTCTCATTGTCCACGATAAACAGATCACCCGACTGCATCTTAAACTGAATAGCGTATGCCGGGCTTTGCAGCAAACGCGCAAAGGTGCGGTAAGCGTGATAATACGCTTTGACCTGATCCGGCGGGAAATCAAGGGGCATCAGCGAACGATTGTTAAAACGAATGCCCATGACTGCGCTGCGCGTGTCCAACTGAATGATGGGGCTTTCTGCGCTTAAGTCGTTGTGTTCATCCTGAAAGTGAAAACGAACCGGCTGAGTGGACAGCAGTTCAAAATAAGCCGGGAACTGCTGACGCAGTATTTCGGCTGCGTTGAAGCCATCTACCAGAATGCTGTCGCCCCCCTCAAGCTCGGACGCAAGACAGTGGAGCAGTTGCAGGGTTGGCACGGGTTCGCGGTAAGGGTTATCGGTATGCACACTGAGCGGCAGCCCGGTGAAGGCGAGATTATCGGGTGCTACAACCGAGCGCACATCAAACAGCGGCCCATAGTTTGTCTCGCGCACATAACCAAACAAACGCACAATCTCTAGCACTGTCCCCGGCATAATTGGGGTATCGTGCAGAATGGCGAACCCATAATCATGAACCCAGCGCAACCACTGGCGCAGTTTTTGCGGTTGACTGATGATCTCCGGATAACTCATACGAGGCAGAGCAGACTGGATGCTGGCATCCCAGAGGCGGCGGCTGGGCGGCGCGGGCGGCGCGGGGTAGGCATGGATTCGCAGCCAGTCTGTCGGGTAATGGCTGATGTGACCGTCGTAGCCCCACTCAATCGTTAAACGATCAGGCGAGGACAATTCAACCGATACTGGCGCGACATCATCGGGGATGCTTAGGGTCTCGATCAGGCGCTGACCGCTGGCGTTGCGCGTTTCGGGGCTGTTATCGCGCAGCCACAGATAATGAAACAGGTTCTCGGTGCCATCATCCCATCGAATGAGCAAGGCATCTGCTTGAGATTGAATCTGTGAGATGTTCAAATTCGGCTTCTCCGTCAGCTTTCCAGGATTTCCTCTGCCAATCCAAACGAAAGCGTCATCCCTGCCCCCCCTAAACCATTGACGATAGTCACACCGGATTCGGGATGCACAATCAATTCTGTTTGCCCCGACAGCGTGGGGTAAATACCATGCCAGCGTTCGGCAATTTCAAAATTTGGTATCTGGGCAAACGTGTGCAGATAACGGATGATCGCCTGATTGATCTGCTCACGGTCGAAGGGATCATGAGTCAACCCGTACTCGTGATGGTCGCCAATCGTCAGTTCACCCAGCGCGGTTTGCGACAGCAGCACATGGATATGCTGCTGCACATAAAAGGGTATTTCAGCTTCGATGCGCTGGCGCAGCGCGGTCAGACTGGCGCAGTGCGCGAACGAGCGGTAATGTAGGAGGGTCAGCCCAGCGCACAGACTTGGGCCAAGCTGCCAGCCATCCGGCTGAGGCACAGTCCGCAGCATCTGTAATTTACAGCGCGTGATGCCCGCAGCCGCGAATTCGCGTGGGTACAGGGTTTCAAAGTCGCTGCCGCTGCACACAAAAACGCGATCCACCTGCCAGCGCCCTGCGGTCGTTTCCACATACGGCATCGCGATGCCTGCTACCTGCACCCCAAAGCGCAGTTCTACGCCGTATTGATGTTTCAGCCAAGCGGGCAGGGCGCGAATGGCCTGGCGTGGATCAACATTGAGTTCGGTGCTGCTCCATAATGCTCCCTGCAATCCGTCTGGCTTGACCACGTCGCTTCGCTCAATGGTCTGATCGGGGGTCAAGAGATGGCAGCCAGCCTGCGCTGAAGGGGTCGTTTCATAATATTCTTCCAGCACGGCCAATTCATCAGCGTGATAAGCCAGGTGCAGCGAGCCGTTTTCGACACACCACAAGCCCGCTTTGCGACTGACTTCCAACCATGTTTCCCGGCTGCGCAGCGCCCGATCATATAACTGGCCGGATGGCTGCCCGATAGGCCAGATCAAGCCAAAATTGCGGATGGACGCGCCCACTGCCCGTTCGCTGCGCTCGAATAAAACCACCTTATAGCCGCGCTTCGCCGCCGCGTAAGCATGTGCTAGCCCGACAATCCCCGCGCCGACAATGGCGATATCCGCTTGTAAATCGCTCATGGTTGTTCGCCAGCCCGCAGGCGCTTTTCGATTTCATCGAGAACCGATGGCAAATCCGCCACACTGGGGATGACAAAATGCGCGCCCGACTGCCACAGCCGCTCCTCGATAGAGGCAAGTCGCGCGGCAAGCGCTGCCTTGTCGAGCGCAGCGGCTTCATCCGCCGTCAGCCCCAGTTCATTGCCGGTCTGAGAGACCGCCACCGTCCAGGCTCCGGCGTTCAAGCCCTCTTGTATATCGGGCACGGTATCGCCCACCTTGACCACCGCCGCAAACGGATATACATCGAGGTTCATTGCATTCTGATACATCATCCAGGGAGCAGGTCGCCCGGCAGGTACATCACTGGGGCACACGACTGAGTCCGGAGCATAACCCCGTTCGGCAGCCGCAGGCACGAGAGTCCCCATCACTTGACGGTTATAGCCAGTAGATGAGCCAATCTTCAGGCCATGTTCGCGGCAAAACCGCAAAGTCTCGACCGCGCCGGGAATAAGATCAACATAATCCGCTACACAGGCGGTCTGCACCGCTACCGATTCCTGATACATCCGGTCAATATCACTCTCATCCCATTGGCGCTGATGAACGGCCTGCCACTGCGCGCTGACTTCTGGCTGACGAGCAATGACACGGATGTGATCGCGCTTTTCCAGGCCCATCGGGGCGCGGGCCTGGGCAATGGTGATCGCGATTCCCTGGCGCTTGAACACTTCAACAAAGACGGCCACTGGCGCAAAACAGCCATAATCCACCATTGTGCCAGCCCAATCAAAAACAACGGCCTGAAGGGACCCGACATAAGGCCGGCGACGTGAACCGGTCATGAGTACTCCTGCTCCATTAAATCAGCGCTGTCGCCACACCTGGGTCCGCTGTTTTAACCCGCGCGTCACGGCCTCATACAGCAGACGCACCCCAATCCCTGTAAAGAATAACAGCATGGACATCGCCGCTGCCGGGGCGGTATCGCCAGCGTCGTCCATGTTGACAATCATAATGGATGCCAGTTTCAGATTAGCTGAATACAGAAAGATGACGGCGGAAACCGTGGTCAGCGCATTGACGAAGTAATAGATGGCGATTTCCAGAATTGCAGGCAGCGATACGGGCAGGGTCACCCGCGAGAATGTCTGGTAAAACGGCACTGCCAGCGATGCGGACACGGCCTCAAATTCTTTATCCATCTGCTTTAAGGCGGTGGTCGCGGTGAAGAAGCTGACCGTGTAAAAATGCACGATAGTCGAAAGCACCAGGATCGGCATTGTGCCGTAGATGAAGTACAAAGGATTGGACGGGCGGTTGAAGAAGAAGATATACGCCAGCCCCAGCACCAGCCCCGGCAGCGCCACTGGCAGGGTGGAAAGAAAGTAGAGGGCAGCACGGGTTTTCCCCAAACCACGACCTTTTTCGATCATGTAGGCGCTGACAAACACAATGGCTGTGCCAAAAACAGCCGTCAGTCCGGCCATTCGGAGGCTGTTCCAGTAGGCATCCAGTCCGCCGCCGGCGACTTTGCTGAAGTCATAGTGTCGCCCGCTCAATTCCAGGCGGTAAGGCCACACGTTCATGATGGATGCCAGCAGTGCCGTCCCGATGACGATCAAAATCGCGCTGACCACAAGGATGCAAAAAGCCAGCATAAGGCGATCAAGCGTCTTATTGGGTTTGGGCTGGTAGGGCACGGTGCGTGCGTTTAACATGGCGACCTGCCGACGCTGAGCGATGCGATCAATGATAAAGCCGATGATGGTCGGTGTGAGCAGCAGCACACTGACAGTGGACCCCATGAAGAAATTCTGCTGTCCGATGACCTGCTTGTAAATATCGGTTGCCAGCACGCTGACCCCATCGCCAATCACTTTGGGGATGCCGAAGTCGGTCATCACCAGCGTGAAGGCTACGAAACAGGCGCTGATAATGCCATAGCGCGCGCCGGGCAGCGTCACCGTGAGAAAGGTACGCCAGCGCGAAGTACGTAAGGCAGTGGCCGCCTCATACAAACGTCCGTCCGCCAGTGACAGCGCCACCATCAAGATCAGCAGCACATGCGGGAAAAGATAAAAAACCTCCGCCAGGATGATGCCAGTTGGCGTGCGATACAGATCAATATTGAACTGAATTTCGAGCGGAATCGGCGGCACTTCCCGAATATCATAGCCGCCGATGAGGCGGAGCAGGAAATCAAAAACGCCATTGGTAAAGATGCCCTGATTGCCAAACAGATAAATGAAAGCAATGCCATGCAGCAGCGAGGGCGCAAAAATAGGCAGCAGCGCCAGCGTGCGCAGAATTCCTTTGAACGGCATACAAGTTCGGGTTAGGGCATACGCAAAGCCGAAGGCCAGGACAACGGTAATCAGCGTACTCATGGCCGAGATGTATAGGCTGTTGACAAAGGATTGGGCCAGCGTGGGGGTGGAAAAATACTGGATGTAGTTCTCCAGCCCGACGAACTCGCCCTGGCGATTTTCCAGGCTGCGCCGGATGAGTTCATAGAGCGGCAGCAGGACAAACACCACCAGAAACACACCGGAAAGCAGGATCAGACCCCGCATCACCCAGATTTCGGTGTTCAGGGTGCGGGCCGCTTTTTGCCTGACGGCGCTTAAAGAGTCGGTCGCAGTCGAAATAGGGGTCATGATGGATACACATGCAGAAAATCTGCTGGCAAATGAATCGTTAGCGGGGCGTCGTGGGTGAAATCAATGGTTCGTGCCTGGTTCATCGGCACATCCAGCACAAACGTCAGCTCATTGGCGCGCAAACGCAGCCGGTAAAACGCTCCCAGGAATTCAGAATGCTGAATGCTAGTCGAAAGCGTATTCTCAACTGGCGCAGCCGTATGAATGACGATATCCTCTGGTCGAATCGCCAACTGGACGGCTGTGCCGTGCGCTGTGCCATTCAACCGCGCGACTTTTAAGTCATGGCTGCCGCAGCGCACCTCGCCATGCCCAGTGACCACCCCCGACAGAAAATTCATTTCGCCGATGAAACTTGCCACAAAGGGGGTTCGCGGCGTGCGGTAAATCTCATGCGGGGTTCCGATTTGTTGAATCGTGCCTTGATCCATCACCACGATGCGATCCGCCAGCGTCAGCGCTTCTTCTTGATCATGTGTGACCATGATCGTGGTCACCCCGATGCGCCGCTGAAGCAGGGCCAGTTCGGTTCGCAGACCAGCACGCACCCGCGCATCTAGCGCTGAGAGCGGTTCGTCGAGCAGCAGCAAGCCAGGGGAAAGCGCCAGCGCACGGGCCAAGGCCACTCGCTGCTGCTGCCCGCCGGAAAGCTGCGCCGGGTATTTGGTGGCGAATTCGCTCAGCCCAACCAATTCCAGTAGTTCCCACACCCGCGCCTGAATTTGCGGGCGTGGCAGCTTCAGGTTCTCCAGACCATAGGCGATGTTACGGGCAGCGGTCAGGTTGGGAAACAGGGCATAAGATTGGAACACGATGCCAAAATCGCGCTGCGCAGGGGCCAGGCGAGAAACATTACGGCCGCCCTGGATGATCTCGCCAGAGTCCTGTTCTTCCAAACCGGCGATGCAGCGCAGCAGCGTGGTTTTGCCGCAGCCGCTCGGCCCCAGAAAACATACAAACTCACCCGGAAAAACATCCAGCGAAATGTCATCCAGTGCGACAAAATGGCTAAAGGTCT
>CAZKXW010000014.1:45534-60455 GCA_964556745.1 uncultured Anaerolineaceae bacterium
GAATCTGCAAATAGGGCTGTTTTTGTGAGTCGCTCATTTTGATTTTACCCATCGCAAACAACGATGAAGCATGGGCGATGATGCCCATGCTTCATTTATACCTGACGATCGTCGTGCGGTTAGCGCGCTTCAGATTTCGCGTCGTACCGCTTCAGCCACTCAGTCAGAATGATCTCGCGATGGGCAGCCGCCCAGTACAGATCATTGTAGATCAGCAGGTCAGCCGCGTTTTCCGGATAGCCTTCCGGAACAGGCAGACCCACATTGAAAGCCGTGATCGGGTAATTGGTGGCATACAGCGCCATCGCCTCTTCGCTGATGGCCCAGTCCAGGAAAGTATAGGCGGCGGGGTTGATGGTATCCTTCTTGATGAGCGCATTGGCTTCCAGATCCCAACCGCTGCCTTCCGCCGGCCATACGCCGACAATCGGCTCACCACTACGAGCCTGACGCACCGCGCGGTAGCCGAAGGAAATGCCAATGGGATACTCGCCAGCGCCGGCCATACGGCACGGCTTGGAACCAGAGTGGGTGTACACAGCGATGTTCTGGTCGAGCGCATCGAGATAGGCCCAGCCCGGCATGTCAAGCACAGCTTCGCCGGTCGGCAGTTCCAGCATCTCGGCAGCATTTTCACCGATCAGGGTCTGGATATTGCCCTCAGCATCGGCCATTTGCAGGCTGGCAGCCACCGAGAGGAAGCCCGTGCCCGACGAATTGGGGTTGGGCATAACGATATAGCCTTTGTATTCCGGCTTGATCAGGTCAGCCCACGACTCGGGCATGGGCAAGCCCAGCCGTTCAATCTCGATGGTATTGACGCAGAAGACAGTCTCCCAAGCATCAATACCTACCCAGACGGGCACTTCACTCGGATCACGGAAACGGGGATCAATGTTTTCCAGCCCGGCAGGCGCATAGGGTTCCAACATGCCTTCTTGGTCGAGAACGAGCAGACTGGTTGCCGCCAATCCCCAGATCAAATCTGCCTGGGGGTTGTCTTTTTCAGCGAGCAGACGTGCAGTAACCACACCGGTTGAATCACGCACGATATTCACGGTGATGTTTGGATACTGTGCATAAAAGGGCGCGAGATAGGCTTGAATCTGATCGTCTTCAAGCGCAGTATAGACTGTCAGCGTGCCGCTGTCACTGCCCTGTGCAAAAACGATAGATGTGCTGACAATGAGACTTACCAATCCCAACAGAATCGCTAAACGCATGAACTTCATAGATTTTCTCCCCGGGTGAATAGACAGTGTAGTAGTGACCACGAGAGAGAATAACTGTGAGCATTGGCAATGTGGTTAAAGCCTATTTAAGAAATGGCATGGTTTTGTTTGCAATTCAGTTAATTCTCGATCTGAAAATGCGCTATCGGTCAGCCACCTATCAAATCCGGCTGACTCATGATTCCAGTATCTGGCTTTGATACTACAAGCAGGACAAACGGAAGCTGCCGGCTGATCTCACCCTACCCGACAAGTGGCGGTCGGTGATCGCCAAGTTTCCAGCGGGAATGCTGGTCTACATCCATTTCGAAGAGGGCCCTTGGCGTATCTGAGCAGACGCTCTCCCCCATCTGTACACCAACTACTTCCAGCGCCCGGTGCTGCACATCCTGCACAACCGCTCTGGCGAATTGCGGCCACCGCTGGTCGCGCTGGCGGCGTTCTTCGAGGAACAGGGCGGCATCACAGGGCTGCTCGAAGCAATTGCCACGGCTGCCAAAACCGATGAGCAGATCAGCGAGGGCAAGGCGCTGAGCGAGCGTGAAGAAGCGGTCTTGCAGGCGCTCAAACTGATAACACGCGGGCAGGACGGCACGATCTGGATCAAGGCAGCAGCACTGCGCGAACGGGTTGCTCGCCTGATCGGGCAACCGGTCGAGAAGATGGGTGATGCCCAGTGGATCGGGCACATCCTCAAGCGCCTGCATCTGATCGACGAGGCCGGGCGCAAGCGCGGGATGGACGGCATCGCTTATGCTGTTCGCTTCTTCGATGTGATCGACATGATGCGCCGCTACGATGTCGCAACGATCCATGAGACTCGCTGAAAAACACTACGTACCGCTCGTGCCTCTTCTTTAAGACTTGAACGGCACGTACAGGGTAGCGTGACAACAAGTAGGGTCTTCTACAGGCGCGGGCGTCGTCCGAGCGATTCTGCCTCGATAGCCATTCGCAGACTTTCGATGCCGTGCTGAATAGTGACTGACTGTGAGTAGTCTAGATCACGGATGCTGCAGATGAGGTCGCGCACCCCGGCCTGAATACAAGCCCGATAAACGGCGGACTTGCCCTCCACGAGCAGTGCCGTCACCCGTTGCAGCTCACCCGGCAGCAGCTCGACCGTGACCAGGCCAGGCAGAAGGGCTGTGAGGTCGGCAGTCTGTTCAGCAGTGATCACCAGTTGGGTGGGTACCCATTCGTGTAGCGTCATTGAGCCGCGCTCAAATGTGAGCCGAGCAGTGGTCTGCTCGTTGGTACTGCTGTGCGTGAAGCCGTGATAGAAGTGCGCTGCTGTTTCGCCGTAGTGCGCCAGTGCTTCTACACGATCTTCCTGTCCTGCCGCGTTCTTGAAGCCTTGCGCCGATGTGACCACGCCATCTGCGCCGGCCACCCAGGCCAGAGCATCGAAGAAGTGAACGCCATGCTCGATCCAGATACCCCCGCTCTTGGCCTTGTCCCAGAACCAGTGATGCGCGGGCAAGTCTAGTCCGGCGGCGTGGTTGGCAAGATCCATGTGAAGCAAGCGACCCAAAATTCCTGAAGCGCGCACATCGGCGGCGGCCTTCCACAGCGGATTATGGCGCATCACATAATCAATCGTAACTCGTTTTCCTGATTGTCCGGCAGCTTCGTGGAGTCTGTTTGCCTCTGTCATTGACAGCGCTAGCGGTTTCTCGCAGAACAGATGCTTGCCAGCTTCTAATGCAGCTATCCCCTGCTGAGCGTGCAGAAACGGAGGAGTGTTCAGCGCGACGATCTCTAGGGACTTATCTGCTAGCAGCATCTCAAGCGAGGTATAGGCCGGGACATTGTACTGCCTGGCAAACTCCTGTGCGCGTGCTTGATCCGTATCGCACACAGCCGCAATACGCACTTCCGGCATGGCCGCAAAAGCAGCCAAACAAAAGTCGCCAAACGCGCCCGCACCCACCAGCCCAATTCCGACAGCGTCACCGTTCATGCACCACTTCCTGCAAACGCCGCTACATCAGCCATCGGCGCGGTTGCCAATCCCACCATGCGGTCAGCACCCGCGTAATAGAAGCGCAGCTCATCGCCGACGACGAGGTTGGTACAGCTAAAGATGACGTTCGGAACATCCCCTCGAATTTCCCAGGTTTCAACCGGCTCGATGATGTGGCTCTTGGGGCGGTGGAGCACTTTGGAAGGATCGTGCAGGTCGAGCAGCGCGATGCTCGACCGGTAGATATGGTCATTGCCATAGCCGTGATAGAACAGAATCCAACCATACTCAGTCTTGATGGGTACACCGTTCGCGCCGATACTTTTGCTGTCCCAGTCATCATCACTTTCGCTCACAGCACGCGGCGACATGATGATGGTGTGATCCGTCCATGTGACCAGATCCTCGCTGAAAGCGATCCAAATGTGCGGACGGCGACGGTGGAGGATGGCATAGCGCCCGCCGATCTTCTCTGGGAAGAGAACGTGATCCTTGTTCTCGGTCTTCTCCAACGGCGCAACATCTTCCCAGGTGATCAGGTTATCGGAGACGGCGATCATCGGATAATTGCCATTTTCGCCATACGCTGTATAGCACATGTAAAAGCGCCCATCCAGCGGCGTGACGCGCGGATCTTCCAAACCCTGGTAATCTTCACGCCCATTATGTGGAGAAAAGACCGGGTCTTCCATCCGGTTCCACGCCAGGCCATCACCACTGACCGCGTACCCAATTCGCGAGACGAAATCGACGCCCTGTGCCCGGTAATGCATATGGAACAGCCCGTTATGCTGGACAACGGACGCATTAAATACGTTGAGTGATTCCCAGCGGTGTAGTGGATTGGGATAGAGCAGCGGGCTTTGTGGGTGTCGGACGAGCTTCAAATGCATGATTCCTCACTTAAGGGGTGATAGGGCGTAGATCCGAGACGCCAGTAAGCGTGTCATAGGTCAATGCAAAGTGACGGCCGTCCGGCAGGGCGATCAGGCGCCGCCCAACGACCGGATAGAGTACAAAGGCATCGATCTTGCTTAGACCAGGGTTGGAGCTGCCTTCAGATATTTCATCGCCGGCGTATTCATAGCGGATGAGATGCTCGCCCTGCCCAAGCTGGACGGGAATGGGTGTGACAAGGTCGAGCCAGAAATAATCACTGTCTGGAGAAACCGTTTGCTCCAGGATGAAGTTCGGCTCATCATCCACGCGGACTTCGAGCGCGACGCGAGGTGCTTGATTAGACTGAACGGGCGCATCTGGCGCGGTCAATCTGAGCTGGAGCAGGTTAGAGGCAATATCCGGGTCGCGTCCAGTCAAGTCCATAAACGAACTGCCGCCGACGCCGCGCCCAGCTTCAAAGCCGAACGCCGTGCCTGACTTCGGCGCCTCAACGTCCAGCACATCCCACGGCAGCGCGGCTTCGTAGCGATATCCCAGACCATCTTCAGCGGGAAGCCATGCCAGCACAGCGCCGCGCGCGAAGCGTGACCGCTGCCAATCCCAGATCTGTGGACCTTGCGGGGTCTGCGCCAGCGTCAGCTTGGCGGACAGCGCATTCGCGGACGGGCCGTTGGTGAAATACAGCCACAGCGCATCGCCCTGCCACACACCGCTGACGGTAGAGTCCTGCACGTGTTCGGGGTCGCGCACAGCGGAGAGGACATACAGGTAGTTATCGTCCCATGCGAGGCGTACAGTGTGGCTGTCCACATCGGGGCCTTGCCACAGCCCAGCGCCGCGCAAGAACTGACCGGCTCGGTTGGACTCTAAAGACAAACCGGAATCGCCCCAATCATCGGCGCGGCCATCGATGCTTAGCGTCGAGTCGATGCGGGGAATAAGCGAAGCAGTGCTGTCTACTGCCTGCCGAACATGAGCGGCATAGATCAGATAATCACTGGCCTGTTCGTCGATCAGCGTAAAGGGCAGGCGCATCCGCTGCCCTTCGCTCAACCCGACATAACGACCAGCGCTGATATAGCCCTCGCCCGTCCAGTTTCCGGAAAAGTATGCGGGCGTGCCGACCACACGCTGCCCCTCCTCCGCCTCAAGGATGATCGGTCGCGTCTCGCTGAGGGTCTGTGCATAGACAAAGGGTTGGATGCGCTCCGGCAGCCGGGCGAGTGCGATCATGCTCATCAGCCCTTCAATGGTGGACTCGGCGCCCGAATTGCGATTGACGCGCCACGTCACCGGGCCGTTGATGCCGTCGAATGTCCGCCCATTCTCAGGGGCATACATCTGAATACCCGCCATGTTGTTGCCGAAGAACCAGCTTCCGGCCAGAGCGGCAAACTGCGCGTAGCGCTCCTCGCCAGTCGCGCGGAAGAGCGCCGCATACGCCTGCACCAGCATGTTGGTCCCGTAGGCGATCTGCTCCAGTCGATACGGAACAACGCCGATATGCCGAAACGGTTCGAACGCGAGGTGACGCAGCAAGAACGACCCGGCAGTGGCGGCCGCAGAATCGATCCAATCCTGGCGGTCGAGTGCCATGCCTGCCATCACCAGGGCATGGGGCATATGCGCGCCCCAATTGTGCCAGAACCCCGGTGCGTTTGAACGCGCCGGGTGCATACCGAAGGGGTAATCGACATGACTGCCCAACCGGTACTGCGCGATGCCGTCGGCAATCTGGGTGATGATGTCGGCGGTCGCCGGATTAGGACGCGCCTGATAGTATGCGCTCATCCCCAGCAGACCGATGCTGGCCACGACAGGTTCGGCATTCGGAATCCAGGCAGGTATCTCGAAGCCATGGAGGGCATTAAACTGTCCGTAGTTGCTCATCGTTGCAGCGACTGCGGCTTCGGTGCGCTCATAGGCTGCCGCCAGTTCAGCGGCATACGCGGGATCAACGGAGGCAAACACCCGTACTCCTTCGCCCAGCGCCCACAGCGCGCGCATCGCCCACCAGCCAAGGCTCTTGTAACTCGTTCCGCCGACCCGGTTGATTGTGCCGTCACGGTCAAAGATGAAGTTATAGAATTCGCCGTCATCGGCCTGCATGTAGCGGACGAATTCGAGGCAGCGCCGCGCCCACTCGATCAGATCGACATTCCCGCTGCGCTCATATTCCCACAGATAAACCACGGCAGCGCGGGCGACATCGTCGACGGCGCTGATGCCCTCATCGGCATCATCGACCCATGCATAATCCGGGAACTCCGAATAGATATGGACGATCGCCATGTCGCGACCGGCGATCGTCACCGGTTCGGTCAGATGCAACAGATGATCGAGCGCAACGATGTCAGCGGCGGACTCAGTAGTCTGTGCGCGCACGTAATTGAACGGTCCCGTCAGTGACAGGGTCAGTATCGTGAGGAGGATTGCCAGCGTCGCGTACACGCCATCACCCTTTAACGCCGCCCACATTGATTCCCTCGATGAACTGTTTCTGCGCGAGGAAGTACAGCAGTAGGATCGGCGCAGCCATCATTGTTGCCATTGCCATCATGTACTGCCACTGGGGTGCTTCCTTGCTCAGCGACTGTTCGAAGAAACGCATCGCCAGCGCCAGCGGAAATTTGTCGGGCGTGCTCAAATACAGCAGCGGGCCTTGGAAGTTGTTCCAGTTAGCTTGAAACGCCAGCACTGCGATCGCCAGGAGTATCGGGCGCACCAACGGCAGCATGATGTACCAGAAGATCTGGATCACATTGGCGCCGTCGATGATGGCTGCTTCCTCATATTCCCGCGGGATCGACATGAAGAACTGGCGCATCAGGAATACGTACAGCGGTCCCCAGGCAAACAGCGACGGCCACGTCAGCGGATCATAAGTGTCGAGCAGTCCAAGCTGCCGCCAGATCAGGAAGCCAGGCACGCGGGTGACTATCCCGGGGATCATGATGGTCGCCAGCATGAGCGCGAACAGCGTATCACGGCCACGCCAGCGAAAGCGCGAGAAACCGTAGGCAACCAGCGCCGCACTGGTGATCTCGCCAATCATGGCAAGTATGGTGATGAACAGCGTGTTGCCCAGAATGCGCCAGAACGTCATCTGCGGGTTGATCGACAGCAGTCGGTTCCAGACTTCAAGATAATTGGCTGGAACAGCGGGGTCCGGGATGAAGTTGAGCGTGCGCACGAACAACTGATCCTGCGTCTTGAGCGAGGTAGAGATCATCCATAGAAACGGGATGAGTACCAGCGCTACGCCGAGCAGCAGCAGTCCGTAGACGACGGTGCGCCGGAGCCAGCGGCCACGAATGGGCGGCGGATCAGCCAACAACGGATCGGGACGTGTCCTTGTCACAGTTGTCATCGCCTATGCTCCCTCGCGCGCGCCCTGATAGAACACCCAGGCTTGTGACGACCGGAACACCATAGCCGTGAGCGCGACGATCAGCAGCAGCATGATCCACGCCATTGCAGAGGCCATGCCCATGTTGCGGAAGGTGAAGGCTTCCTGGTAAATCTGCCAGTTCAGGAATGTCCCGGCGTCGGTCGGGGTGGGGATGAACGCCGCGACCTCGAAGGCTTGCAGCGCACCGATCAACCCAGTGACAAGGTTGTAGAAGAGCGCCGGGCTGAGCATGGGGACAGTGACGTTGCGGAACTTGGCCCACTCGCCGCCGCCGTCAATATCGACCGCTTCGTACAGTTCTTTGGAGATGCCCTTCAAACCAGCGAGCAGGATGACTGAACTGGCGCCAAACACCCCCCACAGGCTGATGATGATGAACAGCACCGGCGACAGCGTCGGGTTGCTCAACCACTGCGGCGCATCCAGCCCGAAAACGCCAAGAAAAGGCGATAACGCTGTATTGACCAGCCCCGACGACGAGAACATCCAGCGCCAGAGCAGTGCCGTGGCGACAGCCGGCAGCACAGCGGGCAGATAGTACAGAACACGCCAGAGACCCATCCCACGCACATTTTGATTGAGCAGCAGCGCCACACCCAGCGCTCCGATCAGACCCAATGGTACGGTGACGACGGCATAGATCACAGTCAAGCGCATCGAACGCCAGAAGCTGTCTTCGCGCGCGCCGATGACGAATCCGCCATTGCCAATTTGGATGCGGATGATCTCATCATGGCGGGGAGGCAGGGCATCAGAACTGCGTTGATCGGCGGACACCAACGGTGCGAGCGAGAGATTGAACAGCTCGCGGTAGTTGTCGGTTCCCACCCATTCAGGCGGACGAAACAAGTTGTATTCAGTGAAGCTCAGGTACAGGGACGCGCCAATGGTAAAGACATTGAAGACCAGAAAGCCGACCACCCAGGGCATGACCAGCGAGCGCCCAGCCGCAGCCTCCGGTTTCGCACCGAAGCGAATCTGGACACGGTAGACAATGAACATTGCAGCGGCCAGCGCCAGCGCGACCAATCCATAACGGATCAGCGTGGGGACATAGTTGTTTAGCACGCCCAGATCCATAACCGCGGCTCCCCAAAATTGAACAAATAAAGAGTCCCTCACCCGTGCTTGGGGCACGAGTGAGGGCGACAGCGCATGCCAGACTATTTGCTCAACGTTTCTTCAAGATCAGGGCGAACTTCTGCGGCCAGTTCTGCCACACTGAGATCCGTCTCACGATTGATGAGCGGCCCCCAGAATTCTGACCAGAAGACGGAGTCGAATTCGGCGTAGTTACCGAAAATGGGTAGTGCGCGCATATCCTGTGCAGCGGCGATGATTGCTGCGGCGCTGGCATCCTTGCGCGGTTCTGATTGGACGAGGTGCTCGACCGTTGCCTGCGAGATACGCGGCGACACGATCTTCCAGCCCTGGATCGCTTCCGTCAGCGCGACCAGCGCGTCACAAGCCTGTTCCGGGTTGGCGGTGTTAGCATTGATCACAGTGCTGGCGTTCCAGGCGAAGGTGGTGATGCTGCCGGTCTTGGGGTTCGCGGGAACATGGATAACACCAACATCCAGCCCCTCAACACGGTCGAGATCATCAGCAGCGCCACCCATGAACATGGCGATCTTGCCCGCCTTGAACATTTCGCCGAAGCCCTGTTCTGCGATCACTTCACGGCTGGGCGACAGTTCCGGATTGTAGGCCGTGCTGAGATAGAACTCAAAGCCTTCAATGAATTCCGGGCTGTCGATTGGAGCGCTGGTGAAATCAGGTGTGATCAACTCGCCGCCGGCCTGCCAGATGAAGATGAACGGTGGCGGCCATCCATTGTTCGTGAAGCCCCACTGATCTATCGTGCCGTCACCGTTGGTGTCGAGTGTCAGCGCTTTCGCAAGATCCATGAAGTCGTTCCATGTCCAGCCGTCCTGCGGGTAGTCCAGCCCGGCGGCATCGAACAGGCCGCGGTTGTAGTACAGCACTACGGGCTGGGCAATCCAGGGCAGACCATAGATCTCGCCATCATATTCATTGACGGCGAGAATGCCGGGATAGTAATCGTTGAGATCGCCGGCGGTCTGCGGCTCAGCATTGGCGACTGAAGCGCACTCGCTGACCGGGTAGAAGATACCTTCCGAAGCGAGAGCCATGTTGTTCTGATCGATCCAGTAGAGATCAGCGCCGGTGCCGCCCGCAATCTGGGTTTGCACCTGCGTATAGTAGTCGCTTGGAATAGGCTCATGGATAATTTTGTAGGCGCTTTGGCTGGCGTTGATCTCATCAAGCAAAACCTGAAGCTCGGCGGCTTCATCGACGCCTGCCCATGTGGAAATTCGAACGGTGACCGGTTCCTGCGCCAAGACGCTGCTCGTGGATAGCAGCAGCATGACTATAGCCATCAACAAACTAAAGCGTTTCATCGTGTATCCCTTTCAGCATGATCCTACATCAACTTATCCGCGATTCGTGTGTTATCTGTTCAGTGACACACTTAACTCATAATTGCCTCCGGTCACCTCCTTTGCGCGGTTGAATTCCGCTCGACGAGGGTTACAGGAACCACGATTTCCGAAGCCAATAGATCGGCGTCCTGCAGCAGCATCAGGACTCGGTGGGCAGCTTCTTTTCCCATCTGCCGCCGGGGGATTCGAACTGTTGTCAAAGGAGGCTCATTGAATTCAGCCCACGAAATGTCGTCGAAACCGACAACACTGAGGTCGTCGGGGACTCGCTTGCCCGCGGTCACAGCCTGCCGGATCGCACCAATTGCCATGGAGTCATTTACGGCGCAGATCGCGGTGATATCGGGGTGCGCGGCCTGAAGTTGTTGATAGGCGCGCTTGCCGGAGTCAATTGTTGTTTCGTCTACACGGACGACTGTCGCGCTAATGCCGTGTTCACCGAGCGCACGCTCATAGCCCCACACACGCCGCTGTGTACTCGCCCAATCAGCCGGTCCCGCGAGGATACCAATGCGTGTATGCCCCAGTCCCAAGAGATGCTGAGCAGCGCAGTAAGCACCGGTTTCATCATCGCTGTTGACGCAGTTGACCGCCGAGTAGTCCAGACGATTATCGACCAGAACCACCGCAGTCTGTGTGTTGAGCATGGCGGTGATGAAGCCTGCTGGGATGTCTGGCCCTGCCAGAATCATGGCGTCGATACGGCGCTCTCGAACAAAGCGGAAGTCGGCCGGGCGGCTGAGAACGTCTTCGGACAGCGTCTCAAAGGTGAGGTGATAGGCGCTGCGGGCAATGACCTGCTGCGCGCTGTTCATGATTTCGGTGTAGAACGGGTCAGCGCTCGCGGGCAGGCCCGGTTTCTGGTGGAAAAAGAAGCCAATATTGAAGGTTTGCGATGTAGCCAGACCCCGCGCGTTTAGAGTCGGCATGTAGTTGAATTCCCGCGCTCTGGCAAGGACTCGCTCGCGCAGTTCGCTCCCGACCCCAGGGCGATCATTGAGTGCGCGGGAGACGGTGGCCGTAGAAACGCCAAGTGATTTAGCAATGTCTTCAACAATCGACATTATTGCCAACCTCAACAGAAATCAGAGCAATTCCGTCAACTTAAGTACAATTTACGTAACCGCTTGCGTTATCCTTACGTTATGAATATAGTAGAGATCAAATGACTTGTCAAGATTGTTGGCAAAACTGGAATGCCGCGAATGGATACTTTGCCTGCACCGACTACAATCGTCCCCGGTGGACTTCTCAAACTCAGCAACTCGGTTCACCATGAAAGCACAGAGGCGGTCGGCCACGGAAGCGGCTTCACATGGATAACCAAGCAGATCACTGCACACGAGGGTGTATGGCACGAAACCACGCTCAACACCAATGTTGAATTGATATTTGCCCCTAGTTTGATCGTTTGGCTGGGAGCACTCGACAATCTGAACGATCGGCAAGCGCACACGTGGCGCCAGACGATTCTGCGCGGCCCAACGACCAACCAGGGCGGTCTGGGCGGCAACGATCTGGCGGCTGGCTACCTTTACGATCACAACCAGCATCTCGAAACAATCATTTATGTCCCAGCGGATAGTCTGTCATGGGCGCCGCACCGCTTCTACGAGCTGAGCATCCGTGAGGTATTTGAATATCGCCCCACCCCGCGCTATGGCATCGGCTTGATTCCAAGCACGTCGGAGGCGACATTCACCTTTGCACCGGGCGTTCATCATTTCCGCGTCTGGACATGCCAACGGACTCTGGCGATGATCCCTTCACCCTGGGAAGCACAGCGCCGGATGCTCGCAGTCGTTGGCCCACTGCTCGATCCACAGCCTTCCATCCTGATGGATGCCCCGCCGTGGTCCGATATAGCGCGAGGGACGCTGATCGATCTGAACAACAGCGCCTGTTGGGTAGAAGCAGGCGGCAAACGTGGCCTGCGCGCTTACGTTAAGGGAAGTTCAGGGATTGGCCGAGACGAGGCACAGGGGTTCGAGCTGATGACCCAGCTTGATGTGCTGCTGCCACTGCTGCACTGGCGGGCGCGCACAGGCTCAGGTGACGCAGATACCCTGATCGAGCAGCTTCTCGACGCGATGCGAGTCTACCGGATCATTGATCCGCATGACTACCTGCCCAACCACTACCCTTATGCGCCAACTGATACATTCATGGATACGTGGTACTTCTTCGAGAACGCGCTCATCAAATTGCCGTGGGTCGCGCATCTCACGCACGATGCTGACCTCAGGCAGGTGTTTCTGACGGCACTGAACGGTGGACGAGCACTGATCGAGCATACTCACTTTCTGCCGCCGTTATTCGCCGATGCGTCAGACTGGAAGCCGCGCGGCGGCCTGCTCAACGTCGGAGTCAGTGGCATGTACGCAGCGGGATGCATCCTCGCACAGCAGATGACTGGTGACACTACATACCTTGACCAAGCACGCCGCGCCCTGACCGCGATCCACCAACTATCACCCTATCTCCTGACACACGAACCCCAGCAGCTATCATTCGCTGCTGCGGCTGCGGCTTATCTCGGCGAAGCAGACATGGCATCGGACTTCGTAGGATTGTCCCTCCGTATGGGCTACTGGGCAAAAGATCCATCGGTGCCTTTCTACGATCCGCGCGGGATGTTTCAGGCCTGCGCGTCACTGAGCTATCCCGCCTACAAAGAGAATGTCGAGGTCATGTGGGCATGGTCGGAACTGTTAGCCGACGAGGCTGTGCGCGCGGCGCTGCCCGTGACGTTATTGGCGGCCTTCGCCAACTTGCAGCGCTGCCACAACTATGCCTTTTTTGACCCATTCTTGCCCGCAGCAATGCGACGCGGGCCATGCAGCTATGTGCCCTATGAAGACCTCCCAACAGCGGAGTTCACCCGTACCGCCACGCTAGGGAAGGAATTGTACGGCGCGGGTGAGGTGTTTTGGAGCGCTTTACTGTTCGATCGCCCAGCTTCACTGTTGAGTATACCCACGGATGTGCTAACATTTTCGCTGGATATCCCGTGCCTGAAGCTGGAAACCATGCATAATAGGCCGCGCCGCTGGCTGGCCTATAACCCGCGCAGCACGCCAATCGAACTGGCGTGTCAGTTACCCATTGTGCTGCAACCAAAGGCCATTCAATTCTTGGAAGGTGCATGATGTCGGTATTCATTCGCCATCCCCTGAACCCGTTAATCACGCCGGCACAGGTGCATCCATCCTACCCCGATTTCGAAGTGATAGGCACGTTCAATGCTGGAGCCACTCGGCTTGGAGATGAAACGCTCTTGCTGGTGCGGGTTGCCGAACGCCCCTGTACCGTAGAACCGGGATGGATCGCCTGCCCGTATGTCAATCAGCATGGCGAGATCGCGCTGCACCGCGTTCATCACGCTGATCCTGATTACGATACCCGTGATCCGCGTTTAGTCCGCCACCTGCGAACTGGCACGGTCCATTTGACGAGCATCAGTCATATCCGACAAGCACGTAGCGTAGATGGCGTCCATTTCATGGTGGACGACCGTGCATGGCTGAAACCAGAGACGAGCTACGAGTCTTATGGCGTCGAGGACGCGCGCATCACCGCTATAAACGGCGCATACTTCGTCAATTACTCAGCGGTCAGCGCTTATGGTATCGCTACGGGATTAGTAGAGACGGCAGATTTTCGAGCATACATACGTCACGGAATCATCTTTCCACCATCCAACCGTGATGTGGCGTTGTTCCCTACGCAGCTAAACGGAATGTACCTGTGTTATCACCGCCCCATGCCGGGGGAATTTGGCCGCTATAGCATCTGGCTGGCGAGTTCGCCCGATCTCGTGCGCTGGGGGGATCATCGGTTGGTACTGGAAGGCAGCGAGATGGCGTGGGATTCCGGGCGCGTGGGTGGCGGCGCGCCACCGATTTGGACAGAACATGGCTGGCTGTCGATCTATCATGCTGCCGACCGTCAGCATCGCTACTGCCTTGGCGCATTTCTGGCGTCACACAGCAATCCGGGACACGTGATCGCGCGAACGCTGGAGCCAATTTTCGTTCCTGAAGCCCCGTATGAAACCAAAGGTTTCTTCCCCAATGTGGTCTTTACATGCGGCGTTACGTTGTTAAATGGGATAATTCGGCTCTATTACGGAGCATCGGATGATACTATTTCCCTGGCTGAGGCACCCTTGACAAGTCTTCTGAGTCTTCTGGTCGGATAGCGGTTGATGAGGTTTCAGGTTGGTTCAGATGATGTACCCCAGTTAAGCGATTGTAGAAAGGCGATTCTGCGGTAGAAGCAGTTGTCCCTCATCGGCGCGGGTAGGACGCAAGGGGCGTAGAATGGATGCAGCCTCGGCCTCATCAGCGATCAAACTAGCCATCAACTGCCCGATGCCGCTCATCCCCGCGGCAACAAAGAGGCCGTTCACCGGTAGGTAGCCAAGTAAAGCTTGGTTATCTGGTGTCATGTCGGCGATACCTGTATAGCCCCACTTCAGATGTGCCTGCTCCAAGAACGGGAAGCGGGTCATCACCTTCTCCCAAACCTGGAATCCCATCGACTGAGATACGCCGGGCGGTTCCTTGCTCAGATCATGAACATCCTCGAAGGTATCCGCCTCGTTGTGGATAGACATGCCCATCAAGCAGGAATCGGGAGCCTGTTCGGGGCGAATATAGAAATCGAGCACCCCGTCGAAGGCTTTCAGTAAATCCACCTGATCGGCGCTGCTCTCGACCATCTGCCGCAGACACTCTAACTCATCCGGCGACCAGGAGAAGTTCCGGCGTGGTGGCTTGACGATTTCTGACGACGCGCTGCCGTCCCGCCAGCACACCGTCACGCTGCGGTGGATCATGTCGATTATGGACACAATCACGCGCTGCGCGAAAGCGTTAAGGCTCATGGTCAAAAGTAGTGCGATTGATGTAGATTATCGGGTATGGACTTTCCAATCATAGACC
>CAZKXW010000015.1:0-48202 GCA_964556745.1 uncultured Anaerolineaceae bacterium
TGGAGGTCGGCAAAGCTTTTTTCGAGCAGGCTGAAACGATCCGAGGGCGAGGTGCCATTCGGATGCGCGTCCAACCAACGGGTATCGTTGAAGAAAGTATTCAGATACCCCCACAAGTCCGTGTAGAAATCGCTCAAGCTCGCGTAGGTATGCTCTTTTTGCATCGCAGCCTGCCTTAACCAATAATCACGGCTTCGTATTCATCCGGCTGCAAATCCAGACCAAACAGAGTTTTGCTCACTTCAATCGAGAACCAGACCACGCAAGAATAGCCTCGATCATCCGGCGTCGTTGTTAAATCAGCGTTGACGAGAGGCATGAACGACCTCAGAACAGGACAGAATAGACCCGCAGATTATAGCAAAGCAAAATAACGTCTACAAAATGAACCATCCCAATTGAAAAAGGGGCCAAGCGGCCCCTCGATCATCGAATGTGAGATAGTCTTCAGTGCGCGGCGTTGGGGAACAGCGTCCACTTGATCTGCTGGAAGGCCACGTTGAAGGCTGATTGCAGCGCCCCGATGTTCCGCAGCGACTTCAGGTACGTGAAGATCGGGCCGGGACGGAACATCCACTCGCGCATGGCGCGGCGGGCTTCCTTCTCCAGGTCTTCAGCGCTGAGGTTGCTGTATTGCAGCACCGTCGATTGATCCATATCGACCTGCTCCCAGCGCGTGCCAGGGCGGAACCAGTTGTTCTCCATGACCATGAAGAAGAACGGCGTGCCGGGATAGGGCGCGGCGATGTGGAAGATCGCCAGGTCAAGCGGCAGCGTCTTGCTGAAGTCGATGGTCTCCTGGATGGACTCGCGGGTTTCACCCGGCAGCCCGACGATGAAATAGCCCAGGTTGCGGATGCCGTACTTGTTGGCCCATTTGACGCTCTGGCGGGCGCGGTCGGCGGTCGTACCCTTGCGCGCCTTCTTGAGGATTTCCTCGTTGGCGCTCTCGATGCCCCAGGAAATCACCGTGCAGCCAGCTTTCGCCATCCACTGGAGCATTTCTTCGTCCACATAGTCCACGCGGCTGTTGCAGGTGAAGGTGATTTTCAAGCCCTTCTCAACGATCAGCTTGCAGATGCCGATGACCTGATCGCGGTTGGCGGTGAAGAGGTCGGCGTACATGTGGATGTTGCTGACGCCCAGGTTGACCAGCATTTCGATTTCGGCGACGACGTTCTCCGGGCTGCGGAGGCGCAGACCGGCCTGATAGCTGACGTGCTTGATGCAGTAGATGCAGCCCGCTGTGCAGCCCCGGCTGGTGACGATGAATTGGTACGTCCCTTTGATGACCGGAGTGCGGTACTTGTCCAGCGGCAGCAGATGGTGCATCGGCAGCGGCAGATCATCCAGGTTGGGGATGAAGTTGCGATCCGGGTTGCGGACAATCTCCTGCCCGCGCCGCCAGACCAGCCCCTTGACGTGCGACAGGTCGTAGAAATCCGAATTGGGCAGCTTCTCGGCGACTTTGGGCTCCCAATCTTCATGACAGCTCTTGTAAAGCTTGAGCGTCTCTTCACTGAACTCCATCCGCCCGGTGATGGTATCGACCACCTCGCGCAGGGTGACTTCTGGCTCACCGCGGAGGCACAAATCCAGCGACGGGTGCGGGCGCATGGTCTCAACGGCCAGGGGGGTGACATGTGTGCCGAAGGCGATGGTGATGGCGCCAATCGACTTGGCCAGGAAGCAGCCGTAGTTGTCGTTGGTCAGGGTTGGCGCGGTCATCTGAGTGACGTAGAAGCGCGGCTTAAGTTCACGCAGCTTCTTCTCGAACTCCGGCCATGACATGCGCTCGGCGATGGCATCGATGATGTGAACCGTGTAATCCGGGTGCAGCACGGCGGCCATCTGCGCCAGCGAGACCTGACCCCAGATCATGTTCTCGCGGCTGCGGCGGCCCACACGGTGCTGGCTGCGGATCCAGATGCCGCCATCGGGCGCGGGCGGATTGACCAGCAGGACATCCACCCCATATTGGCGGTATTCGTCGGTGAACTTCGCCACAATCGGATCCGCATCTGGGAAGCGCACATTGCTCAGCTTGGGAACACGGCGGGAGCCGAGGTTTTCGCGGATCGGATCGGGCAGATCGCGTCGGCCGGAGACATCATTGCCCGTCCACGGTTCCGGCGACTTGGGGTATTGACGACGCAGGTCGTCGTAGTTGATCTGGGGAATGGGTTTGCTCATTGTGTGTTCTCCTCAAGCGATCAGCGTGTTGAAGTTCCAGTACATCCGGGATCGATAAATTCCGATGGGCCTAGGTGAAGGCTTTATTGATTTCTGAGGCAACCTTCTGGACCTCGTTCGTCCGACGGATAACGACGGCGTTTTCCGCTGCTTCGTCGTTCGCCAGCATGTCTCCGGCCGCCCGCGACTCGCGCTGGCTCAACTGCGCCAGCATCTTGATGAGCATCCAGCAGGTCCCTAACTGGATGCCGGTGATGACGAACATGGCACTGGGAACCAGCAGGAACCACAGCGGCTCTGTCGGGCTGGCGATGAGCGCAGCTAGGAACAGCACCGCCCCGATAACCAGGAAGATCATCCCGATGGTCCCGAACTTCATTTCCATCGGTTTGCCGAAGATCGGGCGACCGAACAATCCCTGACGGATCGAACGGCGATAGAACAGGCTCACCACATAATTGAAGGCCGTGCCCACACTGAACAGGTTCACGGCAGCGATGGCGAAGGTCATGGCCGCGAACAGCAGGTACGTATAAGCTGAGCGATCCTGCACGCCGCTGTTGAGCGCCAGCAGCCAGGGCAGTAGCGCCAGCACACCCAGCAGCACCGATACGATGGACAGTGCACCCAGCAGCCGCACCGGGTTGTACTGCGCTGCCGTGCTCAGGATGGTGAAGAGGAAGCGAAAACCATCGCGGACGACGCTCAGCTTGCTTTCGCCAGCGCGTTCTTCGTACTTGATGGGCACTTCGATCATCTTGAGGTCTTCATGCAGCGCCCGCGTACTCATCACCGGGGTGAAGTTGAGACCGTCCGGCAGCGGGTAGAGCTTTTCCAGCACTTCGCGCCTGAGGATGCGCTGGCCGCTGGCGCTGTCGGTAATGCGGACGTTGCCGATGATCGTGACCAGAGCGGCAAAGAGCGTGTTGCCAATGCGCCGGGTGAGCGGCATCTCGCTCTCCACGCCGGCCATGCGCGAGCCAATCACCAGATCGGCATTCTGCTCGAAGAGGGCCTGCACCATCTTAGGGTAGTATTCCGGTGGATACGTACCGTCGGCATCCATGAAGGCCAGCAGATTACCCCGCGCATGTTTGAAGCCGGTCTTGATCGCGCCGCCATAATTGCGATTCTTCTTGTGCTGGATCAGCACTACGCCGCGATCGATGTAGTTTTTCACGATCTCGGCAGTGCGGTCTTTGGAACCATCGTCGACAATGATGAGTTCCATACCATCCAGCCCAACCTTACGCAGCTCCGGTTCGACCGCCAATGTGCGTTCGATGACTGCGGCGACGCCGTCTTCTTCGTTATAAGCCGGGACGACGATGGATAAAATGTTCGCCATAGATGACATGTTCCCTCTGAGATGATCCTCACGAACTTGACTGTGGCATGAAAAGCCTAACGGCCTCCTAAAACGATTTTTGTTAGGCATGATCTGTTTTATTCATCCAGCCATGCCCCCATATGCGTCAGCATAACACGGAGATGCCCGTGGGAGTTCGGTGAGTTTGGCGGATCGCCGGCGCTTCCCCAACCCTCGGTTGAAGCCCCTCCCGCCATGCGGTAACATGAGTGTTGGGCAGACTTCCATCTCGGATCGATGGATTGGGCAACGAGGTGATGCTTGACACATGCGCTCATTACGGGCGGCGCGGGATTCATTGGCAGCCACTTGGCCGAGCGGCTGCTGGCCGCCGGCTCCCGCTTGACTCTGATTGACGACCTGAGCACCGGGCGTCTGGAGAATATCGCCCACCTGATCGGGCGGCCAGATGTTCAGATGGTCATTGAGGACATCCGCAATACCCAAGTAATGGATCGGCTGGTCAGCGAGTGCGACATGATTTTTCATCTGGCCGCTGCCGTTGGGGTGGAACGCATTCTTAGGAGTCCGGTTGCTACCATCGAGATCAACGTTGGCGGAACCGAGGTCGTGCTGCAAACCGCCCGGCGCTACCGCCGCAAGGTGATGCTGGCTTCGACCTCGGAGGTGTATGGCAAGGGCGTGCGCTTTCCCTTCCATGAAGACGACGATACCCTGATGGGCGCGACCATTCGCAGCCGTTGGAGCTACGCCGCCTCCAAAGCGATTGACGAATTCCTGGCGCTGGCATACCATAAAGAAGCCGGTCTGCCGGTCGTGATTTTCCGGCTGTTCAATACAGTTGGCCCGCGCCAGAGTGGGCAGTACGGGATGGTGCTGCCGCGCTTTGTGCAGGCGGCGCTGAGCGGCGCGCCCATCTGCGTCTACGGCGATGGCCAGCAGCAGCGCTGCTTTTGCAATGTGCGTGACGCCGTGGAGGGCATCTTCCTCCTGTCGGAGACTCCGGCGGCGGTGGGGCAGTTGTTCAACATCGGCAGCCAGGAGGAAATCAGCATCCTCGATCTGGCACGGCGCGTCCGGGATCGGGCAGGCAGCGCCTCCGAAATCCAGTTGATTCCGTATGACCAGGCTTACGAGGCCGGCTTTGAAGATTTCCGGCGGCGTGTCCCAGCCATTGACCGCATCCAGGCCCTGACGGGCTGGCAGCCACAGACGCCCCTGGACGCGACCATCGACGAGATGATTGCTTATTTTAGGAAGGACAGCGAACATGGCGGAAATCACCCGTAAAGAGTTGATCCTCGCCCTTATCAGCGCCTCGACCAATCCGCGTCTGGCGGGGGTGGATCTGAGCGCGTTGGACATGACCCGGTTGAGCCTGGAAGGGGCGACGCTGCGCGGCGCCAACATGATGGCCTGCACCTGCCGCGAGACCATCCTGCGTTCGACCAACATGACCGGCGTGGACTGCACCAGCGCCCAGATGCCCTTCGCCGATTTTCAGGCAGCGACTCTGCTGGGCACGAACTTCACCGGGGCCAACCTCACCGGCGTCCGCATGACCAGCGCTAACCTGACCAACGCCATCCTGAATGGAGCCAACCTCCAGGGCGCGACGCTGACCGGGGCGAATGTCTCCGGCGTCAAGTTCGACGAGCGCACCACCTGGCCGGATGGCAAAAAGGGCAGCCAGAGCAACCCCGCCAATTACATCCGCTAGAACGGCCCATTCGGGGAGAACGACTCGGCGGGTGCATGATCCCACGCGCCTGCTTGGATTCAGCCACTCTGCGAGCGGGACTGCTGCTCCATGAACTCGTGGATGAAGTCGCCGCGGTCGGTCGCCACCAGCACGCCGGACAGGACGTTCACCACCAGTTCGCCGAAATGTTCGATTAGGCGGTTGACCTGCTCGCGCACCACGGTCATCACATCTTCCCAGGCGACGCCGCGCGGCAGTTCACCTTCGCGGACTGGGCGGGTGCTTTCCAGGTAGGCCAGCACTGGATCGACCGTTGGAAAGACGAGGATGCGCGGGAGATCGTAGCGGACGACGGCGTAGAAATGTCGGGCCAGCAGCCGAGTCCCGCTTTCGAGCGTGAAGCGGTCGGCGTGCTGCGCGGGCGGATGCACATGGGAAACGCCCGGTGGAACCAGCAGCGTCACCGCCCGGCGCAGGAGGGCTTGCAGTTCTGGCATGGTGTGGATGCTGTTGGTCGTCGCCATGACGAAGCCCTCCGGCTTGAGGACGCGCCGGAATTCTCGCAGCGACAGCTCGACGTTCGGCACATGGAAGAGCATGTGGTTTGCCATCACCACATCGAAAGCGTGTTCGGGGAAGGGCAGCTTCTCGGCATCGGCCAGTGTCACAAGGTGCGGAACGGGATGGTCGTGGAGCATGGCGGGGAATAAATCCAGTCCCAGGTAAGTTGACTCCGGCAGATGTTCTTGCAGGGCTTCATACCAGCGCCCCGGCCCGCAGCCGACATCCAAGATCGACTCGTCGCCGCGCCACGCGCGAACGCAGCCCAGCGCCCATTCCGGGAAGCTGATCTGGGGAACAGCATAACGTGCGTAGGTTTCCGTGCGGATCCGCAGGGCCTCATCGCTCTGATACAGCCGGCGGACAGCTTCGGGATGATTATCGATAAACATGCCGCTTCCCAGTGTGGTGCGAGTCAAACTTACCCTCAACTATACTATCCTTATGCGCAGACGTAAACAGCCCGTCCGTTGGCCTGACGATAGTGTGTCGAAGTCAGTGGATATTCAAGAAATGTGATGAAGAGCCATAACAGACAAGACAACCGCGAGCAACCCGGATCGAGCGATTGCCGCGTTCAACCGAATAGATGCCTGGTGGGTGAAACATGGGGCTGTTCCAGACGGCTTTTGTCTGGGAAGATGAGGGATACCGTCTTGCCCGTAGTGTGTCAAGGCGATGCGCTGCGAGATCAATGTCGATGGCAGGCAGAGGATGAGCCATGATTCAAATCAGTGGTTTGTACAGCTATCCGATCAAATCCTGCGGCGCGATCATTCACCAGCAGGTCGAACTCGATGCCCGCGGTCTCGTCTGGGATCGCCGCTGGATGTTGGTCGATGCCGGCGGGTTGTTCATCAGCCAGCGCGAAAAGCCGCAGATGGCGCTGATCCAGCCCACCATCGAAGAGAGTTTGCTGACCGTCCGCGCGCCGGGACGCAGACCGCTGAGCCTGCCGCTGCATCGCAGCCGTGATGTGCCCCGGTTGGCGCAGGTCTGGAACGACCGCTGCCTGAGTTGGGATGAAGGCCAGGATGCTGCCGATTGGTTCAGTGAGGCGCTGGATGTGGACTGTCGCCTGGTGCGGATGACCGACGAGCATGTCCGCCGCGTCGATGAACGCTATGCCCGCCGCCCGGCGCAGATCGGCTTCTCCGACGGCTATCCGCTGCTGGTCGTCTCGGAAGCATCGTTGGATGACCTCAACCGTCGCTTGATCGAGCGCGGCAAGGAGCCAGTTCCCATGAGCCGCTTCCGCCCGAACGTGGTCCTCAGCGGCGCCGAGGCTTACGCTGAGGATGGCTGGCACACCGTGCAGATCGGCGCGGTGACGCTCGATATCGTCAAGCCCTGCGCCCGCTGCGTCATCACGACCATCGATCAGACCACCGGGCACAAGCCGGAATCCGAAGAACCACTGGCGACGCTGAACACCTATCGCAAGCGCGAGGGCAAAGTCCTCTTCGCGCAGAATGCAATCCACCACGCGCCGGGGGTGCTGACCATCGGAGATGCGGTTAAGATAGTAGAATCACAGCAGCACTGAAGGAGACAACATGCGTCTCACGATTGGCCTCGCCCAGATATATCCCAAACTGGCCGATGTGAAAGCTAACCTCGCTAAACACCTGGGCATGATCCGTCAGGCGGGCGAGCAGGGCGTCGATCTGATTGTGTTCCCGGAGCTTTCGCTGACGGGCTATCAGGTGCAGGACCTCGTGCCGGAGGTCGCCATCCGTGCCACCCGCGACGATGACACCTTCCGCGCATTGCTGGAGGCCAGCCAGAACCTGGACATCATGTTCGGCTTCGTCCACGAAGATGTCCGCCAGCGTTTTTATACCGCTGCCGCCTATCTTTCGCGTGGGGAATGCCTGCACATCCATCACAAGCTGTATCTGCCCACCTATGCCATGTTCGACGAAGGCCGCTACTTCGACCAAGGCGAGCATGTTCGGGCGTTCGACACCCGTTTCGGGCGGGTCGGAATGCTGATCTGCGAGGACTTCTGGCACATGTCCCCGGCTTATATCCTCTGGCAAGATGGTGCTGACCTGCTGCTGTTCCAGAGTGCCAGCCCCAGCCGCGGTCTGGACGCGGGCGACCGCCTGTCGGGTTCGCGCTGGGTCGAACTGGTCAATCAGGCTTACGGCAGTATGTTCACCAACTACGTGATTCATTGCAACCGGGTCGGCTATGAGGACGGCAAGAACTTCTGGGGCGGCTCCTCGATTGTCGATCCCGACGGCGAGTTCGTCACCCACGGGCGTTACTTCGACGAGACGCTGATCGTCCAGAGCATCGACCTCAACCAACTGCACCGCACGCGGGCGCGGCTCCCCCTGCTGCGCGATGAACGCCCCGAACTGGCTCAGCGCGAACTGGCCCGCATCCTCGCCCGGCACGGCGGTGGACGGTAGGGAGGAGGTAGTATGGTCACACGAGAACGGCGCTATACCCTGGACGATCTGCGGCGGATTGAGGCGCTGCCGGAGAACGCCGGGAAAATCTTTGAACTCATCGACGGAGACCTCTACGAAGTGCCGACGCCCAACGCTATCCACAACTACATCGTCTCGCAGATTCTCTACGCCCTGATGAACTTCGTCTTTCCGCGGCAGTTGGGCTTCGTGCTGGGCGATCAAACGGCCTACAGTCTGCCCAACGGCGACGAACTGATCCCGGATGCGTCGTTCGTTTCTTTCCAGCGCCAGCCCAGCCTGCCGGAACGCTTCAGCATCGCGCCGGATATTGCGGTGGAGGTGATCTCGCCCAGCAACCGCGAGCGGGATGTGACGGCGAAGGTCGAGTCCTATCTCGAATCGGGGACGGCGCTGGTCTGGCTGTTCTATCCCATCAGCCGCGTGGTCGAGGTCTGGCGGCGGGCGGAGGACGGCGCGCCCAAGTTCCGCAAGCTGACCGAGGACGCCCTGCTGGATGGCGAAGACGTGCTGCCCGGCTTCACGCTGGCGCTGCGGGATGTCTTCCCGGTGGAGGCCCCATGACCGACCCGCGCCAGCAGTTGATCCCCAGCAATGCCGGGATGCGCCTGATCGCGCAGACGACGCTCTACAACAAGGGTGACTTCGCCCGGCTGCGAACCTTCCTGACCGAGAGCTATCACGAGTCGGCTCTGGCCGAGGTGAGCCTGGCCGTCCGCCTAGCCGAGATGAAGGCGCTGCGCCGTCTGCACGGCAAGCTGCGAGTCGAGCAGCTCATGGCCGTCGATAAGCATCAGGCGGTCGTCGTCCTGGCGGCGGAGCGCGGCGCGGTTTTCCTGACGCAGATCGCCGTCGAGGAGGATTACCCGCACCGCATCCTGGGATTCCATATGCAGGCGCTCGAACCGGGGGAGCAGGCATGAATATCCAGCGGCTGAGCCTCATGACAGGGGCGGAGCAGGCCGAGGGTCTGCCCATCGTCATCGATGTGCTGCGGGCTTTCACCACCAGCGCCGTCCTCTTCGCGCTAGGATTGGAGCGGTTGATCCTGGTGGATGCACCGGAGCAGGCTTTCGCCCTGCGCCAACGTCACGGTTGGCTGCTGGGCGGCGAGCAGGGCGGTGTCAAAATCGCCGGCTTCGATTACGGCAATTCGCCCACCGAACTGCTCCGCGCCGGATCAGCGCCTTTCACAGGCCAGACGCTCGTGCTGCGAACCAGTTCGGGCACGCGCGGAGTCGTCGCCGCCATTCAGCGCAGCCCGTCGGTGATTCTGGGCAGTCTGGTGATGGCCTCGGCCATCGCTGCCTACGTCCAGCGTTCTGGCGCGGAGATGGTCAGCATCGTAGCAATGGGATCGCACGGGCTGACGCCCGGCATCGAGGATGAGGTCTGCGGCGAGATGCTGGAACAGGCTATCTGCGGACGGCCGCTTGACTGGCTGGACGGTCTGCGCCGCTGCCTGAACGACGCCGCTATCCAGCAGGCGCTCCGCGGCGGGCTGGATTACCTGCCGCCGGATGACATTGTGCTGTGTTTGCAGCCCGACCTGTTCGATTTCGTGCTGGTCGCCCAGCGGCGCGACGGCCTGATCGAAGTAGACTGCGTTCCTGTTTCCAACCCAAAGGCACTCCGATGACCGCCACACCTGATCTCCTGCACCGCCTGACCATCAATACCGCCATCGCCCGGCGGATGCTGACCGAATTCATCCGCGACCAGATCGAGAAGGCCGGCCTGAAACGCGCCGTCATCGGTCTGTCGGGCGGCATCGACTCGGCGCTTTCGGCCTATCTCTCGGCGGAGGCGCTGGGGGCGGAGAATGTGCTGGCGGTACGGATGCCCTACCGCACCTCGTCCCAGTCCAGCCTCGATGACGCCCAGTTGGTCATCGATGCGCTGGGTATCCCCTCTTTGGATGTGCCCATCACCGAGATGGCCGACCCGCTGATCGAGCGCTTCCCGGACATGAGCGCCATCCGCAAGGGCAACATCATGGCGCGGCTGCGGATGGTAGTGCTGTACGACCAGTCGGCGACCTGGGGCGGGCTGGTCATGGGCACGAGCAATAAGACCGAATTCCTGCTGGGTTATTCGACCATCTACGGCGACAGCGGCGTGGCGCTCCAGCCGATTGCCGACCTCTACAAGGCTCAGGTGCGCCAGTTGGCCGCTGCGCTGGAGATTCCCAAATCGATCCTGGAGAAAGCCCCCAGCGCTGATCTCTGGGAAGGGCAGACCGACGAGGGTGAACTCGGCTTCACCTACAACGATGTCGATCAGGTATTGTATCTGCTGGTGGATGAACGCTATACCGTCGAGGAAGTCATCGAGGAAGGTTTCGCGCGGGCGTTCGTCGAATCGGTCTGGCGGCGCGTCAAGGCCAACCATTACAAGCGCACCATGCCCAACATCGCCAAGCTCAGCCGCCGCAGCATTGGCCACGACTTCCTCTACCTCCGCGACTGGACGGGGCGGTGACGGGACGGATCAGTTGTTAAACGCAATTGGTCAACTGCCCGGCAGCGCCACGGCTGGAACTGGACTATACTGCCATCAGGAGCAGCCTATGTGCCGGAACATCAAACCCCTGTTCAACTTCGAGCCGCCCGCCAGCGACGACGAAATCCGCGCCGCGGCCTTGCAGTATGTGCGGAAGATCAGCGGCTACAACAAGCCGTCTAAAGCCAACGAAGCCGCCTTCAATGCCGCTGTCGAAGCACTTGCGGCTGCTTCCAACCGCCTGCTGGCCGCGCTCGAATCCCAGGCTCCGCCACGCATCCGCGAAGTCGAGGCCGCCAAAGCGCGTGCCCGCTCGGCGCGGCGCTTTGCCCGGTGATCCGCGCAAACGTTGATGAACACCATTCACCTGCGCTCGATCACCCTGGAGCGTCCGGGAACCCTGCCGGAGTCGTTTCCCTACACCGTCCCGGTCATCCGCACGCTGGAAACGCTGGTGTTTCCCACCCCGGTGACGTTTTTCGTCGGCGAGAACGGTTCCGGCAAATCCACGCTCCTGGAAACAATCGCCTGTGCTGCCCAACTGCCAGCCATCGGCGCCGACCAAACCAGCGAGGATGTGACTCTGGCCGAGATCCGCCGCCTGAGCCAGCATCTCCGCTGGTCGTGGACCAAGCGGACACGGCGCGGCTTTTTCATGCGTTCCGAGGATTTCTTCGGCTACGCCCGTCAGATTGCCCGCACGCGCGCCGAACTCAAGGCCGATCTGGAGAGGCTGGACGACGAATATGCTGGACGCAGCCGCGCGGCCCGTGCGCTGGCGAGTATGCCCTATGCCCGCGAACTGTCCGCGCTGCAAAACTTCTACGGCGACGGTCTGGATGCCCAATCCCACGGCGAGAGCTTCTTCAAACTGTTCCGCGCCCGGTTCGTGCCAGACGGCCTCTACCTGATGGACGAACCGGAAGCGCCGCTTTCGCCGTCACGCCAGCTCAGCCTGCTGGCCCTGATCGGCGAGATGGTCAAACAGAACGCTCAGTTCATCATCGCCACCCACTCGCCCATCGTGCTGGCCTATCCGGGCGCGACCATCTACCACTTCGATGACGGCCGCATCGCCCCGGCTGCCTATGACGACCTGGAACACGTCGCCCTAACCCGCGCCTTCCTCAACAATCCCCAGTCCTACCTCCGCCACCTCTTCGACACGGAGTGATGCTTCCCACCCACTACCCTGACAGCAGCGCGGACGGGGTGCGTACCCCGCCACCTGTATGTTCCCGCTCGGAGTCGAGCAGCGCCGCCTTCCGCGCCAGACCCCAGCGGTAGCCGCTCAGTGAGCCGTCCTCCCGGATCACCCGGTGACAGGGGATCACCACCGCCGCCGGATTGCTGGCGCAGGCCCGCGCCACCGCCCGCGCGGCGCTTGGCTGCCCGATAGCTTCCGCCACCTGCGTATACGAGCGCGTCTCGCCGTAGGGAATTTCCCGCAGCGCCTGCCACACCCGCCACTGAAAGGCCGTCCCGCGAATATCCAGCGGCAGATCGAGATGCGGCGCGTCCCCGCTCAGATGCGCCATGAGCGCCGCCGCCCATTCCCGCAGCGATTCCGTCCCGTCTTCGATGCGTGCCGCCGGGAAATCCCGCCGCAGGTCTTCAACCAGCGCCGCCTCGCTGTCACCCAGCCGCACCGCGCAGATGCCCCGCGCCGTCGCCGCGATCAGCACTTTTCCCAATACCGAATCTACCACGCTGGTAGCAATCTCCATCCCCACTCCCCCTTTGCGATACGTCGCCGGAGTCATTCCCAGCATGGCATCCGACGACTCGTACAGGCGGCTGGTCGAACTGAACCCGGCGGCATAGATCGCTCCCGTGACCGATCCGCCCGCTTTGAGCGCGTCCTTGAACTGCTGCATCCGTACTGCTTCCTGGTATTGGCGCGGCGTGATGCCCAGCGCCCGCTTGAACATCCGCTGGAGGTGAAACGGGCTGTGCCCGACCATTGCCCCCAACTCCTCCAGTGTCAGCCGTTCATCCAGCCGCGCTTCAAGCGCCCGGCAGACCTGCGCTGCGATCTCGGCTTCATAAGCCTGGGCGTTAGGGGCGCAGCGTTTGCAGGCGCGGAATCCAGCAGCCTCGGCCTCATCCGGTGCGTTGAAGAAGGTCACGTTCTGGCGGTGCGGTATGCGTGATGGGCACGATGGGCGGCAGTAGATGCCGGTCGTCCGCACGCCGGTCACGAACTGGCCATCATAAGCGCGATCCTTGTTCTGGACGGCCTGCCAGCGCGCGTCATCGCTCAGCAGCGGTTTAGTGGGGGTCATGGATTCACCTCCGGCTCATCCTGTTTGGGTAGGGACCGCCTTTTGGCCGTCCATCGTGATCGAAGAGACGCGCAGCCGCACGTTCGATTCGATGCCCTCAGCATACCCGAACCGGCGCCGCCGGGTCTATCCGCCCCTTGCGCCCACGGTGCGGCTATCCTTCCTGCAGGTCAGCGAGCAGCCGCGTGATCGCCGTCTTCAGATCGCCGCGCAGTTTAACCTGACCCTCAGGCGTATTGGTGTATGGCAGATAGCGCAGATGCCGGATGTTGAAGGGAATCTGCTCCGGCCGCATTGCCTGTGTGATGAGGATGGCCGGCTTGTTCAGCGTGTGGGCGATGCCTAGTTCGTAAAACACATTGTCGTTTCCGCCTGTGATCTCCACGATCACGAAGCGGCAGTTGTTCAGCGCCGACCAGACCTCTTCCATGATGACGCCCTGCGTCGAGGTGAATTCATCCCCCCGCGCGATGGTCAGCTTCAGGTCGGCGGCCAGCGGTCGCACAATGTCGCGGTAGATTTCGTCGAAGCCAGAGCCGAACGGCATAATCATGAAGATGTCGCTGCGGAACTGGCTGCGATCCGATGCCCGGCCGAAGACCAGTTCGCCCGGATGCAGCATCAGCGCCTCTTTGTACTTCTGCGCCTGCTGCGCTAAATCCTCCTCGCGCTGCTGCTGCAACGCTTGAATTTTAGCCGCTGTCCGCGTCGCCACCACTTCCGCCAGAGCATCGACATCCAGCCCAGTCACAGCCTGGCCGCCGCGTTCCTGCTCGACGGCTGCTGCCGGCGTCGTTCCCGGAGCTGCTGCCTGCGGCTGAGGTTCCAGCGTCGGCTTGACGGGGAGTGCCCCTGCGGGCGCGGAGGCTGGCGCAGCCGTCGGAGCAGCCTCGGCTGTTCCGGCGGTTGGCTCGATTACCGACCAATTGTTCAGGATGCGCAGCACCTGCACGCCCAGGTCGGTTTCGTCGCGGAAGTAAACAACCGCCGCGCTCTGCTGAACCTCATCCCAGAAGCGCTGTTGGGCATCGCGCTCCCTGTCGGGCTGGCCCAACGCCCGCAGCCGCAGCCCTACCGCCATCAGGCTGTTGGAGGTTGGCAGCAGCACCGCCAGCGGCTTCCCCATACTGCGAGCTGTCCGATACTCGATCTCGGCCAGTGACGGCCCACCCGGCTGCGGCTCCCAACTGCGCCGGTAGCTCAGAATGCTGATGAAGGCGTCCGCCCGTGCAATCTTCTGGAACGCCAGATCATTCACATCGGCGCGGTCTTTTTCTTTGTCATCCAGCCAGACTGCCACCATCCCCAACTGCCGGATTTGCTCGATCAGCACTGGGCGCAGGGCTTGCAGTTCGCTACTGGTATCGCTGATGTACACGCTGATGGGCATCTTCCGACCTTTCGTCTGTCAGTCCCTCTGTCTTTGTGCTCTTTGCATCTTTGCAGTTTAGAATCCGTATTAGCCCTTTATAACACACTTTGCCTGCGGGCGATCACCGTCGCCCGTTCGGGTGCATTTCAAATCGCGGGCAGAATTCAAGCAGCGGGTCTGCCAGAGCCGGTCGAAATTGTGGCTGAGGACAGCGCCCGGACGCGACCAGGGCATGGCTATGCGCGCGAGTCCTGGCTGTCAGCCAGGCAATGCTCGGCGCGAGCGCGTCAGGCGCGGTGAAAGGTTAAACGCTGGTTCCCACGCAACTTCAGCCGCCGCGCGTCAAGGGACTGAACCGCCAGAGTGTCGGCACAGCGATAACCCGACAAACTCACCTCGGCGACGAAGGGTTCCTGACCAACGGTTTCGATGGTAAGTTGGGTTCCGTCATCGATCACCTCGACAACTTCCGAGGTGAGGTAATGGATGAGGATACCCGGCTTAGGCTGCCATTCGAGCGGGACAATCAGGCCGCGACGGGCAGGCAGATGCAGCGAATGGCCGCCGAATAATAAGTTGCCGGCCGCCGAAATCGTGGTGTCTACGGGGTCATCCTGGTAATTGTTGACGAACAGAAAGCTGCCGTTTTCACCCTCGGACAGGCGCACATCGGCCCAGTCGCTCAGGGTGAAGAAGGGCAGGCAGTCCATCCGGTTTGCCATCTGGTGGAAGATGTCGAGGTCATCCAGGGTGTTCGCCGCCAACGCCGCGCCCAGGACCATCACCTGGCCTTTGCCCTGCGCCTTGACGAAGCCGACCGTTTCCCCTGCGGCTGAAGTCGCGAAGACCTGATCGAAAGCCCCGGTGTAGGTTTCCAGGAACGAGACGGGTACACCGCTGTAGGCGAAGGCCTGCATGCGGACCGGCATGAACGGCGGGGTGGACTGAAGACTTCGAATGCCGAGCGCATCCTTGAGGATCGCGCAGGGAGTGTGATCGAAGGTTTCCTCGCACAGGCGCCCAACCAGGACAAGGCGGCCGCCCTGCCGCGCGTAGTCCACGAGTTTCTGCTGGACGGCGGCGTCACAGAGTTTATCCATCATTACCCAGAGGATGGGAGTCTGGGCGGCATCCAGACGGGCGCGCGCGAGGTCGAGAGCGTCAAAGGGACGGTGAGTGAGCGCCAGCCCGCGTGCCAGGAAGTCAAAGAGAATGACTTCGCGCTGGTGGGTCAGAACATCAGTGGCAGGAAGAGTGAAAGCGTTGTTGACTTCGGTCATGAAATCATCCAGCACAAAACCGATGGTGGCGACGGTCTTGGGGCGGGAACGTATCCAATCCGTGCCATACGCCTTCAGGACGCGAGACAGTGCCGGATAGCGGGCATAATGGCGGCGCAGCGTGCCATCCTTGCGGACGGGATGACCCCAGTCATGGCGCTGCGTTGGGCTGAGGATGGGGTCGTTCTCGCCATCGAAGAACAGGTAATGGTTAATGGCCCGCATTCCGCAGGAGAGGCACAGACGGGTGTGCAGATCGTAAAGCGAGGACTGCGATCCGCTGAAGTCCTGGTTTCCCCCAGCCTGGAACTCGATGGAGAAGAGCGGCTGCTGGGGGATTTGCAGCGCTTTGGTCATCTCATTGACCAGCAGCAGTTGGTGGAAATTGCCCTCGCCGATGAAGACCGGGTAGACATCGGTGGCGCTGATCATGCCGTCGATGGACATGACCTCGACCAACTGGGACAGGCCAATGGGGAAAGTTTTCCCGCCGTTGCTGAAGCCGTGAATGTTGGCAACCGGGGGAACCTCCATGCCGTAGGCTCTGGCGCGCTCCCAGAGCCAGGCGGCGTAGTCACGCAGGTAGGCGCGGTAAAAGCGGCGGTAGTCTTCAATCACCAGGCTGGCATAGGGTGGCTGCGGTTGGGTGATCTGCGCATGGAGAAACTTGGTCAGGTCGGCGGTGGGGTAACGCTGGGAGAGACGTTCGCCGTAGGTGCGCTGAAGATAAGCAGCGAAACGGGCCAGGGTATCTGGGTTGGAGTCCACGATATTCCTGACCCACTGGATCATGCCCATCTCGTTGTCCAATTGAATCAACAGGATTTTGCCGCCGCGTGTGATCTGGCGCGGGGCCAACACCTCGAATACTGCCTGATACCAGCCCTCAACGCAGGCCAGAAAGTCAGGATGCAGGTAGCTGGCGATGTTTTGGGCTTTGCCATCCTGGGCGACGAAGGCGGTCTGCGGATGCTGGCTGAAGACCCAGGGCGGGACGCCCTCGTTGATGGTCTCCGCCATGATATAGGGGCCGGGGCGGGCGATGATGTAGAAGCCCATCTCGGCGGCCAAGTCAAGAAAGCCAGCCAGGTCGCGCATCGGATGGGTGTGACCATCTAGATCGGAAAGCCCTGGTTCGGGTTGATGCCAGAGCCAGGGAATATACGCAGCGACACTGTTGAATCCAGCCGTTCGCAGCAGGTCGAGGCGGTGTGACCACTGGTCAGCCGGGGCGCGGAAGTAATGGAACTCGCCCGCCTGAATGAACAAGGGTTGGTCATCTAGCCAGAACTGGCCGTCTTTGACTACAAAGGTGTTCATGAGCTTTCCTCAATGCTGCTTGTGGAAGCCAAGGATATTCAGGGCGTTCTGAATGGATGGACTGTGAGTATACACGTCCCAGATGAGACCGCTCAGGTAGTTCTCGACCATCAGCATCGAGCAGCCTTTGTCAATCCCGTAGAGCGCCGTGCTGTACCAGGACGGATCGACCGCGAGGCTGTAGGCGTCAAAGAAACCATAGCGGCCCCAGGTCCGGGGATGCTCCCGGTAGAGGTAGTCGATCATCTCCAGGGCGAGGTCGGGCACGAAGGGCAGTGACGACACCGCGCCGTAGATCGATACTGTGCCAGTGTGGTAGGGAGTGTGCAGGGAGGGCGCGCTGCCTGCCACTTCGTACCCCCAAGGGCTGTCTCCTGCGCTCAAGCCCCAACTCCGCGCGTGATAGGTTTTGAACTGGCCGGCGTGGTCGATGCAGAACTGGTGGTTTGCCAGCGTCGCCAGCCGGGTGTTGGCGAACCAGTCGATGCCGTCGGGATCGATGTAGTTGGCGGTATCCAGCCAAGCCTCGCTGAACTGGTAGGCAAACAGATTGCCGCCAGGGTTGACGATGATGTCCTGCCCGTGGAATGGGCGGCGGTCACGCCGGAAACCCTGATAGAGGCGGCGGGCCAGCGACGGTTCGACCTGCCCGGCGGCCTGCAAATACATCATTTTCTGTTCTGCGGCCATGTCCCACTGGCTGATGAATCCTGGCTCGCCCGTGACGTAATCGCCCCCCTGATCGGGGTTGTAGGCCATGCGGAAGAGAGTCAGTCCGTCTTTCTCGAAGACGATAAAGCGCCAATCGACCCGCTCCAGCAGTTCCTGGGCCATCTGGCGCAGTGGTTCGTCCTGGAAATAGGCGGCGGCGGTGATGACTCCGTTCAGGCACAGAGCGGTGTCGATAGTGGAGTACTCGCACCTGCCCCAGCGTTCGGCGGTATCCATGTGCAGGAAGTGAGCAAAGAAGCCGCGGTGATGCGGGACATGGCGAAGCAGCGTGTGGAGAGTCCCGCGCGTGATCTCTAACGCCTCCTGTCGCGGCATTAATCCGCGCTCGGTAGCGATTACCCAGGCGCATAGGGCAAAACCGACGGCGGCGACGGACGAGATGCGCGGGTCTTTAGTGCAGTCCAGCGTCAGGCCGTAGCCAGGACTGTTCGGATCGAGGTTGGTGAAATCCCGAAAGAACTCGACTGAACCTTGCAGTTCACGCTCAAGCAGGGAGGGCTGGCTCATGGGTCATTCACTCCGGCAGCGTTGAGGATAGGCGCGGAAGGAATCGGGTGGGAATGCGAATTGGCTCGAAGGGAGTCGCGTTGTCCAGAAAGCCGATCAACTGCCGGGCAGCAGTAGCGCCCCACTCCACGCGGGATGTGCCGATGGTAGACAGGGGCGGCTGCATGTAGCGAGCGAGGGGAATGTCATCGAAGCCGACGATGGCGATGTCGTCGGGTACGCGCAGGTCGTGTTCGCGCATCGCCCGCATGAAGCCCAGCGCCATCTGATCGTTGGCGCAGAAGACCGCATCGGGAATCTCGTTGGATCGCAGCACCGCTTTGGCGGCTTCGTAGCCGGAGGCTTCGGTGAAACTGCCGGAATAGACGGGAACATTCAGGCCATGCTGTTCCGCTTCCGCCAGGAAGGTCGCCATGCGCTCGGCATTATCGAACGAATCAACGGCCCCGGAGACAAACGCCATTCTGCGAGAGCCTTGACCATAAAGATGGGCGAAGGCTTCCCGAACCCCCTGCGGGTTATCCAGCAGGAGAGGTAGAATGAAATCTCCTGAGAGCAGACGATCCAGCACGACGATGGGGAAATGGCGGGAGGCCAGTTTCACGATGGGTTCATCGGGAATTTTGGAGTCAAAGACAATCGCGCCATCGACCTGGCGGTGCAGGAGGATACGGCGCGTGGAGCGGCTTTCTGGGCAGACGAGCAGTTCGTAGTCGGTGTTGAGGATGACTTGGTGAATGCCTTCCAGGATTTCTTCGTAGAACGATCCGCCGAAGCGGGAAATGAACACGCCGATAGTGTGCGTCTTACGCTGTTTGAGATTGCGCGCGAAAGCATTGGGATGGTAATTGAGTTCGTCGGCGGCCTGCAGGACTCGTTTGCGGGTGGCTTCGCCGATGGAACCGGTGTCATTAAGGGCATAGGATGCCGTGGTAATGCTGACCCCGGCCCGCTTCGCTACATCCCGAATCGTCGTCATCTTGGGCTTCCCTTTGGCGGGTGGCAGTGTGAAACCAGAATCAGATTTGCCGTTTGCAAACCTTACTGACCAGTTGACACAGAAAAATAAGTATGGTACATTCGCATCAAAAGTGAAACGTTTCACTTCACCAAGCATAGTCTATCGTGAAGTGCATGAAAAGTAAAGCTGTCTCCTTTTGGGAGGCCGAATGACCCCAAAACTAGAAAGCCGTTACGGATATTTTACAGAAGATGGCCGCGAATACATCATCACCACGCCGTTCACGCCGCGCCCGTGGGGCAACGTCATCAGCAACGGCGACTACAGCCTGATGGTGTCTCAAACCGGCTCTGGCTACAGTTGGCGTGGGAATGCCGGGCAGAACCGCATCACCCGCTCCTTCCAGGACTTGATCCGAGACAATTGGGGTAAGTACCTGTACATCCGCGACTTGAGCCGGAATGTGTACTGGTCGGCGGCCTATAAACCCGTTATGCGCCCCTATCAGCGGTATGAAGTGGCGCACGGACTGGGGTATTCCCGCTTCACGCAGCAGGTCGAAGACATCGAAAGCGTCCTGACGGTCTTCGTGGCCGCTGATGCCCCGCTGGAAATCTTTCAACTGACGCTGACCAATCACAGTGCCGAGCCGCGCAGCCTCGATGTGACCTCGTATGCCGAGTGGCTGCTGGGCTTCGCGCCGGATGAACACCGCGAGTTCCATAAGCTGTTCATCGAAAACTGGGCGGAGGCAGGCCTGAGCGCGGTCTTCGCCCGCAAATGCCTGTGGGGGTTTGCGGATGACAAGGGGCGGCATAACAACATCGATTGGCCGTACACGGCGTTCATGGCCGTCAGCGAGCCGCTCAAGTCCTTCGACTGCGACAAAGAAACCTTTATCGGCCTGTACAACAATGATGATCGACCAGCGGCGATGACCGGCCCGCTGCTGGCTGGGCGAAGCGGACGCTTCACTGACGCGATTGCCGCACTGCAAGTTGCGGTGAGTTTGCAGCCGGGGGAAGCGCGGACGGTGGTCTTCACCCTGGGCGCGGCTGAAGATGGCCGCGAAGATGCCCACGATCTCATCCGGCGCTATACGTCGGTGGAAAGCAGCCAGCGGGCGTTCCAGGCCGTCGGTGAATTCTGGACGCGCTTCCTGGATGCCGAACACGTTGAGACTCCCGATGACGCGCTGAACTTCATGACTAACTTCTGGGCGAAGTACCAGGCCATTTCCTGCCGGCTGTGGGGCAAATCAGCCTTCTATCAGGTGTCCGCCGGATACGGCTTCCGCGATCAGCTCCAGGACAGCCAGATTTTCCTGATTGGCGATCCGGCGTTTGCCCGCAGGCAGCTCCTGCTGCACGCGGCCCAGCAGTTCATTGAAGGCGACGTACTCCACTGGTGGTTTTCGATCCGTGGCGGCGGGCCGCGTACCAACTGCTCGGACGATCTGCTGTGGCTGCCGTTCATCCTGAACGCCTATCTCAAAGAAACGGCGGACTATGGCATCCTCGACGAAATGGTTTCCTACCTCAACGGCCCGGCTGAACCACTCTATGACCACTGCAAACGTGCTATTGAACGCTCCTTCTCGCGCTTCTCGCCGCGTGGTGTCCCGTTGATGGGCGACCATGACTGGAACGACGGGCTGAGCGCCGTCGGCACGCTGCTCAAGGGCGAGAGTTTCTGGGTGGCCGAGTTCCTCTACATGATCCTCGGCAGCTTCATCCCGCTGGCGCGGCGGCGCGGCGATGAAGCCTTTGCCCAACGCTGCCACGTCGTGCGCGAAAGCGTCAAAGACGCCCTCAATCGTCATGGGTGGGATGGCAAGTGGTATCTCCAGGCCACCACGGATGACGGGCTCCTGCTCGGCTCTCACAAGAACGACGAAGGCCAGATCTTCCTGATGCCCAACATCTGGGCGGTCATCAGCGGCGCGGCGGATGAAGAACGCGCCCAGACCGCGATGCATTCGGTCACGGATTACCTCCTTAAGGACTACGGCACGCTGCTCAACTTCCCGGCCTTCACCCGGCCGCGATCCGACGTCGGCTACGTCACCCGCTACGCGCCCGGCCTGCGCGAAAATGGCGGCGTCTATACTCATGCGGCCACTTGGTCGGTCTGGGCGTATACGCTTGCCGGGCAGCCTGAACAGGCTTACGCGGCCTATTCACGCATCTGCCCGCCCAACCGCAGCGCCGATATTGACACCTACAAAGCCGAACCCTACGTCACCCCCGGCAACATCGACGGCCCGCTTTCCGAATACTACGGGCGTGGGGGCTGGACGTGGTACACCGGCTCAGCGCAGTGGATTCATCAGGTGGCGACCCACTGGATTCTGGGGATTCGTCCGCAGGAGGATGGTTTGCTGGTTGATCCGTCGATCCCGGCGGATTGGCCGGGTTTCAAAGTCACGCGCCGCTTCCGGGGCGCGACCTATGCCATCCAAGTCAAGAATCCGCAGCGCGTCCACAGTGGCGTGCGCTCGGTGATGATCGACGGGCAGCCCCACTCAAGCAGTTTACTTCCCGTGCTCGCAGACGGAAAAACTCACCAGGTCAGGATAGTCATGGGGACATGACCCCGGAAAGGAAGCTGCCGCCATAAGTAGACAGGTCTTGGCACTGCTGCCGGTGGCGCATGATATGCGCCGCGCCCCGGCCACCCTGAATCGATCAGCGATTAGTTCACAAAGAGATGTAGAAATGAAACGCATGACCAAATTGATAAGCATGGCTTTCCTTCTCGTTCTGATCCTCGGCGTGACTGCCTATGCTGTACCCGTCGGCGCGCAGGGCGTCACCCTGCGCTATGCGAACTGGAATGTGGGCACGGCCGAAGAAAACAACATCCAACGCCAATTGGTTCAGGCCTATGTGGAAGCCAACCCCGGCGTCACCGTCGAATTCGTGGATATGTCCGGCGACGGCCGTTGGGATGAAAAACTGACCAACTATGCCGCCAAGGGCGAACTCCCGGATGTCTGGATGGCCGACAACACGCCCTACTATGTCCAGAGCGGTTGGACAGCCGATCTGTCCGAACTGGTGAAGGATGACCCGGACTGGGCGGATGTGCCCCAGGTCCTGAAAGATGCCGTGACCTACTCCGGCAAGGTGTTAGGTGTGCCAACCGCACAGTTTGTCATGGGCTATTTCGTCAACCAGGACCTGTTCGAGGCCGCCAACCTGGATGCGCCGCAGTACGGCATTTCGGTGGATGATTTCTTCGCTGCCGTGACTCCACTGACCAATGTACAGCAGGGCGTCCTCGGTCTGCATGAAATGGAACCGATCCTCGGCTGGTATTCCAGCACGCAGGACAGCAATCTGCACTGGTTCAGCTTCGACGGAACGCACATGAATTACAACTCGGCTGCCTTCAAGGCGGCGGTGGCCAAGGCGCTGGAGATGCGTCCGCACACTTGGCAGGGGCTTTCCGATGAGCAGAAAACTGCCTTCAAGTCGCAGGGGCCGTGGGAACTGTTCCTGAATCAGGAATCCGGCGCGGTCTGGGAAGGCGGTTGGGCCGTCCCCGGATTCGCTCAGAATGCCACCTTCAACTGGGACTTCGTGGGTATTCCGGGCGGCAATCAGGCGATGGTCGCCGATATCCTGGTCGTTTCCGCGACCACGGCCGATCTGGCCGCCGCCTATGATTTCGCCAAGTGGATGAGCTTCTCCAGTGCCGGTTATGCCAAAGAAGCAGAATTGGCCGCTGCTGCGTCTGCGGTTCCGACTCGTATGCCGGTAGCAGCGAATGCCGCTAACATTGATCTGTATATGTCCTTCGTCGGCGAACGGCCCGGCCTCCGCGCCGCGCTGGAGAACCTGGATAACAGCCTGGTCGAATCGCTGGCGAAGATCGTCCCCGGCTACATCAATGCCCGCTGGGAAGGCAAACCGGGCATCGATGTCGGCGAGAACCTCGACGTGAACATGGGATTTGTCTTCGGCAACGTCGCCGCGGGCAGCTTCAAGTTTGAAGACCTGTCGGCGCAGTTGGAAGAATTCGCCAACAAGATTCTGGATGACGCGGCCGCCGCGCTGTCAAGCTAGTTTTGCATCGACGGGGAACGTGCCGCTTGTGGCGCGTTCCCCGTTTTGCCACAGCGGGATCAGCGCACCTGTCGTTCAACCACTCTCGTGTCGCGTCCTTGCTGGTGAGATCGACCGCACCTTGGGGCGGGAGGCTTGGCGATGCGCCTGAAACTGAATCGCTCGCCCAGATTGATGGTATCGCTGGCGATCATCGTCGCCGTCACGCTGCTTGTGGCCGGTGTGTTCCTACCGGTCAGTGGACAGACTCAGGCTGGAATTGGCTGTTTTCCGCAGCCTCTCGCCCAGACGGGTGTGGGTTCGTCTTCCTCACTGCAAACCAATACAATACGCTATCCTGGGCTGGATTCCGCCCGCGCGGACGGGACGGTCATCGAAATCCCGGCGGAGACACTCGGGGTGGCGTTGGCCCAGGATGAGACTGCCCGGCAGTACGCCAAACCCAGTATCCTGCTCCAGCCGGCCCCTCCCCTGACATTTGAGGTCACAATTCCCACTGAAGGGGAATACACGCTGGCGTTCGACATGGCCGCCCCAGCTCGGTCGGTTGTTCCCGAAGGCCAGATACGCGTGGATGGCCAATTCCTGGATAGCAGCTTACAGCGGGTCATCTTCCCGGTCTACTACCGCAGCACAGGTGACATCTTCCCTAAGGACCGCTATGGCAATGACGCCCTCATCGAGCAGGAGCGGGATACCCGCTGGACGACCGCCCTGGCGCGCGATGTCAACTTCAGCCAACCCTACCCGCTTCGGCTCAAACTGACCGCTGGAGTCCACCGCTTCGAGTTCAGCCTGACCGAAGGCGAACTATACCTCGGCAGCCTCTACCTGACGGCCTTTTCGCCCTATCCAGATTATGCCGACTATCTGCTGGCTCACGCGGCGGCGGATGCATCCGGCTTTTCGCTGACGCTGGAAGCCGAAACGCCCTCCTACAAGAACGACACTTCGGCGCGACCTGCCAGCAGCCGCAGCCTCACCGTAACGCCCTACGATACCTACTGCCTGCTGCTGAATACGCTGGGCGGCGACAGCTGGAACAAGAGCGGCAGCGCCGTCTACTACGAGTTCAGCGTACCCCAGGATGGTCTGTATACGATCACGCTGCGGGCGCTCCAAAACACGCGCAGCAACTTCACTGTCTTCCGCCGGATCACAATCAACGGTGCAGTGCCCTTCGAGCAGTTCAACGCTGTGCCCTTTGCCTACTCATCCGATTGGGTCGATGTCTATCTGGGCGGCGATACGCCCTACAAAGTATTCCTGCGTCAAGGCGTCAACGTGCTGGGGATCGAAGCCACCAATGCGCCCTATCTCTCAGCTATGGATACGATTCAGACGGCGCTGCTGGATATCAATGACCTGGCGCTGGAAATTCGGCGGCTGACCGGCAACCAGCGCGATCCCTTCAAGGAATGGGTCATTTCCGATTATATTCCTGATATTCAGGAACGGCTCAACGCCATCGCCGGGAAGCTGATCGAGGACAAGGACTCGCTGCTGGCGGTCGATCAGAGCGGGGCCTCGCCCGAAGTGCTGACCTACCAGATGGCAATCGACAACCTGCTGTTCCTGGCTGCCGACCCGAATCAGATTCCGGTTTACATGAACCGCTTCTCGCAAGGCACTGGCTCGGCGGCACAGCTTCTCGGTTCGCTGCTGCCGATGCTGCAAAGCCAACCGCTGGCGCTCGATCGGATTGTCATTCACTCGCCCGACATTCTGCCGCAGACTCCGCCTGTGCCCTTCACGACCTCGGCGGTGGAGGACTTCAAGCGCTTCCTCTCCTCTTTCCAGCCTGCGCCCTACGAATCACTGGGAGCAGGTGAGGGCGAACTGGAGGTCTGGGTCAACCGCCCACGGCAGTATGTGAACCTGCTGCAATGGATGGCCGATTCCTCCTTTACACCGCAGACCGGAATCCCGGTCCGTTTTTCGATCATGCCGGACGAGGCCAAGCTAGTACTGGCGAATGCCGCCGGCATTCAGCCGGATGTGGCGCTGGGGGTCAGCACCGATAAACCCTACGAGCTGGCGATCCGCAACGCCCTCTACGATCTGCGGACTTTTCCCGATTTCGGCTCCTATATCCGCGTCTTTTCGCCAGGTTCGCTGCTGGGCTACATCATCAACGACTCGGTCTACGCCATCCCAGAGACACAGGATTTCTGGGTCACATTCTACCGGAAGGATATTCTGGACTCGTTGGGACTGCCCGTGCCGCGCACCTGGGATGAAGTCATCGAACTGCTGCCGGAATTGCAGCGCTACGGCATGAACTTTAACGCGCCGCTGTCGAACACTGCCGCCCAGCGCAACTACATCTTCACCGCACCCTATCTGTTCAATTTTGGGGCGCAGCTCTACGCTGAAGACGGCTTTGCCACAGGGCTGCAAAGCGAGGAGGCCGTCGCGGCCGTGCGCTTCATGGCCGAGAGCTTCACTATCTACGGGATGCCGCTGACCACGGCCAACTTCTTCCAGGATTTCCGCTACGGCACACTGCCCATCGGCATCGCCAACGCGACCGAGTACATCAAACTGGCGACCATTGCCCCGGAGATCGGCGGGCTGTGGGATATCGACCTGTACCCAGCGACGGTGCTGCCGGATGGGACGCAGAACCGCTACGCGACTGGCTCGGCCCAGACCAGCATCATGTTCAGAAACACGGATATGCCGGAGCAAAGCTGGCAGTTCCTGAAATGGTGGATGTCCACCGAAACACAAACCGAGTTTCAGGAACAGTTGATCCTGAATTACGGGCGCGAATACCTGTGGTTCTCGGCCAACCTGGAAGCCTTCGGCCGCCTGGATATCCCCCGCGAACACCGCGCGGTCATTCTCGGACAGTGGCAGTGGCTCCAGGAACCGGTACGGCTGCCGGGCAGCTACATGCAGGAACGCGAATTGAGCAACATCTGGAACCGGATCGTCTTCGATGGGGCCAATCCCCGTGTGGCGATTGACCGCTCGGTCATCCTCATCAACCGCGAGATCACACGCAAGATGGAAGAATTCGGCTATCTGGTCGATGGCCGGCGGGTGCGCGAGTTCAAGATTCCGACGATTGAGACTGTAAAGGCCTGGATGGAAAATGGCAGCTAGGGCGGCGCCCTGGAACAGCATGGTGGTGTATTTTGTCACCCAATTCTGGCCAATCACTGTATCAGTGTACGGCTTCATAGTCCAACAGGATTCAGAACAGTGAATGTTTCAGACGATTTGCGAGCAAAACCTGTCACCTCCGTTTCGGGGGGAGCGGCCGCGCTAACGGCATCTTTCCGCAAGTGGCTGGGCAAAGAAGGCAGCGCCTATGCGTTCCTGTCGGCCTATGGGCTGCTGTTCATCGTGTTCATCGTCGTGCCAGTGCTGGCGGCCTTCCTGCTCTCGTTCACCTTCTTCGATGCCATCCAGCCGCCGCGCTTCCTCGGCCTGAACAACTATATCGCCCTGATCACGCAGGACGACACCTTTATGAAGTATGTTCTGTCCAACACCATCCAGTTCGCCGTGATCGTTGGGCCGGGCGGCTATGCGCTGGCCTTCCTGCTGGCCTGGATGCTGGCGCAGCTTCCCCGTGTGCCTCGCACGATCTTCGCGCTGATCCTGTATTCCCCCTCGATGACCGCCGGTGTCGCCATGGCGGTCGTCTGGAAAACGCTCTTCAGCGGTGATCAAACCGGTTATCTGAACAGCTTCCTGATGGGCCTGGGTCTGCTGCGAGAGCCGATCCAGTGGCTGCAATCCCCGCAGTATCTCATGCCGATCATGATCGTGGTCACGCTGTGGAGCAGCATGGGAATCGGCTTTCTGGCAATGCTGGCGGGTATTCTGGAGATCAGCCCGGAGCTTTACGAAGCGGCGGCGATGGACGGGATGAGCAGTCGCTGGCAGGAGATTTTCTACATCACCATCCCGTCGATGCGCCCGCAGATGCTCTTTGGGGCGGTGATGGCCATTGTCGGAACGTTCCAGGCCGGGGCCATCGGCGTGATGCTTTCCGGCAGCAACCCCACGCCGCAGTATGCCGGCCAGTTGATCGTCAACCACATCGAAGATTACGGTTTCCTGCGCTACGAGATGGGCTATGCCGCCGCGATTTCTGTGGTGCTGCTGTTGATGGTGCTGTTCTTCTCCCGTGTCGCCACTCGCCTGTTTGCCAGCGAGAGATGACTTCATCATGAAGTGGAACTGGTTCAGCCGATACACCGGAGTACGCAACCGGGGGATCAACCCCCAGGGCTTTCACGTCAGCCAGCTCAAGTTCTACATCGTGCTGGTTCCGCTGGCGGCCGTCATGCTGCTGCCCATCATCTACATTTTCTCCAGTGCCTTCAAACCGCCGGATGAGCTGTTCGCTTTTCCGCCGCAGTTCTTCGTGGTCAAGCCGACGCTGCGGAACTTCACCGATCTGTTCGCCAAGCTCTCGACTTCGGGCATCCCGGTCAGCCGCTACCTGTTCAACAGCGTCATGATTACGCTGGTCACGGTAGTCGCTTCTATCATCGTATCCAGCGCGGCGGCCTATGCCTTGTCCAAGAAGCAGTTCAAACTCAAGAAAACGCTCTTCGCCATCAACAACATTGCCCTGATGTTCGTGCCCATCGCCGTGACGATCCCGCGTTTCCTGGTCATTGAACGGCTGCAACTGCTCGATACCTTCTGGGTACATGTTCTGCCTGTGCTGGCGATGCCCGTGGGCTTGTTCCTGCTCAAGCAGTTCATCGATGGCATCCCTGATGAAGTGATCGAAGCTGCCCAAATCGACGGGGCCTCCGACTGGTGGATTTACTGGCGCATCATCCTGCCGATGATCCGCCCCGCCATCGCCACCATCGCCATCCTGACCTTCCAGGCTGCCTGGAACAATGCCGAGATTTCCACGCTCTATATCAACAACGAGAGCTTGCGCACGCTGGCCTTCTACCTCAGCACCCTGACCACTACCACCACCGGAGCGAATGCTGTGGCTGGACAGGGCATCGCGGCTGCCGCGGCGCTGATTATGTTTCTGCCCAATCTGATCATCTTCATTTTCCTCCAGCGACAGGTGATGAGTACCATGTCACATTCGGGGCTGAAATGAACAGGATCACGCGACTGCTCGTTCTTGTGCTGGTGATGGGGCTGCTGGGCGCGGTCGTGCCCGCGCGGGCGGCCTCCCCTTATACCACCTTCACGTTGGGGCCAGGTGGGTTACTCTGGCCGACCCAGGACGCCTACATCCCGCTGGATGAAATTGATCTGCCCCTATCTGGGCCAGAAGAAATGATGCTGGCCCCCGATGGCTTCCTGTACATCGCCGATACGGGCAACCGCCGTATCCTCAAACTTGATACTGCCTTCCAGATCGTGGCGGAGTACGGCCAGGATATCCTGCAAGCGCCGACGGGCCTATTCGTGGATGAGGACGGCACGATCTACATCGCCGATGCCAGCAAGAACACCATCGTCATCCTGGATCGGAACGGCAGCCTCGTCAACGAGTTCGGGCGTCCCTCCGAGCCGCTCTTCGGCGCAAGCCGTGAATTCCTGCCGCGCAAGATCGCCGTGGACGCGCGTCAGAATCTCTACATCGTCAGCGAAGGCTCGGTGGACGGCCTGGTGATGATGAATACCGATGGCAACTTCATCGGTTACTTCGGCGCCAATGCAGCTGACATGTCCCTCAAGATGATCTTGCAGCGGCTCTTCCTAACCGACGAGCAGTTGGATCAGTTCATCAAGAATGAAGCGGCTTCCCCGTCCAACATCACCATTGATGCCCGGTCGCTGGTGTATACGATTACTGCCGGGACTGAGCGTGACAAGAGCATTCGCAAGTTCAACATCTCCGGCAAGAACCTCTTCACGCACGCCATCTTCGGCACGACTCGTTTTCGGGATATCAGCGTCAGCCCGACCGGCCTGCTCGTGACCGTCGATGCGAACGGCGGAATCTGGGAATACGACCTGAACGGCACGCTCCTGTTCCTCTTTGGAGCGCCAGACACGGGTGACCAACGTCTCGGCCTGCTGAGCAATCCGACCTCCATCGAGCGCGTTGGAGACAATCTGGTTGTGCTGGACAAGGACAAGAACGCCATCGTCACCTACCAGGTCACCGACTTCGCTCGAACGCTGCACGATGGCGTTCGGCTGTACACGGATGGCTTCTACACAGAAGCCCGGCCCTACTTCGAGGAAGTGCTGAGCTACAACGGGCTGGTCCTCATCGCCTACCAGGGACTCGCCAACGCGGAATACAAAGCCGGCAATTACGCTAGCGCTCTGCAATACTACCGCTATGCCGAAGACCGCGGCGGCTACTCGGAAACCTTCTGGGAACTGCGCAACGCCGTTTTGCAGCGGTCGCTGGGCAGTGCGTTGGGTATCCTGCTGGGTGGTTGGGTTGTTGTGGCGGTCTTCACGCGGGTGGAACGCCGCCGCCATTGGCTCGACCCACTGCGGCGTTGGGCCGGGGAAGCGCGGAAAATCCGTCTGGTGGATGATTTCCTGTTCATGTTCCGCTTCATCAAACAGCCTGTGGACAGCTTCTACTACATCAAGCAGAACCTGCGCGGCAGCCTGCTTTTTGCCTTCCTGATTTATGGCTGGATCGTCCTCGTGCGAGTCATCTCGCTCTATCTGACCGGCTTCGTCTTCAGTCCCTACTCGACCTCCTGGCAGATTCAGCCGGAGACCGAAGTCATCTACACCCTGGGGGCAATCCTGTTGTGGAATGTCGCCAACTACCTGGTATCCACTATCAGCGATGGCGAAGGCCGCGTGCGCCATGTCATCATCGGCAGCGCCTACAGCCTGTTCCCCTTTGTCCTCATTGCCCTGCCCATCACCCTGATCTCGAACGTGCTGACGCTCAACGAGGTGTTCATCTACACCTTCAGCACCCAGTTGATGTGGTTCTGGTGCGGGCTGATGCTTGTCATTATGGTCAGGGAGATTCACAACTATACCTTTTCCCAGACGGTGCGGAACATCCTGGCGACTCTGTTCACGATGGCGATGTTCCTGCTGACGGCTTACATCCTGTATGTGCTGTTCAGTCAGCTCTATGAATTTCTGCTGGCTGTCGTTCAGGAGGTGGGGCTGCGTGGCTGATAACAATATCCTCACGCCAGGGCACACGGCAGGCATGATCTTCAGGGGCAGGGGTGGGCAGAAGCCTGTCCCTACCATCCCTGCCTCGGCGGAGACGCTATTCTTGGTGTCCGAATGCGCCCTCTTTGTCCGAGCCAGGATGGCGCTGGCTGGCCTGCTGCTGACGCTGCTCTGCGTGCCCATTGGCGCGGCCTACGGCGCAGCCCTTCGGCAGGATATCCCAACCTCATACCAGGCCGTGGCCGAGAACGAAGCGTTCCGGCTCTACGTGGATTTCTCCACGCTGGCCTTCAAGCTCCTGGACAAGCGCAGCGATTACCTCTGGCATTCCGGCATCGACGAACTCCAGGAAGGCGACCGCCTCAACCGTTCCTGGCAGGCTTTCGCCCGCAGCGGCATCAGCATCGAGTACCTGGACAAAAAAGCCATCAACGCCCGCGCCTCCATCGCCAATGCCAATCACACCCTGAACGTGACGCCCATCGATCAGGGCATCTGGGCGCAGGTGACGTTTCAGGATTACGGCATCTCGGTCGGGGTCGAGGTGCAGCTTGAAGCCGGGGGGGTGCGCGTTGAAATCCCCTTCGAGTCGATCCGTGAGGACAATCCCGACTTCCGGCTTGGGCAGGTCTATGTCTATCCCTTCCTGGGTGCGACGCGGGGCAGCAGCATACCGGGCTACATGTTCGTGCCCGATGGCATCGGCAGCCTCATTCGGTTTGCCGATTCGACCAAAGCCCGGAACATGATGTATGGGCGCTACTATGGCCCCGATTTGGGGATGCTTGCCGTCCAGCCCTATGACGAGCGCGTCACTGCTCCGTATACGATTTCCTTCCCAGTCTTCGGCATAGTGCATGGCGAGGGACAAAACGCCTTTTTCTCGGTTGTGGAAACAGGGGCCGCCTATGGCGAAGTCCAGGCGCATCCCGCCGGGATTATCACCAACTTCAATTTCCTCTACAACGCCTTCATCTACAACGAGACCTACTTCCAGGCCACCAACCGCTCTGGCGCCGGCGTCACCACTATCCAGCGGCAGACCAATGCCTTCGATGCCGTCATTCACTACCGCTTCCTGACAGGCGACGCAGCCAGTTACGTCGGCATGGCGCGGGGCTATCAGCAGTACCTACTGGACAAGGGGCTGCTGCGCCGGCAAGTGATCGACAACCCTAACATCGGCATTCGCTTGGAATTCCTGGGCGGCGACAAAGAAAAAATCCTCTTCTGGAATCGCTTCATCCCGATGACCACCATCGGGCAGATGCGCGACATTCTCGCCAATCTGGAACTGTCTAACCCGGAGGTTATCTACTTCGGCTGGCAGCCGCTCGGCGCGTCGAGTATGCCGCCAGCGTCGCTGGTGATGGAAGGTTCGCTGGGCAGCCTCAGCGACCTGCAAGCCCTGACGGAGGATATCGCGGCCGGCGGCGGGCGCTTCTCGCTCTACTACGATCCCCTGGCCGCGCTGTGGCAAGAGCCGGGTTACTCCGCCCTGAGTGACCTGGCAATGGCGATCACCAAAGAGTATCTGCTGGGGTTCAACCGCTACGTCAACCATTACTTCACGTTGGAGACGCTGCAACGGCGCTACACGGAGCTGTCCAGCAATGTGACAGCCCGGCTGAATGTGGGGCTGGCGCTCGACAGCATCGGCTCGATCCTCTACAGCGATTACCGAGACCGGACGCCCTTCAACCGCGAGCAGGCCATCGCCGCCTACCGAGCATTATTGAGCGAATCGCCCGCACGCCTCGGCCTCTACCGCCCAAACGACTATCTCTTTGGCATAGCGCAGGCCTACTACGACATGCCGCCCGGCAGCAACGGCTATATCTTCACGTCGGAGCCGGTTCCCTTCCTGCCGATTGTGCTGGCCGGCTATATGCCTTATTACGGCACGGCGCTCAATTTCTCGTCCAACCGTCAGGAGGACTTGCTGCGGCACATCGAGTTCGGGATTTATCCCTCCTATTTCCTGACCCACGAACCGACCGCCAATATGCTCAACACCCACTCCAGTTGGATTTACACCTCCTCGTATGCCCAATGGGGCGACGAGATTCGCCAAACCTATCAGTGGATGAACGGTTTGCTGGCTCCGGTGCGCGGGCAGGAAATCGTCGCGCACGCGCCATTGGCCGAAGGAGTCTTCGCCACAACCTACGCCAGCGGCAGCCAGATCGTGGTCAATTACACCGACCAGCCCTTCACTTATCGGGGCATCACTCTGGCGGCCAAAGACGCCGCGCTCGTGGAGACCGGATCATGACCCGTCGAGACCTTGTTCGACGCGAAATCGACCTACGCACCCGCGAAGCCCTCCAGGGTTACGGATTCATCCTGATCTGGGTCGTGGGCTTTGCCCTGTTTACTCTGCTGCCGCTGCTGGAAACGCTCCGCTACAGCTTCAACCGGGTCACGGTGACAGCCAGCAGTATCGATCTGAACTTTGTGGACTGGGCCAACTACACCCGCGGCCTGTTCACCGACCCCAACTTCATTGAACTTCTGATCGGCTATACCATCGAGACACTGGTTTCTGTGCCCATCGTGCTGATCTTTGCGATGATTATTGCCATGTTCCTGAACCTCAAGTTCAAGTTCAAAGGGCTGTTCCGTGTCATCTTCTTCCTGCCAATTGTCATTACCAGCGGGCCGGTCATCCGCGAACTGACGGCGCAGGGAGCCGCTTCCGCGCCCGGCATCGCCAGCATCCCGGCGGTGATCGAATTTCTGGAGCAGCTTCCCCGGGCGCTGCGTGGCCCGGTCGAGTATCTGCTGACCTCGTTCATCCTCATCCTGTGGTTTTCGGGCGTGCAAATTCTGATCTACCTGGCGAGTTTGCAGAAGATCGACCGCAGCGTCTACGAGGCCGCCTCCATCGACGGCGCTTCCGGATGGGAGATCTTCTGGAAGATCACCCTGCCTTCGCTTTCGACCGCGACGCTTATCAACGCCATTTACACCATCGTCACGCTGTCCCATTTCTCCGAGAACAAGGTGATCCGCTACATCTACGACCAGACTTATGACGTGCAGGGCGGCATTGGCTACGCCAGCGCGATGGCGTTCATCTACTTCGGCATCATGATCGTTCTTCTGGGCATCGTCTTCGTGTTCTTGAGGCAGTGGGCCAAAAGGGGAACCGGGTAATGGCACTCCTGCATCACCCCATCATCGAGCATCTGCGAGGCATTCTTTTCGGCAGCCGGGCGCGTCGTGGGCTGATGTTCAATGTGGCGCTCTACGCCCTGCTGATCGCTATTGGCTTCGTCTACCTGCAACCGCTGCTGTTCATGTTCGTCACCAGCATCAAAAGCCCCAATGATCTGCTCAATCCGATGGTGCAGTGGGTCCCGACGGAATTGTTCCTGGGCAACTACGACAAAGCCCTGCGCGTCCTGGATTACACTGAGACGTTGTTTAACTCGATTCTGATCAGCGTGGTTCCGTCTTTGCTCCAGACCGCAGTGGCTTCGGTGGTGGGCTATGGTCTGGCGCGCTATCGCTTCCGGGGTAAGCCGCTGATCTTCCTGCTCCTGCTTGCTACCTTCATCATCCCGCCACAGAACACCGTCATCCCGCAGATGCTCACCTATCGCAATTGGGGGCTGTTGGGCAACCCGCTCGCGCTGATCCTTCCCGCCCTGCTCGGACAGGGCTATCGCAGCGCCATCTTTATCCTGATCTTCTACCAGACGTATGCCTCTTTTCCCAAAGTGCTGGAGGAATCGGCGCGGTTGGATGGAGCCTCCGACCTGCGCATCTTTTTCACCATCGCCGTCCCGTCTGCCCTACCCGCCTACATCGTGTCCTTCATCTTTTCCGTTGTCTGGTACTGGAACGAGACCTTCCTCACCTCCATCTATTTGTCCGGTGGCGTGACAACTCTGCCGATGCAGCTTTCACGCTTCGCCCAGGCCTACGAGAACCTCTATCCGCCGGGGACGGTCAACATCTTCGACCGGCTGAACGAGGCCGTCAAAATGAGCGGAACCTTCCTGAACATCCTGCCGCTGTTGGTGATGTACTTCATCTTGCAGCGCTGGTTCGTGGAATCGGTCGAAATGACTGGTATCACGGGCGAATAAGATTTTGTGGCCGGGTGTGTGTCGAAACGCGCCCGGCCCTGACAGAGCCTCCACCCCGCGGCGCTCACTCCACCATCGATAGCCCGACCTGGGCGAAGCCCGCTTCCAGCCAACCGCGAATCTCAGTGTATTTGCTGTTGGAAAGTTCCGGCAGCAGCATCGGCTTACGCGGATAGCCGCCATCGTAGCCGCGGGCGTACAGCCCCATGTGCGAGACAATCGTGCTGTCGGTGAAGTGCATCTTCGCGCTGAGGTCCATCATCAGCACATACAGCCGTTCCGCGCGGGGCATATCGCCTTCGACGGTGGCCTTAACCAGCGCCGTGATGACTTCCGGCGCCCAGTTGCTCATGCCACCGATCATGGCGCGGATGCCCATTTGGTAGAAGGGCAGCCAGCCTTTGGAAGTTCCCAGGATGATCTGGAAGTCCTTGCCGCTTAATTTGGTCTCGTAGTACACGCGGCTGACAAAACCCACATCCAGTGGGCTGTCTTTCATGCCAGCCAGCCCCATCTCCTGAAGTTTACGGACGGTGTTCATAGTGAATGAGAAGCGTGAAGTCTCCGGATTGTTGTAGGCAAAGACGGGCAGGCTGGTGGAACCGATCAGATCTTTGTAGAACTGCAAGACCAGGTCTTCGCTGTGCTTGTAGTAGAAAGGTGGAACTGCGCCGACCGCATCCACCCCGACCTTCTCGGCGGCCTGTGCCAATGCGACCGTCGAGGCTGTATCAATGGCTCCCACGTGCGCGATCAGGGTGCGCCCAGGGAAAGCGGCGGCAACTTCTTTGGCGGCGCGGAACACATTGACGCGCTCCTCGATGGTCATGAGCGGTCCGGCTCCATACGAGCCGGTCAGGAACAGGCCGTCCACCCCGCGCTCGAACATCCACTGCATATGCCAGCGAGTCCGGGCGAGGTCAAGCTGACCGTCCACATCGAAGAAGGTGATATTGGGAACCAGAGAACCGGTGAACATGATCTACTCCTGTGACCTGTTTAGGGTCTGCATGTGCTGGTTGAGTTCACAAAAAGCGTCGTAACGCGCTTGATAAAGGGATTGCAGGCTTGAGTCGGGAACGATCTGCGCTTCCGGTCGCCCGAATTCGGCGTCGCTGCGGGCGATTCCTAACGCCAGCCAGCCCAGAATGGCTGCCCCACGTGCCGAGCTTTCCGGCGATTCCGGCTTTATGATCGGTATGCCGAGGGTATCGGCCAGGGTGTGCAGCGCCACATCGGAGGCCGCCAGCCCGCCGGTAATGTGGCCCGCAGTGGTCGGCGCAGCGCGGAGATCCTCGATCAGACGGACGACACGCGTCAGGGCGAAGACCAGCCCCTCGATGGCCGCGCGGATCAGATGGCCGGAGTGGTGGTGCAGCGCCAATCCGTGGATCATCCCCTTTGCGGTCGCGTTCCAGCCGGGGGACTGCTCGCCCGCGAAATAGGGCACAAACAGCAGATTATCCGCGCCCGGTGGAACCTGCCGCGCCAGCCGGTCCGCCTCGCGGAAAACTTCATCGGCCAATCGCTCCTTCGTACCGGAGAGCAGTGCGTTCAGCAGCCATTCGTACACTACGCCGCCCGCGCCGATGATGCCGCCGATCACCCAGCGATCCACGTCAGCGATATACGTCCACAAGCGCCCCGCTGGGTCCGTCGCTGGTTGGGAGATCAGGGCGCGCGCCGCCGCGCTCGTTCCCAGGTTGATCGCGACTGTGCCCGACGCGGTGGCTCCGACGCCGATGTTGGCGAGGGGCGCATCTCCCGCGCCCAGGATCAGCGGCAAGTCACTGGAGATACCCACGCTCTCGCGGATGTCTGGCTGCCAGCCGCGCAGCGCCTCGCGTGGGGAGGCCAGTTCGGGTAAGGACCCCCGCGAAACGCCGGCCAGCGCCAGTGCCTCGTCATTCCAATCATGGCGTCGAATATCAAGCAGGCCGGAAGCGGAGGCGGTAGACCAGTCGGCCAGCCAGCGTCCGGTCAGCCGGAAGACCACATAATCTTTGATCGATACGAACTTCGCTCTGGCAGGCAGACGGCCTTCATCAACCAGCCAGCGGATTTTTGAGAGGGGGTAGATAGCCTGAGTCGGGCAGCCGGTAAGCCCAGCCAGCGTCGAGCTTGCCTGACCGCGCAGATGGTCAGCGGTCGCCGCCGCCCGCATATCACCCCAGGTCAGTGAATGAGTCAGGGGATGGCCGTGGGCATCGACGGCCAGAATGCTGTACATCTGGGCGCTCAACACCACGGCTTCGACGCGGCGGTGGCTTTCCGCGGCCTGCGCGACCATCTCCCGCAGTGCCCCGATGACGGCCTCGGCGACTGTATCGGCATCCTGTTCGCTCCAGCCTGGACGGGGATACAGGGTCGGGTACGGCTGACGAGCCTGTCCAGCGACCTCGGCCTGTTCGTCAAAGAGCAGCGCGCGCGCGCCACTCGTGCCGATGTCTACTGCCAGGATCAGCCGCTTGCCGCTCATGGTCGCCTCGATCCTGCCGCGCCTCATCGGGCGTATAGATAAGACTTGACCCCTTCACCCAGGTAGGCTTTCCAGATCACGAAGTTATAGGGATGCTCCCAGTCTAGGTCGCCTCCGAACAGTTCGTGCAGCCGGTTGGAGTTGAAGATCAGATAGCCCTGATTGTCGAAGGTCATGCCATCCACCCAGATCATGCGTGGATCGGTGATGAACGAGCGGTAGCTGCGATCCGCCGGGTCATGAATCCCGATGCCCTGTCCCTCCAGCATGGTGTAGTAAATCAGGCCGCGGTTGTCCGCGCCCATGCCATCGGTGTTCGTTCCCTTGTCGCCTAGGTCGATGACCGCGGCTTCAACCTCGGCGGCCGAGGTCGAGAAATCGCGCAGTACTGCCGTATTCACCGCATAGAGATGCCGCGCGGTCAGGGCGCACCAATAGAGCATCTCGCGGTCGGCGGAGAGGGCAATCCCGTCCGCGCCGGTTCGCATTGGGCGGTCTTTCCAGATTTTCTTGCCCGCGATTTCGAACCAGTAGTCTGGCACATCCTGGGTGCTGATGTGCTGGTGCAGGACCCGGCGCAGCGCCTTCGTTCGCATGTTGTAGACGATCAGACCGCCTTGCAGCGGGTCGGTGAAAATCCCCGAGTCAGCGATGTAGACGAAGCCGTTGGCATTGTCCACCACCAGGTCGTTCAGGAACGACGCTTCATATGAAGCGATGTCGTCTGGGATCGGGATCGATTCGACCAGTTGGTTGGTAGTCAGATCCCAGCACACGATCTTCTGCGCCCCATCGAGGCAGGCTTTGCCTTCGATATGGCCTTGATCCAGGAACCAGGCGCGGTTGTGTTCGTCGATTTCCCACCCCAGAACCGACTGAAGGGCTTGCGGATTGCCAATGGCGTTCATCTCCCAGTCTGGGTAGGCCGAGAGCAGGGGTTTGCCATCGACAACCTCAACGCGGTTGACCGTGGCCGGGATTCCCGGCGCCCAGCGCGGGACAGACAGGTAATAGTTGCCGTTCCGGTCGATCTTAAAGCCGGCGGGCATCGCGCCTTTCCAGTAGGCGTTGGCCTCGAAGTCGCGCTTCAGGGTTTCGTTGGGGAACAGCCAGTCCAGGTGCTTCCAGTGGAACAGAATGTCATAGCTTCCAGGCTGAGGGTTCGTCACGATACAACCTCCGTAGGGCAAAGTGAGTCTTGGGATGTGGATCAGCGCACCTGCGCCACGATCTTGCCGCGCACCTGCCGCCCGGCCATCTCTTCCAGCGCCGACGGAACGTCTTCGAGCGCGACCGTGCGCGACAGGGTGGGCCGGATGCGCTGCTCGTCCAGCAGTCTGCCGACAGCCCTGGCGATCAAAGCCAGTTCTGCCTGCGCCTGGCGATCCCCGGATAGATGAGCGACGCCCAGCGCAATTTCATGCAGCGAGAGGGCTTTGGCAAATGGGCGGATTTTGGTTAGGTCGGGCAGGCTGTCCACACAGATCAGATGCCCGCCGAAGGCCAGCAGTTCCAACGCCGCCGTGGTTGTCGCCTGGCTAACCGCATCCAGGATCACATCGGCGCCGTGCCCGCTGGTGATTTCCGCCACGCGCTGGGCCACGTCTTCATGCTCGTAGTCGATGACGTGATCGGCACCGAGGCTCCGCACATAGTCGCCATTCCGCGCCGAGGTGGTGGTGATGACCTCGGCCCCGGCGAACTTAGCCAGTTGCAGCGCGTAGCTCCCTACTCCACCAGCGCCGCCTTGTACCAGCAGCTTCATTCCGGGTTGAACCTGCATCTTGCGGAACATGCCCTGATAGGCGGCGAAGGCCGAACAGGGAACCGATGCGGCTTGCTCGAAAGTCAGAGAACTGGGCGCGGGGGCGATCACATGGGCGGGAATAGTCGTCAGTTCGGCGAAGCCACCAGGGCGGCTGAAGTCGCCGTGGTAGTAGATGCGGTCGCCCGCCTGCCATCCGGTCACGCCCTCGCCGAGGGCGAGAATCGTCCCGGCCACATCCAACCCCATGATGAACGGGTACCGCCACGCCGGGTTTCCCCAGGCTGCGATCTTGTAGTCAGCGGGGTTGAGTCCGACCGCATGAACCTGAACCAGCACCTCGCCTGCCTCCGGCGCAGGATCAGGTACGGACGTGATGCGCCAGTTACGAGGCGGGCCGGGTTGGTCGAGTACCAGTGCTTTCATAGCAATCTTTGATTTGAGAGGATGCTGCTGTCGCTGGAAATTTTGTCTCACAGTCTAGCATCTTGCTGACATAATGTCAATATGTCATCCTGTCATGACAATATACCATCCCGTCACTGTGTTAAGGCGTTTCCGGAAGTAGAGAATCAGGGAACGCTGTACTCAAACTGGAAACGGGACTTATCCCCACGCCGCCAGGCCGTGTAATACTCGATGGGTGTGCCATCTTGGATATAGGCCGTGTTCTCGATGTACATGATCGGGAACCCCGGCGAGAGGTCCAGGTATTGGGCGATAGCCCCATCCGCGGCGATGGCTTCAATCACCCGTTTGACATGAAAGACCGGAGCGTGATACACATCGCGGAAGGTCTGGTAGAGTGACCGCGTGGTGAAATCGATGTCCATCAGGCCAGGGAAAATCCGCACCGGAATGTACGAGTCTACGACCAGGATGGGCAGTTTGGCGATATAACGCAGCCGCTTCAGGTAATAGATTTCGTCCTTCGCGCTGAGGTGGAGTTCCCTCTGCACATGCGGCGCTGGTGTCGTGATCCGCAAGTCCAGAACGCGCGTATCGATCTGTACGCCCTGCTGCGTCAGCGAATCGCTGAAGCCAATGGCCGACCCCGACCAGGATTCCATGTACTTCGGATCGGTGACAAACGTGCCCAATCCCTTTTCGCGGATCAGCAGTCCCTCACTCACCAGCGCATCGAGCGCCTCACGCACAGTGGTGCGGCTGACTTCGTACATCTCGCACAACTGGTGTTCGCTGGGGAGCTGCTCTCCACGCTTCCAGTGATTTTGGATGATCTCCTGACGGATGATCTCGCGCAGTTGGTAATGATAGGGCAGCGGGCTGGTTTTGTCGATCTGACTGCTTTGCCCTTTACCGGAATGGTTTGACAACATAGGCCTGGCTCTCCGCCTGCAACCTGCGAATGCGACGAAACGTTATTCGTCGCAATGTATGGTACAAGACTAATGCAGCTTTGCTGTTACGACAAGAGAACAACGCCGTTCGATCTACACTCAGCATACCACAATGTCATTCAAATGTCATGACAGGTGGACATCTTGACAACATAACATAACCTGCATATAGTCAAGGTGAAGATTGAAGCGGCATCTCATCGATCTGCGATTGAGATCGCCTCGTCCTTATTGACCTAAAACGACTAAAAGGGTTTCTGCAATGTCCTTACGAGTGGATCAGTGGCCTTACACCAATCCGGTTGTTTCTCACCTCTACGGCAAACCTCCGCTCGTCTGGCGCGATATGCGTGTCCAGTTGGTGGTTTACGAAACGGACATCGAAAACGTTGCCCGGGTCATCCCCGAACCGCTTGAACCCCGCACTAACAAGGTCATCACCTGGGTATCCGAGTTTCAACTCGGCACGACGCAGGGCGCCTTTGCCGAATTTGCCGTCTATGTTCAGGTCAAATTTAAGGACTTTGAAGGCGACTACGAACCTTTCCTCTATGTCAACACCCATCTCCCTCTGACGGGGGGCCGCGAAATCTGGGGCTATCAGAAGAAGATGGCCGGCATCAGCCTGCGTCATGAACATGAAGCTGTCATCGGCCGTGTTGACCGCCTCGACCACGCCATCTTCAAAGGGCTGGTCGTTCCCGAATACGAAGCCGACATGGGCGAAGTGCCCTGGAGTCCCCACGGAGTCTTCTCGCTGAAGTACATCCCCTCGGCAGAGGAGGGCGGCACGCCCATCCGTGAGTTGGTGCTGACCGAAGGCAAGTTCACCGCTCAGGCGGGCCGGTTCTTTGGCGGGCGCGGATCGGTCAACTACGAGCGTTCCGAGATCGACCCAACCTATCTCCTGGAACCCAAACGTATCCTCGGCGGCTTCTTCGGCCAGGGCGATCTGTACCTGCCGCTTGGCAAAGTCGTACACGACTACAAATAAGCGGCTTCCGCCCGCGACGACCCTGCCTCTTCCGCGAGCCTGCCCACAATCAACGGGCAGGCTTACTCCCGGCAGCTTGGACGGCATAGAAAGGAGTTTGCGCTCATCAGATATACCGGAGTCCATGACCATTCCGTTAGAGCAACTATCCTGACTTTATAGGGGAGAACGCACATGAAAGTACGACGTTATGGCCTGCTCCTGATCCTGCTGGCGGCGTTCCTGCTGTCCAACACGGTCATGGCCCAGGAAGCCGTCACCATCAACTGGGTGACCATTTCCGGCTTCTATACTGACTGGGCGGAACAGGTTGCCGCCCGCTTTGAAGAAAACACCGGTATCGACATCAATATCATCGACGTGGACATCGGCCAGCTTTATGAAACCCAGGTGCTGGAATCGGTTGCCGATACCGGCGCTTATGACCTGCTGACCTATGATGCCGGCCAGAAGGCCGAGTTCGCCGAAAGCGGTTATCTGCTCAAGCTGGACGACTACATCGCCGCGGCTGACCCGGCGGTCATCGCCTTCGACGATATCGCCCCGGCGCTGCGCGAAGTGACCAGCATGTGGCGCGGTGGTGTCTTCGGCCTGCCTTACTACACCTTTACGATGGGTTACTTCTATCGCTGCGATCTGTTCGAGAACCCCGATGAAATGGCTGCCTTCGAGGCTGCCTACGGCTACCCCCTCGGCATTCCGCGAAACTACGATCAAGCCGCTGACATCGCCGAGTTCTTCCGCCGCGCCCCCGGTGAAACCCTCGCTGGGCGGACGCTCGAGCAGGACTTCTACGGCATCGGCGTGATGGCTGGCCGCTTCGACCAGGTCCAGGACGAGATCAACTCGATTGCCTGGTCCACTGGCGCCAAGGTTATCAATGATGACGGCAGCCCCGGCGTCGATGATCCCGGCTTCCTGGCCGCGGCCAACCTGTATGTTAAGGAACTGCTGCCCAATGCGCCTCCCGGCGCGCTCAGCTCTTCCTTCGACCAGATCGTTGCCCAGATGCAGCAGGGTCTTATCGCCCAGACGGCCGCCTTCTTCCTCGACCAGTACGCCAACATGGTCAAGACCGAAGGCATGATCGAGGGCGCACGCATCTGCACGGCTCCTGCTCCGGGTGTCCACTCATGGGTGGGGGCGTTCGGCGTGGGTGTGTCTTCGGACTCGCGTCACCCGCAGGAAGCCTTCGACTTCCTGGCGTGGCTGGCCGGCCCGGAGGCACAGCGTGAATTCGCCATCGGCGGCGGCACGACCTGCCGTCTGAGCATCCTGAACGACAAGGAACTCATTGCCCAGAACCCACAGACCATGGGCCACTACCCAACCCTGGTCGCGGTGCTGGAACATACCGAAAAGGCGAACTTCTACCCCAACTACCTGTTTGTGCCGCAAGGTGGCAAAATCTATGATGAGATGACCACCTGGTACTCAACAGCCGCAGCCGGAGAGATGACCGTCGAAGAGGCCATGGCGAACATGGCGACCGCCATCGAGCGGCAGTGCGGTGGCCCGTGTGAAGTCGCCAATGAAGCGCTTGGCGAGAACTACACGGCGGTTCCGATGCCGTTCGACTATGACGCCTTCGTCGCCACCAAAGCCTATGACATCGATGCCTGGATCGCAGCCCAGGGCGGATAACATCGTCTGACGTACAGCAGAGAGGGTGTGGGGCAGCCATGCCCTCTCTCCAGGTGTAAAAATCTGATCGCGCCTTCGAATTCATGGAAGGATTTGTCCGATGGGTATGGGTTCAGTGCCGCTTGACGATACATCAGCCAGAACGCGTGGGCGCTCAGCACCCGGACGCAGAACACTGTCCGATACACTCTATTCTGTCCTCCTCATCACTCCGGCGATGTTCCTGATTCTGATCTTTGCCCTCATCCCGCTTGCGTATGCCATCAATGTCTCGTTTCGCTTCGCTGATCTCACCAGTCCACGCGGCGTCAGCGACTGGGTTGGACTGGCAAATTACCACTTTGCGCTCAGTGACAGCTTTTTCTGGTCTTCAGTGCAGCGTACCCTGCACTTTGCGATATTCGCTGTGCTTATTGAAATGATCTTGGGTGTTGCCATCGCCTTTTTATTGAATGACATCAAATGGTTCAAGGGGTTAGCCCGCAGCCTGATTATCCTGCCGCTGGCGGCCTCGCCCTTCGCGGTCGGCCTGATCTGGCGCTACATGTATCACCCAGATTTCGGCGTCTTCAATTACCTCATTTCACGCATCGGCATCCCCGAACAGAACTGGCTGGGCGATGCGCAGATTGCGATGGCAAGCGTCATCGCCTTCGATGTCTGGCAGTGGACGCCGTTTGTGGCGCTCATTACACTGGCCGGGCTTCAGGCGCTCCCCAAAGAACCCTTCGAGGCGGCGGCGCTGGATGGCGCGTCGCGTTGGCGCGTGCTGCGTACCTTGACCTTCCCGATGCTGGCTCCCGTGCTGACGCTGGTGCTGGTGCTGCGAACAGTCGATGCGGTGCGCCTCTACGACGCCATTGTCTCCCTGACCGGCGGAGGCCCTGGAACTACGACCGAGGTGGTCACGTTCTACCTTTACCGTCTGGGGCTGCGCTTCTTCCGCCTGGATCAGGCCAGCGCCATGTCACTGCTGTTCCTGTATGCGACCGTGGTCTTCACCGGTCTGCTCATGCGGCGCTTCATGCAGAATATGTCCGCGCGTACCCGCGCCAAGCAGTAGATCACCGGAGGCGATAGATGCAAACATCACGGTTTACCTTTGGGATCGTGTTCCGGCATCTGCTGATGCTGCTGATCCTGCTGGTCTTCCTGTTCCCTATCTTCTGGATGGTGCTGACCTCGTTCAAAGCGCCGGAGGAAGTCCTCACCCGGCCGCCGACCTTCGTGTTTCAGCCCACATTCGATAACTACCGCTATGCCTTTGAACAGGCCGATTTCACCCTGTTCATCCGCAACACGATCGTCATCGCCGGGCTGTCCACATTGCTGGTGGTGGCCTTTGGCTCCCTGGCCTCGTATAGCTTTGCCCGCTATAACCCGGGCGATGGGCATATCATGTTCTTCATCCTGACCACCCGTATGATGCCGGGCATCGCCGTCGTCATGCCCTTCTTCCTCATCTTCCGTGATCTGGGCAAAACCTCCTTCGGCCAGGCGTTTGGATTGGGGCTGGATCAGGTCGGCTCGCTCGTGGTGGCCTACACCGTCTTCAATCTGCCCTTTGCCATCTGGCTGATGTATTCCTTCTTCCAGGACATCCCCACCGAGCTGGAACATTCCGCCCGGTTGGACGGTTACAGCCGCATTCAGGTATTCCTGCGCGTCGTGCTGCCCCTGGCTGCCCCCGGCATTGCCGTCACTGCTATCTTCAGCCTGATGTTTGCATGGAACGAGTTCCTGTTCGGCTACATCCTCACGCGCGACGCCGCCCGTACCATCACGGTCGGCGTGTCCGGCTTCCAGACCCAGCAGGGCATCCTCTGGGGGCCGCTGGCCGCCGCCGCTGTAGTCTGCATCCTGCCGATGCTGGCCGTGGCGCTGGTCTTGCAGCGCTACATGGTGCGCGGTCTTACTTTCGGCGCGGTGCGCGGGTAAAGGCGGGTATACATATGAACTTATCACAAGCCTGGGATCGCATGTTCTGGTCCATCATGCTCACGATCTTTGTCGGTCTCATCTGGATGCGCTTTCTCCAGGATGTGGCTGCCTGTGAAGGCCCCGGATTGATTGTCGCCGTGACCGTTGGCATCGTCTTTTTTGCGACCGGCTGGCGCAGTGCCGCCCGCGCCGCTCGCAAGCAGTCAGCCAATGGCGCCAAAGAGGGAGAAGCCTAAAACCATGCTTGAGCTTCGCTCCGTCACCAAGAAGTATGGCAGCAAAACTGCGGTCAGGAATCTCAACCTCGAATGTCGGCCTGGCGAATTCATCGTCATCTTCGGGCCGGCCGGCGCAGGCAAAAGCACCACCCTCAACCTGATCGCCGGAATCACCGAACCGACCCAGGGAGAGATCTACTTCAACGGCAACCTCTTGAACCATGTGCCCCCCGAACACCGCAACATGACGATGGTGTTCGAGAACTACGCCCTCTATTCCCACCTCAGCGTGTTCGAGAACCTGGCCTTTCCCCTCCGCGCGCGCCGGATGCCCCAGGCGCAAATCAAGCGCAGCGTGCAGGAGATCGCCGCGATCCTTCAGATCGAGCCCTTTCTCGACCGCCGTCCAGGTTTTCTGAGCGGCGGGCAGCGCCAGCGCGTCGCTTTGGGGCGTGCCCTGATCCGCGATGCTGATGTCTACCTGCTCGATGAGCCAATCTCGCACCTGGACGCCAAGCTGCGCCACCGGATGCGCGGCGAACTCAAAGCCTTGTGCCAGCGTAAACAGGCTACGGTCATTCACGTCACCCACGACTACCGTGAAGCCATGTCGCTGTCCCACCGGATGCTGGTCATCAACCAGGGCAGTCTGATGCAGTTCGGCACCCCCGACGAGATTTATCACACCCCGGCTAACGAATTTGTCGCCAGTTTCGTCGGCGAACCTCCGATGAGCTTCCTGGATGTCCATCTGCTGCATGATGCAGGTTTTCCCCGGTTGGTCGTCTCCGGCACAGACGCGCAGCCGGTGAAACTTGACCTGGGTGAGAAGGCCGCTTCAATCCTGACGAAAAGCCCAGCGGCAGCAGTCCTCCGCCTCGGTGTCCGCGCCAGCGACATCTCGTTGAGCCTGATTCGCTCCGAGACGCATATGACGCCCGCGGAAGTCTATGTCGTCGAAACGCTCGGCCACCGCGATATTGTGACGGTTAAGATCGGCAAGGATCTGGTCAAGGTGATTGCCCCGTCGGGTATTGGTCTGGGTGTTCGTGACACTGTCTGGCTCAATATTTCCCCCCGCACTTATCACCTGTTTCATGATGAGCAGGCGGTTTCGCATCCCGTGGACGAGATTTGCTCGCCACAAGGAGTGTGAGCAGCATGGCAACGGTTCGCCTTCAAAACATTCGCAAAAGCTATGACCGGGGCAAGACCTGGGCCGTCAACAATGTCTCGCTGGAAATCCCCAACGGCAAGTTTATGGCCCTGCTCGGTCCCTCCGGCTGTGGCAAATCCTCCACCATGCGGATCATCGCCGGCCTGGAAGAACTGACGGCAGGCGAAATCTGGTTCGATGACCAGCTCGTCAACCGTGTCATGCCCAAAGACCGCAATGTTGCTATGGTCTTCGAGACCTATGCCTTGTATCCCACCCTGACCGTCTATGAAAACCTGGCCTTCCCGCTGCGTTCGCAGGGTAAACCTCCGGCGGAGGTGGAACGGCGCGTCGGTGAGATTGTGGACATCCTGCAATGTCAGGAACTGCTCGATCTCAAACCTGCTAACCTCAGCAGCGGCCAATCGCAGTTGGTCGGCCTTGGCCGTGCTCTGATGCGCCAGCCCAATGTCTTCATCATGGATGAACCCATCTCCCACCTGGATACCCGCCTCCGCAGCCGGATGCGCTCCTATATCAAGCGCCTGCACATCGACCTGAACTACACCATGCTCTACGTCACCCACGATCAGGAAGAAGCCATGGCCCTGGCCGATACTATCGCCGTGATGGATGTCGGTCAGGTGGTGCAGATCGGTTCGCCGAATGAGGTCTTTCACCAGCCCGTCAACATGTATGTGGCCGGCTTCGTCGGCGAACCCCCCATGAACTTCCTGGAATGCCAGGCAGAACAGCGCGGCGGAGCTTATGCCCTGTCGTTCCAGGGACACAGCATCCCAATGCCCAGCAACGGCACCATGCTGAACCAGCGCCAGAGCATTCCCCGCGATGTCGTCGTGGGCATTCGTCCGTTCTATCTGGATTTTGCTCACGCCCGCAGCGAGACCCATACCGTGCCAGTCGAAGTCTTCGTGGTCGAGCCAATGGGCGATACGACGGTTCTCAGCGTCAACGCCGGCAGCGTCCGCTTGCAGATCGTGACCGGGCCGCAAGTGCCTGCCAAAGGGGGCGATACGCTGTGGCTCAGCCTCGACCCTGCCCATATCCTGTTGTTCGATAAACAGACTGGACTGCGAATCCAGTAGAGGAAAGCAGATCATGGCAGACAGTGCCTTGTCGTACCGCCAGATCGCTAAAATGATCGACATCAGCGCGGTGCAGGCGCCAAATAGCGAGCAGGACATTCGCGAACTCGTCCGGGTTGCCCAGACCTATGGCTTCGGCGCTATCCACGTTCTGCCGTCCTGGGTGAGCTTCACCCGCGCTCTGCTGGGAGCTTCCACCGAGATCGCTCTGGGCGCGCCCGTCGGGTTCCCATCCGGTGGCAGCCATACCCTCGTCAAACGCGCCGAAGCCTTGCAGTTGGTCACTGATGGCGTCGATGAATTCGATATGATGCTTAACGTCGGCAAACTGCGCTCGCATGACGACGCCTACGTGCTGGACGATCTGCAAACGGTCATTTCGGCGGTCAAAGTCCCGGCCAAAGTCATCCTCGAAACCCATTATCTGAACGATGATGAGATTCGCCGCGCCTGCGAGATGTGCATTCAGGCCGGCGCAGCTTTCGTCAAGACCTCAACCGGATGGGCAGGAACCGGCGCAACCATCGAGAATATCACCCTCATCGCCGAGTGCGTGCGCGGTCGCATCGGCATCAAGGCCGCCGGGGGCATCCGTGACCTCGACGCGCTGATGCAGATGTACCACCTGGGTGTGCGGCGTTTCGGCATCAACGTCCAGGCCGCCGTCGATATTGTTCGGGAAGCGCGGAGTCGCTGATCGGATCGGATGACAGGCCATGACCCACCACATCCTCGCCTATGACCTGGGCACAGGCGGCTGCAAAGCTTCGCTGTACACCGCCGATGGCGAGGCGCTGGCCTCCGTCTTTCACGCCTATGACACCTTCTATCCCCATCCCGGATGGCATGAACAGTGCCCTGAAGATTGGTGGCAGGCCGTGATCCACAGCACCCGCGCCTTGTTCGTGGCCAGCCGCGTCGATCCAGTCTCGGTGCGCTGTCTGGCGCTCTCCGGACAAAGCCTGGCCGTCGTCCCACTCGACCGGGACGGCCATCTGCTGCGCGACACGGTGCCGATCTGGTCGGATACCCGCCCGGCGCAGCAGCAGGATAGCGTTTTTTACCTTTTCATTGGTTT
>CAZKXW010000015.1:48212-59236 GCA_964556745.1 uncultured Anaerolineaceae bacterium
GCGCAGCAGGTCGAGCAGTTCTTTCGTCAGATCGACGGTGACGATTGGTATCTCACCACCGGTAATGGCTTCTCCCGCGCCACCTATTCCGTCTTCAAGATTATGTGGTATCGCACCCACCAACCGGACATGTTCGCCCGCATCCACCGCATCGTCGGCTCCAAGGATTACATCAACTTCCGCCTGACCGGGCAGATCATCACCGACCATTCTTATGCCTCTGGCAGCGGCGTCTATAACCTGTCGAAACGGGCTTATGACCCCCGCTTCATCGCCGCCAGTGGGCTGCCGGATACCCTCTTCCCCGATATCGTCGAGTCGACCACTTCCGTCGGGCGGTTGACCGCCGAGGCCGCCGAGGCCCTCGGTCTGCCTCAGCAGGTCGAAGTCTTCTGCGGTGGCGTTGATAACTCCTGTATGGCGCTCGGAGCAGGCAACACCCGCGCCGGGAAAATCTACCTCTCGCTCGGTTCATCGGCATGGCTGGCGGTGTCGTCGCCGCAGCCTGTGGTGGATTTGAGCATCCGTCCCTTTGTCTTCGCCCACGTCATCCCCCACATGGCCACCTCCGCCACCTCGATCTTCGCGGCGGGCAGTTCGCTGCGCTGGATCAGAGATATCGTCTTCACTGGGTATAAAGAGCGGGCAGCCCAGACCGGACGCGATCCCTACGATCTGCTGGTCGAGTCGGCTTTGCAGTCGCCCATCGGTGCCAACGGGGTCTTCTTCAATCCCAGCCTGGCCGGAGGATCGGCAGCTTATCCCAACCCAGCTATTCGCGGCGCCTTCCTGGGATTGGACCTGCGCCATACTGAACACGACCTCATCCGCGCCGTCCTCGAAGGTATCACCTTCGACCTGTGCATCATGTACCGTAAGCTGGCCCAGCTTGTGCCGTTAGAAGACCCCATCCTGATTGTCGGCGGTGGCAGCAAGAATCCGTCCTGGCGGCAGATGTTCGCCGATGTTTTCAACAAACCCTTCGCCCGTGCCAGCAGCGGGCAGGATGCCGCCTCGCTGGGCGCGGCAGCAATTGCTGCCGTTGGCAGCGGTCTCTGGAAAGACTTTGACCGGATTGACAGTCTGATCGAAGCCGGCAGCCCAGAAGTGCCCGACGCGGGGAACACGGCGCGGTACGGCCATGTCCTCAGCATCTACGAGCAAACCTGGTCGTACCTGTCCAGCCTGGCTGATCTGATGAAACGCATCTGAACATCCCCGGCCTTGTGCCGGGAAACATTCGAGTAGTTCTGACCGGAGCAGTAGTCACCATGACCCACCTGAGAGATTGTCGCGTGCTTGTTACATCAACTTCCTATGGCATGAACGACCCATCCCTGCGTTCGGAATTGGAGAGCCTGGTTGGAGAAGTTATCTACAACCCATCCGAACATCCGCTGACCACTGCTGAACTGGTCCCGCTGGTCAAAGGCATTGACGGCATGATCGCTGGCCTGGATGAAATCAGCGCCGAGGTCATCGACAGCGCCGACCGCCTCAAAGTCATTGCCCGCTACGGCGTCGGATTGGATCGTGTCGATCTGGCCGCCGCCAAACGCAAAGGCATTGTCGTCACCTATACGCCTGGAGCCAACGCTGTATCGGTCGCTGAACTGGCCGTAGGGTTGATGCTGGCGCTGGGCCGCAACCTCATCACCGCCGACAGGCTCACCAAAGCGGGCGGCTGGCCGCGGCTCAAAGGACGTAGTCTATCGGGCAAGACGGTTGGCTTGATCGGCCTGGGTGCGATTGGCAGCCATGTTGTCGGGATGCTGCGCGGCTTCAACTGCCGCATCATCGGCTATGATCCCGCCCTGAGCCCCGAGCAGGCCGCGGCGCTGGGCGTTGAATGGCTGGAACGCGATGACGTGATCCGGCAGTCTGATTTTCTCTCTCTGCATCTACCCGCCAATCCCGCCACCGAGAACATGTTCAATCACCAGACCCTCGGCCTGATGAAGCGCGGCGCTTATCTCATCAACACCGCCCGCAGTGAGCTGATCGAAGAGTCTGCTCTGATCGAATACCTGCAAAGCGGCCATATCGCGGGGGCGGCCCTGGATACTTTCCGCCACGAGCCGCCCGGCAAGGACCATCCGGCGCTGCAATTCGACCAGGTCATCGCTACACCGCATACCGGATCGCACACCGACGAGGCCACCAACCGCATGGGGCGCATGGCGCTCAATGACTGCCTGGCCGTGCTGCGTGGAGAAAATCCGCATTATCGCGTGGTATGAGGCGACTTCGAAATCGCCGTTGGGGACAGCGCAGATCCAGGTTGTGCCCCTGCGGTCTCATCCCGCCGACGGTCACCGCGGCCCGAACTGCAGGGGTCTGGCACACGGTGAACATGAACATGCTGCTCGGTAATGCCCAGGAACTTGAACCTCAGTGCAGCTGCAACATTGGTCCCAGTCGAGGCGTCCCTCAAATCGACCGGCCGGCAAAGTAGCGCGTCACCACATCCTTCCGCACGAAGAAGAAGATCAGCACTGCCCCCAGAAACCCGGTCATGTGCGCGATGGTGTTTACCCCGCTCAGGCTCGTCCCCGGCTGTGCGATCTCCTCGATGGACGGCAGCGTGTTCATGACCAGCCACAGGATCAGAAAAATCCAGGCTGGCATCTGGAATGTCCACCGCCACAGCCGCGCATCCTGCACAGCTTTCACCCCGGCCAGCTTCAGGATCAGCACCACCGGCAGCCGCAGCACGATCCCGATCCCCCAGAAGCACAGAATCAGTGCCCCAGGGAACAGAATCAGGTACGCGCCCATGATCCCGGCAATTGCCCCCGATGCCCCGATTCCAGGTACATCATTTGGCTGGAACGTCAGCACATCCCAACCGATAATGGCGATCATTCCCGACAGCAGATAGAACAGCAGGTAGCGCCACGGCCCGCAGATGTCCTCTACCCGGCGGCCAAACGTCCACAGCGCGATCATGTTGCCGATCAGATGCCACATGTCGGCGTGCATGAACATGCTCGTGAATACCGAAAGCGCCCCAATCCCCACGCTCTCATGGACGAAGATTTCCCGGTAGCCATATGTCCACACCTGCACGCCGTATGCGTACAGCATCCGCGACCCTTCGCCCAGATTGCCGTTGCTCACCGCCAGGATGCCCTGGTAGTAGTTGGATGCCTGAAAGATGGCAAAGACCACGCAGTTGACGAAGATCAGCAGGATAGTGATACCCGGAAACGTTGCATACCGAACATGCTTGGTATCGCTGATCGGCGTCGGGAACACCAGCGACTGCAGAAAGATCGCCAGCACCAGCCCCAGCACGAACAGGATCAGCGTAATCAGCGCACCGATCATGAGCAGCCTCTCCTCCAGGTTAGCGCATCACTCGATCCCGAACATCTCGTTGAACGTCGGCACGTAGAAGGACGCCGGATTCGGATTGGTCGCCACTTCGACGGTGTGCCGGAACACCAGCCACAGCGATGCCCCCAGCAGAATCACCGCCACCAGCCCCAATCCGCCCCGCGCTGCCGCGCTGAGGATCGGAATTTGAGAGCTTTCCGGTGTAACCAGGTTGTTGAACTCGTCTCTGAACGGCTCCGGTTCCGGGGGAACCCGCCCACCCAACCAGCCTGCGAGCGGTTTTTGCTGCGGCGATGAAGTGGCCGTCACCAACAAGTACGCGCCCACGAATCCAACCAGCACCCCCAGCCAGCGGGCCGGCCCCATGTTGGTGAAGTTCAGCCCGGCGTCCAGCCACGCCAGCACCAGGATGAATATCCCGATCCCCAGCGCCTCGCGCAGCGCCAGCACCACACTGCCGCGCTCCTGGTCGGTGATCTGCGGCGTGAATTCCGACAGCCGCTTATCAGCCTGTTTGCCTTCCGGGCTGCGTGCTCCCAGCCGCACCACCCGCTCATACCATTCGGCGGCCTCCGGGCGGCGTTCCATCTGATCGTAGAGCCGCGCCAGCCGGATCGCCAGCTTCTGGCTCTTGGGACGCGCTTCCACCGCTTTCTCGAGCAGGTCGAGCGCCTGCATGACCAGATCGCGCTCCAGGTAGCTGTCGATGGTCTGCGCGACCACTGTCTCATCCGCCGTTGGCAGTGCGGCCAGCTTTTCCCGCAGCACATCCACTACTGCATCCTGCTGTAACCGCCGCCCCAGTTCGATGGCTGTCAGGAAAATAGCCGGGTTCTGCGTGCCTTCATCGATGGCCTGCTTCAGCAGATCGAAGGCATCCTCGGACATCTTCTGTTTGGTCAGGTATTTGACCGCGTACCGCAGCGCCATCTCATGGTCGGACTGGATTTCCAGCACGCGCAGCCAGTTTTCCAGCGCGTTGTCGATGTCTTCTTTCTCCAGGCACGTCTGCGCTCGGCTCATCAGCTGGTCGATCCGCGCCGGATCAGCCTTGCGTCGTTTGGACGCGGCCGCTTCCGGCTGCGACCGGGGCGGTTCGGCGGGTGCTTTGGGTTCAGGTCGCGACGCGGCCGGGCGAGCAGGCGCAGCTGCCTCCACGGCTGCCACCGGTATCGCTGCCGCGGCGCTCATCACTGCCGTGGTCGGGTTCAGCGTTGCTTTGAGTTTGTCGATGGTCTGGCGGGTCTGGATATTGTCCGGATTCAGGCTCAGCGCCTTTTCCAGGCACTGCACCCGTTTGGCCGTGTCGTTGGTCGTGCGCGAAAGCCACAGCCAGGCCTGCTCATTGCGTGGGTTGGCTCGGAGAGACTGCATCAGCAGCTCGCGCCCTTTGCTCAGATCCTTCTCCTCACGGATGGCGATCACCCCCTGTTCAAACAGAGCTTTGGGATCGACAGCCATAACTGCTACCTTTCTTGTGAAATGTACCCGTCAGGGTTGTTCCTGCTTCATCCAGCCTTGCCTCCGCCCCGAATGGCTTGGGCATCTACACATCGATTCGGGCGCTGGATGTTGTCTCCCCCTTTGGCGGACATCCTGCACTCTATAGATCAGTATAAGAGAAATCTGACGCCGGGTACACAAAGATTACGTCGCACGACGGCTTAAGGTTTGTTCGGTTCGGAGGAAAAGCCTACCTTGCCACGCGGATTCTCGATGACTCGCATGGTGAGATGATAGAAGCCGCGCCAGCCGGCCCGCAGGTTCGAAGTGAAATCGCTCAAAAACTGGAAGTGGGGGCCAAAATCGCCAGCGAAGAATCGCCGCTGCCGATGTGCAGAGTCAGCCCTTCAATCTGCATCGCGGTCAGCGCGGGATGCGGGCGCGGCGCAGGGCATCCTCTGCTTGAGCCAGGAGCGAGTCCATCAGTTTGAAGATCGTCACCACTTCTCCGCTCACCAGCCGGACGCGCCCGCGCGTGGCCTCGTTCAATTCGTCGATCATTACCCAGGGGTTATCCCCCCTGTTGGTGACGATCATGTTGACGACCACACCGCCCATCACCAGTGGCAGGTAGACGTAGCTCAGATCCGGCTCACCCTGCCCGGCAAACCAGGTTAGCACCCGGTTGGCATAGTTCTTGCGCTCGGCCAGATCGCCCAGGTTTTCCTTCACCTTCGGATCAACCGTGGCGAAACCCAGCACGATAGCGTCGTAAAGCGCTGCCTCAAATAAATAGCGTACCGCCAGCGCCCCCCGGTCTTCGTGTTCCAGCGCAGAATCATGCGCGAGAACCTGGCATAGCGTCTGGAACCAGCGGCTCGCCTCCAACGAGAAACCCGGTTCCAGATCAAGCCCTTCATCCAGCGTATAGGTCATCATCTTGGCGATGGCCTTGACCTCGCCCGGATGCAGCGGCATCCCACGTTCACCGAAGCGTTCCTCGACCGCTGCGAGCAGCGGTCGGTAGACCACGCTGCGTGTCATTCCCGTCGCCACGCGGCGGGCATCTTCCAGTTTTGCCTGGGCCAATTCGCGCTCCTCAGCCATCTCCTCCATCGTCCACAGACTCTCATACCGGACGCGCAGATCGAGCTTGGTCGGCGGCATCCGGTTCGGCGCAATGTCGAAGTAGGTCGTCATCACATCCGTGGATTCGTTCCAGGTATGAGCGATGAACTCGACTTCGCGCAGCGCCTGGAGTTTGAAGCTGGAGATGCTCAGCACCGAAGGCGGTGCGCCTCCCGTCGGCGGGCGAACGGCATTGCCCTCGACTGGCGTCCGGTAGCGGACAGCCACGCGCACCGGGAACTGTGTCCCTGGCGCGGTGGGCGGTAGCGCCACGATGGGAATGTTCAGCACGCCGACCTCGCCCGGTCGTAGCCCCAGCGTGATCAGCTTCTTCGGCGTGTCGATTACCACCGGATTGCCCTTGCGATCTTGGCTCGGAAGCTGCAACCCCACCTTGATCTGCATCGGCTGATCCACCATGTTTTGCAGGATCAGGATCACCTCGACGGGCTGATTGATGAAGGTGCGCTTCGGGAAAATGCCCAGCGCGCACTGAAGCGCATCCAGGCTGATGCGCCGGCCACCTGTGATCGCGCCCAGCACGTCGGGGTAAAGCGGTTCAATCCGGTTGATCTGTTCTCGCAGCATGGTTTACGCTCGGAAAGTATATTTCTGGTACGCGCGGTCTAGCATCTGCTGGGCCAACTGGAGCACCTCTACGCTGTCTTCCTCCGCGGATTTGCGGCGGCCTTCCAGCACTTCGGAGAACTTCTCCAGCACGTCACCCATTTTCTCTTCTTTGAGCAGCGCTCGGTCGAAGACCAGCAGCCCGCCCACCACCATCGGCAGGTACACTTCCGCGGCGGTTAGCCCGTCGCTGTCCCGGGTCACCCGCGTGATTGCCCGTTCGATGTACGCTGCAATTTCGTCTTCGCTGCCCAACGCCTCGCTGGTCACATCGGTGATGCTCTTGAAGGCATAGCGCATGGCGTCACGCAGCAGCTCGTCGTACAGCACCGTCGAGAGTGCCTGAATGGGTGTCGTCGCAATGTGCGGGTTGCGGTCGAGCATCCGGATCATCCCGCGGCACCAGCTTGGCAGCTTCAACGCCTGTTCGCTCATCTCGGCGCTCCACAGCAGCCGGTTAACGTTGTAGGCTTCGTCCATCATGCCGTCGAAATTGCGCTCGGAGGGCGTCGCCATCTCTAGTACGTAAACCAGGAGCTTGGTGATGAAGTGGGACTCAACTTCTTCCAGTGGGAACCGGCTCCCCCCGAAGAATTTCTTCGTTGCCGCCAGCAGCGGCGTGAAAAGCTGTTCACGTTTCAGGCGCGGCAGCACTTTGCTTTGCAGCATTTCCCGGTATTGCTGCGCCAGCAGATGATCGTCCAGGTGATCGCTCATGTTCCACAGGCTGAACCAGCCCGGCTTGAAGTCCACCACCTGTCCGACCTGCTGTGCCGAAAGCACGCTGAACGCCGCCTCGATTTGGCTGCCTACCATACCGCGCCGCGCCGTCGAGAATGTCAGCCGCTTCAGTTCGTTGATGCGCCCCAGCGCCTCTTCGTTGATGTACTCGACCGCCACTTCGCCGCCGCCATCCGCTGTCCGGACCCGCTGCGGTTTTGTCAGCGGCTTGACCTCGATAGCCATGCCGATCTTGTAAGCATCGCTGATGGCCGTATCCGGCAGGCAGGAAACGGGCAGCGCCACATAGCCGACCTCAGCGGGTCGCAGGCCAATCACCAACCGTTCCGCTTTGGTGACAAAGCGCTTCGGTTTCTTCTGAGCGTCATATTCAGGCAGTTGTAGCGTCGCGGTGATATCTACATTCGCGTCAGACGCATTCTGGACGAGCAGGATAGCCTCAAAGCTGCGTCCAGCGCGGATGACTCTCGGTCGGATCGCCAGCGCCATCTGGGCGACATTGGCGTTGTAGCGCGGACCGCCCGTGATATATCCCAAAATATCTGGCAGGTTCGTATCCGGCACGCGCAGTCCTCCACCGTCAGTTATCCCCAATTCCCCACATTATAGTCCAAAGCAAAATTCGGATGTTGTTCGCGCTCGTGAACTATATCCGAAAACTTGGTTGGAAGTTGGTTTGAAGTGTCCGTGAACGCCCTACATCCAGTCCCGGTAGGGTCGCGAGGCCCAGTCGGTGACTTCATCCGCCACCTGAAACACGAAGGCGTTCTGCTCGGTTTGTTCGGAGGATTGGCGCTCATCCAGCAGTTTGGTCAGGTCATGCAGCCGGCGCAGCGGCTCATCTTTGGGGAGGTGGACTTGCTGCGAGACGATCACCCCACCCAGCACCAGCGGCATGTACACGTCCCGGATGCTGAGCCTCTGCCGCGGGCGGCGCAGCGTGCGGACCAGATAATCAGTATACTTCAGCAGTTCATCGGTGCTGCCCATATCCCGGCGGGTAGCCGCGCTGATCTGCCGGAAGCCGTGGGTGATGGCATCCCGCAGCAGATCATCGTAGAGTGGGCCGCTCAGTGCCGCGATCGGATTGTGTGTCGCTTCTTCATCGACTCCCAGCATGTGCAGCAGACCGCGGCTCCAGTGAGGTAGCGGGATCGGGCTGCCGTCCGTCGGCCAGCCCGTCCGCAGCAGCGTGGCGATGGTGTACTGGGCTTCTTCTGGATAGGCATACTGATCCGGCGGCTGCGCGGCAAGCTGAAGCACCGAAACCATCAGCTTGGTGATGAAATACACCTCGATCGGTTCGACCTTGTAATAGGGTTTGATGCGGCGTTCTGTTACCGGATAGAGACTCCGGAACAGCGCTGTCGGATCGAGCCGGGGCAGTACTTTGTCCTCCAGGGTTTTGCGATAGCGTTCCAGCAGCGGTCGAGCATCGCTGTTGGCGCTCAGCGACCACAGGCTGAACCAGCCCGGCTGCACCTGACGCGACGGCTGCGGCTGCGGCGTAGCTACGCCAAACCCAGCCTCCAGCGTTGTCCCCTTAAGCCCTCGCGTGCTGGCCGAGAAAGACAGCATCTTCAGCGCGATGATCCTCAGGATGGTTTCTTCCGACAGGAAAAAGTAGTAATCCAGGTTGACTTCCGCCTCGACATCCGTCTTGCGGATACGGCGCGGTTTGCTCAGCGCCTCTACCCGCAGATCGACGCCCAGTTTGTAATCCCGCCCTGGCGCAGCATCCGGCGCCGAATCAATCGGAATGACCAGGTAGCCAACTTCCGCCGGGCCGAGGACGAAGCTGGCGCTCGGTTCTTTACAGCGGAAGCGGTCCGCCTTACGAGCCGCATCTTTGGGTGGAAGCTGAAGCGTCGTCGTGATATCGACGTTGGCATCCGAGAGGTTCTGGAGCATCACGATGGCCGCAAAGCCGCGTCCAGCCCGGACAATCGGTGGGCGCACTGCCAGAGCCGCCTGTACCGTGCCAATGGTGGCCTGCTTGCCGTCGGTGATATAACCCAGCACATCGGGATAATTTGGAGCTTGATACGACATGACAAGTATTCAGCAGCAAAAAAAGCCAATAGTCACTGGTGGGCACAAGCTCTTTTGATCCTGCATCTGCTCATTACGATAACACAAAATTAAACTCAGTGGGCGATCTTCTGTGCATCCTTTGTTCCGACCTTCAACAATTCACCCCCAATTTCCCCGTCTTGATCGTTTTGAGCCTGTTGTATGCTGTTCTGCCGATTATAATGCCTATAATGCCCCCATTCCGGTGATTCTCGAGGAAAAACGTCCCAATGCCGCAGCCCTATCTGACAGTCATTCCCATCCAAGCTCCTGTCCAGAAGCAGGCTTTTGACCTGAATCACACCCTCGTCCAAGCCATCAGCAGCGCGGGTGAAAGCCTGCAACATGGCGATGTGATCGCTATCTCCAGCAAATATACTGCCATCAGCGAAGGCCGCGTCGTCGAACTGGCAGCCGTCACCGTCAGTGAAACCGCCGCGGCGCTGGCCGAACGCTACCACATGAACCCCCAAGTGGCCCAGTTGGTCATCCAGGAAGCCGAACACATCTTTGGCGGCATCCATGGCTTCTTGCTGACCTCCCACCACGGCATGATTCAACCTAACGCTGGCATTGACCGCTCCAATATCCCCAACGGCTTTGCTGTTCTCTTCCCGGCTGACCCGTATGAGTCGGCCCGGCGTATACGTCAAGGCGTGTGGAAACAATTGGGGGTGGATGTCGGTGTGGTACTGACCGATAGCTGGTTGATCCCCGGACGGTTGGGCACGACCGGCCTCGCGCTGGCTGTGGCCGGTTTCCGCCCCATCCAGGACGAACGCGGCAAGATTGATCTGTTTGGCAATCCTATGCAGGTCACCCAGCGCGGTATTGCCGATACCCTCTGCGCCGCCGCCCAGTTGGTCATGGGGGAGCGTGACGAAGCTACCCCCATCGTCATCCTGCGCAACAGCGGCGTCCGCCTTGAAGATGTGACGCTGAGCGCCGCCGACGTTTCCATTGATTGGCGGATGTGCATCTACGTCGAATCCTTGACGGAAGGCCGCTGGGATGTCATCTTTCAGCCTCAACCGTGGCCCAGTGATACGGCTCGCTAGGTCACAAGTAGAAAGGAATCGAACTTGGCATTGCAGACATGGCTTCGGCTGCTGCTGGTCAGCATTCTGGGCTGGCTGGCTCTGGTCGCCTGTGCCCCCAGCAGCACCTCGCCAGCCTCATTTTCCAGCGCGGAGAACCTCATTGGCCCTTCGGATGATGGCGGGCTGTATCCTCAGCAGGACCTGTCGCTGATCTCCAGCACCGGCCGTCCGCAGTTCATCAATGCCTACGCCAATTGGTGAACGACCTGTAATCGCAATGCGCCCATCGTGTATGGGCTTCAAGAGACCTTTGGCGACCGGATCGATTTCATCCACCTCAATGTCGATCTCGCAGTGACGAACTCAGTCCGTGAACGCTTCGGCCTGACGGATCGTTCCCAGTATATCCTCGTTGATCCCCAGGGGAACATCATCGAGAAATGGATCGGGCTGCTTGACCAGGTGACAGTCGAGCAGGCAATTCAGACGTATTTGGCCGGGTAAATAATGGCTCATCCGGTAAATCGTCGAGAAAAACAGGGCTGCGGGGGACGCCCCCGGAAAGTTTTTTCCCCCGACGGGAGAAGGGGGCAGTTCTCAAGGGTAGATTTTTTGCCCGGCGTCAGTTCATGC
>CAZKXW010000016.1:0-56064 GCA_964556745.1 uncultured Anaerolineaceae bacterium
AGGTGGTCAGGACGGATGAGGAGGATGCGTTCACGCGAGGGAAGGCGGGCTGGGCGGGTGGGGATAATGCTGGCGATGCGGAGCAGGCTGCGGCGCGCCTGATGTTTCAGTGGGATGGCGTGGAAAGCCTCAGCCATCGCCCGGTTGCGGCGGACGAGCGCCTCTCTATCCAAGGCCGATTCCCCGGTAGGCTTCCAGGAGCTTGGGGATGAGTACCGACCAATCATAGGTCAGCTTGACGTAGGCCTGAGCGGTGATGCCCTTCACCGAACGGAGCGAGGGCGATTCCAGCAGATCGACGATCTTGACGGCCATCTGTTTCGGATCATCAGTGATGACCATACACTTCCGGGCATCGGCGTCAAGACCGCTGGCAGCCGTCGCGGTCGCCACCACCGAACAGCCTGCCGCCATCGCTTCCAGAATTTTCAGGCGCGTGCCGCTGCCCATCCGCAGCGGGGCAACGTATACGTCCGCGCTCCACAGGAACGGCCGGACATCCTTGACCCACCCGGTGATTTCCACGCTGTCCTGGTCGCGCAGCCCTTCCAGACGGATGTGCGGTTTCTGACCGACCACGTACAGTTTGGCGTCTGGGAGTTCTTCCCGAATGAGGGGCAGCACTTCGCGCGCGAACCAGACCACGGCATCGACGTTGGGGCGGTAATCCATCTTGCCGGTGAAGACCAGCGCGTTTTCCGGCAGGTCGATGCGCTCAGTTTTGTTCATATACTCGGCCGCATCGATGCCGTTCGGCACGACCGGAACCCGTCCATCCGGGCGATGCGCGGCCAGGATTTGTGCATCTTCGGCAGAGACCGCCACGACCAGATCGGCCTTCTGGCACAGCTCGCGTTCGTAATTGGCAATGCGCCCCACCTGGATATACGAGTATAGTGCCGCCAGCCAGCGGCTCCGGTCGGCGCGATCTACCTCGTAGATCACGCGCTGAAGCGCGGCCTCGGCGTTGAAAGCGTCGTAACATAGTTTGATCCGTGGAACCTTCGCCCGGACTTCGGGGAGGTAGCAGGCGGCTTCGATGCCCTCAAACTGCACGAGATCGAAAGGCGTGGCGTCCAGCAGCGCAAAGAGCTGGTCTCGGAAAGCCGGACTGTAGAGCCGCTGGGCAATATCCGGCTGGCGCGACAGGATCAGATTGCGGAGCCGGTCGGTCATCGTCCGACGCGGTGGCGGGACGGTCACGATCCGTTGGCAGTATTTCTTCAGCGGGGCGGCTTCGGCGTCGCTGACTTCGCCGTCGTGGAAACTCACGAGCGTGATCTTGTGCCCGGCTTTGTGCAGCCCGCGCATCAGCCCATAGACGCGCAGCGCCCCGCCTTGATGGGGTGGGTAGGGCAGGCTGCCTGTCACCATCAGTATCTTCATCAGTTCGCACCCAAATGACGATAAACGCTTAACACGATTTCAGCCGTATGCGCCCAGGTGAACTCCCGGCTGCGGACTAATCCGGCCTGGCGCATCTGTTCACGCCAGGGCGCATCGGTCAGCGCTTTCTCCAGCGCATCCGCCAGCGCCGCAGAATCCTCTGGCTCGACTTGCAGGCCGACCTCGCCGACGACTTCCGGCAGCGAGGAGCGGTTGCTCACTACCGGCACCGTTCCACAGGCCATCGCTTCCAGCGCCGGGAAGCCGAATCCCTCGTAGAATGACGGCATGACCAGGATACTTGCCAGATTATAGACGGCGGGAAGCGCCGCGTCTGGCACATCCTCGCGCCAGACGACCTGCCTGCTCAGATCAAGCCGCTCGATATCGCGCAGGGTGTCTTCATACAGCCAACCGCGCCTGCCGACCAGCACCAGCGGCGGCGCATCCTTCATGCGATCTCGCAGCATCCGGTAGGCTGCCAGCAAGCCGGAGATATTCTTGCGCGGCTCGATGGTTCCCACGAAGAGGATGAACCCCTCCGGCAGGTCGAGTTTCTGGCGCCAGTTAGCCCGTTCGTCGCCAGCCATAGGCTGGAAGCGTTCATCCACGCCCAGCCGATGCACTGTGATCTTCTGGGCGGGGACGTTGAGCATCTGCATCAGGTCACGCTGCGTGGCGGCGCTGTCCACCAGGATGTGATCGGCCTGCCGCACCGCCGCTTCGATCTGGCCGCTGTAGTAGCGCCGGGCGTCTGCCGTGAGAAACTGTGGATAATGCAGAAACGTCAGGTCGTGCACCGTGATGACGTGTCGCCGCGCTCCGTGCAGCGGCGGGATAAAATCCGGGCTGTGCAGCAGTCCAAGCCGCATCGGAGCCAGTTCGACCGAAAGCGCCAGCCGCTCCCAGCGGTGATGACACGGTGTCCATAACCGCGCCTCGCCCATCCGCCGCGTGAACTTCAGGCGGGATTTACGGCTGTGCAGTTCGATGTACTCGTTGGCCGAACCCAGTGCCTCCAATGCCATCACCAGACGGCGCATATAAGTACTGATGCCGCCAGTGCGATAATGGGTGAGGCGCACGTCGATTCCGATCCGCATGGTGCAGGAAGTATAACGACCGCGCTATCAACAATCCAGCCCGGTAGGGTATAATCGGCTTGTCTACCGGATCGGCAGAGGAAAATTGTGACCTCGATCATGGTCGTCGCCAACCAGAAGGGCGGCGTGGGGAAAACCACCACCGTGCTGAATTTAGCGCTCGTGCTTTCGCAGCAGGCGAGTCGTGTGCTGCTGGTCGATCTCGACCCGCAGGCCAGCCTCACTGCCGCGCTTGGCCTGGATTCGTACCGCCTCGAACGCAGCAGCTTTTCGCTGTTGATGTACCCCGAAATGACTCTGACGCGCATCATGCGGACGGTCAGTTCGACCCTGGCACTCGTCCCTGGCAGCGTGGATCTGGCCGCCGCGGCCATCAAGATGGTGCAGGAGCAGTATCCGTTGAACCGGCTGCGCAGCGTGCTGCGTCAGAGCCGCTTTACCTTCGATTATATCCTGCTCGATACGCCCCCAGGTCTGAATGTGCTGACTGTCGCCGCACTGATCGCCGCCGACTCGGTCATCGTCCCTGCCCAGTGCAGCCACGATGCCGTTCAGGGGATTCGCGCTTTGCAGGATATCATCACCCGTATCCGCACCACCATGGGCAATCCCGACCTGAAGCTGCGCGGTGTGCTGCCGACCTTTTTCGACCCAGAAGCGGTCTATGCCCGCAAAGTGGTGGAAGAACTCCACGCGCTCCTGCCCGGTCAGGTCTTCGATACCCCCATTCCGTATGATGTGATGGTCGCGGATGCGCCTCATATGGGCAAAGCGGTTGTCGATTATGCTCCCGAAAGCTTGGGCGCCAAAGCTTACCGCCGCCTGGCGGAGGACATCCGCTCGTCCCATGACTGACCTGAGTTCATAGCCATCGGGCCAGGATTGCCTGAAGCTCCCCGCTGTCGAGCATCGCTTCCAGCACTTCGTTGATGGCCGTCCACGTCTCCACTCGGTTGATCCGCACCGCGCCGGCATAGAGTCTGTCGCTCACCTGAATCAGCGTGGGATTCCAATCGGTATGTTCGCGCTGGAACAGCCGCGCCGCTGTCGATTCGACCAGCGCGGCGTCACTCAGGCCAAGCCGTGCCGCTTCCAGCGCGTGGTTCTGAGTCTCATAGGGCATCGTCTCGAAAGGCGGAATCCGCCGCAGCCACAGCCGCGCCGCTTGATCCGCCTCCGATCCAAACTCGAACGACAGGCTTCTGCCGCCCAATTCGCCCATTCCCCTGATCGCCGGGTCGGTCGTCGCCAGCACCAGGCCAGCGTTGTAGTAGGGCACGGTGTAACGCACATCGTTCATCCGGCTCGGATCGACCAGCAGCGCTGAAAGCAGCAGATCGACCTGATCGACTCGCAGCGAGTCGTACAACCCATCGAACCCCATGTTGACGAAACGCACCGGCACGCCCAGATGCGCCCCGATGGCTCTGCCGATGTCCATGTCGATCCCGTACATTTCACGACCATTATCAACCCCGAAGGGCGGATAGCTGGCGTCCACGCCGATCCGCAGTTCGCCATACGGGAACAGCTCTTTCAGCGGCATCCCCGGTCGCTCCAGCGCGACCCAGCGCAGCGCGAACAGCGCCGCCGCCAGCAGCCAGACCCAGGCAGTGATGACCATGATCGCGCAGGCGATTACGGCCTTCCAGGGGCGGGCAGCCACAGTAGGGCACCTTCCTCTCGGCCCAGCGCATAGGCTTGAATGGCGCTGTAGATTGGCAGCGGTTGGAAATCCGTCGTAATCAGCGTGAAGTTGTCGGGGTAGCTGCGCGTCGCGCTGGGATAGCGCAGCACCCAGAGGCACATCTTGTCCAGCCACGGCCAGTGGTCTTCCGCCCAGCGGAATGCCTCGACCGTATAGGCTACCCGCAGTGAAGGCAGCACCGCCTTCGTCCAGCGGGGGTGGTCGTTCCAGCCCGTTTCAGTGATGTACACCGGCTTATCCGGCGAATCGTATCGCAGCAGGATGTCATACAGCAGTTCTGCCCGCCGGAAGTTGAGCGCGTTTGCCGCTGGCGGCGTTTCCGGCGGATCGGTGAAGCCGTAAGTATGCATCGCCAGCCCGTCGAAATACGGCGCTGCTCCGGCCTGATACAGCCCCTCCAGGTAAAGCAGATCGTTCAGCCCGTTGGGGCTGCCCGGCGGTTCCAATGTGGGAGCCAGCGGGGCGGCCAGGATGATCGCCTCTGGGTTAGCGGCCTTGACCACGGGATAAACCGCCTTGAGGAGCTTCCCATAGCCAGCCGCATCGACCGAGCGATAGCCCCATTCAAACGATAGATTAGGCTCGTTCCAGATGATGATCGGCCCTACCACCCCGCGATAGCGGCTGACGAAGGCCGCCACAAAATCCGCGAACACCCCGTAGGATCGTTCCGGCAGGTCGTTGAACGTCGTCGAAATGCTGTCCTCGGTTTGACGCGCCCATTCTGGAACCAGTCCCATCCGCGCAATGACGGTCAGTCCCTGATTCTGCGCATGCCGGATGATCCGGTCGAACGACTCCCAGTGATATTCTGCCGGCTGCGGCTCTGCATAGGCCCACGGGAAGAACTCGACGATAGTCGTTGCCCCCATCTCCCGCACCATTTGCAGCGACCGCTGAATCTTCCACTCATACACTTCGTCGATCAGGCGGGTATGCACGCAGACCATTGGCTTTTCCGTCACCACGATCTGCGGCGCAGCCATTGGTGCGCGCGGCGGGGCAGGGGCTAACGCTGTGAGGATCATCCAGACCAGGACGATCCGCGCCAACCATCCCAAGCCACGTTGGAAGTCTTGAGGGATTGACTGGTCTCCAACCGAAATAGTCATGGTAAGCTTCAATAGTACCGAAGTGCCTGATAATGCTTGATTTTGGTTACAATCCTGTAACTTGAAAAGCCTTAAGTGATCGTAGGGCTGAATCAGAAATATCGTAATTATGTAAACCTGTTACGAGTTTCACGAATGAAGCTTTTTATCAGTTACGCGAGGGTAGATAAACCAGTCTGCCAGCAAATCGTGGAGATGCTCGAAGTCCACGAGGTGTGGTACGATCATCGGCTGCACGCTGGACAGAAATGGTGGGAAGAAATCCTGCGCCATCTGACGTGGTGTGATGGATTTGTTTACCTCCTCTCGCGCGAGTCGATCGCTTCTGAATACTGTAAACAGGAATTCGCCATCGCGCAAAGCCTCGGCAAGCATATCTTCCCGGTCCTCATTCACGGCGGCACGAGCATCCCGGACACACTCAAGGATATCCAGTATGTCGATTTCAGCAGCGGCCTGGATGTTCGCGCGGTCAAGCAGCTCCTTAGCGCCATCTATGTCGCCGAGAAGATGCCCATCGCCGTTGCTGCCGGAACTATCCCGGCTGTAGCCCTCCCCCCCCAGGCTGCCCGCGCGCCAGAGATTGATACTTCCACTGTCATCGACGAAGCCGCCGAAGCGTTGGACAACGGTGACTTCGATAAGGCCGTCTTCCTGCTCAAACGCGCTCGTGAGACCGGCTACGAACCCCGCTTCATTGACCTCAAAGCCGTTCTCCAGGAAGCTGAGGCCGCCCTCGAACGTCAGGCTTATCTCCGCGAGGCTGAGCGCGAATACCGGCCCATCGTCGCCCTTATCAAGCGGCAGCGCACTTTCCAGTTGGGCTGCAAGGCTTTCCAGTCCTTCCGCTTGACCTTCCCGGACTATGACCCCGATGGACTGGCTGCTGTGGCCACCTCTCAGCTGCTCCCGCTGCCGGATTGGTGCGATATCAAAGCAGGCGAAGTGGTCATCGAGCGTGACAAACGCCGCATCATCTATCATCTTGATGCCTACAAGATGAGCAAGTACCCCGTCACCAACCAGCAGTTCCAGGCCTTCGTGACGGCTGTTGATGGTTACTCCAATCCCAAGTGGTGGGAATCGACACCTGAGATGATCGAGTGGCACAAACAGCATCCCGAACCGCTTGATTCCAAGTTCGCGGGTGACGACTACCCTCGCGTAAACGTCTGCTATTTCGAGGCGGTCGCCTACTGCGCCTGGCTCAGCGACAAGTCCGGCATGAAGATCAGTTTACCCACTGAACAGCAGTGGCAGCGCGCTGCCCAAGGTGACAGCGAATACCGTTATCCCTGGGGTAATCACTTCGACAAGACCCGCTGCAATACCCAGGAAGCCGCTATCCGCATGACCACCCCGGTCAGCAAATACCCGCTTGGGGCCAGCCCCTACGGTGTGATGGACATGGCCGGCAACGTCTGGGAGTGGACACAGACCAGCCAGATGTCCCAGAAGTCCAACGGCTCCAGCCCCGCCCCCCATCTGACCTACATCGTCAAGGGCGGCTCGTACATGGGGTCACAGGAACGCGCCCGCAACACCTTCTACTTCAAGCTCGATCCCGTCTACCGATACCACACCATCGGCTTCCGCGTTGTAATGACTTGACGCGGTATCTATTTCCAGCGGTCAATCATCGCTATGAACGGGCACAGCGGAAACCACCGTAGTTGAAGGCGAGATCAGGATTGCTCCGACCCCGAAACGAGGAGCGCAGATCGACCGGATTGTTGCGCCATGAACCGCCACCCAATACGCGAACAACCGTCACCTCGTTGGAGTCTTGTTGACGACCATCGTTCGCATCATAGGGGTAGGGAAACCGGAATTCGCCTAGGGCACTGAAGTTATGATCTCCGTTGTCGATGCCATACACTGTGCTGGTCCACTCCCACACATTCCCACTCATGTCCAGTGCGCCGACCCAGGATACACCCCCTGGAAAGCTTCCCACATCGGCCGTCTGGCGATTGGAGTTTCCACTCCAGGCCGCATTATTCGGATTCCAGTGGTTGCCCCATGGATAAATCAGGCTGTCTGGCCCTCTGGCCGCGTATTCCCACTCCCTCTCTGTCGGCAGTCTCGCTCCTCGTGTGATACAGAAATCACGCGCTTCGAACCAGCTTATTGACTCACGCGGTCGATTCGGTGCAGTCCATGAACCGGTCTCTTCGGCATTTCCGCTCAACTGGACAAACTGCCCGTTTGTCACTTCAACCTTATCGATCCAGAACGGACTATCAAAACATTGAGGATGAGGCGGCTTTTCATCGTCGGCTCCATCGCTGCTTCCCATCTGAAAGCATCCCGCCGGAACGAGTACCATTTCAAAGATCCCAAAGCGATCCGCGCTCGGCGTCCAGTCTATATTTCGAGCGACGTTTGCCGAGCCAGGTACGGTCGGAGATGCTATACTGATTTCTTGAACCGTGGCTTCAGGCATGTTGAGCGGACTCTGCCGATATACGAGCAGTCCGATTCCTGTCGAGATCAGCACAAGGAGAGTCAATCCGCCTAACGCGACCCAGCGTGCCTTTCGTCGGGACCGTCGAGCCAAATTGCCTGGAGGCCACAGGCTCCCAACGGTGTTGGATTGTATTTCGCTTCTTAACTGCTCGAATGCATCCTCGAACGGTTGGTGTAGAAAATCGACACGCTGCAATCGATTTAGCTGGAAATGGATACGCGCTTCGCGAAAGACTACAGGTATGACGGGCTTGTTCTGATCGAGGAAGTACTGCCACTCATCTTCTACATTTCCTGATGCCATCGATTCGGGTGAAATGATGACGATCATGAAATCACTATCGTCCAAAGCCCTTTGTACTGCCGTACTCCACTTGACGCCGAGGTGTATTCCCTCGATGTCTCGCCATACGGAAACGCCAGATTGCGATAGGGCGTCGCTCAATCTACCTGCAAACGTTTTATCGGACCGAGAATATGAAATGAATACGCGCGGCATGGAATTTTGCTCAAAGTGCGTAATAGATACAGGCAATTATGACGCGAGGAATGGTACACAGCAATACGATGGCAGCCGAATCAAAAACCCGCCTGGCGACGGGTTTTCTCAATTCTGCTTTTGATGCCCCCGACAGGACTCGAACCTGTGCTTCAGCCTCCGGAGGGCTGCGCTCTATCCACTGAGCTACGGGGGCGGCTCATGCGCTTATCCTAGCAGAAATTCGCCTTCGCCACAAGTGCCTGAACTCGCCGCTCCATGTGTTTCACGCCGTTCTTTCGTCCTGCTGGGCTTCTTCGCGGCGTGCCGCAATCCCCAACCTTCGGTTAAGTTTCACCAACCTTGAGTGAAGCGTTGTGCAAGCATTCATGCGACACCAAATGGTTTTCCAAAATGTCACCCTTTCGATCCCATTTTGTGGTATCGTGGAATGGACATGCTGCCTTATGGGGTCTTGTAGAGACAGAACTCGCCGTAGTTGCTGACCTGAAGAATCGCGTTCAAATGAGAATCATGACCTATTCTCATTCTCAAGATTCTCAAGAATCGGATCAAGTCCGGTGAGTCAGCACCTTGTATGTAAGCTCAGTGCAGCAGATTTACAACAATTGCAACTGCAACAACTGCAACATCTGTTGCAAGAATCACATCCTGGTGGCGGCAACATGAACTGCGAACTATTGCCATTTCCAACGCTGGCAGTCCTGACGACAATGACGACACTTCTGCCTTTTCTATCAACTATAAACTATGAACTACAAACTATTGCCATTTCCAACCGCGACGGCACTCACGCCATTTCCGCCATTTCCGCCACGTAGTACACCTTATCATCTCAGGGTGTGATTTGCATTTCTATCGCTCGTAAGCTATACAATAATAGATGCGCTGTCAACGATCAGCGAAGAACTTCTTCCCACCTTGACGGCTCTCTGCCGCTCAACTAGAATTCCCCTCGTAATCTTAGGGAAGAAGATCGCATGTTTGAGACGCTCAGCGACCGCTTACAGGGAATCTTTGATAACCTCGGCCGTTCCGGCAAGCTGACCGAAAAAGATGTCGATACGGTCATGCGCGAGGTGCGCGTTGCCCTGTTGGAAGCCGACGTAGCCCTCCCGGTCGTCAAGGACTTCGTCAAGCGCGTTCGCGATCGTTCTATCGGCGCTGAGGTCATCAAGGCCCTCAAGCCCGGTCAGATGGTCGTCAAGATCGTCCACCAGGAACTGATCGCGACCCTCGGCGACTCGGCTCCGCTAAACTTCGCTGGAAGCACCAGGCCCCACGTCATTATGCTGGTCGGTCTCCAGGGTTCAGGTAAGACCACTACCGCGGCTAAGCTCGCCATTCATCTACGCAAGGATGGGCGTGCGCCCTTTCTCGTAGCCGCCGATGTTTACCGCCCCGCAGCGGTCGATCAGATCATCACGTTGGCGAAGCAGATCAACGTGCCCTATTACGAAGAGGGTACGAAAGCGCGTCCTGCCGATATCTGCGTGAATGGGGTCAAGGCCGCTCGCGAGGCCAATGCGGCTGTCGTCATTCTGGATACCGCTGGCCGTCTCCAGATCGATGACAACCTGATGAACGAGCTGGCCGAGATCAAGAAGCGTACCAATCCTGCTGAAGTTCTGCTCGTCGCCGACTCAATGACCGGTCAGGAAGCCGTCAACATCGCCCAGGGTTTCAACACCCGCGTCGGCATCACCGGCCTGATCCTCACCAAGATCGACGGTGATGCGCGTGGTGGCGCGGCCATCTCGATGCGCTCCGTGACCAACGTGCCCATTAAGTTCCTCGGCACGGGCGAGAAACTGGATGGCTTCGAGGTCTTCTACCCGGATCGTCTGGCCTCGCGTATTCTGGGCATGGGCGATGTGCTTTCGCTGATCGAAAAGGCTGAAGAAGCCTTCGACGAACAGGAAGCCCTCAGGCTGCAGAAGAAACTGATGGAGAATCAGTTCACCCTTCAGGACTTCCTCGAACAGCTTCAGAAGATCAAGAAGATGGGGCCGTTCAGTCAGATCCTCGGCATGATTCCTGGCATGGATCGCCTGCGCGGGCAGATCAACCAGGAAGAAGCCGAGAAGCGGCTGCGGCGTGTCGAGGCTATCATCAATTCGATGACCGCCAACGAGCGGAATAATCCCAAGATTCTCAATGCCAGCCGTCGGCGCCGCATCGCCATGGGCAGCGGAACCCAGGTGCGGGATGTCAACGACGTACTTAAACAGTTCCGCGATATGCAAACCCTGATGAGTCAGCTGCGAAAGGGACGTTTCCCAAACATTCCGGGGTTACCCGGCCTGCGCTAGAGCCACTCGCTCTACCGCTACTGGCAGCCATCGCAGCATTTTTAGCCAGTGGCTCTCCGTCCCGATGGACGCTTGGGAGCGGTATTTCAAGGAGTTCAGAGTCTTATGGTTCGTATTCGTCTTCGCCGTGTCGGTCTCAAGAAACAGCCCAGCTATCGTATTGTTGTGGCCGATCAACGCAGTTCCCGTGATGGCGGCTTCATTGAGGCTATTGGCCATCACAATCCGCGTACCGAGCCTTCCACTGATGTGGTGGACGAAGGCCGTGCCCTGTACTGGTTGAGCGTGGGCGCGCGTCCCAGCTACGCCGTGGAAACCCTCTTAAAACGTACTGGCACGATGGATCGCTTTGCCCGCCTGAAGAAGGGTGAAAGCCTGGAAACCCTGGTCGCGGAAGCTGAGGCTGCCCGCGCTCAGGCTGCTCCGGTCAGCCCCAAGACCAGGCGTCCGTCGCCCGGCCCCGGCCAATCGTCGAAGAAGGCCAAGCAGGCTGCCGAAGAGCCTGCCTCGTAGTCTCACTTTGCTCATTGATTGGGGCATGGATTGCCGTGCCCCAAACCAACCAAGGATACTGACGTGGAAGACCTGATCTCCTATATCGCCAAAAGTCTGGTGGACGACCCCTCCCAGGTCAAGGTAATCCGCCGCGTCAACGGCGGAACTACGGTGATCGAACTGCGCGTATCTCCTGAAGATACCGGCCGTGTCATCGGCAAGGGAGGCCACGTCGCCAACGCGATGCGGGCGCTGCTCCGTGCGTCCGCTGGGCAGAAAGCCAACCGGGTCATCCTGAAGATCATCTAGTACCCATGCCTGCTCAAGGGGTTTCGCAAAGCGCCCCCGACTACCTGCTCATTGGTCAGTTTCTTCGCCCTCACGGTATTCAGGGTGAGATGAAGATGCGCTTGCTGACCAGCTATCCTGAACGCCTTTCCCAACTTGAAACCGTCTATCTGTCACGTGACCCCGAAGACCCTAAGCCTGTTCCCCACGCCCTCAAACGCATCCGGTTTCACCACGAATACGCTCTGGTCACGCTGAACGATGTCTCGGATCGAACCCAGGCGGAAGGTCTGAGGGAATCCTTCGTCATGATCCCCACTGCCGAAGCTGTCCCCCTCGAAGAGGGTGAATACTACCTCTTTCAGGTCATCGGCCTGCGTGTTCATACGGTCGATGGAGAGGAATTAGGGCCGATCACCGAAGTCCTGCAGACTGGTGCGAACGATGTTTACATCGTGGAAAGTCCCCAATACGGTGAAATCCTCATCCCGGTCACGCCCGAAACGGTCGTCCAGACCAACCTCGAATCCGGAATCCTGGTCGTCAAGCTGCCGGATGGCCTGCTCCCCTGAATAATTCCTTCGCTTGACAGTCTGTCTGATCGACTGTTATGCTCAAATAATGAGGTAAATAATCCACTGAGGCTGTGTGAACGATCCCCGATTCTGGCTCGCGTTCAGTCAGGTTCCCGAAATTGGGCCGCGGCGGATTCAGCTCCTGCTTGCCAGCTTTGGCAGTCTGGAGCAAGCCTGGGCAGCAAGCGAATCCCAGCTTCGTCAGGCGGGTCTGGAACGTCGCCCTTTGGTCAATCTATTGGCTGTGCGGGAGAAGCTCGACCCGGACGCGGAACTCCGCAAAGTGGAACGCGCTGGTGCGGCCCTCATCACCCTTGAGGACGACCATTACCCTGAGCTGCTTCGCAAACTGCCTGATGCCCCACCGGTGCTGTACGTGAAAGGCTATCTTCACCCTGACGATCAACGCGCGCTGTGCATTGTTGGCACGCGCAGAGCAACCGTTTACGGTCGTGACAGCGCCTACAACCTCTCCAAACAGCTTGCGGGCTTCCAGGTCACGGTGGTGAGCGGTCTTGCTCACGGGATCGACAGCGCCGCTCATCGGGGCGCGCTGGATGGAGGGGGACGTACCATCGCTGTGCTTGGCTGTGGCATCGATACCGTCTACCCGCACGATAACCGACCCCTGGCTGAGGCGATCCTACAAAACGGGGCTATCATGACTGAATTCCCCGTTGGGACCCGGCCAGAAGGGCGCAATTTCCCACGGCGAAACCGGATCATCAGCGGAATGTCACTCGGCGTGCTGGTCGTTGAGGCCCCTGACAAAAGCGGCGCGATCATTACTGCGGCCATTGCAGCGGAGCAGGGCCGCGAGGTCTTTGCCGTGCCCGGAAGCATCTTCAGTCCGACCAGCGCCGGGACGAACCGATTGATCCAGGATGGGGCCAAGCTGGTCATGAACGTGAGCGACATTCTGGATGAACTGAACATTGCCTATGAGAATGTGCGGGTTCAGACGACGGCTGAACGCATAGCGCCATCCAGCGCGCTTGAAACCCAGGTACTGGACTTCCTTAGCCAGGACCCAATTCATATCGACGATCTGGTAAGAATGAGCGGGCTTCCAGTATCCATTCTCAGCGGCACATTGACTATTCTGGAACTAAAGGGGCTTGCGCGGGCAGTCGGTTACATGCAATACTGCCTGACGCCATTATCATCTCATCCGTTGAATTGAGGGGGCTTCGTGGATCATTTCTACGAACTCATCATGGCGGGCGGGGGGGGAACTCGCCTCTGGCCCATGAGCCGTCAGGACACACCCAAACAGCTTCTTCCACTGGTTGAAAATCATTCCATGTTTGCAACCAGCGTGGAGCGTCTCGCGCCTCTGTTCACTCCAGAGCGAATCTATGTAGTAACAGGCCGCAAGTATCTCAATGCGCTGATGGAACATGCGCCACAGATTCCTGAAGAGAACTTCATCATCGAACCCTACGGCAAGGAAAGCGGACCAGCCGCTGCGCTTGGCCTGACCATCATCCAGAAGCGCGATCCGCTGGCGGTTGTAGCCATCCTTACGGCCGATCATCATATCACGCGTAAAGATCGCTTCCGGGATGTGTTGGCTGCCGCTGCTAACCTTGCTCAGCGCGGGTACATTGCGACCCTGGGAATTTCGCCATCCTATCCTTCTACTGGGTTTGGCTACATTCATCAGGGCGAAGACATTGCCACCATCAATGGCTTTCAGTGTTACGCCTCACGAGGCTTCACCGAGAAGCCAGATGCGGACAAGGCCGCCGAGTTTCTCGCCAGCGGCGACTACACCTGGAACTCCGGGATGTTCATCTGGACGGCAGCCCAGGCGATGGCCGAATTCAAGCGTCAGCAGCCGGAGATGTATGCCTTGTTCGAACAGCTTTCTTCGGTCGTCGATACCCCTGACTACCAGTCCACGCTTGAAGAGATTTGGGAAGGCGTCAACAAGATTTCGCTGGACTACGCCGTCATGGAAGGCGCACAGCGCATGGCAGTCATCCCGGTCGATATCGGTTGGAACGATGTCGGCAGTTGGTCATCGATGTACGAAGTCCTCAAGCTGGACAAATCCGGTAACGGCTTCAAAGGCCGCCAGCCGGAACGGGTCATAGTCGATACCGAGAACACCTTGGTATATAGTGACAAACTCATCGTCACCATCGGCGTACGAGACATGATCGTGATTGACACACCCGACGCGCTTCTGATATGTCATAAAGATCGCACCCAGGAAGTCAAGGATGTGGTCAATCACCTGCTGCGGACGAAGAACTACAAATTCCTCTAGTCAAGTGATTGGCAGAACCAAGAGATAGCATGGCCGAAACGTATCAAGCCTACTGCGTGAAATGCAAAACTAAGCGAGACCTGCTGAACCCCCAGGCCGTGTACACCGCCTCTGGATCACCGGGGACATCTGGTACATGTCCGGTGTGCGGAACAAAGTTGTTCCGCATGGGATCGACGCCAGAACATGCTGGAATCGCCAAGCCAGCTCGCACTTCGCGCCCAAAAGCGAGCAAGAACGCAGGTAAAAAAGCGAGCAAATCGTCTCGGAAAACGAAAGCGACGAGCAAACTCACCCCTGAATCGACCGCGCCTGCTCATCGACGCGGTAAACTAGTCATTGTCGAGTCTCCGGCCAAAGCGCGGAGCGTCAGCCACTTCCTCGGCAAAGGATTTACGGTCAAAGCCTCCAAAGGCCATGTCCGCGATTTGCTGGTCACGCAGTTGTCTGTCGATGTCCAAAACGACTTTGAACCCAAATACCGCGTGCCTAACGACAAACGCGAGGTGGTCAGCGATCTGGTCGCGGCCGTCAATAAATCCAGCGAAGTCTATCTGGCAACCGACCCTGATCGGGAAGGCGAGGCTATCGCCTGGCACTTGATGGAAGTGACGAATCTAGAAGAGAAGCGTGTCAAGCGCGTGGTCTTCCACGAAATCACGCAGCCCGCAGTCGAAGAGGCTTTTGCGCATCCTCGCCAATTGGACATGAGTCTGGTCAACGCCCAGCAGGCCCGCCGCATCCTGGATCGTCTGGTCGGTTATAACATCACCGAACTGCTCTGGCAGAAAGTTCGTAACCAGCTTTCCGCTGGTCGCGTCCAGAGCATTGCGCTGCGCCTGATTGTAGACCGTGAGGCCGAGATCGAGGCGTTCGTGCCGCAGGAATATTGGACGCTGGACGCTGAACTGAAGAAGCAGCGCGGTCATGGCAAAGATTCCAGCCGTCCGTTTGTGGCACGGTTGGTGAAGTTCCAGGGAGAAGATGTCGAATTCCACAAGGAGGAGGAGGTGCAGCAGCACCTTCCTATCCTGAAGAAGAGCGAGTACATCGTCAGCGATGTCAAGCATGGGACGCGCCAGCGAAAGCCGTCTCCGCCATTTACCACCAGCACCCTTCAGCAGGAGTCCTCGCGCCGCCTGGGCTATAACGCTCGCCGTACCATGGGCATCGCCCAGCAGCTTTATGAGGGCATCGACATCGGCGGCTCCAGCGGTGCCATCGGGTTGATTACCTATATGCGTACCGACAGCACGCAGGTCTCCGAACTGGCACAGACTGAGGCTCGCGCGTTCATTCACGAACGCTTCGGCGAGAGATTCTACCCGCCGAAACCGCCGCGTTATCAGACCAAAGCCAAAGGTGCGCAGGAAGCGCATGAGGCCATTCGCCCGACCAGCGTGTATCGTGACCCTGAATCGCTCAAGTCTGTCCTCTCGCGCGATCAGTTTCGCGTTTATAAGCTGATCTGGGAACGCTTTCTAGCGAGCCAGATGTCCAACGCGATCTACAATACCCTCCGAGTGGAAATCGCTGCTGGCGAAACGGACGCGAACCGGCCATACATGTTCCGTGTTTCTGGCAGCACCATCAAGTTTCTAGGCTTTCTGGCGCTGTATGAAGATGCACGTGATGAGGATCTCGCCCCGGATGAAGATGAAGGTCGTATCCTGCCGGAGATGGTTGTCGGCGAAATGCTGGACTTGCTCAAGCTCTTGCCTGAACAGCATTTTACCCAGCCACCGCCGCGGTACACCGAAGCGAGTCTGGTGCGGACTCTGGAAGAATACGGGATTGGCCGTCCCAGCACTTATGCGACCACAGTGGCGACCATTGAAGACCGCGAGTACATCCAGAAGCAGGACAAACGTCTGGTTCCGACCGAAACCGGGAAGACCGTCAGCGAACTGCTGGTGCAGTACTTCCCGGAAATCATCAACTATCAGTTCACTGCCCGGATGGAAGACCAGTTGGATACCATTGCCGAAGGGCATCTAGAGTGGCGGCCGATGTTGAAGGAGTTTTATGCGCCCTTCGAGCAGCAGCTTCAGCGTGCGCGCGCAGAGATCCCTCGTGTGCGCCAAGAGGAGACCATTGGCCGGAACTGTCCTGAATCGGGGCATCCACTGGTCATCCGCTACGGCCGCTACGGGAAATTCGTAGGATGCTCCAACTATCCGGAGTGTCGCTATACAGAACCGTGGCTAGATCGTATCAGCATCGCCTGTCCCGTCTGCGGCAAGACGCACGGCGGCGAAATCATTGCCCGCAAGACGCGCAAGGGGCGCACATTCTATGGTTGTTCGCGCTATCCAGAGTGTGATTTTACAAGTTGGAAGCGGCCTCTGCCGCAACCGTGTCCCAACTGTGGCGGACTTCTGATCGAACAAAGCCGCAATACAGCGCAGTGTACCGTGTGTCAGCATCGCTTCCCAGTGAGCGAGCTTACTGAGAAGACGCCGAGCGCCGAACCTGCCTGAGACCCAGGTCGTATGAAGCTGACGCCTCAGTAAGCCGTGTCAGTTTCGATCATCGACCTCATTTGTCGCGTCTGGCGGATATACTGTACAATCAATAACGATCTTATAGACATGGGGCGGTTCTCGATCCGAAAGGCATTCACATGATCGGCAAGATTCGGGACACACTCATCGGTCTTTGGCCGGTAATCAAGACCTATGTCCCTAAACCGGGCATGATCATCGGGATCATCATCGCATTCGTGATCGGCCTGATCTGGTCCTACGCGGTCGATCCGGTCATCTTTCATGATGGCGACCCGCGTTCGCTCGGCCAGACGTGGCAGGATGAGTGGGTTCGGTTGGTCGCGGAACGTTACGATTATGCTGCCTCGAATGCGGTCATCACCGACGAGTTCCGACAGAGTGTAACGGCCCTGCTCCGGAGCGTGGACAACCCGCAAGAAATCGTCAGCCGTCTGAACCTTCCGCAGATCGCAGAGCTGGCCGCGCAGGCACAGGTGGGCGCACCCTTGCCCCCGGTTGAACCTAATCTCTGGCTGACGATTCGCCCGTTCCTGATTGGGCCAATCGTGCTGGCTGTTGCCTTCGTCGTTGGATCGCTGTTGTTCGGCTTTTACATCAATCCCATGCTGATCGAGCCGATCCGCAAGCGCCTGCGAGGTTCTCAGGGCAAGGACCTGGTCGGGGGACAGGCGATCCAGGATATTCAACGTGCTCGGCAAATCCGTGACGAACTCTCCAAAGCACCACCGCAGGAAACCGATCTTGGCCCGCCGGTTGTGCGGCATGTCTCGATTTACAATCCTGGTCGCGCTTATGATGACTCTTTCAGTATTGAAGATGCGTCTCGTAATGACGAGTTCCTGGGAGAGTGCGGTGCGGTAATCTCCGAGAAGATCGGGACAGGCCAGCAGGAAAAGGCCACGGCTATCGAGGTCTGGTTGTTCGACAAGGAAGACTTCGTCCGCACTTTGACGACCGTGTTTGCCTCAGAATATGCCTTCAATGACCCGGCGCTGCGATCTGAAATGTCGGCGAAGGGCGAGGTGGTGTTGGCACAGCCCGGCGCAATCGCAAAGCTCGAAACCAATACGCTCCGGCTTCAGGCGCGGATCATCGATATGGCTTATGGCAGCGGCCCGCTGCCGCCCAACAGTTACTTTGACCGCATGACTATTGAACTAACGACTTGGCGCAGAGGCACCGTTTCCAGCGGCGTGCCAACGGTTTTGCCCGCTCCCGCCGTTCAACTGCCGCCTACGCCGGCTCCAACTTATGCGCCGCCAGCTCCGGCCTTCACGCCGCCGCCCCCGGTTGGGCCAGCCGCTCCATCGCCATATGCGCCGCCGAAGGCTGCGCCGCTGGCTCCGCAGTCGGCCCCGTCTACATATGGTGGTGGGCTGACTCCACTGAAACCACCGCCCCTTCAGCCGCCTCCGCGAAAACCGGATGAAGATCCATTCGGCGGAACAGGGAACTTTGACCCAGTGAACTGACTGAACGAATGAAAAGCGCCCCACGAATTACATGGGGCGCTTTTGTATCTCACAGGTGGAATCAGCGAATGCGTGTGATCTTGAAGACCAGTTCTCCGCCAGGCGTCTTGACGCGCACCTTGTCACCCTTTTTGTGGCCGATCAACGCAGCGCCAATAGGGCTTTCGTGCGAAATGCGCCCATCGCGCGGGTTGGCCTCGGCCGCGCCGACAATCGAATAGGTTTCTTCTTCGTCAGCGCCTTCCTCGACAATGGTCACTTCTGAGCCAAGCCGCACCATGTCGCTGCCGCCATCATTGGTGATGATTTCAGCAGAGCGCAGGATGTTTTCAATGTACTGAATGCGCCCTTCCAGAAAGGCCTGCTGCTCTTTGGCGTCATGATAGTCAGCGTTTTCCTTGAGGTCACCTTCAGCTACAGCTTCCTTGAGCTTCTGGGCCAGCGCGGGACGGCGCACTGTGAGCAGTTCGTTCAATTCACGCCGCAAATCTTCAGCACCTTCGGGGGTCAAGTACACGCGGTCAGCCATTGAATTCACCTCGACTTCAGGTCGGAATGGAACAATCTGTGTGCAGATTTTCAGGATGACAGCGGCATGACTTCACGACGCTGTGCCGCAAGAGACATGACATTCTGCCGGTGAAGCTGCGCAGCCATCCCGTTCAAAAGGATGCGGCTCTTGCCGCAGCTTTCGATATGTATTGCTTCCAATGCGCGCTCCGGTGCTGACCCAACGAGGGCCTGGTCAACGGCTTCCCGGAGGGACACTAGATAGTCTATATCAGATTGGAGGCGCTCTTCGATCTCGCCACGCAGTACGATTTCTCCGTGTCCCTGGATCACATTCTCGTAGTTGCCGTTACGCAGGGATTGGAGCGAATCGAGCAAGTCTTCAAAACTGCCATCCACGAAGAATGGGATAGGCATGATGGTATCCCCAGCAAACAGAATGCGGTCTTCTTTGATAAGACAAACAATGGAGTCGCTGCTGTGTCCTGGAGTAGACCACAAGTTAAAGGTCTTATTGCCAACATGGAGGCTGATGGCTCCGTTGGGGAATACGATGTCCGGAAGCACTAGCTGAACATCCCGCATCTCTGGGGCGGAAGCCTTGACCTGCTGCAAACTGTTGCGCCCACGGCTATCGAGAAGCGCCCGACAGCGGGCATGGGCGACTACCCTCGCTTCCTTGAAGAAACAGGTTCCAGTGGTGTGATCCGCATGGTAGTGGGTATTGATAACGTAACGGACGGTAGTTCCCAGTCGGTTCTCGATGAACCGGCGCATTGTCAGTGTTTCTTCGGGGTAGGCGAGGGTGTCGATGACCACCGCCCCTTCACTCGTCACGACAACGCCAGCGGTCACCTGGGCGTACAGGTCGCTGGTGAACACGAACACATCATCGGCGACGCGCTCACGCTGCATGTGAGTCCGTTTACCTTAAGGGAACTTCTACCGAACACAGCAAGAGATTAGGAAAGTCAGTATAGTGAGACAACCAGGGAAAATCAAGATGAGGCGGCTGTCGTAGCACGAGAGTAGGACATCCGTCATTTGTCAGCGACACGCGGGTCGTTACAATCAAGTCAGGACATTCTCTCTACAGAGGAGACCATCATGGGCGGCCGTTACACACGATTAGGGTTAGTCGTTGGGCTGGGATTGTTCGTAATGCTGCTGATGGGCGGGGCTGCAGCCCAGGATGGCCCAGTGTTCCGGGTGGGCATCCTGGACAGTGAGCGTGGGCCTATTGCCGATGGCGCACGGATGGCAGTAGAAGAGATCAACCTTGCTGGGGGAGTACGCGGCGCGGATGGGACTTTCTTCCGCCTGGAACTGGTCATCCAGCCACCTGATGGAGATGGCGGGATCGAAGCTGCGCTCAATGCGCTGGCAGAGGCGAGCATCATCGCGTTGATTGGCCCGCAAACCAATCAGCAGGTGCTGGATCACGCGACTTCCATGGCTGCACTGAACGTGCCGATTCTGACGCCAGCCACGGGGGATACGCTGCTGGTGGAGGACGCTTCCAACCGGCTGTTCCGAGCGCGGGCCGCTGAAATCCATCAGGGGCGGGCGCTGGCCTACTACTTGGCTGATGATCTCCAGATTGAACAGATCGCCACCGTACAACTGGACACCCAGTTGGACAGCACGGCCAGCATGGTTGGGTTCACCATCTCAGCAGCCGAACGTGGGATCATTCCTGTGGCCGCGCTTCAGGTCGAGACTGATGCGGATATTGCCGAGATCGTCGCGCGTCTAGGCGCGCTCGAACCTCAGAGTGTGGTCGCCTATGGCAGTCCAGCCCGCGCTGCCGCGCTGCTGGTTCAGCTTCGGGCGGAGGGTTGGGATGGCGTTTTTGGTTATAACCAGATCAGCGATCCCACGTTTCTCCAGGGCGTGCCCGGTGGTCTGCTGAATGGGCTGCTTTCGACCACGACCTGGGCATTCACAGCAGAAGACGAACTTAGCCGACGCTTCCGTGAAGACTTTATCCAACTTTACGGTCGAATTCCAGGGCCGGTGGAAGCGGCCAGCTATGATGCCATTCGGCTTCTTGCGGCGGCGATCAACCAACCGGGTGAGCTACAGACTAACCTGAGCCGGGTTGATAACGTACTGGGCGTACAGGGAACGCTGCACCCGGCTCGGTTCTCCAACCGCGAGACGACTAATGCGGTGGCCGTAGTGGAACTGAATGCTTTTGGCGTTCCACAAGTGCGGGCACGATATGAGGGAACCATCCGGCTCGATCTGACTCAGCCGGCAGCACCTACAGCGATACCGACTCCTGTGCCTACTCCCACACCAGAAGGCGTGGTCATCACCATCAAGCAGGCACGGCAGAATGTCCGCAGCGGCCCCAGCACGGGCTATGACATTCTGGGACAGCTCAGTCAGGGGGATCAGGCGCGGGTTATCGGCGCGACGGTAGACCTCACCTGGGTGGTTATCGACTTCCGTGGACTGCAAGGCTGGCTGGCAACCTATTTGCTGGATGTATTCGGCGACCTGAATACCGTACCGATCATCATGCCGCCCCCGACACCCACGCCGCCCCCGACACCTACAGCTCCACCGCAACCCGACATTGTGATCGATTCGGCATCCGTGACCCCCAACCCGATCATCGTAGGGCAACCTTTTATCATCACCGTGACGGTGCGGAACGCTGGTGGGGTGGCGACTGGGCCTTTGGCGGTGGCTTCGACCCTGCCCCCGAACAATGTATACACTTCTGGAACACTGCTCGGATTGGGGCCGGGACAATCGGCGCTGGTCAACCTGAATGCGACCCTGAGCAACACGGGCTGTTATTCGGTGGTCATTGTGGCTGACCTGAACAACGAGGTGAATGAAGGCGCGGGCGAAGGGAACAACTTCTTCACGCTGAACTACTGCGTCAATAAACCGATTGTGCGGCAGGCTACGCAAATCCTCAATCCGGGGGATACGATTGACCTGGAAGGGAATGCCATCCAGGGTGATCTGAACTGGAACACCAATGCGCTGCAGCTAGATGCCCTGTTCAACGCGCGAATCGGGATCATCCCGACGGTGACGCTGGATACGGTTCACTACGATCTGATCAATCCCAACACGGTCAACCAGATCACTATTTCGCGGAGCAGCCTACTGCCGGGCACGATCCTGGGGGTGCTGACAGCAGATGGCAACCGGGGGGCGGTGCGGATCGATGGTCTGCCTGGCAACCAGCTTCAGGTGACGTTCATCCTCTACCAGAACTGAAAGTTATATCGGGGCACACTCAGCAGTGTGCCCCATCACCTTACTTCAACTGGACATCGATCCAGGTGCTGCGATTGGGATAGAGGTAGATGGTTCGCAGGAAACGGACGCGGCCGTTCTCGTTGACGCTGACCTCATAGTAGTCGGCAGGAAGATCGCCGAGGGTGAAGTTTTCCTGGAAGCCGCTGTCCGGATTCACCGTGTCGTCCGCATAGGAAAAGGCGTAGCGGGTCAGCCGGGCCGATTTTACCTGGATGGTGACGTCGTAGAGGCGGGTCCCAACGGCGTCGGTCACGCGGCCGACGAGTGTACCGAAGCCCTGATAAGGATAAATCCAGAGTTCGGGATTGCGGGTGGCGCGGTAGCTATAGGCATCGCCGAGGCGTACCTCGAAGTGGAGGTGCGGGCCAAAGGCTACGCCGCTGTCGCCGACCATACCAAGCTGATCGCCCTGCTTCACGGTCTGCCCCTGGTTGACATCGGTGCGCTGCATATGCCCGTAAAGGGTGAAGACCGGCTGGCTGTCCGGTGCAGTGAAGCCATGCTGGATGACCACTACATTGCCGTAATAGTTGGTGGACGGGCCAAACTGGGTGGCGGCATCGCTTCCGGCATAGATGACTACACCATCGGCAGCAGCCAGAATGGGCGTGCCGCGCGGATTTACCATGTCGACACCGAGGTGAATCTGGAGCGCGCCGCCGGAGGTTCCACCATAGGGGTACGTCCGGGCGACCCAGTTGGCGGCTCCGTCGGCGATGGGGCGTCGCAGGCGGTAGTGGTCGGCGATCTGCGAGGCCGGATCCGCGGGCGGAGGTGTCCAGGTTGGGGGCAGGGTGGCGTTCGGATCGACGATTTGTCCAGGGGTTGGCGAGGCAATCGGGACAGGAGTGGGCGACTCGGTGGGCGTAAAGGTGGCGGTCGGGGTGGGTGTAATGGTGGGCGTGAGGGTGGCGGTTGGTGTCAGCGTGGGCGTGAAGGTGGCTGTGGGCGGGAGGGTAGGCGTTCGGCTGGCGATAGGATTGGCCGTGGGGACCGGAGTCGCGGCCTGTGCCAGGCTGACGGCTGCGCTGGTTGGAGGCAGGGTGGCGCTGAAGGGTTCTGCTGGGGTTGTTTGACAGGCAGACAGCATGATTACGAGCAGGAAGAAGGGGAAGAAAGCTCTCATTGTGATCCAGCCGCATTTAGCGGTCATTCATCTCGGTAGGGTTAGCAGGCGGGCGAGGTGCAGGTCGCCGCCCAGTCTGAGCTGATAGATCGACTAAGGTCTGTTCATCGATTTCCTGGCCGTTAAAACGCCGGTAGAGTTCGGGATTTTCCAGCGGATCGACGGCGTAGCGCCAATGGTCAGGACGGGTCTGGCGCAGGACGGAGCGGCACTCGGTACAGCGCACCAGATGGCGCGCGCGCTGGATGCCAAGGAACCAGGCAGGACGAGTCTCCACGACCAGGTCGCCGCGACCACAGACGGGACAGCGTTTGACAACAAAACCGCCCATATAACGCTCCGTGCCCATCAAACCGCGCCAGTATAAGAGGGCGTAGACCAACAGGGCCAGCAGCACAACTCCGCCGACTATAGCTTCAGGCGCGATTTGACCGGTTCGGGCTGCGGGCGGGGGAGTGGTGACCGGTTCCAGAGGAGGCGTCGGAGAAGGCGGAAGTTGCGTCGGCGAATGAGCCGCCGTGAGTGTTTCCCCAACGACAGCTGCGACTGGCGTTTCGGTCGTTTGGGTGGTTGGAGTCTGAGACGGAAGCTCGGTGGTGGTACTGGAAGCCGTGGCCGTTGGGGTGAGCGTATTCGTCGCAGAGGGGGACGGGGTTACCGATGGCGTGCTGGTCAGAGTCGGCGCTGCCGTGGGTGTGGATGATGGGGCGATGGTCGGAATAGGCGTCGAAGTTGCGACCTGAGCGACGACCGCTTCGGTCGCGGTTGGCGTCGCTGTGGGCATCAAGGTAGCGGTGAAGGTCGCCGTTGGCTGCGGGGTATTCGAGGGAGCGAGCGTCGGCGTGACTGAGGGTGTGGCTGTGGGCGCGATGGTTTCGGTCGGCGCAGGCGCGGCTGAGGGCGTGGCTGTAGGCGCGATGGTTTCGGTCAGCGCAGGCGCGGCTGTGGGCGTGGTCGTTTTGGTAGGCAGGGCGGTGGCGCTCGGAGAAGGTGTGTCTGAGGGGACAGCCGTCGGAGTCGCCGAAGGTGTCACAGTAGCAGTATAAGTCGGTGTTGAGGTGGCGGTGAGGGTTGGCGTTGCGCTGGGCGTCCAGGTGAGGGTGGCTGTCGGCGTGCTGGTTGATGTTGTGGTTGGTGTGGCGGTGAGAGTTGGCGTTGCGCTGGGCGTCCAGGTGAGGGTGGCTGTCGGCGTGCTGGTTGTGGTCGCCGTGGGTGTGAAGGTGGCCGTGGGCGTCGATGTGGGCGAGGGGATGACAGTGGGGGTTGGGGTGGGCGTGGCCGTCGAAGTATGGGTGGCGGTGAAGGTCGGCGAAGGGGTCAGGTTGTCGAGCGAAAGCACCGGGAGGAAGTCGAGCGGTTCTACCCAGCGCACCAGATTGCGGGCGATCCAGCCGAAACCGGCGCCAAAACGGATGAGTATCCAGGTGGAGTCCTGGTTACGGCCGACCGGCTCGACCTGATCGCCGTTGGTGAGTTGGCCAAGGCGCAGGAAGGTGCGGCCTGGGCCAGCGCGGACGAAACCGCTAGCGGCATCCGGGTCAAGCTGAACCCAATTTCCGGTGGGGGTTTCGGTGGGGCGGAGAAGGTAGGTGGGCGTGACGGTGGGGATGCCCGGTGAAGGGGTTAGTTCAGGCGGAGACAGCACCGGAAGCACGTCTAGGTTTTCGACCCAGGAGGCGAGGTCGCGGCGGATCCAGCCAACGGCATCGCCGTAGACGATCAATATCCAGGAACCGGACGGATCGCGGCTGAGGGGGCGCAGGGGATCGCCCGCTTGAAGGCGACCGATGGGCAGGTAATCCCGGCCTGGGCCAGCGCGGACGAAGATGTCGTCCTCGGTGACTCGGCTGATGGTTGGAGCCGGCGTCTGATCGGATTGGGCATTGGGTTGAGCAAGAACTAACCCCGCCGCACCGGCCAGCACCAGCATCAACACCAGAAGACGCGCGAGTGACTGCCTCAAGCGATGCCCTCAGAAAAAAGCCACACACTACTCGACAATCCTAACATGAGCGCCACATCACACCAAGTCTGAATCCGGCTGGATCACTGAATGGTGAAGGTCACTGTCGGTTGGATGGGGGTGTCATTGGCCGAGAGCGTGACCGACCACTCACCGGGAGTGAAGGGAACGACGGAGGGGTCGAGAAAGAACCAGATGCAAAAGTTGGTTTGATCGGCAGGGACAGTATAACTATCTTCGGTGACCATTTGCCCAGCGTAGCTCCAGGAAGCGCGCAAGGTCGTCCCAGCGGAGACAGCAATCGCCGTGGTGCTGGCATAGATGCGGGCGACGCTGGCGGGAAACTGGGTGCGGATGTCATCCGGGCAGCCATCAGATTCACGGATGCTGCCGCTGACGACGGTATTGACAAAGGCGGAAAGGCCAGTTCCAGGGGTGACAACCGCGCCGGGAGCGACACCCACCTCACGTCCGGGGGTGGGTGGGATGATGGCTCGGGCGGTGGCGATCAACTGGCGGTTGATGCTGTCCAGGTCGGCCAGATCCGTGCTGGCGGCCTGGGCGGTAACGAAGACTTCGACCTGGCGGACTACGGCGGTCTCGACCAGGGCGGTGGCTTCGGACTGGAAGGCGGTGCCTTCGGCCTGGAGAGTGGCGGGGACGTTGGTGGTGGTGAAGGCGCGGCAGCCAGTCAGGAGCAGGGCGAGCAGGATCATCGACCGGGCGCGGCTTGGCAGGGTGCGGAGGGGTTTTGTGGCGGCAATGGCGTCAGTGCCGTCAGGGTTGGATATGACGGAAGTTTGTGGTTGATAGTTTATAGTTGATAGAAAAGGCGGAAAAGTCGTCATTGTCGTCAGCGCCGGGAAGGTCACTTGATGGTAGTTAATGTTGACAAAACTGAATTATGTTCTTGCAACAGATGTTGCAGATGTTGCAGTTGCAATTGTTGTGAATCGGCAGCAACAGCCTTGAATGCAAGGCAGGAACTCATTAGGATCGATAAGATTCTTGAGAATGATGAGAATGAGAATGGGTCATGATTCTCATCGGGATGTGATCCATCAAGCCAGCAGCCATCGGGATTTTGTGCCCCTCCATGAGCCATATGAATCGGCGCGTCCATTCCACGATAGCACAAAGTGGGGCGGAAAGGGTGACATTTTGGTAACTCTTTGGCGTCTTGAACAGCCATCAGCTGAGCGCCTTTAGCTTTTAGCCAGAACTGCGGCGTGACAGGCACAACCGGCGTGTGGGGGCGAGTGCCCGAACGGGGGCGATCATGGGGGAGTCTGGGGAACAAGGTTGAAGTAACCCCGATTGTGGTAGGCCAGAGGATAACGCGCGTCAAGGTTCTGACCGGTGGCAACGACTTCGCCGACGACGATGCGACTGACGGCTGCTTCGTAGATGGCTTCCAGGCGGCAGTCGAGCCAGGCAAGGCAGTCCACGAGGATGGGCACACCGGTGACGGCGGTGGTGAGATTGACGTTATAGAACTTATCGGCTCCTTCCGGCAGTTGGGCGAAACCGGCAAACTGGGCGGACAGATTGGCCTGATCCTCGCGGAGGATGCAGACGGCGAAGCTACCGGACTGCTCGATCAGCTTGAAGGTGTCGGTGTAGTGCTGGATGGAGAAGAGAATGAGCGGCGGCTCGACCGAGATAGAAGTGAAGGAGCTGGCTGTGATGCCGGCGCGGCGGCCTTGATGGGCCGTGGTGACGACGGTGACACCGCTGACCCAGCAGCGCATGGTTTGTTTGAGGTTATCTGCGTCGATGCTCATGCTGAATTCTCGCTCAATGCCGATCCGATATGATCCTAGTCGTTATGTTACTGGTCGCCAGACACTAAAGTGTCCGGCTGCCGAAAAGCCATGTCCACTGACGGATGCTGTTGGCGAACCTCCGTCAGCCCTCATCCCCCGCCCCCGTCTCCCTCATGGAGAAGGGGATAAGACACCAGGATCGGGGGATCAGATGAGTTCGCCAACAGCATCACTGAAGGGACGGGGCGCAGCGCAACGCCACGGTATCCCCATTGGCCAAAGTGCATTCTTGCGCTCGGAGAAGTCCACACGTCTACCCTGGCAGGTTGATTTTGGGGACGGGTTGGCTGCGGCGGGCGGCTTCCGCTCGCAAGCGGGAGCGGAGTTTGAAGCCGGCGCTGATAAATGACCAGAGACCGAGGAGGCGATTATCGCCACCTGCGCTCCAATCGCCGATGCGCCGCTTGACGGCAAAGCTGACGGCTGTACCGTCCTGTTGGGCTGTGCCGACGAACATCATGTTCTCCTGGCCGGTGAAGACTTCAGGATGGTAATGGAAGGTGAGGCAGGCTGGGCCTGTGGCCGCCCAGGTCATCCCTTGGGGCATATCCAACTGGAAGCCGCTGGCGGTGAGTTTCACATTGCAGGCACGCATCAGATAGGGATAACCGTCCGCACCTGTCACGGTCAGCACGGGCAGGCCGAGCGCCTGAACCGCACGCTGCGCCCCAGACTGCCACTCCGAGGGACTCTCTTTCCATGCGCCGGGGGCAGCGCCTGCCGGGGCCGGGTCAGAGGCGGGGTAGACGGTGTCTGCGGGTGCGTCCCAGACCTGGGGCGGCGCGGCGGTCTGGCCGGAGGGCCACCACAGGATGCGGGTGGGCGTGATCTCGATCCAGATGCGGGTGTAGTAGTAGGCCATCGAGCGGAGGATGAAGGCGGGTGTGCCCGCGGTGGCGGCAGGCAGCTTGCGAAAGGAATCGCGTATATAGCGGTCGGTATTGGCCTGCAAGTCAGCGTCACGGACGGCAGCTTTGCCCTGTACCAGGACGGTCGGGGCGGCGGTCAGCCCGGAGCCTTTGGAGTCCGAGTAGAGTAGAGCGACGTGCGGGTTGCGGCGGGCGCGTTCGGCTTTCGTGGGATAGGTCAGGCCGGTGCTGAGATCGAGCGTGCCGGAGTCCCCGAAGTAGGGCGTTACGGGCATGGTGATGGGTTCGCCTGCACGGGTCAGCGAAGCGTACTCCGCGGTGATGAACTGTCGAAAGACGGGCAGCAGGTTCGCGGGATAGTTCACTGTCATCGTCTCCAATTCCTGAGCCATTGGTTCACCACAGGAAGATTGTACTGGAAAGCGAGGCAGATTCACACACCGAGCAGATCGGCCATGCGGGGGACGAAGCCGGTGAGGTCAGTGAAGTCAGCGGCAAAGACATCCTTACGCGAGCCGATGACTAGGGTGGGAACGTCGTTTTCGGTATGGCTGCGCGTGCCGAGGTCTTCGAGGTTGCCGTGATCGCTGGTGACGATGACGAGACCTTCGTCGTCATCCCAGGCGTCGAGGACACCGGCCATCACGCCGTCGAACAGATCGAGCAGATTGATGCCATCTTCAACGGGGCCGCGATGTCCGACGACATCGGTGAGCCAATGGGAGAAAAAGGCAAAGTCGTAGCGGCGGGAAATTTCGACCAACCGGACGCCAGCTTCGTGGGGGGTGTAGACGGGTGAATCGGTATAGCCGAGTTCGGAACGCCAGGCCTGGCCGACCCAATCGACCGCCAGGGCATCGCCGCGATAGATGTGTTCATCGGTGAAGAGGGGCAACCCGGCTTCATGGACGGCCTGCTGATAACTGGAGCGCAGGCGTTTGCCACTGTCGATAACCTGATGGAAACGAGGGGGATAGGCTTCGAGGAGGGCAGCGGTCTTGCCAGCGTGGACGACCCGTTTGAAAAAGTTATCCTGGGCGATGAGGTCACGGACGGCGGGGTTGGGTTTGGGACCATAGTGTTCGCCGACCAAGTGAGGGATGTTGCGACCGGTGAGGATAGCGGCCTGTCCGGTGGCGCTCTGCGGGCGTCCGGGCACACCGAGGCGTGGGTCGGTGGGGATGAAGAGGGCGCGGCTGGAGTGCTGCGTGCCGATGCCGCGGAGCCAACGCTGGTGGTTGGTCAGTGCGATAAGGGTGGGCATGGCGGCGGCAGCAAAAGGATTGCGGGATGGATCGTCGTCGCCGAGGCCGACTCCATCCAGAAAAATCATGAGAATGTGCATAGAAATCCTGGGTTCAGGGCTGATTCAAGGTGGTGCGCTGGTATTCCAATAAGAAGGGGTTGGTGGCGCGTTCCTTACCGATGGTGGTCATATCCATGTGACCGGCAAGGACACGGACGTCATCGCCAAGGGGCAGCAGCTTACCGAAAATTGAGCGCATGAGGGTGTCATAGTCGCTGCCGGGGAGATCGGTGCGGCCAACGCTGCCTGAAAAGAGGCAGTCACCGCTGAAGACGATGCGCGCGTCGCGCATGAAGTAGGCGATATGGCCGGGGGCGTGGCCAGGGGTATAGAGCGTTTCCAAGCGGGTCGCGCCGAGTTCGATGGGGTCGTTCTCATCAGCGAGCAGGCGGTCGGGCACAGCGGCATCTGGAAATGGTTCACCGGTGAACATCAGGCCGGTCTGGGGCAAGCGTTGAAGGTGCGGCAGCGCCCCGCTGTGAATCCAGAAGGGGGCGGTGGTAATGGCCTTGAGTTCTGCCGAGGCCAGCACATGGTCGAAGTGGCCGTGGGTGGCGAGGATGAGCTTGATGTCCCAACCAGCATCGGCGGCGGTTTTGGCGATGAGGGGGGCCTGATCGACGGGATCGATGACGATGGCCTGGTGGGACTCGGTATCAGCGACAATATAGCAGTGGGTGGAGGCGATGCCGAGGGTCAGAAAGCGAATATCGATGCTCATGCGGTTCCCTCCACGAGGCGGTGGCGAAACAGGCGGCTGCGAAGATAATGGATCTCGTCGATCTGCAGGAGCAGGGCAGCGGCGATGAAGACGATGAGGCCGATGCCGGTTTCCAGGCCGATCTGGACAAGGGTGAAAACCAGTCCACGCCCGGCGAGGCCGAGGGCCGTCCAGAGGGCGTTGACGAGAATGATGGCGAGGGCCATGAGGAGGCTGGCGGCGAGAGTCCTGCCGACAGTACGGGCCATGGCGGATTCATCCGCGCCATGCCAGCGGCGGCGAAGTATCCAGAGGAGGACGAGTACCTCGAAGGTGACGCCGAGGGAGTTTGCCAGCGCAAGGCCGCCGACACTGCCGGTATCGGCGGATATGCCCATGCTGGGGAACTGCTCGGCGAAGTGGTTGAAGAGGCCATTGGCTTCGACGCGGGTCACGCCGCTGAGGAGGACGGCTAGGGCGAAATTGATGGCCGCACCGCCGAGGGCTGCCCAGAGGGGGGTGAGGGTATCTTTGTCGGCGTAGAAGCCGCGAGCGACGACTTCCAGGGCAGAATGGACGACGATGCCGAGGGCGAACATGCTGAGCGCGTTGTAAACGAGCGCAGAGGCAGAGGCATCAAAAGCGCCGCGTTCGAGGAGGCTGATGAGCGGGCGACCGACGACGATAATGCCGACCGAGGCAGGGATGCTGGTGAGCAGGATGACGCGGAGCGCGCCAGAGAGGGCTTCACGTTTGCCACGTTCATCACCGACTTCGCTGAGAGCGGCGAGGGTGGGGAAGATGACCGTGCCGATGGCTGTGCCGATGAGGGTCTGGGGGATCTGCATCAGCCGCCAGCCCCAGTCCAGGGCGGCGACAGGGGCGGTTCCCAAGCGAGAGGCGATGTTGGTCATGATGAGGAAGTTGAGACTGAAGACTCCCAGCCCGGCGACGCGCGGGAGCATCAAACGGACGACGCGCCAGAGGACAGGATCACGCAGGCCCAGCTCGCGCGTCCAGCGGGCGCGGACGCGGAACAAGGCTGGAAGCTGAATGCCAAGATGCAGCGCCGCGCCGAACACTGCGCCGAAGGCAATGCCACGGACGCCGAAGGGGGGCATGAGGAAGATCACGCCGGCGAGGATGCCGACATCAAACATGATGGGGGCGAGGGCGGGCGATAGGAAGTGATCGTGGCTTTGAAGGATACCCATCATGATGCCGCTGACCGAGAAGATCAGGGTGCTGACGAGCAGGATTCGCATGAGTTCAACGGTTTGCTGGGCCGTGGCTTCGTCGAAGCCGGGGGCAACGACGTTGGCGACAAGCCAGGGGGCGATCAGGAAGACGACCAGGCTGACGATCAAGGTGGCGCAGAAGATGGTATTGACGACGTGACTGGCGACGCGCCAGGCTCCGTCGGTGTCGTTTCTGGCGAGGCAGCCGCTGAAGATGGGAATGAAGGCGTGGGCGAGCGCACCGCCGGCGATCAGGGTGAAGATGATTTCCGGGATGCGGTTGGCAGTGACATAGGCGGCCCATTCCGCGCCGACGCCGAAGACGTTGGCGATGAGGAAGGTCTGGGCAAGGCTGATGAGTTTGGCCGCGCCGAAAGCGATCACGACGATGATGGTGGAGCGGGCCAAGCGGCGGGTACGGGTTTCGGCAGTCATGGCGCGTCTCAGGTGGCGGGCAGGGATTTCAGAGCTTCGGCGGCGGCGGCGAAACCGGGATGCCGCTGAAGGGCCTGGCGGAAGGATGAGGCGGCCTGGGTGGTCTCGCCGCGGGCGGCCAGCACCTTACCCCGCCAGTACCAGATTTCTTCGACGTACTGCCCACCGTTGTTGAAGTTCGCATCGACCAGGAAGACGATATCGTCGTAGCGGCCGACGTTGTAATAGGACTCGAAGGGGCCAAACTGGTAGAGGGTGATGCGCCAGGGGAGCGTCCCTAGCTGACGGGCCTTGTCGAAAGCTGATGCCGCCTTTTCATATTCGCCCAGCGCGGCAAAAGATGACCCCAGGTTGAACCAGGCAAAGGCGTTCTGCGGGTTGGCGCGGGCTTCATCCTGGGCGGTTTGCAGGGCGATTTCGGCGGCGCGGGTAACATCGGCGCGGTCGCCGAGCAGGGTGCGGATGGTGATCTCTTCTTCAGCGCGGTAGAGGACGACGAAGGTTCGGTTGAAGTTTTGCCAGTAGCGGTCGAAGTTCTCGTAGCTTTCGGGAATACCGGAGCCGTTTTCGCCAGCGCCCAGGTAGCTGTCGTAGATGTAGAAGACGCGGAGGGAGTCATCATAGCCGACGACGGTTTGATAATGGCCGAGCCAGTCGGAACCTTCATAGAGATAACCGGTTTCAACAACGACTGGGAATCCGTTGGAGATGATCTGCTTGAGCAGCTCCATATCCCCACCGATACGTGTCAAGGCGAGGACACCCGACTGAGAGCGGACAAAATCGACCAGTTCCCAGGGATTGACGTTTTTGTCTTCACGGTCGGGTTTGAGGTAAGAAACGGCGACTTCCTGATCCTGCTTCCAGCCGTAGTAGCTGAGGGCCATGGTGATGTTGGCCGGGCCGCAGTTGTTCCAGCCCTGCTTGACAGGGGTAATTCCGTAGAGGCGGTGGGCGGATGGACGCACGGGCGGGAGATTGGTACTGACGGCAAAGGCATTGGCCTGGGTGGGGACGAGGGCGGCCTGGGTTGGCGGCAGGGTAGCGGTCACAACTGGCGTGGCCGTGGGGATCAGGGTGGCGGCCTGGGTGGGTTCCTGCGGCGGGGTGGTAGGGGCGATGACCTGGGGTAGTTCGGTCGGGGGCAGCGGGGTTGACAATCCACCGCCGAACGGATCGTTGAGCAGGTCCTCGGCAGAAATGCCGCTCTGCATTTCAGGCATGGGCGTGGGCAGGGAGGTATCGGCAGGCGGCAGCGGCGGCGCGAAGATTTCCATGAAAGGGAGGTAATTCTTGACGGTTTCGCGCTGGCCGGGGGCCAGGCTGCTGCGGAAAATGATGATGAAGGCGGTTCCGCCGACGATGGCCGCGATGAGCCAGAGGGCGATCAGGATCACGGTAAAGCGGCGGGGCAGCCAGCGGCGGAAGAGCACCGAGGCCAGCAGCGTGCCGATGACAATCGCGGGTATAGCGATGATGCCGATTTCGAGAAGCTGGCTGGGGGCAGGGCGCAGGATCATGACCAGCAGGGCGGCGATGATGCCGATGGCGAAAAGGCCAAGCAGGGCAATCGCCAGTGCCAACAAGAGGCGCGGCGGCGGCGCTACGCCGTCATGGTCTTCAGCATAACGCATCCGGTTAATCTGCTGATTACTCATGCAGGGGGTACTCCACGACTGATAGACAATAGAACCGGTTTCCACGCCACACGTTGATCAGGCGTTTCATAAGCGGCGGTGGATGCCCTGTTTGTGCCGCCCGACACTAAAGTGTCCGGCTGCCAGAAGTCCATGTCCACTACAGGGACAGAGATTGCGAGCGCATTGTGAAACCGCACCTGAGTTTTATTATACAATACAAATGATGGCTCAGGCTGCCGGACAAGGCGTTTTCGACCGGATGGCCGGAACGAAGACCTAATACTACAGAAAAGTGCGCAACATCGTCAAGTTTGGCACAATGTGGGCGAAGTTGATCCACTCCTGGCCGCTGTTTACCTGACGATTTCAACAGACGGCGAGGTTGTCGTGCGTTTTGCATGGAGAGGGGCAAGATATGGCGGCGCTCTGGAATGTCGATCTGCACAGCCACACAGTGTGGTCGAAGGACTGCCTGTCGTCGTTCGAGATGATTATCGACGTATGCCGACGGCGTGGGGTAGACCGGATTGCAATCACGGATCACAACACGACAGAGGGGGCGATGGCGATGCAGAAGCTGGCTCCCGATCTGGTGATTGTGGGCGAAGAGATCATGACGACACAGGGGGAAATCCTGGCGTATTACGTCAAAGAGACGGTTCCGGCAGGACTGACGCCAGATGAGACAATCCGGCGGCTGCGGGATCAGGGCGCGGTCATCAGTGTGTCACATCCATTCGACCGGCTGCGGAAGGGAGCCTGGGAAGAGGCCGAACTGACGCGGATCATCGACCGGGTGGATGCAATTGAAATCTTCAACTCGCGGTGTTTATATGCCGAAGACAACGAGAAGGCACTGCGCTTCGCCCAGCAGCATCATGTGCTGGGAACGGCGGGATCGGACGCGCACAGCCGGCCTGAATACGGGATGGGGCTGACGCGGCTGGCTCCGTTCGACGGGCCGGAGAGCTTCCTGGCGGCGCTGCGGACGGCGGAATATACCAAGCGGCTCAGCCCGTTCTATGTGCATGGTTTCAGCAGCGCAGCCAAGTGGATGCGGAAGCTGGGGCTGCGGAAACGGATGTGGGCTGGGGGATAAGTTTTTGGGAAATACACAATACAGGACGAGTTGAACCCTAGAGACATAGAGACCCTACGGAGGGGTAGGGCATCGTCAGGGGGAGAGACGAGTCGAGGGGCGTTGAAGATCAGTCCTGCCGGATCGCCTACCGGTTGGCGGCGGCCGCGAGCAATATGCGAGCGGCGATGCGGGCAGCGGCAGCTGGGTCGGCGGTGTCTTCCAGGATTAGGGCGATGGCAAAGCCCTGCTGGGGGCCGGTTGGGATGAAGCCGAAGAACCAGGTCTGCGAGGTTGTGCCGGAATAGGCCAGGGCAGCGTGACCGCCAATGCGGAAGCCGGCTTCTGCAGCGGTGTTCACTTCGTTGAGGATGGCGGACTGCTGCATGATGGTTTGCAACTGCTGGGCGACGGCGGAAGTAGTGAAAGCGCGGCTGCCTGTCGGGGGCGGGACATCGATCCAATGGGCTGAATCTGGGCGGCGAAACTGGAGTAAGAGGTAGGGCGAGGGGGCACTGCCGCCGTTGAGAATGGCGGCAGCAACCGATGCCATCTGAAGCGGGCTGACGGCCAGGTCGGATTGGCCGAGAATATGTTCGATGCGGTTGTTGGCTGTCAGGGTGAAAGCGGGGGCAATCGGTTCGTCCCCGGTAACAAAACCGGAGAGGGTCTGGGGCGCAGCCAGGCCGAAGGACTCGATGATGGAGCGGAGGGGGTCAATGCCGAGGCTGGCTGTCTTTGTGACGAAGGGATAGGGACAGCCATAGCGGAGGGCGTCAGCGAGAGTCAAGGTGGTGTCTGGCGGTTGGCTCAGGCAGCGATAGGTGACCTGTCCCATCTGGACGGGTTGAGCGGCGTTCTGGATGGGGATATCTACCGGGGTGTTGGAGAGTAGAGCAGCGGCGACAAGAACAGGCTGCAAGGCTCCGCCAGGCTGATAGCGACCCTGAAGAGCGCGGTTGAAGAAAGGATTGCCTGGCTGCTGGGTGAGTGTTTCCCAGCTCGCGTCAAGGGTGTTGGGATCATAAGCAGGTTGACTGATGAGGGCGAGCACCTGGCCGACGGCGGCGTCCATGACGATGACGGCTCCGCGACGGTCTCCCAATTCGTCGAGAGCTGTTCGCTGCACAGTGATGTCCAGGGTGAGGCGAATGTCCGATCCGCGCTGGTGGATGTGGGCGACATCGGCCAGCAGGCGCGAGAACACGTCGAGGCGTTGATCGTCGCCGCGAAGCAGCGAGTCATAGGCGGCTTCGACCCCGCTGGTTCCGTAGCGGTAGCTGAAGTAGCCGAGCGCGCCGTTGGTTTCGGGATAGGGATAACTGCGGAAGTAATGGCCGTCCGCATCGGCCAGCGAGGTGGCGAGTGTGGTTCCGGCACGATCCAGGATGCTGCCGCGCTGAAGGCGGGTTTCCTGCTCGACACGACGGGGATTGTCGTCGCGGGTCGAGAGGGTATTGGGGCCGACAACGGCCCAATAAGCGGCGGCAAGCGCGACACCGGCGAAGGCGATGAGCAGGGCGGCGGCAAGCTGGCGGAGTTCGCGCTGGATGGGCATGGCTCAGGTTTGCGGCGCGGATAGGCGCAGCAGCAAGCCGATGATGATGAAGCTGGCGAGCAGAGAGCTGCCACCATAACTGACGAAGGGCAGGGTGACTCCAGTGAGGGGGACGAGTTTGAGGACGCCAGCCATAATCAGCAAGCTCTGAACCGCCAACAGCAAGCTCAATCCGATGCCCAGCAATACTGGGAAGGGACGGCGCTGAAGTCGAATGCCGATCAGCAGACCGCGGCTGACCAGGGTGGCGATGGCAGCGATGACGGCGATCACGCCGACCAGTCCCCATTCTTCGGCCAGCGCCGCGAAGGCGAAATCGGAATGGACGACGGGAATATAGGTCGGATAGCCTTGGGCGATGCCCTGACCGAGCGGGCCGCCGGCGGCAAAGGCCATCAGGCTTTGCACAATCTGGTAGGCGCGGTTATCGGCTTCTGGCCAGGGGTCGATCCAGATGTCCACGCGGAGCTGAACGACGCTAAAGGCCTGATACGCGATCAGACCCGCCGCGATCATCATCAGCAGACCGATGATCAGGATGGCGGAGGAGCCGCTGACGAGATAGAGCATCAGCAGGAAAACGATGAAGAAGAGCATGGCGGTGCCGAGGTCGCGCTGCCAGATGAGGATGATGACCGAGAGGCTCCACATCAGGAAGATGGGACCGAGGATACGCGGGGAGAGAGTGAGGCGGCGCAGCCTCCATCCGGGCGCAGCGCGGAGGAGCGGCTGCTGCTCGGCGAGATAGCTGGCGAGGAAGGCGACCAGGATGATCTTGAGGGCTTCGGAGGGCTGGAAGAAGAGGGTACCAACGCCGAGCCATAACTGAGGGCTGCCGGCCAGACCAGAGGGGTTTGTGCCCAGCAGGATGGTTGCGGCGAGCAGGACGATGCCGACGAGCAGCAGGACATAGCGGTAGCTGCGGAGCCAGCGGAGAGGCTGTGGCAGCAAGGCGACGGCGAGCATCGCTGCGACCGAGATGGGCAACCAGATGGTCTGGCGGTCAGCGAAGTGAGGGGCGAGGCGGTCGATCAGGACGAGTCCCCAGCCGCTCAGGAACATGGTCAGGGAAAACAAGAAGGGGTCATGCTGTGGGAGGAAGCGGTTCAGCAGATGGTGGCCAAGAACTGCACACATGGCCCAGACGGCGAGATGCAGCCAATCTTCAAGCGATGAGCTACCGCGGATGAGGGTAAGCGCAAGGAAGTTGACGAAGAGAAACGTACCACCAAATATGAGCAGCAAGGACTGGCTATCGAGCCGCAGGCGAAGGTGGGTAGTAGGCTGGCGCAGGTGGGCAGCGGCCATGACGATCAGGTTCCGAAGTAGCGTCCGATAATGGGACGGAGTTTCTCGATCATGTTGGGCGAGATGCTGGCTCTATCCGTGAGTAGGGCGGTCTCCAGGGCATTGTGGCAAGGATAGACGGCGGATTCGTCGATGGCTTCGACGGCGGCGGCGATGGCTTTCTGGGCGATCTCCACATTCTGGCGCAGAGTCTGGACGACCATCTCGACGGTGACGGGCGCTTCGCTGATGTGCCAAGAATCGTAGTCAGTGACGTGCGCCATCGTCGCGTAGGCGATTTCGGCTTCGCGAGCGAGGAAGACTTCCGGGCAGGTGGTCATGCCGATCAAACTGCATCCCCACTGGCGGAAGATATGGCTTTCGGCGCGGGTGGAGAAACGGGGGCCTTCTTCGATGAGGAATGTGCCGCCATAGTGGACTGTGCCGCTGCTGGCTCGGACGGCTTCGACGAGGATCGCGCCGAGTTCAGGCGAGTAGGGATCAGCGACGGAGACATGGGCGACGAGGCCGTCCTCAAAGAAGGAGCGGTCGCGATGGGTGGTGTAATCGAAGACCTGGTCGGGGATGACGATGTGGCCGGGTGCGTAATCTTCTCGGAGGGAGCCGCAGGCATTGATGGCGATGATGAAACGCACACCCAGGCTCTTGAGGGCGAAGATGTTGGCGCGGTAGGGGACGGTCGAGGGAGTGTGGATGTGGCCGACGCCGTGGCGGGGGAGAAAGGCTACCCGTTTGCCGCGCAGCGTGCCGAGGGTGATTTCGGCGCTGGTTTCACCATAGGGAGTGGGGATGTGAAGGCTGGTACGGTCGCTGATTTCGGCCATATTGTAAAGGCCGGAACCGCCAATCACGGCGATGCGCGCCTGAATTGACATGGAATTGTGAGTCCTCCTGGTCAATCGTCGATGTCATTCGACTCTAGCTCAAGGCGGAAGCGAAGGCTACCGATTCCGATAATGTCGCCGGCGGTAATGACTACTGGTTGGGTAATGGGAACATCGTTCAGGAGCGTTCCGTTGCGGCTCTGGCGGTCTTCCAACCACCACTGATTGTGCCGCAGGGCGAGCAGGGCATGTTCGCCGCTGGCAAAGGTGTCTTCGATGCGGATGGTGTTAGTGGGTGAGCGGCCCAGACTGGTGAGCGGCTGAAGAGGATAACTTTCGCCGGTGGTCAGGTAGCGACCATCGATCTGATGGAGGACGATTAGGCGTCCATAGCTGCGGCGCAGCAGAGGCTGAGCGCAGGTCGAGCGGTGAAACTCCCGCCAGAGCAGAATGAAGATTGCCGCGAGGAAGCCGACGAGCAGCAGGGCGGAGATTAACCGCAGGAGGAGCAAGGTCGTTTCAAGGGACACGGGGTCTACTCGGTCTGATCGGGATCGACGGTTTCATAGGGGACTGTTGGCTGGTGGTCAGCCAACTCTTCGAGGTAGACCATTCGGATCTGTCCGATCTGAATGACATCGCCGTTCTGAAGAATATGCTCCACAACGCGGACTTCGTTCACGAATGTGCCGCCATGACTCTGGGTATCGAAGAGGACATAGCGGCCAAAGCGCAGGCGAAGCTGGAGATGGTGGCGGGAGACCGTGCGGTCATCGACCACAATGTGATTGTCGCGGCTGCGGCCGATATTGATGAGGCTCTGGTCGAGCGGAATAGGGGGGCGACCCTGGATGGCAAGCTGAGGCTGGCTCGGCGCTGGGGTCTCTGGCAAAACCTGTACCCGCTGCATGATGGCGGTAGAACTGGCTTTTCGGCGGGTGTGGCGGGCAGTGACTTCGACCGCTCCACGGGGAAGTTCGCCGTTGGCGAGCAGGTCGAGGCGTGGTTCAGCCTTGATGTGATAGCCTGCGCTGGCGGCCAATTCAACGATGTAGGCTTTCAGGATGTCCACGACGGCAGGCTGCTGCGCCAGCAGGCGTTGGTGGGCATCAGGATGAAGATGGACGACGTAGTGGTCAGGGGCGATGGCCCGTGATGGGTCATCGGGGTTGGGATGGACAAGCGACTCCATGGCGCGGGTGAGCTTCAGGGCGATGTCATGGGCACGGATGCGATGCCCTAATAACCGACCGAAGAGACCTTCGATGGTACGTTCAAGCTGGGCTTCCAGGCGGGCGAGATGCTGACTCATGGCGGAATTATAGTCGAGGGGAGGGTTTGGAACAACAGGCGCAGGGGGAGCGTAGGGCGGAGGCGAATTGATGTTCGCCCCCGCCGTGAGCATTTAGCCGAAAATGGAGGCTGGATCGGTGGGGACGTGACTTGTCCAGGTGGGGAAGGTTTGGGTCACGGACTGCTTGGATTCCTTGTAGTCGGTGAGCCAACTACTGAAGGTGCTGGCTTTGGCATTGTCCAACTGGCTCTCATCGAGTTCGCGGTCTTCACGGGCGCGAACCTGGATGATGTGATAGCCGAATTCGGATTTGACAGGGCCGACGATGGCTCCCAGTTCGGCGGACCGCACGGCATCAGCAAATTCGGTAACGTACTGCGTGACAGGTGCCCAACCGAGTTCGCCACCGCGCGCGCCAGAACCGGTGTCGGTGGAAACGGCGCGGGCCAGGGCGGAAAAGGACTCGCCGGCATTAAGGGCCGTGATGATGTCCTGGGCTTCCGCTTCAGTCGCGACGAGGATATGACGGACATCGGCAAACAAACCCTGCTGGGTGAGTTCGGCGGTGACAGAGTCTTCCAGCGCCTTGCGCAGCGCCAAGATTTCGAAATACTCGTTGATGTCGGCATCACTTAAGCCGGTTGCCAGACGAATCTGGCGGAAGTATTCGCTGCGCTGAGTCTGGAAGGTGTTGGCTCGTTCGGTCGCGTTGGGTGTGACCGAGGGAACCAACGAAGGCAGTGGAGTCAGACTGGGGGTGGCGGTGAACTCCGGCGTTGGGGTGACGGTCGGCGTGGGCGACGGGGTGGGCGACACATACGGGGTTGGCGTGATAGTCGGTGTCGGCGTCGCGGTGGGTTCCCCAGTGGCTTCAGGAGTAGGCTCGAATTCGGTGGGGTCGTAGCCGAAGAATTCGTTGATGCGGTCGTCGATTTGAGCCTGGCTGACGGTGATACCACGCTCACGGGCGGCATTACGGATCAGTTGATCTTCGATCAATTGATCGATGACGGCCAAACCCATTTGATCGGGAACCTGAAGCTGCTGCACCCAGTCCGAATAGGGCGGGGCGCTCTGCAACTGCTGAAGAATCTGCTGTTCGGTATAGCCGAACTGGAGATAAGTCTGAATGATATTGACGATCTGTTCGTTTTTCAGGAAGCGTTCGATGCGGACACGCTTCTGAAATTGAGCAACCGTAATATTCTGTCCATCGACGGTCGCCACGACCTGGTTAGGAACGACAAGCTGATCTATGACGAAGGTCACGACCAGCAGGAGCACGACGGCAGCGATGGCAATACCCGTGCCGATGATGACCCAGCGCTGAATCCTGGCGTCACGCTCATGGCGGGTCTCGTGGTCACGCTGGATTCGGAGTCTGGCGCGTTCGCCAGAGGCTTCGGGATCAGTTCCAGGCGGCGGGCCTTTGGGGGCGGGACTTTCTTTGGGAAGCCCGGTGGTCTGGCTTCGTTTAGTCATAGCTGCTCCAACTCCTGGTCATGAGCATAGAAAGGGGCATCAGTCGGTATGACCATGCCCCCAAATGGCGATTATCACGTCCCAGCGTAGTACTGCCGGGATGCGATGCTGCGCGGTCTTATTCCGTGACGATCACGTAGGGGAGCATCGCCAGGTGGCGGGCCCGTTTGATCTCACGGGCGAGTTCGCGCTGGCAGCGGGCGCAGTTGCCGGTCTGACGGCGCGGCTTGATCTTGCCGGTATCGTTGATATAGCGGCGGAGTGTATCGACATCTTTGTAGTCGAAGCACTTGCCATCGGGGCAGTAGACCATGTGACGACCGCGGCCAGGGCGTTGGCGGCGGCCTGAATCACGGGATGAATCGGATGCACCGCTGTCACTGACTTCGGAATCGTCTACATCGACGGGATTATCGCGAAGGTCTCGTTCGCTCATTGTGTCTCCTCAAGTTAGAAGTCGTAATCGCCGCCATCGCCTTCGTGATCCACGAAGTCGATCTCTTCCTGGTGCGGCTCACGGCGGCGGTCGCCCAGGAGAATCATCTCATTGGCAACGAGTTCAGTACGGAAGTGTTTCTTGCCGGTTTCGTCTTCCCACCCACGGGTCTGAAGGCGACCTTCAACATAAACCTGCTGATTCTTGCTAAGGTGGGTCTTGCAGATTTCAGCCAGCGTGCCCCAAGCAACGACGTTGAACCATTCGGTTTCTTCGCGGCGTTCGCCTTCGGCAGAAGTCCAAGTGCGGCTGGTAGCGACGCTGAAACTGGTCACGGGTCGGCCGCTGGGGGTATAGCGCATTTCTGGATCGCGCCCCAGGTAGCCGATAATCATTACCTTATTCAGACCCCGTCCCATCGTCACTCTCTCCTCTCGACGCTTTGATGGCGCGGATTGGTCTCAGTCTAGCGATCTGGACGGATCAGCAGGTAGCGCAGGATGCTGGGCGACAGCCGCAGATTGCGCTCCAATTCAGGCAGGTTCTGGGGGTCGATTTCGGCGTCCATGCAGACATAGTAGCCGTCGCGCTGCTTGTCGATTTCATAGGCGAGCTTACGCTTGCCCCAACGGTCGGCCTTGTTGACTTTGCCGAGATTATTGGCCTCAACCCAGCCTTGAACCTGGGAGATGACGTTGTTCATCACCTCTTCGCTGGGATCAAGGCGCACGATAAAGGTCAGCTCATATTGGTGTCGCATCGGGAATCTCAGATCTCCTTTCCCCGGGATTGCCCTACCTTGGCCTGAGCCGGCGCGGCAGAGCGGAAAGCCTGAACACCCTTGTGGTACAGGTGGGCGAATGGTAGCGGATTCATGGCGATTCCGCAACGGTCGAGTCCCTTCCCTCGACCGCCAACCGGGAACTGGAGAGCGCGAGAGCGACCGTCAGCCAGAACATAGTAATGGAGGCATGGAAATCCAAGCGGAAGAAATACAGGTCGGCGGTGGCGTTGATGAGCGCGGTGAGCAGCGCTGCATGGTAGCCGAGGTGGATGGATTCGAGTTCAGGCTGACCACGGGCCGATTGGCGGGTATGCCAACCGTAGAGGAAAACGGCGCCGATGGTGACGAGAAAGAGGGCTACGCCAACTAACCCGATCTGGTTTGCCATGATGAGGTAGAGGCTGGCGACATTGGTGTAAAGGTCGATGCTGGGGGTTCCCGTGAAGCCCACGCCGACAATAGGGTGCTGGCTGATGAGTTCGAGGGAGTCGCTGTACTCGCCGAGGCGCATCTGCGTGGCTAGATCAGAGGCAGTAAATGCCTGAGCAAAGCGCTCAACATAAGAGCGGGTCTGGGGCAGCGCCAGCATGAGTGCCAATCCGACAATAAGGATGGTGAGATAGCGGCGGTAGCCCGGAAACAGGCCGATGAAAGCGACGCCGATGGCAAAGCCGAGCATCGAGGCGCGGGAAAAGGTCAGCACGAGGGCGAGTGTGACGATCCCCAGGAGGGCGACCGTCAGCCCGCGATAACGGAGGACAGGGCGACGGGTGAAAAGCTGTGGGGCGATCATCGACGCCGCGATGGCGAGGATGCCGCCCAGGGCGTTCGGATCGACCCAGGTTCCGATGGCGCGTTCGGCGAGCGCGGGGTTGTCTTCGATGTAGCGGATAACGCCGCCATTGGGGTAGCCGAAGCGGGCGAGGCGGATGAGGGTGCGTTCGGTCAGGTCATCGGGGAGCATGACCAGGATAATCGCGGCCAGGGCTTGCAGGGCGATGGCGACCATGACCACCAGGACGAGCCGGCGGAGCGCAGTTTTGTCGCGGAGCAGATCGACCAGGATGAAGACCAGGCTGATGCTGATGAGCGTTTCGGCAAACTGGCGCAGGATGGTCGAGGTGGGCATGGCATAGCGCAGGCCCAGCGCGAAGCAGAGCAGCAGCCAGAGGATGTACAGACCGATCAGGGCGTGGACGGGGGTGAAGCGGAAGCTGTGGCGACGGCCGGTCATCCACTGGGCGAGGTAGACGAAGACAAATGTGCCCATGGCGATATCCAGGAAGGTGGGGGTGAAGCCGATGCGGAAGGGCAGCGTCCCGAACGGCAGGAGCATCATCACGAAGATGATCCCGTAGAGGGCGGCAGAGACGTTCGAGAGGACATAGACTCCGGCAAGCAGACCAACGACCACGCCCGCAGCGATGATTGGCCCGGCGAGCGCCAACAGCAGACTGAGCAGGCCGGCGCTCATGCCGATCAGTGCACCGACAGCCAGCGCGTAGCCCCAGGAGTTAGGACGGCTCAGCGCATTCGAGCGGGGGCTAAAGGCTCGCATGAGTTCTCCTGTGGGGGATGGTAAACCGGATGGTCGCCGCGATCAGGGCGATGAGGGTCAGCAGGCTGATCCAGGCGCCGAGGCGGAAGCTCGGCGGATCGTAGGTCAATACGATGGTGTGGGAGCCGGGCGGGATGACGAGCGCACTGAAGGCTCCATAGGCTTTGAGGATGGGCGTGGCTGCGCCGTCGATGTTGGCTTGCCAACCGGGATAGTAAGGCAGGGACAGTGACAGGATCGACTGACGTGAAGTATTGGCAGACAGGGTGATCTGCTCCGGGGTAAAGTGGGTGATGGTGACTTCCCCAGGCGATAAATCGGGCAGGAGTGTATCGGGCTGGTCTGAGACGGGTTGATCCAGGATGACGACCCGGCGGGGATCGAAATCGGCGGCGCGGGCACGATCCAGAGCGGCCTGTGCGTCGGGAATGACTTCAACGTGATCGACCAGCAGGGCAAAGGGGCGGGGGTCGGTCAGGCGGTGGAGTTTGACCGGGCCGTAACGATCCTGCCCTTGGGCGATGACGGCGCTGGCGACGGGGAGTTCGTTCCAGTCGGTGTAGACGTAGCGCACAGCGAACAATTCCCAGGCGCGAGGGTTGATGAGATCACCCTGCTGGAGGTCGAACGGCCCAGCAAGGAACAGCGGACTGATGCCACGCATGTCGGCGATACGGTAAAGGCTGCCGTAGTTGTCGTGCAGGCCGCGATAGCCATCAATACGGAAGATGCCATCGGTATCGGCGAGGACGGGTTCGATGAGCGGCGGTGGGGTCATGGAAAGCTGCTGGGTGGGTGAGATCGGGTCATAGTTGCTGGAACGGTCAATGCTGACGGTGAACAGATCGAAGACGAGCAGACCAGCCAGCAGCAGCGGTGGGAGTGTTTGACGGGGGCGGGATAGCAGCAGCGACAGTGCCAGCACAGTCAGTCCGGCGACAAAGGCAGTGAAGGCCGTCCATCCGATGAAGGGTTTGTAGGATTCCGGACTGCCGAGCCAGAGCAGTAGGATGCCGATGGCGATGGCAGCGGTCACGATGAAGAGCAGGATGGTGGCCTGCTGAATGCGACGGGTGGCTTTGAAATCCTGGAGGCGATCCCAGGTGATGAGGTGCGAGGCGGCCAATCCGGCGAGGATGGCGAGGCTGAACGAAACGAGATAGGCGGCGCGTTCCTGTCCACGGAAAAAGCGCAGGCCGGGCAGGACGTTGTACAGCAGGGCGAAGAGCGGGCTGTGATCGCCGAAGCTCAGGCCGAGGGCGAGGATAGCGACGATGCCCCAAAAGATCGCGCCGGGCAGTCTGCGCCAGAGGGCGATCCCTGCCAGTACCAGTCCGATCAAACCGACATACAGCGGTGACCATAGGGTAACGATGTTGGGAATGATGAACTGGATAACATCCTGGAAGGGAAAGCCGTTGCCTTTGGCCTCGAAGCCGAGATTGGCGCGGGTGGTATAGGCCAGATATTCGAAGCCGGGAAGAAGCTGCACAGCGGCTAGACCGAAGGCCAATCCGCCGAACAGGAGTGTGCCTGTTGGGACGACCCACCAGCGATGATGCTGTATCAAGACGCGGTAGGCAAGATAGGCGGTCAACAGGTAGGTGAGGAACCAACTGGTCTGGGGATGTCCAGCCAACCAGGAGAGTCCCAGGGCGAGTCCGGTCAGGGTCAGCGACGGCCAGCGGAATCGTTCGGCGCGGGCGGCTTCATGGATGCCGAGGATGCCCAGCGGCAGCCAGATGGCGGCTTCGAGCAAGGCCAACTGAAGGGGCGGGTAGGACTGAAGGAATCCGCCGTAGCTGGCGATTAGGGCGCTGATGAAGGCGCCGAAGCTGCTGCCAACTTGGCCCTGGGTGAGGCGGCGCACGCACAGGAACATGAGCAGCGAGCAGGCCAGGACGTGGGCGGCCATTTCCAGTTCAAGGGCGTGGTAACTCCATCCGCCTGCCAGACGGCTCAAGGCGATGGTGATGAGACGAGGGGGATAGAAGACCGCCGCCTGGGTATCGCCAATGAAGGGGAGTCCGCCGTTGTTATAGGGGTTCCAGAGCGGGATTTCCCCGGCGGCCAAGCGGTCGTACTGATAGGCGGCAAAGGCGACGAACTGGCCGGAGAAATCGCCTTTTTCTAGGGAGGCTTGATCGGCCTGGACAGGCGTGAACAGCCTCCAGAAAAACCACAACCAGATGGCCAGCAGGGCGACTACGGCGATGGCATCGGGGGGAAGTGAACGAGGGCGCGTCATGGGGATTCCTTCGGGATGATGCGGACGCGGCTGAGGTAAATGAAGTTATCGGACATGCCACCATCAGGGGTAACGATCCGCAGCCGTTCGATGGAGCCGCCGGGGTTCTCCTGATAGATACCCAGTTCGAGTTCATAGATGCCGGGAGGCGCGTTCGCACTCACAGCCAGCGGTCGGACATCTTCGATGATCGTGCCCGGCGTCCAGGTGGAGGTCGGAGCCTGCCAGTTCACGGGCATGCCGTCGGAGGCGGCATATTTGGTGAGTGTAGACGGATCGATGATGTTGGCGAAGATTTTGTAGTCGGCATCGATCTGGCGGAGGCCGCGCCAATAGAGGGTCAATTGGATGGTATCGCCCGGCTGCAGGCTCAGGTTGGTCAGGGCATAACCGACCAGTTCGATCTGGTTGTCGAAGTTGACGCGGAGGGGATTGGGCAGGCCGAGATCATCCGCGCGGGGTTCCAACTGCACCTGGCCGAGCGAGATGGTTTCCTGACCATCTTGCAGACGCAGACGCTCACCGGTGCGGAGGTTGTACCAGCCGAGGACGACATCGAGCAGCACGGGGGCATAGGCAGCCGCCGGAACCCAGACTGCGATGGGATTGTGCCAGCGAAAACCCGGCTGAAGATCGGACGTCGCCAGTTTGCCGCCCCCGGGATAGACATCGCGCTGGCCGATGATGACGCCATCGGGGGTAACTAAATGGACGAAGAGGCTCCAGTCCTGGTCGAGTTGAGAGCGGATTTCCAGGAGAACATCGAGGGTGACATAGGTTTCAGGTCGGGCGGACGCGCCATGGTGCGTCCCTACCCCTGATCCTGCTGCTCCCACTGCAATGCTGCCACCGCGTCCATCCGTGAAGATGACCCAGGGTGCGGCAGGTTCTTGGGCGGTGGCCGGGGGCGGTTGGTAGGCTGGCGCGATGACCAAGAAAGGGGTCAGCACAGCCACAGCGGCGAACCAGCCGACGGCGGGCGTCAGGAGGGCCGCTTTCCAGCGCGGGGGGAGCCAGACGACCAGTCCGGCGGCCATCCACAGTGAAATGGACGAAAGCGCCCCAAAGAGCAGCCGCCCCTGCGAGGCGGGCGTCTCGGCTGTCCAGCGGAGAAAGCTGACGAAGGTGATGAGCGGCCAAAGGATGGTCACGAGAGCGGGCAGCCATCGATCCAGCGGCCAGCGCCGCCGGACGAGAATGTGCATCAGGAAGATGACTGCGCTCAGGAGGGCCAGACCGCCGATGAGGTTGAAAATCAGGTAGATGGGTTCGGGAAGAGCGACATTGACGCCGCCGAAGAAGCCCCAGTAGGCCTGGGTAATGCTGTGGCGTTCGCTCCAGAGCTGGGCGGCATTGGCAGGAACGGCGCGGCGTCCGACCATCTCCAGGAAGCGGTTGATGCCGGAGGGGTCGCCGTATAACTGGGCGTTCCGCAAATACCACCAACCGGCGATGAAGAGGGTGAGGCTGCCGCTGATGACTCCGCCGACGATCAAGGGTCGCCAGCTGCGGAAGCGCAGGCTGACGACCAGGAGCGCCAGCCCGACCAGCGGGATCAGGAAGGCGATGTTGAGTTTGGCGAGCAGGCCGGCTCCTGCAACCAGTCCTAATCCGACGTAGACGTGCCAGCGGGGAGATTGGCGGGTTTTGAGGAGCCAGACGAGCTGAAGGGTGAGCAGGTTGCCCAGCAGGTTGGAGAGGTTGTCGTTGTTGACCGAACCGCTGATGAACAGGAACATCGGCAGAAAGGCAGTTAGCGCGGCCGCGCCGAGGGCGATGAGCGGTGTTTCGGGGAAGATTTCGTGGCCAAGCTGATACGTGATCCAGACTGTGCCAAGGCCGAGCAGCACCGAGAAGATGCGGGTTACTTGCAGGGCCAGCATCGTGCCGCGCCAGGGGAAGGCTTCGGCATCCGCGCGATGGACGATCATGTTGATGCTGCGGTCAGGCCGGATGACGCCAATGTCGGCGTGCGGGTTGATACGGCGAATGACATCCATATCGGAGGTGTTGATGGGGGCGGTGAGAATGGCCGACAAGATGTAGTAGAGCGGCGGTTGGCTGCCTTCCTGCCGCCAGGGGCCGGGATTGGCTGGGTCCTGCGGTGGAAGCTGAAGGCCATTGTCAGCGAGGTACTTGACGGTGGGGTAATGCCAGAGTTCGTCGGAGGCTTCAAACGGCGGGGTGACGATGCTGTAGGTCAAGCCCAGGAGCAGGTAGGCAATCAGAAGCGCGTAGAATAGGCGGCGGTGCAGAGCGGTCATGGTGATTGGTGGATGATCTGCTGGAAGAAGGCGATAGTCTGCCGGGCGATCTGCGGCCACTCAAACTGGCGGGCGAGAGCGGATGCGCCCTGGCGGAGCGCGGCCTGGTCTGATGGCGAGCGGCGCAGCGCATCGATGGCTTGTGCCAGCGCATGGGCATCGCCCGGCGGGACGAGGCGCACGGCGCTGCCATCCTCAAAGGCGTGAATCGAAATGGACGGCGTGGTGGTGATGATGGCGCAGCCGTGATGCAGCGCGGCCATCAGGCTACCACGACGGAATGATGCGCCATCGCGGAAGGGCAGCACGACGAACTCACTAGCGGCGAGATAAGCAGCGACGCGGCTCTCGTCATCCAGATAGCCTGTGAAGTGAATGGCATCATTCAAGCCAAGCTCGGCGATACGGGCGTGCATCCAATCCTGAAAGCTGGCGTTGCTAGGATCACTTGATCCGACCCCGCCACCGATCATGACTAGCCTGACTGGGAGTCCGCGTCCACGCAGTTCGCACAGCGCGTCCAGCAGCACATCGATGCCTTTGCTTTGGTTGAACAGGCCGAAGTAGGCTAGGAGACAATCGGAGTCGGTGCTGCCCGAAGCTGCGCGGTAGGCCGCACGATCAAAATCCGGTGGGAGCGGCTTCAAAATGTTGCTGCCGATGGGGATTAAGGCACGATGGGGAATGGACTGCATCTGACGGTCATCTTCATGATTGGTGACGATGATGCCCGCTGAGGAATGCGCGATGTGGCGGACGATCCAGGATCGGAGTTTTCCAGCTTTTGGAAACAAATAGGGAACGCGCAGATCGTGAAAAGTGGTGACGACTGGAATGGGGCGGAGACGATCTGGCAGGAAGTGTATCCAGGGAGACATGCCAAAGGCGGCGGTCTGGAACTGGATGTTGAGCAAGTCGAGGCGGTAGCGTTCGGCCCAGGCGCGAACGGCTCCAAACAGAGAATGTCCCCAGTTTGACATTACCGCGCTAACGGTGGGCGGATGGTCGGGAGAGGCCGCCTGAAGGCCGGTGAGGATGTGAACGGATTCTCCCTGGCGGATCATTTCGTCAGCGAGGATGTGGGTGTAGGCGCCGACTCCGCCCTGCATGGGGGGATATTCTCCGGTGATGATGCCGATCCGCATTACTGCACCTTGAGGCCGGAGCGGATCACCTGCCAGTAGGTGTGAATGCGTTCCTGGCGCATCTGGCGTCTGTGCCCCAGCAGGCTCTTGAGTGACTCGATGGCGATCTGCCAGAGGTAATTCAGCAGCAGGACGATTCGCAAGACCTGGGCGCTCCACCGGCCGTGATATTTGCGGAAGTAGCGCAGCTTGCTGGTCTGGAAGTACACATGCTTGCGGGCGGCGGCCTGCTCACTGCTCCTGCCGCCGTGGTGGATAATCTGGGCTTGGCCGTGATAGATCACCTGCCAGCCCGCAGCTTTGGCGCGGCGGCACCAGTCGAGTTCTTCCGAATACATGATGTAGCCTTCATCGAGGCTGCCGATCTGATCGTAGAGGGCGCGGCGGGCCAGCAGGGCGCTGCCCTGCACCCAATCGACTTCGGCGATGGAGTCGTCAGGAAGATCGGCGCAGGTATAGCGATCGAGGAGAGCGCGTGGGGCCAATGGCTGCAACCAGGTACTTTCAAAGACAGCCGTCATCATAGTCGGAAAACGCCGGCGTGTAGACTGGTGCGTGCCATCGGTGTTGAGCGTATGCGGGCCGATAATGCCGACGTGGGGATGCGCTTCGAGGTAATCGAGGAGCCGCGGCAGCACATCGCTGACCAGTTCGGTATCGGGATTGAGCAAGAACAGATAACGTCCGGTGGCAGCGGCGAGACCGATATTGTTGCAGCGGGTGAAACCGAGATTCTGAGGCTGGGGTAGGAGGGTCACTGTTGGGAAGTCGCGTTGAACCCGTGCTACCGTATCGTCGGTACTGGCGGAGTCCACGACAATTATTTCAAATGAATAGGCGCTGCCGCGAGCCGAGGCCGCAATGGAACGCAGGCAGGTCTCCAGCAGGTCGGCTACATTCCAACTGACGATGATGATCGATACATCCACCACGCAGCGAACTCCTCGGCATACTGATGGGTGATTATATCAGGAATTTACAGACCCTCTACGCAGCGATCATACTTCGATAACACTTTGATCCGATTCTGTGAATATCACTTCAATGCAGAAAGCGAGACCAAGATGAACAAGAGAGCGTGGATCGTGGGTGTGATTTCAGCAGTGTTACTGCTAATGATAATGGCGGTGGGGACGGCGGCGGCTGCGCCCGGCGATCCGGCGGAGCCACGTGAGCCTGGTCAGCGTCCCGGTTTACGGGCAGTGATGGACGCAGTGGTGACCGAGACCGGCTTGACCGTCCAGGAGATTCGTGATCAGCTTGCCGATGGGCAGACGCTGGCTACGATCATCGAGGCGAATGGTGGCAGCGTGCAGAACGTCATCGACGCGGCGGTGAGTGCTGCGACGGAACAGATCAATCAGGCAGTCGCTAATGGGCGCATGACTCAAGAACAGGCTGACCAACTGCTGTCGCAGCTTCCTGATGTGATTGCCCGCGCGGTCAACGGTGAATTTCGTGCACAAGGTGATCGTCCGTCACTGGCACGCGCATCTGAGCGGATCCTAATACAGGCGGCGGCGGATGCGACCGGTTTGGAACCTTCGGCTATCCTTGAGCAAATGCGCGCCGGTCAGACTTTGGCCGAGGTCATCAGCGCGAATGGTGGAAACGTCGAAGCAGTGGTGAGCGCGGCAGTGTCCGAAGCGACGGCTGAGATCAATCAAGCTGTGGCGGATGGCAAGATGACTCAGGAACGCGCTGACCAGCTCATCAGCAGGCTGCCAGAGGCATACACGGCGGCGGTGAACGGCGAGTTCCGTGAACGGGCGATGGGAGCGCGGGTAGCAGCCGGTGTCGTCCAGTTGGCCGCTGATCAGACCGGACTAAGCGTGCAGGAAATCCGCCAGCAGCTTCGTGATGGGCAGACTCTCGCCGATGTGCTGACAGCAAACGGGGTGGACGTGAATGCCTTCATCGATACGGCGGTGTCCGAGGTGCAGGAGCGGCTGGCGCAGGCCGTGGAGAACGGGCGGATCACCCAGGAACAGGCCGACGAGCGCGTGGAGGAATTCCGCGAGCGCCTAACTGAACGCATCAACAATCCTGCTCCGCTGGAAGCAGCACCGGTAGGTGGTGTGTAATCCCGTGAGGGCTTGAGATTTTGGAAGGGGAGCCGTCGAACAGATGGCTCCCCTTCCTGATTCAGGGGAGGTTGAACAACCGCCGAGCATTGGCGGCCGTCTGGGTACCTAAGTCGTCTGGGCTTGTCTGACGCAGAGCCGCCAATCGATCCACAATGAGCGGGATGTAGGCGGGTTCATTGCGTTTGCCGCGATGGGGAACAGGCGTGAGGAAGGGGCCATCAGTCTCGACCAGAATGCGGTCGAGTGGGGCAAGTGCTGCGATTGACCGGAGCGTATCGGCATTCTTGTAGGTGATGGGACCAGTGAAGCCAAGATAGAATCCCGCCGCCAGGGCACGCTCGGCGATGGACTGATTCCCTGAAAAAGAGTGCATCACGCCAGGCCGCTCGCGTAAGGCTCCCGGCAAACCAGTAGCCCAACCTTCCAGGATTCGCATGACATCTTCGCTGGAATCGCGGTTGTGAATAATCACGGGCAGACCGAGGCGGGCGGCCAGATCAAGCTGGGCTTCCAGCGCCTCGAACTGCTTTTCATGCGGGCTTTCGCGCCAGTAATAATCCAGGCCAATCTCTCCGATGGCGACCACGCGTGGATGGGCTGCCATGCTGGTGAGGATATCGACCATTTGCGAGGTGAAATCGGCTGTGCTGTTGGGGTGAATACCCACAGCGGCATAGAGGCCGTCGAACTGAGCGGTCAGGTTCAGAATGGCCTGACTGGTTGCCAGATCGACGGCGGGATTGATAAGGATAGTCACTCCAGCTTCGACCGCTCTGTGGATGACCTCGGCGCGATCCGGGTCATAGGCATCGAAGTTGATGTGACAGTGGGTATCGATGAGAGTCACAGGCCGTGTTCGGTCTTGAGAAGCTGAAGATCGGATTCGACCATCATCTGCACTAACTGCTCGAAGCTGATGTTCGGCTCCCAGCCCAGTTTCTGACCGGCTTTGGTGGCATCGCCGATGAGGAGATCGACCTCCGCCGGGCGCATGAAGCGTTCATCCTGGACGGTGTAATTCTTCCAGTTGAGATTGACGGTGCTGAAGGCAATGTCGATCAGCCGCTCGACCGAGTGGGTCTTTCCGGTTGCGATAACGAAGTCATCGGGTTCGTCCTGCTGGAGCATGAGCCACATGGCCTGGACGTAATCGCCCGCGAAGCCCCAGTCGCGCTGGGCATCGAGGTTGCCGACGCGAAGTTCGTGGGCCAGCCCGAGCTTGATCTTGGCGGCTTGATGAGTGACTTTGCGAGTAACGAATTCCAGGCCGCGGCGGGGACTTTCGTGGTTGAAGAGGATACCGCTGGTGGCATGGAGATTGTAGCTTTCGCGGTAGTTGATGGTGATCCAGTGACCATAGACTTTCGCTACGCCATAGGGGCTGCGGGGATACAAGGGTGTGCTTTCCCGCTGGGGAACTTCCTGGACTTTACCGAACATCTCGCTGCTGGAAGCCTGATAAAAGCGGATGGTGGGATCGACGGTGCGGATGGCGTCCAGAATTCGGGTGACCCCCAGAGCGGTGACATCTCCTGTAAAAACAGGCTGCATCCAGGAGGTCTGCACGAAGCTTTGAGCCGCGAGATTATAGACTTCCTGGGGACGAATGTCGCTCAGAGCGCGGATCATGCTGGTCTGGTCGAGCATGTCGCCGGAGATCAGATTGAGCTGATCCTGGATGTGGCGAATGCGTTCAAAGTTCAAGGTGCTGGTACGGCGGACAATACCAAAGACTTCATAGTCCTTTTGCAGCAGGAATTCGGCCAAATAGGAGCCATCCTGCCCGGTTATTCCTGTAATCAGGGCGCGTTTCTTCATCGCGTTTCTCCAATCGTGTGCAACACGAGAGTATTCTAACAGTCCAGTGAGATCTGTGCGGCCGGTCTCCGGTTGGCGGGTGTTTCAGAAGCGGGATGCCGCCTGCATCCGACGAACCCGCTCGCGGCAGTCGGTCATCACATCATCGATGGTGGTTTGAAGCGGAATGACCGGCCGCCAGCCTGTTCGATTATACAGGCGGGTTGCGTCACCGCGAATGATGGGAATATCGAGCGGTAAGAAGCGAGATGGGTCAGTCCGTATCGTGATGGGGGTTGTGCTGCGGGTCAGCATGGTCTTGAGGAGTTCCTCGATGCTGATGCTGACACCTGTGGCAATGTTATAGGCTTCGCCGGGTGTGCCGCGTTCCATAATCAAGCCATAGGCACGGACGACATCGCGCACATCGGTGAAATCGCGTTGGGCGGAGAGGTTGCCGACGTGCATTTCGGGATGCTGCTGCCCGGCCTCAATGCGGGCAATCTGAATGGCAAAGTCCACGGCCACAAAGCCTTCCCGCTGGCCGGGGCCCAGGTGGTTGAATGGACGCGCGCGCAGGATGGGCAGGTGATGGCTGAGGTGGTATTGTAACCCGATCAAGTCCTGGGCGACCTTGCTGACTCCATACGGATTGGCGGGGCGCAGAGGGGTTTCTTCATTGAGCGGCTGATCTTCTGGACGTACCGGGCCATAAATCTCGGCGGAGCTGACGACTAACATGCGAGGGGCAATGCCTAACGTCAGACAGCTCTGAATGATGTTGAGCTGGGAGCGGATGTTGTTTTCGAGCGTTTCCCAGGGTATCTCAAACGAGAGCCGCGGCGAGGCCTGAGCAGCCAGGTGATAGATGTGGGTGGGCTGAACCTCTTCGAGCAGGCATAGAACTGCGTCCGGGGCTTTGAGATTAACGGTATGGCATGTCAATGCCGGATCGATCAGCGGTGGCGGGTCTTCAATGACAGAGCCATGAAACTCGGCGGAAGGGTTGATTTCGCGCAAATGCCGAAGGAGATGTCTTCCGACAAAACCGCCGACCCCGGTGATCAGAATTCGCACAATGCTGCCTCTGCCTCTGGCTGATTTCCTGGACGCCGATTATACCTGAGACACCTCTGGATCACATCACCTATGGCTGCTCGGACTGCGGGTGAATGACCAGTACAGCATCGACGGTATTTGTTTCCAGGCTGCGTGTCGCAATTACATCATAGTGAACACCACCTTGCAGTGGCATTTCGGGAAAGGTATGCAGGATTTGATTGGTCGCGGGGTCGATCAAATAAATGTTGAAGACGCCAATGGTCATCAGGATGATGTTCGAGGCGGACCCCCCAGGTTGGTCAGCGATCAGTGTTTGAATGCCGAAGGGCAGGGTGAAGACGGTTTCCCCGACTACAGTTTCTTCGGTGGCAGCGAGTTCAGGTGTAGGAACCCGAGTCGACTCGCTCGTCTCACTGGCGATGGAGAAAGCCAGCTTGAGCGTGGCGTCTTCGGTGGTGCTGGCATTAATCAGGCGCAGATAAGGGGACGTGCCATCGAAGATAAGCTTATCGTCGGAGACCAGCAGCAGGTTCAGGGCAGAGGGGCTACCGGCCGCGACCACGGCATAGCGGTTTCCATCCACTGTATCGGCTTCCAGGGCGGCCGTGTTACCGCCGAAGCCGATTTTGAGCGTGAGTGTCGATCCGGGAACAGCGACCAGCGGGCTGCTCATCCCGAAGACCACATCAGTCAGCAAGGCGGCCTCGTTGATCGTCAAGGTGAGAGGGCCAGCGCCATCGACGGCATGAATGAGGCGGATGTGGGCAGGCGTACGGCCGGGTTCGATGGCGCTGGTGGACTGATCGATGCCGACTGTTTCGCTGATGATGACTGGATTGCTGTCCAGCCGGCCCGTGACCAGGTAGAGATAGGTGATGCCAGGCTCAAATCGCAGCCGTTCGGCCAGTTCCAGGGTGGAACGCACACCGTTACCATCTGGCGCGCTCATGACGAAACGATAGCTTTCGGACAGAAGGCCGGTGGTTACCGGGGATTCGCCGAAGCGTAGTTCGGGGATGGTATCCAGCGGTTGGTCGTTCACGAACACCTGTACAGCTGGGCGATCAGGCAGGGTGTTTAGCAGCGAGACGCGCGATTGATCAGGAGCGGTTGGCGACAGGTCATCGGTGACATTCAGAAGACGCAGGTTGTCCTGTTCGCCAATCAGGATGAGTGAGGTTGGCGCGGCCTCGAACAGAGCGATCTTCTGATTCAGCAGTGGAGCAGTGGAACCAGGGTCAGCGCCGGAGGGTAGAACGGACAGGCTATATTCACCCGTCTGAATATCCTGGCGCGGAGCGGGGCGGCCAAATTCCACGCGGCTGCTGAAGAGCTGGTCGTTCAGGTAGATGTCAAGGGCGTTGACCTGCACGGCAGCGTGGACGATCCGCAGCGCGATTCGTCCTGGTGCATTGTCCGAATAGGTCACGAGGTCAGGGTTGGCGCTGGAGCCAATGGCCGCGACTGTATAGATGCGGTGGTCATCCAACGACACCGGCACTTCTAACGAAGCGCTGGCAACCTGTAGGCGGAATCGATCTGCGGCAGCACTCAGCCCCGGAATGACAGCGAACTGGCCGGTTGAGGCAGAGCCGATGATCGTCCCGGCTGCATCCCGCAAAGCGATCTCGGCAGCATCACCCAGGGCGTTGACCAGGATAATGGCCGATTCGCCTGCCGCGAGGAGCGGCTGCGGGATCGAAAGACTGGAGAGGGTCGCGCGGTCTGGTGTTCCTGTGAGAACGAGCAAGATAGGACTATTGCCCAAAAAGCTGATTTCCTGCTCGATCAGGGCGAGTGTATTCGATGCCGCGCCGGTGGGGACGACGCGCAGGGTGTACGTGCCGGAGTCGAATGGAGTTGGTTCGGTAACCTGTTGGTACTCTAGATTGGTGGCAATGGCCTGAAAGCCTGCATAGACGCTCAGCGGGGCCGAATCCGGGATGGCATTGAGGATGCGGAGGCTGACGGGAGTTGGCGGTGGTGTGGGTGGGATTGGGACGGTCGTTGAACGTGGCGCTGAGGTGGCAGGGGTGGGTG
>CAZKXW010000017.1:0-55997 GCA_964556745.1 uncultured Anaerolineaceae bacterium
TCCTCTGCCCCGCCGATCTGGTTCAGCCAGTCATGGACGAGAGCCAGCTTCATGGCATCAATCCGCCTGGGAGCGTCGTCTGGGTGATCTTGAGATTGCGGATTGGAGCGAAGCTCCGTCGGTGGATCGGGCAGGGGCCGTGCTGCCGCAGCGCCGCCTGATGTTGAGGTGTTCCGTAGCCTTTATGCTGCCCGAAGCCATAGCCAGGATACAGCAGGTCATATTCGCGCATCAGGTCGTCGCGGAAGATTTTCGCCAGCACGCTGGCCGACGCAATGCTGAGCGACAGCGCGTCGCCCTTGATGATGCTCTGGTGAGGAATCGTCAGGTCAGGCCAATAAATCGAGTCGAGCAGCAGATAATCCGGCAAGCAGTCCACGGCTTCCAACGCCCGCTGCATCGCCAGCCTCGTCGCCGGGACGATGCCGATTTCGTCGATTTCCGCGCTGCTGCTCAGACCGATGCCGTAGGTGGTGGCGGTTGAACGAATGGTTTCGGCCAACCGGGAACGCTGTCGGGGCGTCATCGTCTTGCTGTCCCGCACCCCAGCCAACACCTCGCGCAGGCCGCGGTGATCTGGCGGGAGGCAGACCGCCCCGGCCACGACCGGCCCCGCCCAGGTTCCGCGGCCCACCTCATCCAGTCCGATTACGTACCGCAGCCCTTTTGCCCAGCACTGCGCTTCATAGTGCAGGTTGGCTGTCCGGTTGGCGCGTTTCCCGCTTGGCATAGACTCCCCAGTACCAATTTCGACGGATTTGCCAGATTTCCATCAGGATGTTCAAAGAGTCCCCAACCAGCCGCATCCGGCTGTCGGCATCGAAGTACCAGGTAATCGGCACTTCGAGGATTTTGTAGCCGCGCTTGCGGGCGATGAACAGCAGCTCCACATCAAAACCGATTCCGACCATCTGCTGTACCATGAACAGGTCTTCGGCGGCCTTGCGGGTGAACATCTTGAACCCGCACTGGCTGTCCTGTATTCCCGGCAGCGCCGCGATCTGGATCAGCCAGTTGTTGACCCTACCCATCCAATGCCGGTGTCGCGGCTCGCCGACCCGCACTGCACCCTTGCCCTCGCGGCTGGCATAAATCACATCAGCGTCGCCAATAGCCGGAGGCAGGAACTTCACGATGTCCTCGATCCGCATTGAAAGATCGGCGTCACAGATGAAGCGGTAATCTCCCTGCGCTTCGAGCATCCCGACTTTGACAGCGAGGCCTTTGCCGCGAACTGTAGCCCGGATCGGCCTCACATACGGATGCGTCTGCGCGAACTCTGCCACCACCTCGAAGGTGCGGTCATTGCTGCCGTTCTCGACAACGATGACCTCAGCAGAGAAATCCTGGGTTTGAAGGAAGGCGTCGATCTGGTTCAGGCTGGGTGGGAGACGCCGCTCCTCATTGTGTGCCGGAATGACGATAGAAAGATGAGGCGGGGTTTGTGGATTCAACGGACTTAAGTTCCTCGGAGATGGATGAATTGGACGTTACGTCCATGAACTCTACGCTCAACAGCGCTTCGAGCGACTCGATGGAAACACGGCGCATTTGCTGGACACATCTCCGCTTTCGCAGCATCATCGGAATTTGTCCGACTCCGGCCAGCATTCCCCTGAGGCGCGCCCGCGCGGCTGCCCCACGCCAGGCTTGCGCGGCTTCCCAGGCCAGTTTGAACTGTGCCCGGAGGATTTTCAGGCCATGCTTGCGCCATAACGCGCCCGGATAATTCTTCACTAGTGTGAAGACCAGGTTGCGACCATCATAGTAGCTGGCGGTTACGCCGCCGCCCGTAGACGAAAGATGATGGTACACGATGGCTTTAGGTGTGTAAAGACAGCGCCAGCCGCTCAACTGCGCTCGCCAGGCCAGATCGATGTCTTCCAGCGAGAAGAAAAAGTCGTCGTCCAGCAGCCCGATTTCGTCCAGCATCACCCGGCGGTAAGCCGATGACCCTCCGCACGCGCTGAAGACATAGACTTCCTGCGAAAAGCGCTCATCGTCCTGCTGCCAGACGCCCCGGTTGCCCGCGCGGCCATCCAGCGTGAAATAGTCTCCAGCGGTGTGGATGTGGTCGCGGCGGTTGAAGAGCAGCATCTTGCTGGCAACAATCCCGCATTCAGGGTGGCGCCGAAAGGCATTCACGACTGCCGCGGCCCATTCTGGATCGACCTCGGTATCATTGTTCAGCAGTGCCACGACCCCGCCTGTTGAAGCGCGGATTCCTGCGTTACACGCCCCAGTAAATCCGCGATTTTCTGGTAGTTCCACCACCTTGACCGACGGATAGCGTTCTCGCAGCAGTGTGCGCGATTCATCGATTGATGCATTATCAGCGACGATGACTTCGAGGTTGGGGTAAGTCTGCCGCGCCAGCGCATCCAGGCAGGTCGGCAGAAAACGAGCGCCGTTCCAGTTCGGGATGATGACCGAGAACCGCTCGACCGTAGATCGCGGCGGTGGGGCTGCCGAGGGTGTTGTAGGCGAACTCACTTCAGGAGACCTTCCTTGCTCAGGAATGCATCCACTGCCTGCTGCCACGGGCGCAGCCGGATGCCAACCTGCTGCCCCGCCAGATTGACCAGCCCGGAGTAGGGCGGCGGCGTTGAGGGACGCTGCCATTCCGCGCTGCTGATCTTATCCAGTGGGGTATGTTGGAATCCAGCCTGATCCAGCGCGTAGCGGGCGAATGCCCAGCGCGAACACTGTCCCTCATTCACGAAGTGATAAACTCCATAACGCTTGGTCTCAATGAGTGCGCTAATCGCGTCTGCCAGATCGTCATTATAAGTCGGATTGGCGACCTCATCCGTGACGACTCGCAGGCGCTTGCCCGCCTGTGCCGCACCCAGGATGGTCTGGATGAAGTTCTTCCCGCCGTGGGCAAACAGCCAGGCTGTCCGCACAATATAGTGCTTCGGGTTCACATGCAGGATGGCGCGTTCGCCCACCCATTTGCTGTAACCATAAGGGTTGACAGGCCGGGTCACATCGTACTCGCGGTATGGCCCCGCCGTTCCATCGAAGACCTCGTTGCTGCTCACATATAACACAGCGGCGTTGACCTGCTGGGCAGCCAAGGCGACATTCTGCGTTCCGAAGCCGTTGATCTGCACGGCCTTTTCCGGTTCACGGGCGCAACCATCGACATCTGTCCATGCCGCTGGATGGAGAACTACATCCGGCTGAAGATCGCCCATCAAGGCGCAGGTTGTGGCGAAATCGGTCACATCGATTTTCTGCACCTGATCGCCGACCACATCGACACCCGTAACCTGGTGTCCGCGCTCACGCAGCACAGTAACCAGCTTGCCGCCCAAACGACCGGCAGCTCCAGTGATGACGATCTTCATGGCTAAGCTTTGCTCCAGTAATCGAATACGCGCTGAAGGTCTTCGCGCCAACGCGCTTCAGGATCATCCGTCACCTTATCACCCAGCCCGATCTTGAAGTAACCAGCACCGGGCATTCCGGTCTGTTTAGAGACGACCACTGCCGGCAGCACCGGCCTTCCGGCGCGGTATTCCTCGTCGCCGATCTCGACCAGCAGCCGAGTCAGCAGCGGGGAATGATAATGCAGCGTGGCGGTCGTCAGGGTCAGGCACAACTCGCTGTAGGTCAGCGTTCTGCTGCTCCGCGCCGCCGCGATCATGATCTCGCGCATTTCGGCCCTGAGCGTGTTCCAGAGGGCATTCGTCAATCGAGCAGGTGAACGGATCATGATTGCATTCTAACCAGAATTCGGCTCACAGCGCCCTAAAATCCGCGCAGCAGCGCGGTGATGGATGTGTCATCGATGCTGAGGGATTGCAGGAGGTAGCGTCCGCCGCCTACCTCGACTGCCAGTCCACGCAGGGCGGCATTCCCTTCCTGAGCGATTTTTCGCACCTGATCGCCCAGTGTTCCCTCTGGAATTGCGTAGAGTGTGCCGCCAACATCGACTCCGGCAATATCAAACTGCTGACGGCTGGCGCCCAACCGCAGCACCAGGCCGGCCGGCTGCCATAGTCCCAAGTCGCGAAGATATATGTCAGCATAGATCACCGCGCCGTCTGGCCGCAGATCGACGCGGATATTGCGGAAGGCATCATTTCCTGCGGCGCAGAAAGTCGTCTGCGTCTGACACAGGGTCATGAGCTGGGTTTCTGACAGCCGGATGGCAGCCACCGGGACGCCCTGCTGCCCGCCTATCTGAACACTACCTGTATCCGTCGGGATTGACCAGGAAAGCCCTGATCCAGTCTGTAGGCTGGCCGATACAGCCGAAACTGGGTTATCCAGGGTCACATTGACAGGCTGTAGATTTCCAACGAAGACCTCATCGGTGCGACCTGCCGGGACAAACCCAGCAACCTGAAGCGCGAAGCCGGGCAGAATCGGCATGATGATCAATACCGCGGCCGCCCCAACCAGGACGACCAGCAGGCTGACGACTGCCAAATAGCCGCAAAAGCCACCAACCGGGAATGTAGACTGCCGCGTGACTCGTTGAACGCGCAAGGCAACACCTTCGGCTAAACACCTGTAACGTCATTGTACCTGAGCCATGCGGTGAATCATACGGACTGAACATCTCCGCCCGCTGTGAGGTAGTATCAGCAGATGTGGGTAAACGTGGGAGAACGGAACGATGGGCAGTCGAGTCCTGTTTGTTATTGGATTGGTGTTCGGGCTGTGCCTCGGGCGCGCAACCGCCAGCGAAGCCGATTGGGGAGCCGATGGCGTCGGCGATGATTACTTCCCAACCCTGGGCAACGGCGGCTACGATGTTCAGCACTACACCATCAGCCTGACCTGGAATGACCAGACGGATCAGATCAGCGGGACAGTGACGCTGAGGGCACGAGCACTTCAGAACCTATCTCGCTTCAACCTGGATTTCGCGGGCTACACGATACAGTCCCTCACTGTGGACGAAGAGCCTACGGACTATACCTGGGTCGAGCGCGAACTGACCGTTGAGCCGGAAACGCCGCTCGAATCCGGCGACGACTTCATCGTGGCGGTGACCTACAATGGCCGACCAGGCAAAGACCTTTCCGAAGTGTATGATGTTTTCGCGCGGGGCTGGACGCGCTTCACTGGCGGGGTCTACGTCGTCAGCGAGCCGAACGGCGCATCGCTATGGTTCCCATGCAGCGATCACCCGCTCGACAAAGCGACCTATACTTTCCGTATCACCGCGCCGGATCGCTACGTGGTCGCTGCTAACGGCCTGCTGATCGAGACCAATAACCTACCAGGGCCGCTAACTACCACGGTCTGGGAAGCCTCCGACCCAATGGCGACCTACCTGGCAACGGTCAACATTGGCGACTTTGTGATCCAGCAGAGCGTCGGCCCCAATGCTCTACTGATCCGCAACTATTTTCCCGTTGATCTGGCCGACAGCCTGACGGCCACGTTTGCCCCGACCGCCGATATGATCGCGTTCTTTGAAACGATCTTTGGCCCGTATCCCTTTGAGGCCTATGGCGCGGTGGTCGTCGATTCACCCTTGCGCTTCGCTCTGGAGACGCAGACCCTCTCGCTGTTTGGCAGGGAGGTCGCGGTAGGCCGCGCCGATACCGAGAACGTGATCGCCCACGAACTGTCGCATCAGTGGTTCGGGAACAGTGTCAGCCTGGCTGAATGGAAGGACATCTGGCTGAACGAAGGCTTCGCCACCTATGCCAGCGCATTGTGGTTTGAGCATCGCCGCGGGCCGGCTGCCCTGACCGAGATCATGGACGAATACTACGTGATCCTCAAGAACGTTACCAACAACAGCTTCACCGCGCCGGGCAATCCCCCTGTGAACAACCTGTTTAACGGTGGTGTCTATCTGCGCGGCGCATGGACGCTGCACGCGCTCCGGTTAGAAGTTGGGGATGCGGCCTTCTTCAACATTCTGCGCGAGTATTACAACCGCTTCCAGGGCGGCAACGCCACTACAGCGGACTTCATCGAGGTGGCGGAATCGGTCAGCGGTCAAGACCTATCCGATCTGTTCACTGCCTGGCTGTTCGCAGGCAGGCTGCCTGAACAACCCGCCTGATCCCCTGTACCGATGGTCAGGTTCGGGGTGGCGAATTGTGTGGTAGGCTCATCCCGACTGCCTTCACCAGCCATTCAGCTCTAGGAGTCCGTTGATGCGTATTGGATTGCAGGTTCCCAACTTCACCTGGCCGGGCGGACCGGCCCAGATCGGCTCGCGATTGGCCGAGATCAGCCGCACAGCGGACGAGGCCGGCTTCTACAGCCTGTGGGTTATGGATCACTTCTTCCAGATCGAGGTGATCGGCCCCCCCGAAACCGACATGCTCGAAGGCTACAGCACCCTCAGTTATCTGGCGGCGCTGACCCGCAAGATCAAGCTGGGAACGCTGGTAACGGGCGTCGTCTATCGTTATCCTGGCATTCTGGTCAAGACCGTGACGACGCTGGATGTCCTTTCCGGTGGACGCGCTTATTTTGGCATCGGGGCGGCCTGGTTTGGGCGGGAAGCCGCCGGTCTGGGCACTCCGTTCCCGGAAGTCAGTGAACGTTTTGAACGACTGGAGGAAGCCCTGCAAATTGCCCATCAAATGTGGTCAGGCAGCACCGGGCCGTACCAGGGCAAGCATTACCAACTTGCTGAGACGATGTGCGTGCCTCAGCCGCTCAGCCGTCCGCATCCACCGATTATGATCGGCGGAATGGGCGAGAAGAAAACGCTGCGGTTGGTCGCGCAGTATGCTGATGCCTGCAACCTGTTCACCGGTTACGGCATGGATGCTCTGCGTGGGCGGCTCGACACGCTCAAGCGCCACTGCGATGGGCTGGGCCGGGATTATGGGGCGGTCGAAAAGACCTCTCTCAGCACGGTTCATCTGGCTCCGGGCAAGCAGTCGGCCAAGGAGGTGATCGCCCACTGCCGCGAATTGGCCGCGATGGGCATCCAACATGCCATCTTCAACATGCCTAATGTCCAGGACCTGACGCCGCTTGAGACTTTCCGCCGGGAAATCATCCCCGCGGCTGCCGCATTCTAGGCCGGACACAAACGAAAGCCCCACTAGAACAACAGTGGGGCTTACCGAGTTCGACGATGCTTCGGTTGGCTAGGCCTGCTGAGCCGCCGCCAGGCGAGCAGCGTACTGGCGCTTATAGTATTCCAGGTATTCACCCGTCTTGATCTTGCGCCACCACCATTCGTTGTTCCGATACCAATCGACCGTCATCTCCAGGCCGTGTTCAAAGTCGTACTGCGGCTTCCAGCCCAGCGCCTTGAGCTTGTCACAGCGCATGGCATAGCGTCGGTCGTGGCCTTCGCGGTCGGGCACGTGCTTGATGAGCGTTTCTGGCTTGCCCAGCAGCTTGAGGATGCGGTACGTGACTTCGATGTTATGGCGGAGATGCTCGCCGGCGATGTTATAGGCTTGCCCAGGCTGCCCATGCATCAGGGCGGCGGCCACCCCGCCCGCATGATCTTCGACGTGCAGCCAATCCCGAATCTGCTTGCCGTCCCCATAGACGGGGAGGGGGCGATCCTCCAGCGCCTCAGTCACGAAGAAGGGCACAAGCTTCTCTGGGTACTGGTACGGGCCGTAGGTGTTGCTGCCGCGCGTGACCACCGTGTTCATGCCGTAGGTCACATGATACGCCCGCACCAGTAGTTCACCACCCGCTTTGCTGGCCGAATACGGGCTGTTGGGTTTGAAGGGATCGTCTTCGACCGAGAAGTGATCGCCCTCGATATCACCATAGACTTCATCGGTCGAAACATGCACGAAGCGTTCTACGCCGCGCTGATGAGCTGTTTCCAGCAGGATGTTCATGCCCACGACGTTCGAGAAGATGAAGGCATCCGGGCTGAGGATGCTGCGATCTACGTGCGTTTCCGCCGCGAAGTTGACGACCGTATCGATGCTGTGCGTCTCAAAAGCGTGATGTACGGCTTGCCGGTCGGCGATGTCGCCCTGCTCGAAGCGGAAATTGTCCGCGTCCTTGACGGGCAGCAGATTGTCCATATTCCCGGCATAGGTCATCTTGTCGAAGACAACGATGGTGAATTCAGGATGCTGTTTGACCATCTGCCGGACGAAGGCGCTGCCGATAAAGCCCGCCCCACCTGTCACCATGATATTCTTCATGCGTTCATTCTCCCTCTGCTGTGCGCCTTCTTCAGGCCGGATTGGCAGATCGTTCGGCTTCAGGCTGGCTTTCGGCAGCCTGGCCGGATTCCTCTGCATTGAGCACGAAGCGCTCGATGGCCTCAGCCACGCCATCCTGGTCGTTTGTGCCGACGACGACATCGGCCACCTGCTTGACGTGATCCGAAGCATTCCCCACGGCCACGCCGAGTCCGGCCAGTTCAAGCATTTCCACGTCATTCTCGGCATCGCCGCAGGCCAGGACATGGCTAGCGTGAATATGCATGTCCTTGAGGAGTGACCGCAGCATCATGCCCTTAGAGGCATTCGGAGGCAGCACTTCCAGCATATCGCTGACCCCGGCCTGGAGCAGCCGCCCCGTTCCGTTGATCTGCATACTCAACTGCCAGCGCAGCGCGGTGATGCGGCGGGGATCGCCGGGCATCACTATGATCAGCTTGTTGGGGGCCATGTGGTCGAGCACAGCCTGGAGCGAGCCGACAGCTTCGGCATCCGGTTCGTGGTAGGGTTCAGTCAGAGCGGCCACACGAGGATGCATCTGACGCACGAGGATGCGGTTGCCCACGTAGAGGGCCACGTGATAGCCGCGATCCTCGGCGAAGGTGATGACGCGCCGCGCTATGGCGGGGTCGAGCGTCAACTGGGTTCGCCGCGAACCATCGGCGTTGTAAACGGTTGTTCCCTGGATACAGATGCTAGGAGCTTGAATGCCCAGCCGTTTGACCAGATGCGAAGCGGCGAAGAAGGTCTTGCCAGTCGCCAGGACAACCTGGACGCCTTTCGCCAGCGCTGCCTTGATGGCCTTTTCGCTGCGGTCGGAAAGCAGATGGTCGCTGTTCAGTAACGTGCCATCCAGATCGACCGCGATGAGCTTGATGGGATGGCGTTTGGTTGATTCGGTCATAGCCTCACTCGATACTCTCATGCTAAACGGGATTGGGACTGGTTCCAGCTTAAGGTTTGGCTAGGACACAGCATACAGGCGGGGCACGGACGGGTCAGGCGTACCCCGCCTGAATTCGACGCACGGACACAGATGGCTCAGACGATCCACAGGCTGCTGTGATCGCCTACGTTCATCTTGAGGGCGCGTGGCTTATCGTCACTGCGGCTGATGGTCGCGCTGCGCCCGATCAGGCTATCCTGGAGGCGGTCGCGCAGATCCGAGATGGCGCTGTGCTCCAGGACGATGCTGCGTTCGATTTCGCAGTTGCGGACGGTGACATGGTGATAGATGCTGGTGAACGGGCCGATATAGGCATTCTCGATGACGGTGTTTTCGCCGATGATGGTCGGGCCGCGCACGGTGCTGTTGATGATCCGAGCGCCGCTCTCCACGGTGACGCGGCGATCCACCGTCGAGTTCTCGATGACCGCATCAATGGCGATGGTCGGGCTGAGTTCTTCCAGCACCAAGCTGTTGGCTTCCAGCATATCGGTCGGCTTACCGGTGTCGATCCACCAACCCTGGTGGACGTGCGGGTAGACACGATGGCCGGCGTCGATCAACCACTGGATGGCATCGGTGATTTCCAGTTCGCCGCGCCAGGAGGGTTGAATTGAATTGACCGCTTCCCAGATGGTCGAGTCGAACATGTAGATGCCAACCAGCGCCAGATTGCTGGGGGGGGCTTTGGGTTTTTCGATGAGTTTCTCAATGCTGCCATCCGGGCGAAGCTTGGCGACGCCATAAGCTGAAGGGTTTTCGACCTCTTTGAGGACGATTTGGCTATTCCAGTTGTTGTGAGCGAAGTCACTGATGAGCCGGCCGATGCCGCCCTGAATGACGTTATCGCCCAGGAACATGACGAAGCGCTCATCGCCCAGGAAACCGCGCGAAATCTTGACAGCGTGCGCCAGACCATCCGGGCTTTCCTGGGGGATATAGGTGATGCGGACGCCCTGCTTGCTGCCGTCGCCGATCACTTCCTTGATCTGGGGGCCGGTCTGCCCGATGACGATGCCGATCTCATCGACGCCGGCATCGCGGATGCTTTCGATGACGCGCACCAGGACGGGCTTGTTGGCAACGGGAATAAGCTGCTTGGCGTTGGTATAGGTCAGGGGATAGAGGCGCGTCCCCTTGCCGCCGCTCAGGATGAGTCCCTTCATGAATGTGTCACACCTCGTGGTTGATGGGTCATAAATCGGTTCAACTTACAGTGTACGCTGGTTTTCCTTGCAGCGAACCAACGATTAGCTGGCGTTTGGTCTCGTCTGCCGCGGGCTGTAGTAGCGTTTCAGCCAACTGCTCAGGCCGTCCAAGCCGGGAAAAAGTACCCGTTCGGTCATATTGATCTGGTCGAGCTTGTCGCGGATTTCCCACTTGGTCTCGGCGGGGATAATCACGCGCACATAAGCCTCTGGATGGCGTTCCAGCCATTGATCCAGCCGGGCCGTCGGGCTGGACATCATCGAGAACAGAGCAAACTGGTTGACGATGCGTTCGTCCAGTGCCGGAGGATCGAGGAAGATGGGAAACGGTTCCTGGGCCAGGCGGTCGAATTCAGACAGTGAGTTCGCTACCCGTGCCAGAATGTCCACATTGCAGAGGACGGCATATTCTTCTTTGAGAATGCGCTGGAGGGTTTCCGGCATCTGGCGGCGCACCAGCCCTACCCGCACGCACCAGATCACTCCATCACGGTCGTATTTGTCCAGTTCGGCAGTAACGAAGTGCGCGGCTACGTAGGGCGAGTTGCTCCAGTCCAGCAAGCGGGTCGGCAGGCCGTGATGCTGGGCCACAGCCAGCCAGCTCCAGATCGAGTCGCCGGGGCTGACATCGCGGACGGCATACTTGCGGAAGTTCCGCAGTACAACAGGTTCCAGCAGGGCGAAATCGCCCCCCATCCGCATCAGGCTGGTGAGCAGCTCATAACGCGCGTCGGAGAGACCGCGAAAGGCAAAGGGGGAGCGGTAACGCTGGAGATTATCGCGCCAGGAGTCGCGGAAGACGACTTCGTTGAGGTCTTCCCAACTGTGGATGCGGATGTCGTTCGACGTGTCCATGGTGGGCTACCCGTAATAGCCGCTCACGCTGTCTTTGGGAGCGTTGCTCAAGACTGCGCCGACGATGCGGACGTGTACCCGTTCCAGAGCTTGCCGGGCACGGGCGGTATGGTCGCGGCGGGTATGCCCAGCGCGGACGACGAGCAGCGCACCGTCGAGCTTGGCGCCCAGCAGAGCGGCGTCGGTCGCGGCCAGGACGGGCGGGGCATCGAAGAGGACATAGCTGGCGCGGGCTTTGAGCAGGCCAATGATATTAATCATGCGCTGGCTGCTGAGCAGGTCCGCCGGGTTGGGCGCGGCAGGGCCGGCCGGCAGCACCCAGAGGTTCTCCACCGAGGTGGCAGCGAGCGGGGGCGACGAAAGCGCGGCATCTTCGATCATCATGGTGGAGAGGCCGCGGTCGTTGGATATTCCCCAGATGTCGTGCTGGGTGGGGCGGCGCAGATCGGTATCGACGAGGATGGTCTTGTTGCCGCTCTGGGCGAAGGTGACGGCGAGGTTGGCGAGGCAGAGGCTCTTATCGTCGGCCTGGGCCGCGGACGTGACCAGCAGGGTGTGGATGGGGTTCTCGACGCTGCTGAACATCAGGTTCGTGCGGAGTGTTCGGTAGGCTTCAGAGGCGGCAGAGCGCGGTTCAGTCAAGGTGATGAGCTTGGGTTCAGGCATATCGGTTCCCCTAGTTTTCCGGGATAGAGGCCAGCACGTTGAGTTCCAGCGTGCGTTCGAGGTCATCGCGGCTGCGGATGACGCTGCTTTCGAGGTATTCGAGGGCGAAGACGATGACGAGGCCCAGCAGCAGTCCGAGGATTCCACCGGCGGCGGCGTTGATGAGCGGGCGGGGGGACTGCTGGCCGCACTGCGGGTTATCCTGTGGGGCAGCGTTCACCTGATCTTCACGGCGGACTTTCTGGTTTTCGACGTTGCGGTAGTTGACGAGTTCACCACTCCAGGCGCGGGCGACCTGATCGGCCTGGCCGAGATCGGTCGAGTCGACCGAGATTTCAATGGCGAGATCGATGGCGCTGGCGTTAACGGTGACGTCGCTCTTCAACTGCTGGGGGGTCATGTCCAGGCGAAGCTGTTCGATGACGCGGGCAGCGACCAGCGAGCTATCCATGAGGGAGCGGTAGCTGTTGAGGAGCTGTCGGCTCGATTCGGTCAGGCTGAGGTCGGTGCGGGAAGGCTGGATGAGGACTTTCTGGATGCAGCGGTAAATGGGCTGCTGCTGCTGGCTGATGACGTAGGCTCCGCCAGCAGAGAGCAGGGCGAGGAGCAGGACGATCCAGCCGCGGCGGATCAGGATGCGACCGTAATCGGTCAGGGTCATGGGGTCAATCCTCCAGGAGGGTCACGGAACGGGTGTGACCACAAGAGGGGATTGTACCACGGGTGGACAGGGAGCGTTAATAGTTCGTAGTTGATAGTTTATAGTTGATAGAAAAATGCAGGGATCGATGCGAAATGATAAGAATGATAAGAATGATAAGAATGAGAATCTGAGAATCATGCGAATTGGCGCAAATGGCGGCAATGGCGTCAGGGTTAGATGCGCCTGTTTGTGACAGCTCCCCGTGAAGCGGGCAGTCCCCATCTGCGAAATGCTGCAAATGCGCCGCCAGACAGTCAATGGCTCATCGGGCATGTTATGCCCTCATCCCCCTACTCCCTTCTCGCGCCGGGAGAAGGGGGAAAAACCTTGCGGGGGCGTCCCCCGCAGCCCCGTGTTTTTCTCGACGATTTAGCGGATGCACCACGAAAGTGTCCGGCTGCCGAAAACCATGTCCACTGAAGGGACAACGGAGACGGATCGCTGGTTGATCATTGGCTCCCGGCTTCGACGGTGTGGGGATTTTGCTGCACAAATGGCGGCAATTGCCCCAGTTGCAGAACGGCAATTTTGTACCCGATGCTTTACATGCAAGGCGCAGGCTTGTTGCAGTTGTCGCAGTTGCAATTCTTGCAACCACGATGGGATGCGAAATTCGCAGTCGATAGGTTGTGAAGGCGCGGCGGGCGGCAGGGATACAGCGCCCACCTGCTGGCTCCCTCTCTTCCGAACGCGGAGTACCGATAGGAGAGGGAGAAAGACAGGCAGCGCGGTGTTTGTATCGGTTTGTTAAGGTGCGCTGTCAGTCTGGCGGATTGGGCAGGGTGATTCTGCCCTGACGATGCCCGTATCACCACAATAGCACAAAATGGAATGGAAAGGGTGACATTTTGGTAACTCTTTGGTGTCGCATGGATGGTTGCCTAGAAAACACAGGGCGATTCGCCGGATTGCCCGAGGGGAGCGGGGAGTATTTTCAGAGGCAGGTTTTTTCATGATCCTCACCCCCAACCCCCTCTCCATGCAATGGAGAGGGGGCTTAAGAGGTCAGAAAGGTTCAATCGGTGGGCATGAACTGATAGTGGGTAAAGAATCCATCCTTGAGAAAGCGGGGAGTAGGGGTCAGGGAGGGCCGGATGCAAGCGACTGGCTCCGCAGCGGTGGCAGGTGGTAAGCGGGGCGAATCGGGCGCGGTCAAGAGAAGAGGCCGCGTTTGACAAAGGGATGGGTGAGGGTGGTGAGGCCACCGAGGCGGGGATTAAAGCAGGGACGGAGTTCGTCGAGGAGCAGTTTGAGTTCGTTGGCACGCGAGCGGCGGTAGTGGATTTCAAAGAGGCTGGCGCAGGCGCGATAGAGGGGGTGGGCGGTCTCCTGGGTGATGCCTTCGTCCCAGCGCCATTGATCCGGGTAGTAGTAGTAATAGGTGACGTAGGCGACGGCAGTATTGACGGAGATGCCGCGCGCGCTGTAGGTCCACAAATCGAGGCCGACGTGAGAGGCGGCTTCGGCCATGACGACGAGAGCGCCAACGGCGTAGAGTTCGCGGAAAAGGCTGTCACCGTCGGCCGGGGTGACCAGGTTCGGGAGGTAGCCTTCGGGGCGGACTTCGTGGTCAATGACGTGGCGGAAGGTCTCGACGCCAGCAGCAAAACGATCTTCGGCGTCAAGGGCAATGCCGGAGACGAGGTTGACGCAGCCAAGCCAGATATATTCCAGCAGGCCATGTTGAACGGGCGGGTGGTTGAGGTGGTCGAGAAAGAGGCGGTAGGCAGTGGTCCAGCGGGATTGGGCGACGGCGGTGAAGGCGGGGTGGTCGCGGAGGAGTTCAAAGGCGTGGGCGAGGGCGACAGCGGCAGCGAGGCTGTCCAAGTAGGACTGGTCGGCGGTATCAAGGGCGAGGCCGCTGGATAACTGGATGACGGCCTGCTCACCGGCAGCGGCGTCCTGAGCAATACGCCAGCGGAAGCCATCGAGGAGCAAGGCGGCGATAGGGTCGGCAGGGTGGGTGGATTCGAGGAAGTTCCAGGCCGATTGGAACGGCTCGCGGTCGCGGTTTTTGTGGGCGGCCTGGATATGTTCGGGCGTGAAGGTGAGGCCGCAGTGTGGGCTGAATGGCATGGCGAGATAACCCTGGTGGACTGGACGACAGTGCGATTATAGCGAATGCGGGAAGAATAATACTTTAACCGCCAAGACGCAAAGGACGCAAAGAAGGAACACAAAACGACGTATAGAGATGCAGAGGAATTACGGAGGAGAGGTGCTGAAATAACGAGGGCGTTATATACTGAAGGAAGGCGGCGTGATGTGCCGAACAGGAAAACTCTGAAACCGGGAGTCATTGCCTTGTGAGCGATCAGCCTAACGACCGGCCTCCACCGGAGCAGCCCAAACCCAACGAGGATTCGACACTGCGGTCGCCAATACGTCCGCGTCCGGCGCTGGAATCGGATGAGGTTCCGCGCGCGAAACCACCGTCGCGGGCGAATCTACTGGCGCGGGCGATGCAGTCTAACAGCGTTACGCCGCCGGAAAAAGCCCCGGACGATCCACAGGCGGCGCTGGAGGCACTGCGGCGCAAGATGGAGACGGTGGCAAACGAGTTTTCGTTGGGCAAGCTGAACCGGGCGCAGTTCAACGCGATCTATGGGCGGTACAGCGAACAGCGGGCGATCATTCAACGGCTGATTGAGCGCGATCCTGAGAATCCGGCCTGGAAGCAAGCAGCGGCTCCGGGACACACGTCATTTTTGCGGCAGCACTTTGAAGCGCGGCTGATGTTCTATCTGGTTTACCAGCACAATATACCGATGCCGCTAATGATGGGGGGGAAACAGCAACCGAATATGGATCAGATCAGCATGGTGCTGAAATCTCTGTGGGGGATGAGCAATCGTCCCAAGTCGGGGCTGGCGCGGAAGGAAATGCAGGATGGGCAGTGGTTGGTGCTGGCGCTGGGCGAATATGCGCTGACGCTGGCGATGTTCCAGCTCGAACCCTCGGCAGCGCAGGCGGGATTGGTGCGCGATCTGCACAACGACTTCGAGCGGGCGAACCGCAAGTCACTGAGCGTGGGGACGCGGTCGCTGGACCGGTTTGTGTTTCCGCAGCGGGCGCTGGCGGAAAAAGACCTGGTGTGAAATGCGTATTAAACCACAGAGGAGACCGAGAATTCAGAGCAGGGGTTGGGGACGGGGGAGGGCGTCGAGCTGTTTGAGGGTGGCGGCGCAGATAACCCCGGAGATGTGAAAGGCGAGGCGACCGTCGTCGGTGATGGCAAGCGTGCCGGGGGCAGCATTCGGGGGTGGCAGGTCGGCGATTAGCTGAAGCTGGGCGGCGCTTTCGAGCAGATCGCTGGCGTGACGCTGGTGGGTAGGGGTCAAGTCTTCGCCGCTGTAGACGCGGATGACGCCGGTTTCGGCATCGTTGGTGACGAGCAGCTTGCCATTAGGTGAACAGGCCAGACGGCGGATAGGATAATGGACGGCCTGGCGCTTCTTAATCTTGCCGCCGTTATCGACCAGGACGATGTCATGACCGTCGCTGGCGAAGATGGCTACGCTGCCATCGGCAATGGCGAGGGCAAACTGGGCTTCCTCTTGTGTGGACAATTTGAGATCGAACGCGCCGATGGCGATATGCTGCTGGAAGAGGTGGAGCCTGCCTTTGGCATCCAGGGCGGCGATGACGCCCATGAGGCGATCCAGGGCAACAGCGGCGAGAGGCGCTTTGGCCTTAAGTTCGAGTTTGACCTCTTTGCCGTCGAGTTCGACAACCAGTTCATCGTCGGAGAGCCAGTGCAGGCGCATCTTGCCATCGGCGGTGGTAAAGAAGGTTCCCTGGGCCGTGCGGACGATGGGCAAGTGGGCGCCGTTGGGGGCGATGAGTGAAGCGAGGAACTCGGCCCAGCGGTCGCTCTGGCGGCTGACGGCTTTGTGCTGATGTTCACCGACGACAGCGCCAGTTTCCAGATCGAAGTAGGTGGCTCGATCCCGCTGTGTCCAGGCGGCGAGCAGGGTGGGCTTGCCGGGGAGAATCTGGATTTGCTGAACAGCCTGATTGGTCAGGTGAACGCGCCAGAACATGGTTACGACATCCCCAAGAAAGATTCCACCACAGAGGCACAGAGATCATACAGAGGGAGACAAAAGAATCTAACCTGCTCTGTTGCAAAGATACAGCCCTCACCCCCTGGCCCCCTCTCCCTAACGCGGAGTACCGCTGGGAGAGGGGGACAACCAAGCCCGACGCAGGTGGTCGCCATATGGTTTTGTGATCCTTGCAACAGAGCAAATCTAACCGCAAAGACGCAAAGAACGCAAAGGAAACCGGAGGAGGCGTTGAGTGATGATGTGTTCACGGGTTAGCTGCTGGCGACCTCCAACGTGATGGTTCCGCGGGGGGCAGTGACGCCGTAGCGCAGTTGAATCTCGGCGGCGTCGAAATTGCGGGCTTCGAGGATGTCATTTGCCAGGTAGTTATAGATGAGCGGGTCATAGACGGGCTGGAGGCCGCTGCCACCCCGATTGAGGGTGAGGCGGGCGGCGACGGTCTGGGGGACGCGGATGGTGACGTTCCCATCGCGAACGACAAAGACGCCCTGCCCATCCTGGCTGCGAGGGCTGAGCGGACGGTATTCGGGCAGGCTGACGATGGCGCTGCCCTGGTGGAGATCGAAGTTAAGCCGTTCGAGGGCGAGGCCGCTGAGGTTGAGGATGAGGGAACCGTTGAAGCCGTCAAAGCTGATATCGAGGGGCACATCGGCAGGGAGTTCGAGGCGGAAGCTGCCGCGGCCGACGGCATCGAGGAGCGGGAAGGCATTCGGACGGGTTTCATCGACGGTGAGGGAGGCCGTTCCGTCACCCGCTTCGGTGTACTGGATGTTCACGAGGCTTTCGCGGCTGCCGATGAACTGGCCGAGAGCGGAACGGCCTTGGAGGACGCGGACGATCTCGACATCCGTATCGAGGAGCTGAAGGTCGATGCGCAGAAGCGTAATGGCTTCGCCGACAGGCTGATCGAAGGTCTGCTGGTAGTCATCACGGGGTTGGGCGCTGCGGCTGCTGAAGGAGATGAGGGTCAGCGCGCCGACGAGGCCAACTCCGAGCAGGAGGGCGACGAGTCCACCGATCCGCAGGCGGTCGCGGAAGAGAATACTCAGACCAGCGATGACCAGGAGGGCAGGCCAAGCGCGTCTGAGAAGGTCGGCGATGCCCGGGGGAATGGTGTTGAGGGATTGCAAGAGGAACAGCACGGCGACGGCCAGCGCGATCAGTCCCCAGAGGAAGTTGGTTCGGCGAGGGACTTTCATGAACGCACCTGCTTGAGGAAAAAGACGACAGCCAGGATGAGGGCGATGATGGGCCAGAACAAATCCTGGCCGGATTCGGCGCGGAAGCTGCCATTGGCGGCGGCCAGCCAGCCGATCAGCGCGGCGATGATGAGCAGGATGACCATAAGGAGGTGTTCGGGGCGGGCAGGGCGTTTATCGACAAGCGACTCTTGAGGGAGGATCCACCACAGGAGGACATACAGGGCGATGAACGTGCCTGATGTGACGGCTGCGAGGATGAGGAAAGCGGCGCGAAACCACCAGGCGCTGATGTGCATGAGCGCGCCGAGGCCGCCGCAGACTCCGCCGAAGAGTCGATCTGTGAAACTCCGCGTCATTCGTCCTCATTCCGCCCGCACAGACCGAAGGGCGTCCTGGTGCTGGGCGAGCATTGTCCCGGCGCAATCACGATACCTTGAGTGGGGTAATCTTGCAAGCGCGGGATGTTCTATAACCGTACTGTGACCCGCGCACGACCGAGTTCCAACTCGTCACCGCTACGGAGTCGATAGGAACGCGAGGGAAGCAAGCGCAAGCCATTCAGAAATGTGCCACTGGTACTTTCCAGGTCTTCGATATAGATGCCGTCCACATCAGGGAAGAGAGCGGCATGAACCCGCGAGACTCCGCTGCGCTCGCCGCCATAGGGGGCGAGGTCCAGGCCGAGGGTCTCGGCGGGTGGTTCTGCCGGGTCCGAGCGACCGACGACAATGCGGCGATCCACGGTCAAGGTGACGGAACCGTGACGCTCGGCGTCGATCACGAGAATTAGACGGTGACCTTCGGACACGACGTTACCTACCTGGCGAGAATCTCTTCGCCCAGAACGGGACAACCGGACTCATTCGCGCTGAATAATATTCTCTCATGAGCCAGAAGAATTGGCAACCATCTGTCGATACCGTACAATCGACTTGATTGATGAGGAGTGATTACCCATGCGTCGATGGCTGATCGCGGTAGTCGTCGTGGGGATGCTGTGGTCGATAGGCCTGTCCACGGGCGGGGCGCGAGAGATTCGGCAGGGAGACCAGTGCATCATCGCGGCGCAGGAGAGGATAGAAGGCAACCTGTTCGCGCTATGCCGAACTTTGAGCATTCGGGGGACAGTGAGCGGGGATGTGATTGGAGCGGCGACGGACGCCGATATCACGGGGAAGATCGAAGGGGATCTGTACCTGGCAGCGGGCCAACTGGATGTCTACGGCGAGATCGGCGGGAGTGTGCATTTCATTGGGGCGGTGCTGCGGATCACGCAGGGGGCACAGATGAGTGGCAGCCGGAGCGACCTGATGAGTCTGAGCCTGAGCAGCACGGTCGAGGGTGGAATGCGGATTCCGGGCAATGTGACGGCAGCAGGCTACCAACTGGTGCTGGATGGTTCCAGTGACGGTGAGGTCAACTTCTGGGGGTCAGCGCTGGCGATCAACGGGGCGGTCGGCGGCACGGTCGAAGCAACGGTAGGCGATCCACAGTCTACGGGGGTGTCACAGCTTCAAACGCTGTTGGTTCCGTTCTCGTGGGACGTGCAGTTGATCGCGCCGGGGTTGGTGGTGGGGGAAGGCGGGTCGGTAGAGGGCGACTTGCGCTACACGGGGCCAACCGAAGGGACGATTGCCGGACGTGTGTCTGGAGAGACGAGTTTCACGCAACTGGCTATCCAGCCTGATCTGGCGCAGATCATCAATGCGGAGGAAGAGGGTGGGCTGCGGCTGTATGTGCTGCAAGCAGCGCGCGAGTTCATCCTGCTGATGGTGTTCGGAATTATCGGGTTGGTGTTCGCCACACGGCCGCTGCAAGTGCCGCTGCGGACGATCCAGACGCGGGCGCTGCCGAGCCTGGGCGTGGGTTTGCTGGCGTTCATCATTTCGTTCCCGATTGCGCTGATTGTGGTGCTGCTGGTTGTGCTGTTCATCATTACGCTGCTGCTGCTCCAATTCGATACGCTGGTGGTCTCGCTGTTGAGTGGGGTGCTGCTGGGCAGTTGGGCAGGGGTAGTGAGCGTGTTCTACTTTGCCGCGATCTTCATCAGCCGCATGATTACGGCGCTGCTGCTGGGGCGGCTGATTGTGCGGACGACCATTGGGGATGATGGCAGCACACGGATCGCCTTCACGGCTTTGCTGGTAGGGGCGACACTGGTGGCGCTGTTGATTTCGCTGCCGACAGTGGGGTTGATTCTGAATGCGCTGGCTGCGTTCCTGGGGTTGGGTGGCATTCTGGTCAGCATCCTGGTGGCAATCCGGGGCGCGCGGGAGCGACTGTACAGTCCTACGGCGCGGGCAGTGTCCAGTCGATCTCCACGGGCAACCGCGCTGGCCTATCCGCTGCCGCCGCCGCTGACGGAGGATGTGCCGAGCGGACCGGGGATGGATAAGCTGCCGCCAGGTTTCCGGTGGTGGGATGATTAAGTGGAACATGAAATATGAATATGCAAGTACAACCACAGAGGTACAGAGGAATACAGAAGGGTGGAGAAAGAATTGGGATGGGGTGATTTCTCAGAATAGGAATGACGCAATGCGGAATTCAAGAGTTATTGATCTGAAGTGCGATGATCGGTAGAAAGTGAATGCAAATCCACAATGAGGGTGAGGCGATTACCCGAATCTTTCAGTCGATGCGAAAGCTGCGCGGCCAACCGCGTGGACTAGACGAGGAGATGCGGGATGTAGGGCCGACGCGACGGCTGCTGTTTGAACATCAGCTGCTGGGGCAAGCACGCGAATATGCGGTGGTAACGGGCAGCAAGGGCAAAGGCTCGACGACGGTCATCACAGCAAAACTGCTGCAACATCTGGGACACCAGGTGGGGTTGATTACCAGCCCGCATCTGGTGAGCTGGCGGGAGCGCATCCGGGTGAACGGGCGGTGCATCTCGGAACCGGATCTATGCCGCATTCTGAATGATCTCCTGCCGGAGATCGACGCGATTGAGGCGGGGTTACGTGAGCATCAGTACTTTAGTCCGCAGGGTATCTTCCTGGGAATCGCGCTGCGTTGGTTCGATGAGCAGAAGGTGACGGCGGCGGTGCTGGAAGTGGGGCGTGGTGGGCGGTTCGACGATATTGCGGTCGTGCCGAATGAACTATCGCTTTTCACGCCAATCATGCTGGAACATCCCGAGTATATGGGGCCGACGCTGGAACGGATTGCCTGGCACAAGGCGGGGATCATCAAGCCGTACAGCTATGCTTACAGTGTGCCACAAACGCCTGCGGTGATGGACGTGCTTCAGCGGGAGGCAGAGGCAGTCAACGCCGAGTTTAGCTGGATCGCGCCGAAGGACATGGGGGAGTACCGAGGTTCGACCCCCAGTGGGCAGCGGATCGCTATGGGGCGGTACGGCGAGGTGACGCTTTCACTGAGGGGGCGCTACCAGATCGAGAACGCGACGCTAGCCGTGATCGGCGCGGGGAATATGCACGGGCGGCTGCAAGGCGTTTCGCACGGTTCGGCGGAGTATATCCAGCGAATTCGGGCTGGGCTGGCCGATGTCGTCTGGCCGGGACGCTGCCAGAAGATGCAGGATCAACCACTGGTGTATGTGGACGGGGCGATCAATGCAGAGTCGGCGGCGCTGCTGGTGGAGAGCGTGCGCGAGGTACTGCGCCCGCCGGTGATGAGCATCATCGGGGTTCCGGCGGATAAAGATTACGCTGGGGTGTATCGTGAACTGGCGAGGGTGAGCAACGGGATGATCCTAACGGAAACGCCGCGCAACCCGTCACTGCACTGGCTGACACCGGACAAGGCATTGGCGTCAGCGGGTGAACACCATCAAGATGTGGAGTATGTGGGATCGCTGGCGGAAGCGGTGGATCGGGCGAAGGCGCGGGTGGGGACGGACGGGACGGTACTGATTATCGGCACGCAGTCGATTGTGGCGGAGAGTATGGCGCTGTGGGGGCAGAGCTTCGAGGTGATCTGAGGGGCGGAAGTTGATACCCCGCAGATTCGGGGGTTGGCGCGGGCGGGGCTTTGACCTACGCTCTCTATTAAGACCTAGGCGAGGTAGAGAGGTAGCGAAAGCATGGTGATGCGGCCGTCTATTGGACCTCTGGGAGCGTTTCCGCCGAAACCGAAAGCATTCCACATGACTGAGCCGGTCTGCGAACGCGGCATTTGGTCTTTCTGGCTGACTGCGGAGGAGCCGGTTCTCCAATTCGTCAATCACCTGAACTGCGTGCTGCCCTTCCTGAATTCTCCATTTATGCGCCGTCCGATCCTGCGGGCGGCAGTGAGTATCAATCCGCGGTATGACCCGCAAGAAGTCTGGCACTGGATACACGCGCTGCTGGAAACGGAAGCGCAGAAGGTCGATCTGGATGAGGCGTGGGAAACGGCTATCGATGAGGCGGTGACGACGGAGATCGGACCGGAGGATGAGGGGTAGGTTTTTCATGCTCCTCACCCCAACCCGCTCTCTAGGCAGTGGAGAGGGGCTTAAGCGGTCATGGAGGGAAGCATTCGCATGCGAATGCTTCTTGCGCGGGCGACCCGCCGGGCCGCCCCTACGCGGAGTCGGGGTTGGTTGGGTTTTCCCATAAGACGCAAAAAGGAAAACTGCCATGACGCCAAGGTCATACGGAGGGCGTTCCGGGTTTTCAGGTCAGGCCTAGAGGGGACAGAAGGATATGAAAGGGCACAACCGCGTTGTGCCCTTTTTGTTTAGAGTAACTATTGCTGGGTCAGCGGTGCGGCTCAGGACGGTGTTCGCCATTGTAGAGACGTTCACCGGCGATGATCTGCTGGAGGCGGTACAGGTCGGTGCGCGAGGTCAGGTCGAGGCTGATCGGCGTCACTGAAACCACCTTGTCGATCACGACGGCATAGACATCCGAGTCAGGTTCGGCCTTGCCGGGGTCGGCGTCGTAGTGGTAACCGAGGCGGCCGACTTCGGAGAGGGCGACTCGTTCCGGACGAGTGGGCCAATAGACGCGACGGCGTGACAGGCGAGTGACGCGCCAAGGCGTATCCGGCGTGGCTCCCCAGGGGATTTCCAGCTTGAGGACATCGACATCGTCCGGGGTACTGTGGTGGATGAGGTGTTCCCCCATCCTGCGGGTGAAGGCGGCGGCGGCGGTGAAATCGACCTCGGTGGAATAGGAAAGATGCAGGTCTTTGGGCATCTGCTGGGAGACGGCCAGCGCGGGGATACCGAAGCTGGCGCCTTCGAGGGCAGCACCGACGGTGCCGGAGATGGTCACACCGTTGCCGAGGTTATCGCCGTAGTTGATACCGGAGACGACCAGCGAGGGCAGGCGGTCGGACAGTTCAAGAATGCCGTGCTGGACAGCCTGAGCGGGCGTGCCATCGACGGCGTAGGCTTTGTAGGCGTACGGTTTGCCGTTCTGGGGAGCTTCATGGGGATAGATGCGGCCTTCACTGGTGATGGGGAGGCTGCGCCCCATGCCAGACTGCTGTTCGCGTGGGGCGACGATCAGGATGTCGCCGAGGTCGGCGAAGGCGGCGGCAGCGGCCCAAAGGGCGGGCGAGGCAATGCCGTCGTCATTGGTAAAGAGGATGAGGGGTCTTTCGGATGTCATAGGGGTCAAATCTGCTTTCTGTGTGGCCACCGGAACGTCAATGGCGGCCCATGCATGTTAGAGAATTCAAACACAGATTGATTAAGATTATATCAAGGAATAGAGACCATCTTACTTAAGGCAAAATTAAAAATTAAGAGTGGATGGCATTAGCGGCAGCGGCGGTCGTAGCGGCACTCGGCGTTGAGGGTCTGGGCGATATACAACCCGGCCATCTGAAGATCGCCACGGGCAGAATAGAGGGTCAGGGGGCTGACGCCGTCTTCGGGAAGCGAGTGATCTGGAGAAACGCCCATCTCGACCGGGTGCTGCTGGACGAGCAAATTGCGGAAGCTGCCATCACTGAGGTAGAGGCTCAGTTCGCCGTGCTGGACAGTATGATTCTTGGATTTCTTGCCGAAGACTTCGGTGACGTAGACGGCTTCGATGGATTCACGGGGGATCGACCAGCGGACGGATTTGCCACGCAAGGCGCGGATGCCACGCGGCTCGACAATGATGCGGTTAGGCTGGCGGAGGATCTGCCAGATGGTATAGAGGCTGAGGCCGATGAGCAGGGCGGCGGTTGCCAGACCGAGGTATGGCAGGAATTCGGGTCTGGGCAGGGCGATGATCTGGCGGAGGGTGAAGACACTGAGAATGATGTAGATCACGATCAGGACGGTGTACCAGGCCAGGCGGAGCAATTGGCTGCGGAGCCAGGCGGCGTTACGGGTGAACTGGAGGGTGGAGGATTTTTCCAGCGTCCAGATTTCAAAAGGCAGCGGCAGCGGCTTGAGGGGCGGCGGCGGGGGGGCCTCCGGTAGGGCGACTTCAGGCTCGATCAGGTTGAAGGGGCGGGCGAGCTTCTGGGCGAGGGCGCGACCGGCGCGGGCGGCGACGTCGCTGAAGACGGTGACATCCGGATCGGGCCAGCGGGCGAGTTCGCACCAGCGACTGCCGCGCCGCCGGGCAAGTTCAGGTTCCAGGAGCAGGCCGAGATGCCAGGACTCGTCTTCAGGAGACCAGCCGAGTACGACGCGCTGAACGGATTCCAGTGGGAGGCGACCATTATCGGGGAGGCGGCGGCGGGTCGCAAAACTGCTCTCGGTACGGATGGATTCGCCAGCGACCGCTTCCAGCAGGACTTTCTCCTGGGCAAGGCCATTTACCAGCAGCCGCCAGCGTTCGGCATCTACTTCGATGGTCAGGTTGGCTGCGGCAGAGATTCGCTCCATGCGTCCATTCATTTCCGTAATTGGGTTCCAGCGGCCTATCAGTTTACCGCGCCGGTATGCGTGTGACCAGACTCAGGTTGGCGGAGGGATCATTCATCAGTACGGCGCTCTTTGCGTTTCTTGAGAAGTTCACCAGCGATGTTGCCGCCGGGCGAAGCCGCAGGGGGCGGAATGGATGGACGCGACTGGGCAGGCGGTTCAGTTGGGGAGATTGGGCGTGGCTCGGCTGGGGGGGCGGGCGCGGGAGCGCGATCTCGGCGGGCGCGGAGCGCGCTGACGGTGCTGGGCGCGGGTTCTTCGGCACGCTGGCGACCGCGCTGCTTGGCTTGGAGCAGGGCGGCGATACGTTCGGAGGCGACAGGCACGGCGGCACGACGAGAAGCCCACTGGCGGAGGCGCTGGATATCGGTGGTGGTGATGATGAGGCGGCGGACGGCGATGTCAACGGGCAGGAGGAGGAGCGCGATCAACAGCAGCCAGGGAGCCAGGGGCGTGCCGGACGGCACGGAGCGCAGGTTGTGGTTGAAGCTCAGGTCAGGACTGTCTTGAACGGAAATGCCACCGGTAAGTTCGGCGACATCCTGGAGGACGGCAGCACCATCGACGGCTGAAGTGCGGTCGTATTCGGCGGAATAGCTCATCACCCAGCCAGTGGTCTGATCGACGGTGAGGGCCGAATCGGCGCTGGAGCCGCGCAGGGCGAGGAGATAAGCGCCCTCCTGTTCGGGGGTGAAGACGGCTTCATAGCGGCCAGGGGCGACCTGACGGAGGTTGATCAAGGCCGGCTGACCGGCTGGATCGACGAGGGATAACTGAAGGTTCAGGCCGTTGAGGAAGCCGCCGTCATCGTCGCGGGCATCAACGACGAGGCGAGCGCGTTCACCATCCATTACAACCTGGGATTCAATGCTGCCGGAAGTGCCTTCAGTGATGGTCCAGCGGATGGTCTGATTCCAGAAGCGGACGTAATTGTCCCAAGATATCCAGTTGACTCCCCAGCGGGCGGTGGCGTCGCTGGTGAAGGCGACGGAACGACCCAGGCCGTACTGCCAGGCGGCCAGGAGTGGATCACGGTAGGGTTCAGGGCCACTTAGGATGACCTGGGCGGTTTGCTTGGGGCTGGTGGCGACATAGCCGAGAAGCTGCGGGGCGTTAGCGATGCCATCGAGGATGGGGCTGGTGGCGGTGAGGATGGGGACGAAGGGGTCTTCCAGGATATAGGAACGGGTCGCTAGGACGGTCTCCTGGCTGAAGATGGTGGGGATCTGTTCGACTCTTTCGACGGGGTGGTAGTTGCCGCCGCCGGTCTTTGCCATATCTTCGAGAAAAGGAGCCGCGCCCGCGCCAATGGCGATGACGGAGGTCGTGACTCCGGCCTGGGTATTCAACTGGGTGGTCAATTCGACCAGCCCTTCGGGATTGGCGCCGCCATCTGTCAGCAGGATGATGTGCTTGCGGGTGGATGGGTCTTCGGCCATGACGGGGGCGATGATGTTCATGCCAGCGAGGATGTCGGTGCCGCCGCCGGTTCGCAGGGTGGCGACCAGGCGCTGCAAGCCCACACGGTCACGGACTTCCTGGACGTTGGCAATCCAGTAGCCGATGGTATCAAAGGAGACGACGCCGGCGCGGTCGGTGGGCTGCAAGAAATCGACAGAACGGATGATAGCTTCTTTGGCAAGCTCGATGTTTTCGACGCCGCTGGGGCCGACCGTGCCCATGCTGCCGGAGCGGTCGATGACGTAGGCGATGGTCAACTGGGGGAGACGCTGCTGATCCTTGACCTGAGAGTCGAGGGGCAGAGTTTCCTCCAGGGGAGTCTGAAAATAACCGCCAGGACCGTATGACTGGGGGCCGCCGATGGCGACCAGTCCGCCGCCGAGATCACGCACGAAGGACTGGATGGCGTCCATGCGTTGGGGGGTGAGGGCAGTGGCGGGAACATCGACCATGACGATGCTTTCATACTGGGCAAGGGGAACGAGGCCGACAGGAAGCTGTTCCGGGGTGGCGGTATCGATGGAGAGTCCGGCCTGCTGCAAGGCAGGGAGCAGATAAGTGATTTCAAGGGGATCCGTGTACAGGACGAGAACGCGGGGCGGGCCAACGACGCGGCTAAAGGCGGAAAGCTGGTTGTTTTGGTAGAAGCTGTCACTGCCAGCCGGATCGACCTGCACCTGGAAGTCTTTGAAGCCGCTGCCAACGGCCTGGAGGGTGAGGGTGTAGCGGTTGGGTCCCTGGCGCAGATCGACGGCTTCACGGTGGATGATCTGGCCGGATTCGAGGACGGTGATATTGGCCGGTGTGGCGGTTTCGGAGTGGATGGTGAGGCTGAGGTCGAAGGTTTGCCCGGCGTTGATGGCGGCCGGGACGGTGACCTCAGTGACCTGAACTTCCAGGAGATTATCAGGGCGGTAGAGGACATAGCTGATCTCGACGCCGGTGGCGGCGGCCAGTTCAGCGGCGGAGGCGGCTTTGCCGATGGTTTCGCGGCCGTCGCTGAGGATGACGATGCGGCGAGCAGCATCGGCAGGGAACATGCCGAGGGCGAGGCGGATGGCTTCTTCGAGGTCGGTACTGCCGGACGGTGGGGCCGACTGGATCACGGGAAGCTCGCGAACGCTGCTCAACGGACGTTCGACCAAGGCGCTGCCGCCAAACAGGACGAGCGCGGCGCGGTCGTCGGGCTGCATGGTGGCGAGCGCCTGACGGATGTAGTCCAGACCGGATTCACGGGCGCGGGCGGTCATGCTGTCGGAGACATCCAGCAGGAAGACGACAGCTAATCGATCGGCTGACTGGACGGTTTGAACGCCGGCCAGCGAGAAGACCAGCAGGAGCAGGATGACGACGCGCAGGATCAAGCTCGTGATATCGCGGCGGCGGCGGTAGGGTAGGCGCGGCCAGCCCAGGTAAATGACGATGGGGAGGGCGATCAGGAGGACAAGGCCGAGCGGGGTTGTGAATGACATGACTGGTCTCTCATCCACTCTACTTCAGGAGCGGGCCAGACCGCGGGCGCGCGGCGGATTGGGAATGGGTCGGAAGACGGTGCGAACGCGCATCCGGCGCCAGTAGGCGATCCACTCGATGAGGAGGACGAGCAACGCGAGCAGGGCGGCCCAGGGCCAGAATTCCTGCTGGCCGACTTCATCGCGGGCGGCCGCGCTAATGACTTCCCCGCTCAGGCGGATGGATTGGCGGGGGGCAATATCGCTCTCTGAAGGGGAGAACAGGTTGACGACGAAGGTTTCCGATTGGAGGGTCTGGACGCCATTGAGCAGGTCTATCTGATAGACGCCGGGGGCGGCGGTATCGGCAAAGACGACGGTATCGCGTTCGATGGGGATATCGCGCTGGGCTGCATCCGGCAGGGTGAACCGGGCGGCAGTGGACTCAAAGGGCGGGCGGAAAGCCAGCGATTGGCCGACCTGCAAGCTGGCGGTTTCGCTGAGGATGGCGCGGGGAGTGAACCATTCGAGCAGGTTCGACATCAGGATGGGCCAGGTGATCTGCAAGGGCAGGTCAGAATTGTGGATGTCGAAGGTGAGAATGGCGACCTGACGACCGTCGATCTCCCCAGCGAGAAGCAGCGGGCCGCCATCGGCGCGGATCAGTTCCGTGGCCCAGGGCGTGCCGGAGACTTCGCGGAAGCGCAGAATATTGACGGCACTGAAATCGACGAAGCGGGCGCGAGGATCATCGCGCTGGACGACGATGCTGCCGACCTGATCGGTTTCGGGGCCGACGGTGAAGAGTGAGGTGCTGTTGGGCGGGTTGATGATGAGCAGGTCGCCAGCGGGGAGGAGTCCGTCAGCAGGCAGCCAGCTATCGAAGATGTAGAGGTCATAGGTTGTGGCCGGGAGAGGGCGGGTGATGTCCCCTTTGAAGGCGGCGACTGAAGGCAGGCTGCGTAGGACCTGTTCGAGGAAGAGATTACCATCGGTCATAAGAAGTGCCTGACGCTCGGCAGCGGCGCTGGACAACGCCCAGGCGGTGTTGTCGAGGGCGAGATAGTCGGGAATGGTCGAGCCAGTGGGCGTGGTCAGGCCGGCCTGGATGACGCGGAAGGATTCGGGTAGGGCTTCCGAGACGAGCGGGAGGCTCTGCCCGGCGGGGATGAGGTACCGCTCGGCGGTGAACAGCTCGCCATCGACGCGCAGGTCGAAAATGACGGGGGCGTCTTCGGTTCCGTAATTGGTGACCTGGGCGAACAACTGGCTGGGCTGGCCGGGCAGGGCGCGGGTCGCCAGCGCGGTGATCGCCAGATTGCTGGAGGATTGGCCGATGGGGATGTAGCGGATGGTTCCAGGGACGCCAGGGAGATTCTCGGCGTCGCCCAGGCCGCCATCGCCAATGATGACGAGATCGAAGTCTTCGGCGTCGGCGGCATCGGCGGCGGCCAACGTCAAAGCGGCAACCCAGTCGGCTTCGGCGCTGCTGGGGCGGATGCTCTGGACGGCAGCACGGAGGACGGTCTGATCGGCGGTGCGGGGGACGATGACTTCGGGCACGTCGGCGACGCGGATGATGGTCATGGTGTCGTCCGCGCCGAGCGTGCCGATGATGCCGAGGGCCTGCTGGACGGCGGCCTCGAAGCGGGCGCGGCCACCGGGCAGGTCAGTGGCATTCATGCTGGCAGAGGCATCGATAAGCAGTTCGATCTGTCCGGCGCTGACGGCTGGAACGGTGATATAAGGCCTGGCGAGGGCGAGCACCAGCAGCGCCAGGATGAGCAACTGGAGGATAAGCAGCAGGTTGCGGCGGAGGCGCTGCCAGGGGGTGTTGGCTTCGCTGTCGCGGAGGATCTGCTGCCAGAGCAGAGTACTCGACACGACGACTTCACGCCGCCGCAGCCGGAGCATATAAAGCAGGATGATGGGGAGGGCGAGAAACGCGCCGAGGAGCGCGAGGGGGGTCAGGAAAGCCATAGGTTGTTCATTTCACCCCGGTCACTTGACTGCGCCAAGGCGGCGCAACTGCTGAAGGATGACTTTCTCCCAGGGGGTGCTGGTCTCGACGCCGACATAATGGACTCCGCGACGGAGACAATCAGCGCGGATGCCGTCGCGCCATTCGACAAGGCGCTTGAGATAGAGATCACGCATCCCGCCGTCGATGGAAACTTCCTGTGCCTGACCGGTCTCGGAGTCGATCAGGCGGAGGTCGCCGCCGATGGGGGGATCGACTTCTTCTGGCGACAAGACCTGGATCAGGCCGACTTCGTAGCCGCGGCCCAGGAGGACGTTCAGGCCGTCCTGATAGCCAGAGGGGGAGAAAAAATCGCTGATGATGAAGCACAGGCCAGGGCGTCCGCCGTGGGCGGCGTAGACCTTGAGGGCGGCATTCAGATCGGTGACCCCGTGAGGTTCCAGGCGGCTGATGTATTGCAGCAGGGCGAGGCTGTAACCGCGTCCGCGAACGGGGCCGAAACGGTCTTCCTCGGATGCGCCGATGGCGGCCACGACGAGGCGGTCACTGCTGGCCAGAGAGATCGAGGCCAAGCCCGCGAGGAGGCGCTGACTGAACAGGAATTTGTTTCGGTCATGGTCGCCTTCGTGGGGATAGCCCATGCTGGCCGAGACATCGAGGAGGAGGTGGACGGCGAGGTCTTCCTCGTCTTCGAGCAGCTTGATGAAGGGACGCTCCAGGCGGGCATAGATGTTCCAGTCGAGGCGGCGGAGGTCGTCGCCACGGGTGTAATTGCGGTAGTCGGCGAACTCGATGCTGGTTCCGCGTTTGGTGGAGCGGCGTTCGCCTTTCATGGCTCCGGCGCGGACACGGCTGGCGACCAGCATAAGCTGTTCGAGGCGGGCGCGGGTCTTTTCATCAAAGAGTTTATCATCCGGCATCGGCCTAGACCTTCGGAACCGATTGCAGCAGGTCCGCAATCACGCTGTCGGTGGTCACGCCGTCGGCAAGCCCTTCAAAGTTGAGCAGAAGACGATGACGGAGGGCGGAAGGCGCGACCGCATGAATGTCGTCATAGGAGACGTTGAAGCGGCCTTCCAGCAGGGCGTTGATCTTGGCGCCGACGATGATGGCCTGGGCGCCGCGGGGGCTGGCCCCATAGCGCACGTAGGCTTTGACTTTTTCGGGCGCGGCAGCCTCGTCGGGATGGCTGGCGATGATGAGGCGGGCAGCGTATTCATTCAGGTGGCTGGCGACAGGGGTATTCAGGGCCAGGCGGCCCATGTCGATGATCTGGCGGCCGTCGGCTACTTTGCTGGCGCGGGCCGAATCGGTGCCGGTGGTACGTTCGAGGATGCTGACGAGGTCACCGACCGAGGGATAGGTGACGTTGACCTTGAACATGAAGCGGTCCAACTGGGCTTCGGGGAGGGGGTAGGTTCCTTCCATTTCCAGTGGGTTCTGGGTCGCGAGGACGAAAAAGGGTGGTTCCAAGCGATAGGTACGGTTGGCGACGGTGACGGACTGCTCGGCCATCGCTTCCAGGAGGGCAGACTGGGTCTTCGGGGTGGCGCGGTTGATTTCATCGGCGAGGATGAGGTTAGCGAAGACGGGTCCCTGCTGGAACTGCTTGACTTTGCGGCCATGTTCATCTTCGTCGAGGATGTCGGTGCCGGTGATGTCAGCGGGCATCAGATCCGGGGTGAACTGGATGCGGGCGAATTTGAGGTCAAGCACGTCGGCCAGAGTGCGGATCAGCATAGTCTTGCCGAGGCCGGGGACGCCTTCCAGCAGGGCATGACGCCCGGCGAGGATGCAGATCAGCACGCCGCGGACGACTTCATGCTGGCCGACGATGACGCGAGCGACCTCGGCCTCGATGGCCTGGGCGGCGCGGCTGAATTGATCCATATTGAGTTCTTGTACAGGAGCCTCGGTCATGGTGAGTCCTCGATTCATGCTGGCTGTCCGGTTCGCGGCTTAGGGTCGCCTAGGTTCGAGCGAAGTGAAATAATCGCGCACGACATCGCGCAGTCCCAGCGGGATGTAGTCCTGTTGGAGGGCTTCGTTGGCGGCGTCGCTGTAATCGTTGAAAACCTGATCGTAGGGCACGCTGGAATTCCCGGTGGGGTTCTCGGCAAACTGGCCCTCACTAACCGACGCATCGGATGCGTTGGGGTCAAGCTGAATTTCCTCGCTGCTTTCGCCGCCGATGCGCTGAGGGGCATAGACCGGGTCATACTGCTCCTGACCGCCGCCGTCGGGATTGTTGTCCTGAGAGACTTCGCCAGGGTTGGATTCCGTGCCGCCCTGGTCGCTGCCGGCGTCACCCTGAGCATCACCCGCGCCGGTGCTGGTTCCGCCGTCATTCTGCTGGCCTTCTGGTCCCTGATCGCCGGGCTGACCGCCTTCGCCCGGCTGCTGACCCTCACCGGGCTGTCCGGGCTGCTGGCCGGGTTCGCCCGGCTGACCAGATTGTCCTTCCTGAGGATTGGTCTGGCCTTCGCCCGGCTGACCGGGCTGGTCGCCCGGCTGATTCTGATCGCCGGTTTGTTCGGTCTGGGATTCCTGGCCTTCACCGGGTTCACCCTGCTGCTGGCCGGGCTGTTGGGGCTGAGCGGACTGGGCGATGTTATCGGCGGCCTGCTGCACTTGCTGGGCGGCCTGCTGGAGCGACTCGGAGGCCTGCTGCTGGTTCTGGGCGTTCTGCTGAGCCTGCTGCAACTGCTGCTGAGCCTGTTCGAGGGCCTGCTGCGCCCGGTTGAGATCACCCTGGCGGAGGGCGTCGGCGGCCTTGCGGAGCGACTCGGCGATCTCCGGGTTGGTTTCCTGGAGTGCCTGGGCTGCCTGTTCAAGCTGCTGGGCGGCGGCTTCGCGCTCGGCGGCGGTCATCTGGTCGAGGTTTTCGCCCATCTGGTCGAGCGCCTGTGACGCATCGACCGGGGCGGCGGCAGGTTCCTGCTGAGGCTCTGGCGGCTGGTCGGCAGGCTGCGGCTCACGCAGGGCTTCGCCAGCGGCATTGAGGGCGTTCTGCTGAGACTGCTGGTTCTGATCCATCTGCTCAGACTGCTGCTGAAGCGCAGATTGGGCTTCGGAGAGGGTAGCGAAGGCTTCCTCTGGGGTGATATCAGGGCGTTCGAGGGTGTCTAAACTGGTTTCGAGCGTCTGGAGAAGCTGCTGGCGTTCTTCTGGTTGGAGGGCGGGATCGGAGGCGACATCCTGGATGATCTGCTGAAGGTTCTCACGGGCGGCATCGATTTCGGCCTGCTGCGCGGCGGACGCGGCGGCGGCATTGGCCTGGGGGTTGGGAAGGATGACCAGAGCAGCCAGGATCACGAAGAGCAGGGCGGCCAGCGCCCATTCGCGCCAGCGCCAGATCAGAGGCATATTCGCGCTCAGGCTCGCCTGGGAAGCGTGGGTCCAGGCGTCGTCGATTTGCAGGCGGGACAGTTCTTCATCGCCACGAATGCGGCCGTCAATGAGTTCGAGGGCAGTGGAGACACGCTCCTGCAAACCGAAGTGCAGATCAAAGCGGCGGGCGGCGGTCTGTTCGGGGCGGGGCCATAAGGCTACCGCCAGGAGCATCACGGCGATGCCGAGTAGGACACCGACTGCGCTGAGCAGCATGACCTGATCGTTTTGCAGCCAGGGACGCAGCCGAGATACGGTGGCAGCGAGGAGACCTAGTCCCAGGCCGGGGAGGAGGCTGCGCGGCAGCCAGAGTGTGGCCTGTTGGAGGCGCAGGCGGCGATCCCAACCGCGCACCACACTGCTGAGCTGCATGCGCCGTTCTTGCGGGAGGGCTTCAGCCGCCATAGTGAACTGCTTTCGCTAGGTTTGTCGCTAGTACGCCGAGCCAGGCCGCTGGGTTCATGTTCAGCCCTCGATCCTGCGGGTTTGGCGGACGGAGAGGACAATCAGCACGGTGGAGACGACCAGATAGATGATGGTGAAGGTGATCCAGGGCGACACGCGCGGAATGCTGGTTCCATCGGAGAGTGTATCGACCCAAAAGCCGACCACCTGGCGGTCGATGAGAAGCTGTTGGGTGGTCAGGGCGGCGGCGATGGGATTGAGGCTGACCAGGAAATCGCCGACGTAGGTCAGGACAGCCTGGAAGACGGGCGAGTTGAGCCTGAGGAGTTCGCGGAGGATGTTGACGATGACGCCTGCGACCAGCGGCACGCCAAAGCTGGCGACCAGGGCCGTCGTATAGGAGCGGACGCTGGCGACCAGGGTTCGCTCAGTGACGGCGGAAAAGAAAATACCGACTGTACCGAGGGCGATGGCAGTTACGGCCAAGATGATAAAGGAGAGGATGAGTTCGAGTTCGGCGACGCCGCCGAAGAGGAAGGCAATGCTCTGAAGCGGAATGGCGGCGAACAGCAGCAGGAGCACATAGCTCAGGGCTGATTCAAGTTTTCCCAGCACGAAGGATGGGCTGGATAGAAGCGTGGTCTTGAGCAGGTCGTAGGTGAGGCGTTCGCGCTCGCCAGTGATGGTTCCGGCAGTGAAGGCGGGAGCGATGAAGATGATGAGCATCAGTTCAACGCCGACGATGCCCATGAAGAGAACACGTCCGACTTCACCGGCGGCAGCGGAACCGCTGGCGCGGTTGACGGGTTCGTAAATCAGGTAGAGGAGGGCGAGGAAGCCGCTCATCAAACCGAGGTAGACGCTGATGACGACGAAGGCGCGAACGCCGCGCATCCGTCCGCGGAGTTCCTTGAGCATGACCGGGTTCAGGCGGAAGGCGCCGACATCACGGCTGAGGATGACTCCGCAGATGATGGCGGCGGCGACGGTGACAAGGCCGGGGGTGAATCCGAGCAGAGCGATGGCGGCGATGTTGGCGAGGGCCAGCACCCAGACGCCCACCAACGCCCAGGTCTCGCGGGCCTGAACGCCGATCATCATCACCAGCAGCAAGCTGAGGTCGATCTGCAGCAGGAGGATGACGGCGGCTGCGGCGGCATCACTGCTGCCACCGGCGCGACTCAGCGCCAGGTTTTGGAGTAAGGGGAAGATGTTGGGAATGATTTGCAGGCCACCGAGGGCGGCAAGCAGGAAGACCAGCCCGGCCAGGGCTGCGCTGATGACCGCGCCCCAGCGGAGGGCGGCTGCGCCGCGTTCGAGGCGCTGTTCGCGGGGGCTGAGCGCCTCTTCAGGGGCGATGACTCGGTCGATGGAGAGTGCTTGTTCGGCCACGAGTGATATTTACCCCAGCTGCTAGGTGACAATGCCTTTGGTGACGCGCATGAACATGGCCTCGAGGTCTTTGGTCTCTTCGGTGAAGCCGAGAATGGCGATCTGAGCGCCAGCGAGGGCCTGATTGATGGCGGCGATACCTTCATCATCACCGGTGAAATCAATGCGGACGCGGGAACGGCCGCTCTTCGGCTCCAAGAACTGTACATCCAAGACGCCAGACATCGAGGCCACAAGCGTCTTGACGCGCTCGGAGGTTTCCTGGTCGCGGACGGTGACGATGATCTCACGGTGGGGCATGAGTTGGGCGCGCATTTCATCCATACTGCCTTGAGCGACCATCTTGCCGCCTTCGATGATGCCGATGTGGGTGCAGATTTCGCTGACGTCGGCCAGGATATGTGATGAGAAGAAAATGGTCTTGCCCATCTTCGCCAGTTCAACGAGGAGTTCGCGGATTTCGACGCGGGCGCGGGGGTCGAGGCCAGAAGCAGGCTCATCCAGGATGAGGACGGAGGGATCATGGGCGAGAGTGCGGGCGAGGGAAAGACGCTGCTTCATGCCCCGGCTGAGCTTATCGACCATATCGTCGCGGCGGTGGGCCAGATCGACGAGTTCGAGCAGGTCGTCAATGAGCTTGCGGCGGTTATTCTCGGGGATATCGTAGCAGGCGGCGAAGAAATCCAGGTATTCCCAGACGCGCATGTCGTCGTAGACGCCGAACTCGTCGGGCATATAACCGATGGCGCGGCGGACGGCGCGGGGTTCCTGAATGACGGAATGTCCGGCGACCCAGGCTTCGCCGGATGTGGGACGGGTGAGGGTGGTGAGCATCCGCATGGTAGTGGTTTTGCCGGCTCCATTGGGGCCGACGAAACCGTAGATCGAGCCGGCGGGCACATGCAGCGAGAGGTTGTTGACGGCCTCGAACTTGCCGTAACGTTTTTTCAGGTCTTTGGTTTCGATGATGAAATCCATAGCATCCCTATGTCCTGCATCCGGGTTTAGAAAATACCCGCCTGCTCGATGGTCAAATCATCGATGCGCGGGTAGCCGCCCATTGAATCAGCGGTGAGGCGAATCTGAACGGCATTGTGCGGCCCCAGGAAAGGCTGGGGATTCGATATCGTGAGCTGGTTGCCGGTCTGAATACGCCAGTCCTCCCAGCTTTGGGTTTCCCAGTTCCACAATTGGAAGGGCAGACTGCGATTGGTGGATAGGCTGCGGTCTACGAAAACGCTGAGTTCATCGACACGGCGCAGCACCGAGTCTGGCAGCGGGGTGAAGCGGAAGATGACTTCATCGCCGGGGGCAAAGGCCAGATCGAGCGGGGCAATATCGGTCATGGAGGTGCGGCTGGGCACATACCAGGTGAACTGATCGGGCGTGATCCGCGTGCGGCCAGTGGGCCGGGTAATTTCGACGGCCAACTGCACCAGATAGAGGGTGGTGTCGATGGATCGCCAGTTTCCGCCCTCGACTTCGATATCGAGTGGAGCAGCATCCGACCAGGCGGCAAAATAGGCGTGGTTGCCACGGCCAGTGAGGATGCCGTAGGGATCCTGCACCATACTGGTGAGCAGGAGGGTACGGCGGTAAGCTTCCTGCTCGCTGGGGGTTCCATTGAGGCTGCGGAAGGTGAAGTATCCCTGCGAGGGGATCTGATCGCCCATGATGTCGCGGACTGTCTGCGGGAGACCGCTGCCGGTGTAATAGCGTGAGGAGCGTAAATAGACCGAACGGAAGCCGCCTTCAGTGAAGGCGAGCGGGCTGGGCGAAGGCAGCCCTTCGCCGGGGAGGGTGAGTTCAAAGGTGGCGATGTCGCCGGGGGCGAGATCATTTTCGAGGCGGAGTACCTGGCCACGGACGAGGATAACCGGATTGGTGAGCGGCCGGTCGGTGTTGTTGGTGACGGAACCGCGCACGGTTTGCATTCCGGTGAGATTTTCGGTCACGAGGGTGGCACTGCCATCAATAGCCGGGCGGCTTAGCACCGTATCGCCATCGAAGGCAGCGATGTAACTGGCATCGACGGAGAACCTGGCGGCGCGGAACTGATCAGTCTGTTCGATGCGGGTGCTGGTTTGCAGACCGCCCGCGAAAAGCGCCGTGGTCTGGGCGATGCGCGGGATGGGGCGGAGCATGGTGCTGCCCTCCAAGGCGAGGCTGTATTGAGCGCGGCGCGGCGAGAGCAGGCCGACGAACTCACGGACGGCAGCGCGGTTGGTCTCCGGCCAAGTCTGGACGACAGTTAGTCGGCTGAGGGTGACCTCGTTGCCGCGCAGGTTGAAGCCGGAAATCCAGGCGATGGCGCTGAAAAGCAGGATGAAGAAGGGGATGGATACCCAGGCCCACTCGCGGCGGTTGAGGCGGTTGAGGACGATGTAATTGACTGGGCCGATCAAGGCAATGTAGACGGCAAGGAAACCGCATAACGGGAGAATGTCGGGCAGCAGATTCACACCAGGGAGAATGTTAACGGCGCTCGCAGCATCCTGCCATTCGGCAACGCCATACGTCCAACTGGGGCGTGGATGCACGGTGGTTGCCAGCACCAACCAGAGGTCAGAGAGGCCGCCCCAGCCGCGTAGGGGGGCGGCGTTGGGGTCAGCAGCGAGGTAATCAACCGTGCCGGCGCCGAAGGCGCGGCGAACGATGAGGGGTGTCTCAGGTGTGCCCGCGAGGATTTGAGCGTCCGGCTTGATGGTTCCGGTGGCAATGAGGGTTTCGCGCTGGAGAGCTTCGGGGGCGAGGCGCATCCAGTGTGCGATGGGTGTGAGATTAGGCTGCGCGGTGCTATCGGACGGGTTGAGGGGCAGCAGATCTATCAGGCCGGAGGCGGTGCGCTGCCAGTTGGGGCCGCCGGTCACGATCAGATGGCCACCTTGGGCGACCCAATCGGTGATGGCCTGCTGCTGAGCGCTGCTCAACGTGCCGGTGTCGATTTCGCTGAAGACGAGGGTGTTTACCGAGGAGAGCGCGGCGGCGCGGTCTGGAAGGTTTTCGATTTGCCAGTTGGCCTGGAACGCCGAATAGCCGCCATCATGGACTCGTCCGAGGTCGATAGCTCCAGCGGGCGATTGGGTGAAGATGACGTGAAGCTGGTCGCGGGGCTGCAAGGCACGCAGGCTGGCGTTCTCGCCCGTGATGGTGACGCCCTGGGAGTCAATCAGATCGACGCGAATCTGCGTGGCGAAGCCACGGGCGGTGATATAGAGGAAAACGGCTTTGCGGGAACCGGTAGGTAGGCTGATGGGCAGGCTGTAGCTGTTGTTGACGGCGTTGGTGCTGGTTTCCGGGCGGACGCTGATAGCGCCCTCGATATCGGGGCCGTTGTTTTCTACGCGCACAAAAACGGGCATCCACTGGTCTTCGCGGAAGCTACCGTCAAAACCGGCTTCTGCCGACAGGGAAATGAGTTCAGGGAGGTCCTGCTGAATTGTGGCTGGCGTGAAGGCGCTCGCCCCGACGATCACGAACAGGAGTGCCAGCAGGCGCTTTAGCATAAGTTAATCCTAACGCGATACACTACCAATTGACCGGTTTCCGTTACTTCTGGTGACAGCTCGCTGGTGACCGGCAGGGCTGAAACCGCTACGACACCATCCTCAATCCGCAAACACGAAAGCACTGCCGCTAGATTAACACACCTGAGGGGCGCTGCACAAATGATCTGCGGGTGGGCGTCAGGTGGTCGTTGGTTTGTACAGCCTTCCGCCCGACGCGCCGGGCGCAGTTATGATGGGCGGAACACGTATCCGACGCCAGGCTGCGTGTGTATATACCGCGTGCTATCCGGGGTGGGTTCAAGTTTTTTGCGCAGGCGGCTGACGTTGACCCAGAGATACTGCGTTTCGCCCTGGTATTCTGGCCCCCAGACTTTTTCAAGAAGCTGTTTGTGGGTGAGTACCTGACCCTGATTGACGGCGAGGGTGTTGAGCAGGTCGTACTCGATGCGAGTGAGTTCGAGCGGCTTGTTGTTTAGAAAGACTTCGCGCCGGGCAAAATCAACGTAGAGGTTGCCAAGGTCGAGCGGTTCGCGGGTGCGATCCGGGATGCGCCGGCGTTTGAAGATGACGTTGACGCGGGCGGTCAGCTCTTCGTCGCTGATCGGGTTGGCGATGTAGTCGTCGGCCCCAATCATGAAGGCGCGGACTTTTTCCGGCTCGGAGACTTCGTCGGTGATGACGATGATAGGGACTTCGGTGCGTTTGCACATGCGCTCGCAAATGTCCAGGCCGTTGGCATCGGTCAGATTCATGTCCAGGAAAATCAGATCGAGGCGGATGGTATTGACATCACGCAGGGCTTCTTCGCCGGTGCGGTATTCGATCATCTCGTATTCCGTGCCCATCAAGGCTTTGAGGCGGGTGATGATCTTGGAGCGACCGGCGACGACCATAATGGTCTGCATGGGGCGTTCGGAGACACGCCGACCGGCTGCGACTGGGTTTCGCTCGATGACGGCGGCGGGTTCGGCAGCACGACGGGCGATTTGTTGAGGCGGGACGGCGGGAGCAACTTTGATGACTTCTCCAGACAGGGTGGAAGGGAGCATCAGGGTGACGACTGTGCCTCTACCGGGCATACTCTCGATCCACATGCTGCCGCCATGCCGCTGAACGACCTCACGGGCGAGATAGAGGCCGAGACCGGCCCCTTGAGCATTGGGATTATTGGCCCCCTGGAAGAACGGCTCAAAGACGTGGTTCAACTGTTCCTGGGGGATGCCAATGCCCTGATCGTGGATGCTGATGAGAATGCGTTCGGCGTTATGTTCGAGGCGGATGAGAATGGGCGCGCCGCGCGGTGAATAATGCACGGCGTTGTAAAGGACATTGGTGATGGCCTGCTCGATGCGGATTTCATCCAACTGGACAAGGAGCAGGTTGGCAGGGGCTTCGACCTGAATGTGACGGCGGAAGTCGGTGAAGGTGCGGCTGTCGAGGATGCGCTGGATGATCTCATAGAGATCGACTTCCTCGCGGCTCAAGGCCAGCCCAGAGACCTGAAGATTGTACATTTCCAGAATGTTGTCCCAGAGACGGCCAAGCTGATCGACACTTTCTTCGACCTGATGCAGGAAGCGGGCACGCTCGCGGTGGGTGAAGCGGCTGTGTTGTTCGTTCAGGGTTTGAATCAAGCCGCGTACCTGTGCATAGGGGACGCGGATGCGTTCCGACATCAGATCGAGGAGGACAGTTTGACTGCTATACTCGCGCTTGTAACGGGCGTTATCGCGGACAATGCCGGCCCAGGTGTCCTGGCCGCGGTTGGCGTCGCCGATGAGCATGAACTCGACATCAATGTCGCGGGCTGGGTCACGCAAGGACAGCTCGACAATCGGATAGTCCTCATGAAGATCGGGGTCACTGCTCAGCAGGCGGTTGAGGGCGTTCTGAAGCTGTTCGAGATTGGCTTCGCGCTGGTCGGACTGGCTGGCAATGCGTTCAAGGAGGCTCTGTGGTGATTGGCCAAGGACTTCGGATGGGTTGATGCCAGTGATTTCGGTGAACTGGGGATTGCAGAAGGCAATCAAGCCGGTTTCATCCAGGAAGAAGATGCCTTGCGAAGTACTGCGGAGCAGGGTTTCCAGGCGGCCGCTTTTTTGCGCCATGTCCTGGATGAGGGTAGTGCGCTCGACGGCGAGGCCGGCAGCGTGGGTCAGGCTGGCGGCCATGACTTTGGTATCTTCCGGGGTGAACTGGCGGCTGCTGGTGATACTGGCGATGATGCCGCCGATGAAGCGAGCCGAGTCCATGATAGGGGCGACAAGAAGCTGTTGGCCGCGCAGTCCCTTGAACAGGGTGGAAAAGCCTTCTTTGGGGACAGCATCGGGAGTGATGACGATGGGCTGCATCTGGTGGTCGTCGAGGCGCTGGATCAAGCTGGAGACGAGACCGGCCTGTTCGAGGTGGATGAAGGATTGGGCCAGTTCGGGATTGCCAGCCTTGACAATCAATTCGCCCTGAGGGGGTTGGGTGCTGTACATCCAGACGAGGGAGTGTTTGACGTTGGGCATGTCCTCGATGAGGAGACGCAGGTTGTCGGCGAGGTCCTGCTCGGTGCGGAGGTTTATGAACTGCTGCCAGGCGCGGAGCAGGTGCTGGCTGCTCTGCGAACTGATGCGCTGGCTGCGCGAATAGCGGGCATTGACCAGGGCGACGGCAAAGTGCGAGGCGAACAACTCGAAGACGACCAGGTCTTCATGGCCAAGCGGATGGCGACCGGTGCCGAACAAGCCCATCGCGCCGAGCTTCTGATCCTGGTAGTTGAGGGGCAGGATGATGGCCGATTGGGGCGCGGGCAGGGTAGAAATTGGGCGGTAGTGGGGATCGGCGACGATATTCTGGAAGACCTGGACGAAGCCGCTGTCAATGACACGCTGGAAGGGATTGTAGAATTCCAGAGTGATGTTTTGCTGCGTCAAAGTGCCCTCGCGCAGGCTGTTTTCCTGCCCGGCGAACATCTGCACCGAATCGCCCTCAGTCAGCACGAGGGCCATGCCGTAAAGCTGGAAAGTGCTGCAGGCCATCTCGATGGTCTGTTCGATCAAGGACAGCGGTTCGGTGGCACTGTGCATCCGGCGGGCCAGCAGGTTGATGGACTGCAAATTCTGGTTGCGCTGCGCGAGCATCTGCGCCTGACGCCGCTGGCGCATGATGATCCGCAGGCGGCGCTGAAGCTCATCGCCTTTGATGCCGGCCACGATAGAGTCGTCGGCTCCGGCTTCCATGAGGTCAGTCTGGTAGGCGGCGTCGGGATTTTCGCTGAGGATAAGGACGGGTACGAGCGGGAAACGCCGTTTGATTTCGCGGATGATGCTCAGGAGGTCATTGCTGAACACTTTGTCGTCGAGGAGAATCAGGTCATAACGGTTATCACGGAGCATTTCCATCGCTTGGCCGGGATCGGCGACAGTTTCGATCCGGTAGACGAATTTGTCGAGGGCCTTAGCAAATGGTTTGCCATTGGCGCTTACGAGCAGCGTTTCGATGGGCTGGACAGCCATTTGACCTCACCTGAGCAATGACACCGTGGGATGTACGGGATTCATTATAACAAATTTCGTATCAGTGGCAGATTGACAGTTTCTTGACAGTTCGACGGGAAAGTCTGCACGCTTTTCATGACAATGGTTAAGATTTGTTGATGGACTCATTTCTTTGGTCTGGTGTAAGATACGTTCAGGGTCATTACCTCCCCGATTATACCGAGGAGAGACGCACTTATGGCAGGTGAAACGCGACGACTGGACCGGTCGAAGGAAGCGGTGGCGGCGGCAGAGCCGATGCTGCGTCCTATTGACCTGGGAATGCCGCGGCCGTGGCGTGTGGCGCTGAAGTTGGTCGAGTCGGGCATTCAACTGATTTTCGATGTGTCAGGAACCATCGTGATCGGGCGGGCGAACCCGCAGACCGGATACTACCCCGATGTCGATCTGGGGGCATTTGGGGGCGCCGATTCCGGCGTTTCCCGCGAGCATCTGTCGGTGAAGATCGATGAAGACCGGGTGGTCATCATCGACAACAACAGCGCCAACGGGACGATCCTGAACGGCGAACGTTTGCAACCGGAGCAGGCGTATCCGCTGCGGCATGGCGATGAAGTGACGCTAGGTTTGCTGAAGCTCCAGGTGGAACTGTTGACGAACCCGTACATTTAGGGACAGAATTTCCACACCCTACTCACAAGATACTTACCCTAAGCTGTAACGAGACTGCGGTAGAATGGACTGTACTCCAAATCCATTCGTGATCGCGGTCTCGTACTGTTTGGGTTCGCGGTAGAGAACAAGGTGGTGTGCTGTGGATTTACTGAACCGACGGAAGCAGGAAGAGAAGATCAAGAGCGAGGGGCGGCTGCCGCCTGGCCAATCACTAACGCAGAAGTTCCCGGTGTTGACGTATGGGCCGACACCGCCATTCGACCCGGCAACCTGGGATCTGCGGGTGTTCGGCGATGTGGAACGGGAAATGCGCTGGACATGGGATGAGTTCCTCAAGCTGCCGACCACGACGATAAAAACTGATATTCACTGCGTGACGCGCTGGAGCAAGTTCGATACGGTGTGGGAAGGGGTGCTGTTTCGGGACTTTGTAAAGCTGTTCGGCGTGAAGCCGACGGCCAAGCATGTCATCGCGCACTGCGAGTACGGGTACACGACCAATACCCCGCTGGATGTCATGATGGAAGACAACGTGCTGCTGGCGTACAAATACGATGGCAAACCGCTGGAGCCGGATCACGGTTGGCCGGTGCGGACACTGGTTCCTAAGCTGTACTTCTGGAAGAGTGCCAAGTTCCTGCGGGCGCTGGAGTTCTCGGAAACGGATAAGCCGGGATTTTGGGAGAACTCCGGTTATCACAACGAAGCGGATCCGTGGAAGGAAGAACGCTTCAGCCGCCGGGGTTGGTTCTGATCGGCACAGGTTGAGCCGGTATGGGATAGGGCGCAGCAGAGCGCCCTTTTGATTCGACCTATTCGTCCGAATCGACACTGCCGGAGAGTTTGTCGGCTTGGTCGCGGACAATGAGTTCGTCGATGAACTGGTCGATATCGCCTTCGAGGACGGCTGGCAGGTTGTAGCTGCTGATGTTGACGCGGTGGTCGGTGACGCGGTTTTGCGGGAAATTGTAGGTGCGAATTTTCTCGGAGCGGTCACCTGTGCCGACCTGACTGCGGCGCTCACCTTCCTGTTCGAGGCGCTGTTTTTCTATCTCCATGTCATAGATGCGCGAGGCGAGGATTTGCCGGGCGCGTATTCGGTTCTGAAGCTGGCTGCGCTCGTCCTGGACTTCGACGACAATGCCGGTGGGAACGTGGACGAGGCGCACGGCGGTCGAATTTTTCTGAACGTGCTGGCCGCCCGCGCCGCTGGCACGAGTGAATTCTTCTTGGATGTCTTCCTCACGAATCTGGACATCGACCTCGGTCATCTCGGCCAGGACGGCGACGGTCACCGTGCTGGTGTGAATGCGTCCGGCGGCTTCGGTCTCCGGGACGCGCTGGACGCGGTGGACGCCGCTTTCGTATTTGAGGCGGCTGTAAGCTCCTTTGCCCTTGACCTCGAAAGTGATCTGCTTGAAGCCGCCGATGCCGGTATCGCTCTGATCGATGACCTCGATTTTCCAACCGCGATTCTGTGCGTAGTAGGAATACATACGGTAGAGGTCGGCGGCGAAGAGGCCGGCCTCATCACCACCCGCGCCAGCGCGGATTTCCATAATGACGTTCTTGTCGTCGCGGGGGTCTTTGGGGATCAGCAGGAATTTGAGCCTGTCGTAGAGGGCTTGGCTGCTGGCACTGAGCGCGGCGATTTCGTCTTTTGCCATTGCGGCGAGTTCGGGATCAGTCTCTTCCGCGAGGAGGAGGCGGGCGTCTTCGAGTTCCTGCAACTGGCGCTTGTAGTCGCGGTAGCCTTCGACGATTTCGGCCAGGCTGGAGCGTTCTTTCGAGTATTCGGCGATGCGGTTGTAGTCGCTGAGGACGGCCGGATCGCTCATCAGGCGTTCCAGCTCGTCATAGCGGGATTCAATACCGGCCAGTTTTTCCAGCATAAGCCCTGTCGTCCTGAATATGTCGAAAGTAGGTTGCTTCAGCACTTCATTATACGGGGCGTAAAGGTGGGCGTGTAGGGCTTCTCAAAAAGGGAGTTCATTCAGATCGGGGCGCAGGGGGATCGCACCTGCTTCGATCAGGGCACGGTTGCCGCTGGCGGGAAAGTCCAGGGCGTAGAGCGTCCGACCCTGTTGGGAGGCGAAGCGAGCGGCGTGCATCGCGCCGCCTTCGGTCGAAGTTTCGACGACGATCACGGCGTCGCTCAGCCCGGTGATAATACGGTTGCGGGCGACCAGCGCCGATGGGCTGGGCGGCGCGTCCGGGTGGCATTCGCTGAGGACGAGTCCGCGTCCCATGATGGCGCGGGCGAGTTCCTGATGCTGAGCGGGGTAGATGTTGAGGACGCCGCAGCCGAGAACGGCCATTGTCACCCCCGTTGGCAGGGCCAGCGCGGATTGATGGGCGGTATGGTCGATCCCATAAGCCAGCCCGCTGACGACGGCATAACCGTATTCGGTGAGACGCAGCGCTAATTCCTGGGCGGCATGTCGAGCGGCGGCGGTCGGTTGGCGCGTGCCGATGATGGCGGCGCAGGGCTGGTTGGAGCGCTTCTTATCCAACTGGCCGATGGCGAAGATGGTGGGCGGCGCGTCAGCCAATGGACGCAGGCGGCGGGGGTAGTCGTCATCGCGCAGGGTGAGGATACCGATGCCATGCTGCTGCCAGCGTGTGATGGCTACTTTGACCTGATCGAGGTTAACGGCGCGGATGCTGCGCGCGATCTTCGGTCCTATGCCGGGGACTTTCTGAAGGTCACGCGGGTCAGCGGTGAGGACGGCACAGAGGTCGTTATGGAAGGCCGCCGACAGGGAGTCGAGCGTGCGGCGTCCGACCCGGTCGATCAGGCTGAGAGCTATCCAGGCGGGATCGATCATTCGGATTGGTAATACTCAATGATGGACAGCAAGATGGTGTTGATGAAGGTGTTGACCTGCCTGAGCAGCAGGCTCCATTCAGGCGTGGCATTGCGCGGCGGTGTGATTTCCGACCAGTTCAGTACCGAGTTGATGACGAAATCGCTGAAGTAGAAGAAGCCGCGGACGGCATCACCGAGCTTCAGCCCATCCTGGCTGAGGAGACGGGCGTAGTGCTTGCCGGAATTGATTGCCAGGGAGAGCACATCATCGGGCGCGCCTTCGGCCAGATACGTCCGCAACCCCTCCATCGTGCGTAAGCCTTCTGCCCGCAGTTCGGCGCGGGTGGCTTCAGAGAGGTTTTCATACCAATGCTGGTGGGTGAGCGTCCCGCCGCCAACCTGCATCCGGGTATGACCGAGGGCGTTCTGGATAATGAGCTGGACTTCGAGGGGCTGCAATTCTCCCTGTGATTCAGCATAGCGGCGCAGATCGGCGCGGCGGAAGCGGCGGTGTCCGCCGGGTGTACGGCGCGAGGGCAGATCGCCGTGGTCGGCCCAGATGCGAACCGTGGCGGGATGCACGCCCAGGATTTCGGCGGCGTGGCGCAAACTGACCCATTCAGACTCAGACATGGCTCTCCCTGGCATGGCTGTAGAGTCTCGTACAAACATGTTCAAGTATACGAGTGGATGCGGCGCGGTTCAAATGGAATGGGAAAAATAGAAACAGTCCCGACCCTCGAAGCGAGAATCAGGACTGTTCAATAGAAGGCTAATCTGGACGACTGCTGTTCTAATCGGAGGGGCGGGCGCTCAAGACAACCGGCAGGGCGATCTCCTCGCCATCGCGCCAGACGGTCAACGTCACGGTTTGACCGGGGACGGTGTTGTTGGCGAGATAGGAGACCAGGCTGCTCATGCTGAAAATGGGCTGCTGATCGATGGCGGTGATGATGTCTGCTGAGGCCGGGACACGGGTGTCGCCCTGGATACGGGTGGTGGCATCACGCAGGCCAGCGCGTTCGGCAGGACTGCCATCTACGACGGTGGCGATGACCACGCCGCGCAGGTTGTTCGGCAGCTTGAGGGCTTCGATCAAAGCCAGGCTGAGGTCGCCCTGGGCCTCGATGCCGAGGTAGCTGTAATCGACGCGGCCTTTTTGGATCAGTTCAGCAGCGACGCGCTTGACGAGATTGCTGGGTACGGCAAAGCCGATGCCAGAATTGCTACGGGTTTCGCTCTGGATCTGTGAATTAACGCCGATGACTTCGCCCTGTAGATTCAGGAGTGGGCCGCCGCTGTTGCCAGGATTGATGGCGGCGTCGGTCTGGATGACAGAGCCGACGGAGAAGCGCGTCAGTCCGGTGATCGTGCGATCAAGTGCGCTGATGATCCCGGTGGTGAGTGTCCAGCGCTGGCCGAAGGGACTGCCTATCGCAAGGGTGGTTTCGCCGATGAAAAGCTGGTCGGAGTTGCCAAATGGAACTGGGGTCAACCGTTCGGCAGGCAGCTCCACCTTGAGGACAGCGATGTCGGAAGCCAGGTCCGCGCCGACGAGCGAGGCCGGGACAATCGTGCCATCGATGAAGTTGATTTCAATGCTGACAGCTCCATCGATAACGTGGGCATTGGTGACGATGTGTCCCTGGGTATCGATGACAAAGCCCGTTCCACTGGCCTCAAAAATGCCTTCGAGTCCCTGGTGGAATGGGTCATCGGCGATGGCGCTAATGGAGACGACGGATGGACTGACGCGGGTATAGATGTCTGCGAAGTAACGTTCATTTTCGGTCACTGGATCGGGCTGGAAAGCCGCAGCTGGAACTTGCTGGATGAACGTGACGGTGCCCGCGCTGGTATTCAACACACTGGTTCCGAGGACGAAACCGAATCCTACCAAGAGCAGCGCCCCTACCAGGATGGCAAGGCGCTTTCCGAAAGTACCTGACATGGTTTTTCCTTCACTGTCCCTGTTGTTTACAAGTCCACGATAAGACTGAACGATAGCAAGATACACCGATTCCATGAGAAGCGTCTGAACTGCCTGTTAGATCAACCTCAACGGCTTGTTGAGGCTATGAAGAGGTGTCGAGGTTTTGTCTGCGGGTATGTTCGTTTGTATTGGAGGTGAGCCAGTGCAGCAGGCGCTGCCGCGCGCCCTCGAACAGGGCATCGAGGCGTTCCCAGAGCGTCATCTGCAAACCACGCACGCTCCGAGGCAGATCGCGCTCGAACTGGGCGGCGGCGATGGCATCGATGATGGTGTCGGCGTAGCGCAGGTACAGCACTTCGAGGTTGGGTGTAGTGTCGATGCAGGCGGCGACACCGGCGCCGATGACGCAGAGGTAGACACTGCTTTCGATGCGTATCCAGTGTTTGGACTCATGTTCGTTCACCAGGGTGTTGACGATTTCATCAACCAGACAGCCATCAAGGTGATCTCGTAGGAAAACGTGGTAGTCCAGCAGTCCGATGAGCGAGATGGTGTCTCGCATCCAGGGGAGCGAGCCAGTGCTGGTCATCTGTCCGAGGGTGAGGGCGGTTTGCTCGGCGGTGAGGATGTCTGTCCAGCGGCCTTCGTGCCGAGCAGCGTCCAGGATGAATGCGTCGTGACTGTTCAGAATACTCCGCGTGACAAAGGGTTGGAAGACAACGAGCGACTCGCCCGGCGGAGGGCAACTGCGCTCCTCGGTGATAACAGAGGGGATATAGTGGCTGCCCGGCAAGCGACTCACGGTCTCATCCTTCATCAAGGTGGTCAGCGATCTGACTTGATTGTAGAGGTGTCCACCTTGATGAAAAGATAAGAAAGAATTGATTTTTCGTGAATAAGCGACGCGAAATTGATGGAAGGGCGACCCCCATCAATTGGTCGGGAAGGCTGGGCAGGTATCCAGTTGGGTGACGGTATCGCTGCGAACCCAACCGCGAATCTCGCTGCTGCCTTCAATCAAAGCGGAGACCAGGAACCACAGGGAGCGGTCTTCTACGTTTCGCTCCTGAGCCAGCACGTCGGCGGCAACGCGCGGGGGCAGCAGGCCAATCTGGGTCGAGCGCGTGGTGGGCTGGGTACGGACATTTATGGCGCGGTCGGTCAGGTTGGTGACGCGGCACAGCACCGAAGGCGTGCTGGTGATGGTCGGGGTTGGCGTTTCGGTGGGCGTGCTGCTGGGCGTAAAGGTCGGCGTGATGGTGGCCGTGTGCGTGGGCGTGTTGGTGGCGGTGGGTGTCAATGAGGCTGTCACCGTGAAGGATGGCGTGATGGTGGGTGACGGGGTCAGCGTCCAGGTGGGGGTGCTGGTGGCCGTGGGCGTGCTGCTGGGCAGTGGTGTATCGCTGGGCGTCGGCGTGATGCTGGGGGTGAATGTAGCAGTAGGCGTGGCTGTCGGAGGGGGGAATAACACGGGCGACCATAAACCCCGGGTGGCAAAGATGCTCGCGCCGCCAAAGAACAGGACGCCAAAGAGGATGGCAATCAACCGGAGACTGTCCTGGCGCTTGAGGGCGCGGATGCCGCTTTCCAGGCGAGCGATCTCGGTGCGGCGGCCGAGGATGCGGAAGGGATCATCCTGGAGCATTTCTAGCCAGGCCCGGGCTTCGCTCGCGTCACGCTCTTCAAGGGCGAATTCGGCACGTTCGATGTACCGCTGGAGCAGATCGCCTACGACCGTACGGTAGCGTTCGTCCTGAGCATAATCGCGCAGGCTGGCCAGCATTGAGCGGGCTTGGGCGAGTTCATTGTCAAAATTTTGGGCGACGAGGGCGGCGGCGCGTTCGATCACCTGGCGGGCGCGCTGCATGTCGCTGCTGGAGGCGCGGGTATTCAGGAGGAGTTCTGCTAGACTCGAATCGCTGGGGTCGAGCTTGACGCCCTGTTCGAGAAGCTGAAGCGCCTCGTTGGTCAGGGTGAGGCGCTCTTCGAGGCGGTTGCTGCTGGAGGCGCGGTTGAGGGCGGACTGCGCCTGATCGTTGATCTGGGTCTTGATGCCGAGCAGACGGTTGTTGGCAGTCTGGGTCAACTGGGCGAGACGCTGGCTGTCCGGCAGCAGTTGGCGAACGCGCATCAGGATGGTGAGGATATTCTGAAGCTGGGCGACCTGTTCGGAGAGCGGACCGCTCAACATGCTGAGCTGTACTGTGGCCTGGTCGGTCTCCTGTTGAATGCGGCGGACCGCTTCGAGGCGTTCTTCGGCCTGGGGATCATTGGGCACGACGCGGAGCGCGCCTTCATACTTGCGGACTGCCTCCGACCAGCTGTCGGTCTTCATTAGGCGGTCGCCTTCGAGGAGCAGCTCGCGGGCAAGGGCTAAATCCTGAATATCGAGGAGCGCCTGTTCGGCATCCTTCCAGCTGAGGATTCCGCTGCGTTCGGCCAGATCACGGGCTTCGCGGTAGAGTTTTTCGGCTTCGTCGTAGTTGCCGGCGCGAACCAACGAGTTGGCACGGTTGTAGGCGACGCGGGCATCGAAAGGAATGCGGTGATCGGGCACGACGCCACGAATCAGGTTATCTTCCGCCTTCTGGCGGTATTCCAGCGCGGTGGGATTTCCGGGTTGATGCGAAAGGATGCGGTTGGCGAGTTCGACGGTTTGCTGATACTCGCCGGAATAGTATGCCTGAGTGAGGTCGGAGATCATATCGTCCACGTCGGGCGTGGTGAAGACGGGGCCGCGTCCAGGCATTCGGCGGGCTGGCGGGTCATGGTAGATTTCCTGTTCAGGCGGCGGGTAGCCGGATGAGGTAGGATAAGCGGGGATGGATGGCGCGGCAGGCGGTGGAGCCGGGCTGACCGGCGGTGGAGGCGGACTGGTGGGGGCCACTTTCACGCCATAACGGGCGAAAAGGTCGTTGACGCGCTGGGCCGCCTGGGAACTGCGCCCCGCGGCTTCTCGCAGGAGATTAATGACATCCGTGTCCTGGGCATTCAGAGCCAGGCCTTCGGCCAGGATATCGATGGCTTCATCGACATCATCGTCGTCGCCAGCAATTTCAATGCGGATGCGGGCGCGGCGCACCAGACCTCGGATGGTAGCGGCGGTTGGCGAGGTCGGACTGCTGACGCGGGCAAGTTCGGCGAAGAGTGCCTGGGCCGAGACTTCATAGGGAGTGTTTTTGGCATCGGCCAGCAGCGTACGAGCCATACGCTCAAGCTGGGTGACAACACTGGGGTCAGCCTCGGCAGGCAGGTTTTGAATCTGCCGCTGTAACTCGTCGAGCCGCTGTTGAAGATTGCTTGCCATCGGCACTCCCCTCCGGTTTCTGGATTGAACATTACCGCAATCGCCCCTGTGGGGCAAGTCCGGGCGCGTTAATGTATCTCTCAGGCGTCCTGTGTTAGAATCCACACGAAAATCAGGATGGGACAGCAATGGCCTTACCCATACGGATCATTCCGCGCTATCGATTGATGATGCGCTACGACATCAGACCAGATCAATTCGAGCCGTACTACCAGTTCGTGATGAACGAGTTTGTGCCTGCGCTCCAGAGTATGGGACTCTACATGGTGGCGGTGTGGCACACGGCGTACGGTGATTATCCGGTTCGGCAAGTCGAGTTTGTGACGGACAGTCTCGACACTGTGCGCGAGGTGTTCCAGAGCGAACGGTGGGATAAACTGGAAGCGCGGTTGAAGACGTTTACGCTCCGGTATGAGCGGAAGCTGGTGCGCTACCGCGACCGATTCCAATTCTAAAGCCTCCGGTTGCGCGTAATCTGATAGCATCGACTAGATGACGGGGGATCGCGGAGTAGCGGAGAGGGTTCGTTGAACCCGAATACCAGACCAGGTTTGTATGACACCGATTGTATTGATTGTTGATGATGACCAACAAACCCTGCTGTTGATCGAACAGGTTCTCAAATCATCGAATGTGAGCGTTATCCGCGCCGAGGATGGAGAACAGGCGCTCGAAGTTCTGGAAGCGACGACGCCGGATGTGATGCTGCTGGATATGCTGATGCCACGTGTCGGCGGAGTCGATGTCCTGCAATATGTGCGGGAGACACCCCGGCTGGACGGGATGTTTGTTGCCGTGGTGAGCGCACACCGTCAATTGGCGCGGGCTGACGAAGTGGCGCGGGCCAATGCGTATCTGGTCAAGCCGATCCGGCCAGCAGACATCCGCGAGACGCTTAGCCAGGCGCTCGACCGCTAGGCGTGAGCGGCACAACCCGCTTTTGGAGCAGTGCCCCGAATCGAGTAGAATCGGCGTATTCCGCATAGCTGGAGCCTGAGCAAGCCGCCCATGGCGTTCGATTTTGAATCCCTTGTCGGTCATCTGTATATGGTGGGAGGGCGGGCGATTTCGTCGCAGCCCCCCGGTATGCTGGTCGAGGTCGCGCCCAAGAAAGCGGCGCGAGGCCGCGAACTGGATACGATCTTCATCCAGGTTTCGCCTTCGGGGGATGCGACCGCGCCTCCGGCTTTTTATGACCAGATGGCGACTCTGGCAGCGGAGCGGTATTTCAACAGCTCAGGCAGCGTGACGGCCGGGCTGCGGACGATCTTTAACTCGCTCAATCAAGACCTGGTGGATCACAACAACAGCGGCAAGCGCCCTTATGAGGCGAACCTGTTCTGCGCGGTGCTGCGCGAGCAAGAGCTTTTCCTGGCGCGGGCGGGCGCAGGCGTGGCGCTGTTGCGTCACAAAGGCGAGACTGTGCCCTTCCCAACGGACTTCAGCAATGAGGATGCGCTCTTCGGTCCGCCGCTGGGAGTGCAGCCCGTCCCGGATATCAAGATGACTCGTGCCACCGTTGCCCAGGGGACGCGGCTGGTGATCTCTGATTCGCGGTTGGCTGATATTGAGATGGGCCGGCTGACGATGGCGCTGTGTACCGAAGAGATCAGTGATGTGCTGGCGGCTTTCAAGGATATGGCTCCGCCGCACCTGACGCTCCTGGCGGTCGAATTTGTCCCGCCGGACGCCCCGTCGCCGGCTTCGGTTCAGGATGCACGCACGTCATCGCGACCACCGACTCCGGGAGCGGAGGCTGATGTTAAGACCAAGACTGCGCAAGTCGAGGCGGCGAAATCAACAGCGCCAGAACGCAGGCGGCTGCCGAATCCAATCGCGGAGCGGTTGAAGGGGTTGGCTGGCAGCATCCTGATACTGTTGGGGCGGATACTTGGCGGGGCGAATCATTTGCTGGATCGGATCATCCCACCGCCGCCAGAAGGTGGGCGAAGCTGGCTGCGGACTTCGACGGCTACGGCTATTGTCCTGCTGATCCCGGTGGGGATCGTTGGGTTGGTGTTCCTGATGGGCATCGGCGGGGTCGGCGAGAGCCAGTTCGAATTATGTCTGCGCGGGGCGAATGAAGCGGCTCAAGTGGCACGGAGCATCAATTCCAGCGACCGGAACGGGGTGCTGGCGGCCTGGAACGCGGTCATGGGCAAGGTGGATGAGTGTAACGCAATCCGGTCGGGCGATCCGGCGCTGCAAGGGCTGACGCGGGAAGCGCGGACGGTGATCGATATGCTGTTCCAGGTGGAACGGCGGCCAACGACCCGGCTGGAATCCTTCCCCAATGCGACACTGACTCGGATCGTGCTGCAAGGGCTGGATGTGTATGTGCTGGACTCAGCCAACCAACTTGTCTACCGGGTCACGCTTGCCAGCGATGGGCGCGGCGTCGTGCCAGATACGACGGCGCCGATTTCGGTGATGCGGCGCGGCGCGAGCATCGGCGAGTTCCGCGTTGGAGAGCTGGTAGATATTGCCTGGTCAGAAGAGAACACCCAGATTATGGCGCTGGATCGTGAAGGGCTGCTGATCGAATGCTCGCCGCGCTTTCTGCAAAGCTGTCAGGCGCAGCGGCTCCTGGCAGCGGAACGCTGGGTGAATCCGATCAAGATGACGCTGTGGCAAGGGCGTCTATATCTGCTTGATCCAGGTGCGAACCAGGTTTGGCGCTACGAAAGTTCCGGAGGGACCTATAACAGTTCGCCCGTGGAATACTTCTCTGGCGCGAATCGACCCGATATTCAAACGGCGACCGGCTTCGGGATCGACGATCAGGGCAGTCTGTATCTGCTGCTGGCGAATGGGCAGATCAACAAGTGGTTTGGCGGAGAACAGACGCGCTTCGCCTATTCGGGTTTCCCGCAGGGGCAAGACCTGGTTAGCGCGGATGCGCTGTTCCTGAACCGCGATCCTATCGGGCAGGCGCTTTACATGGTCAGCCGGAACAGCCGGACGGTGTACGAGACTTCGCTAGCGGGGACGTTCTTCAACAGCTACCGGGCGGAGAATGAATCCGACTTCGCTGGACTGAGCGGCGTGGTCGCCGACGCCAACCAGCAGGTGATTTACGTGCTGTCTGGTAACTCGATCTTTGTCTTCGAGAAGGCGCGTTCGCAGACTGCGCCGTAGGGCACTCGTGGGTAGGAATCCCCTGAAACTGAACTTATAATGCGGCTGACGGCCGTCCCACGTGCGGGGCGGCTGGAGCGGGACTCTGGGAGTAAGTAGTGTCATGCGTATTCCGGCATGGTTGTTCGCCGTTGGGATCATCCTGGTCATCATCGCCACAGTAGGGCTTTCAGTCACGGCCTACAGCGTGGCGCGGCAGATTGCGATTGACGCGGGGAATGCCGGGATTCAATTCACTTCGTTCGACCTAGCGGCAGTCCCCACGGTGACGCGCGTTGCGGTGATTGCCACGCCGCTGCCAGCGGTGACGGCCGCGCCGGGAACGACAGCCGAGCCAACGCAGGCCTTGCCGACAGCGACGCTCGACCCGGCGGCGCAGTATGTCTGGAGCGATCCGCGGCGGATCACGCTGCTGCTATTGGGGATCGACCAGCGCAGCGCATTGGATGATCCGGGGCCGTTCCGCACGGATACGATGATCGTGGTGAGCATCGATCCAGTGCGGAAGACGGCCGGGGTGCTGTCAATCCCGCGAGACCTGTGGGTGAATATCCCTGGTTTCCAGCCGGGACGGATCAACACGGCTAACATGCTGGGCGACGCGAATGGGTATCCCGGAGGAGGACCAGCGCTGGCTGCCGAGACGGTGCGTCAGGTGTTGGGCATTCCAATTGATCGCTACGTCCTCATCAACTTTGATGTATTCCTGACGACGGTGAACACGCTGGCGCCGAATGGTGTCGAGGTGTGTGTGCGGGAACGAATCGACGACCCCAACTATCCTGATGCCGGTAATGGGTTCATCCGGGTGACGTTCGAGCCGGGCTGCCAGGTTCTGAACGCCGAGCGACTGCTGCAATATGCCCGCACGCGGCACGGTAACACGGATTTTGCCCGCGCGGAGCGCCAGCAGGAAGTGCTGCGGGCGGTGCGTGAGACGCTGCTGAATCTGGGGGGCGTGACGCAGTTTATCGGGCAGGCTCCGGCGCTGTGGACGGAGCTTTCCAGCAATATCAAGACCAACCTCAGTCTGGATGATATCCTGCGACTGGGGACGCTGGTGGCGGAGATTCCACGGGAAAACTTCCGTTTTGGCGTGATCGACAATCTGTACGTCAACCTCGCCAAGACGAGCAGCGGGGACGATGTGCTGGTGCTGAAGGCTAATGCGGTGAGCCTGCTGCTCCAGCAGGTGTTTTACCCGGAAGAGAACCTGACGCTTTCGGATTTGCGGTCGCGGGCGGAGGCGGAGAATGCCTCGATTGTGGTGTTCAACAACACCGACGTGGCTGGGTTAGCCGGGCAGACGCGCGACTGGCTGAGCAGCCAGGGCGTGAGCGTGGCCGAGGTCGGGAATACACCTACAGCTACCAATGAGAATACGACCATCCGGGTGTATACCGGGAAGCTGTGGACGGGGAAGTATCTGGCAGCGCTGATGGGGCTGCCGCCGGAGCGGGTCGAGCCGGGAGCCGACGGACTGACGGATAACGACGTGGCGGTGGTGGTCGGGCCGGACATCCAACCGCTGCTGGGCGGGCAGTAGGAGAAGACGAAGCGGGCGCAGTCGAAGGGCTGCGCCCGTTGTTTTGGGCGGGTGATGCTTAACGACGGCGACCGAACAGGCGCAGCAGGAACAGGAACAGGTTGATGAAGTCCAGATAGAGCGTCAATGCGCCGAGGACGCCGACGCGGGCTGCGATGCTGCCGTCGGACTGCACCTGGGGGTCTTCGGCCATGCGCTTGATCTTCTGGGTGTCGTAGGCGGTCAAGGCGGTGAAGAGCAGGACACCGAACATGCTGATGAGCAGGTCAAAGGTGGTGCTGCGGAGGAAGATGTTGATGACCAGCGCGACGAGCAGACCGATCAACCCCATGAAGAAATAGGTGCGGTACTGCGACAGATCGAGCGCGGTGGTGAAGCCCAGCACAGTCATGGCTCCGAATGCGGCGGCGGTACACAGGAAGGCCATCGTGATTGTGCCGAGTTCGTAGGCCAGGAAGATGAACGACAGGGTGAAGCCATTCAGGATGGCGTAAACGAAGAAGAGACTAATGGCGAGGCCGGGCGAAAGTCGCTGGATTGCTATGCCGAGCACCAGCACCAGGATCAATTCCGCAATGATGGCGCCGAAGAGAATGGGCGGGTTGAAGGCCAGCCGCATGAGCGACTCGTTGGAATTGATGGCGATGGCTACGGCGGTGGTTGCCAGCAGGCCGAGGGTCATCCACAGGTAGACCTGGCGCATCACAGGGCGCAGATCGACTGCCGCGCTGAAACCGACCGCGGAGCGATCCGAGCCCGAACCGAATTGGAATGACATTTTCCCCTCCCTAAAGCGAATTCACAGATTCTATGATACTCCCGCTTGTCAACGGGAGTACCCCTCGGAATGGGTGGGTTCTTACCAGCCCCAGGTTCCCGGCCCGCCCTTGAAGGGGCCGACAATATC
>CAZKXW010000018.1:0-54935 GCA_964556745.1 uncultured Anaerolineaceae bacterium
GGAGGCGGTGAGGCGCTCGACGGGCTGATCGCGGCGGATAATATAGTAGTCGAGGTCGCGGGCGATGTAGGTATTTGGGAAGACGCGGCGGGCTTCATCGATCAGGTCGCGTTCGCGGTAGCGGCGGGAGACGTGGGTCAGGATCAGATTGCGGACGCGGTTTTCCAGCGCCAGAGCAGCGGCTTCTCTGGCGGTGATATGACCAAAGGCGCGGGCTTCTTCGGCGTTCTGGTCGAGGAAGGTGGCCTCAATCACCAGGACATCCGCATCGCGGACGTAGGCCGCCAGGTTATCGGTGCGGGCGGTATCGCCGATGTGGACGTACTTGACGCCCTGGATCACTTCACCCAGCACCATGTCCGGCTCGATGAGGCGGCCGTCGGGCAGTGTCACGGCCTCGCCTTTGACCAGACGGCTGCGCTCCGGCCCGGCGGGGACGCCAAGCGCCTCGGCTTTGTCCACGAGAAACGGACGGCGGGATTTCTCCTGGAAGACGAAGCCGAAGTTGCCCTGTCCCCGGTGCGTGACGGGGAAGGCACTGACGGTGAAATCCTTCGCCTCGATGAGCAGCCCCGATTTGATGTCGATGAGGTGGATCTTGACGGGGAGTCGTTCGTAATCCAAGACGACGCCGTAGAGGAGCGCCTGCACGCGGTCGAGGGTCACTTTTCCACCCCAGATTTCAATCTCTTCCAGGCTCTCCCAGCGGGCGAGGGTAGACATCAGACCACCTAAGCCGAGGATGTGATCGAGATGGGAGTGGGTCAGGAGGATGCGGTTGAGGCGCTTGAAGCCCATGCCGCTGCGGAGGATCTGGCGCTGGGTGCCTTCGCCGCAGTCCACCAGGAAGCGGTGTTCGCCGGCCAGCACCAGCTGCGCGGGCAGTCCCCGATAAACCGACGGCGCGGAAGCCGACGTACCCAGAAAGACGATCTCGAACATGGTCAGGCCTGACCGACCGTGATCTGGCCGAGGAACAGACGGTTGCCACGCGGCTGGGCGGTGTCGCTGTCCATAACAGGCAGGCGTTCGTCATTCGCGGCGGTATAGGCTCCGACGGAAATCTGGTACATGCCGGGCGGGGTCTGTGGGGGCAGGGGGACGAAGGTGATCTGAATGAAGACATCGCGCAGACCAAGCTGGCTGACATCGACGCTGATGGTGTCATTCTGGGCGGCGATGGCAACCGGATCGGAGAGGATGTGGGTGAACAGGCGCAGATCGGGGGGGACTGCGCCATCGACGCGCCAGTAGGTGATGGTGGTGACGACTCCGCCGGGCGGATAGAGTCCGCTGTTCAGGGGTTCGTAGCCCAGGAAGGCGATGTTGCCACCGAAGCGCACGGGCGGGACGGCCAGCCCGCTGCCGCCGGGCGACTCCGGGGCGTAACCTGCTGGGGACATGGTGGTGAAGCGGCCGACGGTATCGGCCAACTGCTGAGCGACGTGTATTTCGACGACGGAGTCGGAGGGCACGTTCGTCGGCTGCACGCCCTGGTCGATCCAACCGCGCAGATAAGGCTGCATGTTCGCCAGCGTGTTCGGGTCGGGCATGATGATCTGCTGGCGCTCGCCGCCATCGATGAAGATCATGCCTGTGCCACAGTCGGCATAGCGGAGATGGACATCCTTGCGGTTCATCATCAGCAGAATGAGATCGGTTCCGCTGAGGGCGTCGTCTTTGTGGAAGTGCCAGTCGGACTCGCACAGGACGGTGGGAATGGTGGCGGCGGTGCGGTCGAGGTAAGCGGCAAGGTGTCCGGCACGGCTGTGGTAGCCATCGGCAACAGCGGGCAGCGCCGGCCAGACCTGGAATACATCGCGTCCCGTCCAGATGAGGTTGAAAATCAGCAGGATGCCGGCTCCAAGGCGGATCACAAGCCGCAGGCGGGGATCGACGCTGCGGTGGAGGGTGGCCAGACCCAACCCGAAGAAGATGGCGATCAGCGGCAGGAGTGGGGTGAGCGCCAGGAAATCGGGCGTGCGCCCAGAAAGAAAAGCCACTGGAACCAGAGCGATGGTGGCAAAGGCGATGAGCGTAAAGCGCGGCTCACGCCAACGCCGGGCGGTGGTGAGGATGCCAATGAGCATAATGAGGCCGCTCAACAGGTCGATCAAGGGACGGCCGGGGAGGTTATGAATGGGGGACGAGTCACCCTGGAAGAGAATGCCACCGATGCTGCTGAAGATGGCTTCGAGGGGGGGATTCTGATTGACGTTGTAGCCATGGACAATACGGGCCGCGCCGCTGAGGTCCGGCAAGCGGACGGTGGAGAGGAGGTAAGGCATTCCGATGATGATGAAGACCAGCAGGCTGAAGAGGAGATAGCCGAAGGTTTGCTGGGGCAGGCGGCGGCGGGAGAGCAGCCAGTAGGCGATGAACGCCATACTGAACAGGACAATCATGAAGTGGGAGGGATGGAGGTAGAAGCCGAGGCCGAGCAGAACCCCCAGCACGGCGAAGATGGTGTTTTCCGGGAGGCTGGGATGGCGTTCGCGGTAGACGGAGAAGGCTCGCGCCAGAGTGAGCAGCATGATGGCAACCAGGCCGGGCAGCAGCGCCTGGCGGGAGATTTCGCGGCTGAGGAAGATCGCCCAGAGGTTGGTAGAGAGCAGGCCGAGGGCAGCGACGCCGACGGCAGGGCTGAAAAGGCGGGTCGCCAGCGCATAGACCGCGGCCAGCAGCAGCATTCCTGCCCAGAGCGACAGGGCGGTGTAGCCGACGGTACCATTGCCGATGACTCCCGTGACCGCAGCCAGCAGCATGTGGTAGAGGCTTTCGCGGCCTTCCCCACCCAGATCATAGAAGACTTCAATCGATCCCTGGCGAATGCCCTCGGTGATGCGGATGTCGGTAATCTCGTTGTCATGCAGCCCGGCGGGGAGGGTGGAGAGATGCCACATCCGCAGCGCAGCGCCCATCAAGAGCAGCACAACAGCCAGCGCGTATCCAACCCGGCTCGACAAGATCACACTACTCCTGGATTGAAGCGGAGGCTCAGGCCTCCGGGAAGGTGAACAAGGGCCGTTGGTTTGCGCCGCCAGACACTAAAGTGTCCGGCTGCCGAAAAGTCATGTCCACTAAAGGGACAGGGGGCAGCGCGCAAAACGACTCTGTTCGTGAGAGAGCGTAAGCAGGCGGAGACAGTTGACATACGAACGATTCTTGCAGGGGCGACCCGGCGGAGGGCGACCCACCGTTCATGTGGTTTGTCCCTGAGGAGCGATCTCGTGATGGCGTACCGCATGAAGAAACTACCCCTGTGTTATCAACTGCACGGGACCACCGTCGCCAGCCCCAGTGCCTCCGGGCTGTCGCCAGCCCGCGCCGGGATCAGGCGGCTGCCGCAGGTCTTGGCCATGTTTGCCAGGGCCGCGAAGGCCGGCCGCATGGCGCCTTCGGCGGTGAACAGGCTCCACCAGTATTCCTCACGTTCCCGTGTCCAGGAAGGATCAGGGATATAAATGGCAGATACCAGCCCGATCCAGGGACGCCAGTGTTCAGCGGCGTACTGGTAGGCGCGGACGAAATAGTCGGCCTGCTGCTGCTCAGTCACGGCGAACCAGGCATAGTCCGGGTTGACCTGATCGGTTGTCCAGCCCATTTCCAGGATCGCCATCTGCCGAGCGGAATCGCCCTGTTCGACCATGATGCGGCGCAGGTCTTCAACACGGCGGAAGGTCTGGAAGCGCTGTCCGCCGCGCGTGACCGCTTCGTCCGGACTGATTTCTGGAGGCATGTTATACCCCGGCGCGTTCACCCCCGCCACATCAATGTCATGGTGGAAGCCAGCCTGATACATGGCTTTGAAGTACATATCGTCGGGAGTCGCCATATCCGTCCAGGTTGCAGTGGGGGCGAGTCCCGCCGAAATCAGGATGGCGGCCGGATCGGCGGCGCGGATGGCCTGGCTGCACGCGCGGAGCAGGGCCACGTAATCGGCGGCATTGGGTGGGCGGTTGCCCCACTCGCGGCCGAGGTTGGGTTCGTTCCAGATCTGATAGGCGGCGATCCGGCCTTTGTAACGGGCGGCGACTGCGCCGCAGTATTCGCCGAAGTCGGCCAGATCGTCAGGCGGGGCGTCATGGAAAGCGTCGTCTTTTTCGCCGCCCGCGCTGGGATGCGACCAGTCGGGCGCATCACTGAGGCGGACCACCAGCTTCAGCCCTTTGGCTTCGACCTCGGCGACGATCTCATCGGCACGCTGGAAATCCCAGACTCCGGGCTGCGGTTCGATCAAGTCCCAGGCGAAGATCTGCTTAACATGGCTGAAGACCATCAGGCGCACCCAATCGAGGTGCAGCGAGGCAGCGGTCTTATCCCACCAGAGGAAGGTCTGAATGCCATAGGTGAGCGAGGTGAAGCGGGGGTTGACGACCTGATCGCCCATCAGCGGGTCGTAGCGCGTCAGACGGCTGAGGAACAGTCCACCCGCCAGGAGGAAGGCGACCAGCGTCAGCAGGATTTTCAGGCGGGTCACGGGAAGAAGTTGCATGAAGAGATCAATCTGGTGTCGGTGAGGGTTGGAGGGTAGAGTTGGGCAGACAGCAGCGGGGCGCGCCCAGACAGGCACGCCCCAGCAGTACGGTCATCAAGGGCATGGCAGCCCGGTTATGCCCCATCCTGCCGCGCGCGGCTCCAGGCGATAATCGCATCATAAGCCGGGCGGAACTTCCAGTCCTTGCCGATCAGCGAATAGGGCACGTTATCGTTGTTGGGGTCCCAACCGGCCTGCGGCGCGTAGTTGAAGTTCCAGATGAAGGCCAGCCAGACAAAATCCCAGTCTTCCATGAGGGTGATGGCTTCGATGATGAAATCCGCCTGCTCCTGGAGGGTATTGTCGTTGGCAAACTCGAAGCCCTGCGGGTAGCCGCCCAGGTCTTCGGTGCTGGCCCAGCCAAACTCGGTGATGCAGAGCTTCTGCTGGCCACCAGCCAGCGCCACGGTGCGGGCATAGGTCTGGAGGGTGCTGTAGAAGCTCCAACTGTGGTGGGGGTTATCGAAGGGGCCGCGGAAGGAAGCGCTCGGATCGGGCGGGACGGCATCCCAGGCGACGTTAGGGCCGATGTTGTAGCCGTTGTGGTGAACGCCGAGGCAGTCGGTGTAATTGAGCAGGCCGGCGTCGATCATCTGTTGGAGGTAAACAAAGTCGTCAATAGCGCTGACGCGGCCATCGGGTTCCGTCCAACCGCCCGTCGGAGCGAGCGCCCCGCTGATGACGATCACGCCAGGATCGACCGCTTTGATCGCGGTAAAGGCTTCGCGGAGCATGGCGACGTAGTTGGCGGCACTCAAGCCTTTGGTGGAGAACCATTCACGGTCGAGGTTCTGCTCGTTCCAGACCTCGACGGCCTGAATCTGGCCGGGGTAACGCTGAAGCACGGCGGTAATGAAGTTGATGTAATCGGCGTAGTTGGCGGGCGGGCCGTGCTTGTCCAGGTTGACGCCCGGCTCACGCGCCCAATCAGGGGTGGTGACGATGGACATCATGATGTTGAGGCCGAACTTATTCTTGGAGGGCATGACCAGATCGAGCTTGGACCAATCCCACTGGTCGCGCTGCGGCTGGACATCTTCCCAGCGCACCTGTTGTTTGAACCAGCGCAATCCCATCTTGTCGGAGACTTCGCGCATCCAGCCATCCTGGTTATCCGGGTTCATGTCCAGGCTGTACTGCACCTGAATGCCCAACTGGAAGGCTTTGCTGCTGACGGGCAGCGGAGTCGGCGAGGGGCCAGCGGCGGGCAGCGGCGTGGCGGCCTGGGCAACAACGGCGGGGAGCGGAGTCGGCTCGAGGGTGGGCTGGATCGCCTGGGTGGGGATAGAGGTGGCATTGATGGCGGCAGCCTGCTGCTGGATGGGAGGGCTGGTCGGGAGGGCGAAGTTGCGCCCGCCACGCGAGGTAATGCCGGTTTCGCCGAGGACCCAGAAGATGGCGAAGAAAGTGCACGCCCCCATGATGAAGGTGATCGCCGTCCAGAGCAGGACAAAACCGCGAAGCTGACGGCGCAGTTTGCTGCGTTCGGTGGTGGATTGCATGGATACCATAAATCTTCTTATTCCTGTTCTCACTCTGAGAGAAGCGCGGTCACGCTCTCGCCGTCAAGGACTGTAATTATCTCTATGATCCTTCGCTCTGCTCCTCGGTTCGTCGAGAGGGGGAGCAATGCGCTCAAGCAACCCTGGGCATAGACCTTGTCCATGCGCGGGGAAGAGGATACATGACTACCCAGTTTACCGCGCGCCCGCCATCGCGTCACAGGCGGGACAGCCGCCGTCGGGGCGGATCATGGCGTAGCCGGCCATAGGATCAGCGCCATAGTTGGTGAAATCGACGTTCCAGACGATCATCAGGCGGACGCGGCCGCTCTGGGACGAGAGGGCAGCGGCCTGGGCTAACCAGGCGGCCTGTTGAGACAGGGTGGTATTCTGCGCCCAGGCGAAGAACGGATCGAGCGGCGGGAAGCCTTCCGGCGTCAGGAAGCCCAGTTCTGTCCAGCAGATGGGTTTCTGGCCGCCGATCAAGCCCCAGTAGACATCCAGCATAGCGCCGAAGTAGCGGGTGTAGTAGTTATCGCGGGGATCGCCGCTGTTCTGGGTGGGCGAGACGATGCCTTCGTTGTAATGCGCGCCGAGGCAGTCCATATACTGCAAGCCGCCGGCTGCGACGACTTCACCGATCCAGCGATCGTCGTTCATTACGCGGCCAGGGAAAGCGGCTTCAGCGCCGGTTGGGGCGGGGGCTCCGCTGATGACATAGACGCCGCTGTTGGCGGATTTGATGGCCTGATAGGACTGGCGGAGCAGATCGGCATAGGCCGCGCCGCTGATCTGGCCGGTGGGCCATTCGCGGTCGATGTTGGGTTCGTTCCAGACTTCGAGGGCGTCGGGGCCATAGCCGGCCACGCCGCCCAAGAAGCTGGCGAACTGCTGGATATAGCCCTGCCCACCCGCGGCCAAGTCGTTGGGATAGCCGACGACGCCGAGCAGAATCTTGAAGCCACGCGACCGGGCGTCGTTGATGTAGCCCTGGGCGGCATCCGCGCCCATGCCGACCGAGTAACGAAGCTGGACTTTCATCCAGTTCATCCCGGCGCGGCGCATGGCCGAGGCCGCGCGTTCGCTGCCGGGCGAGGTGACATGGCCGCCGTATTCAAAGCCGCCGACGGTGATGCTGCCCGCGCCGGGGCGAACGGCTGATCCCGCCGCAGCGGCAGGAACGGGGGCCGCGGGAATGACTGCCGGAACGGGTGTGGCTGTGGGAACCGGCGTGGGCGTGGGCGTGGGCAGCGGCGTGGGGGTGGGGGTAGGGGCAAAGAGCGCGACCGCCGCGCCGCTGCGGGGGCTTTCCACCGAGCCGCTGACGACATCGACGTTGATGGCGTAGTTGCCATCGGGGGCGACCAGGGTTGTGACGAACGGCTGGTTGAGTTCGGTGGTGACCTCGCCGAGGACGCCGTTCGCGCCCTGGATGCGCCAGCGCAGCGCCAGCTCAGTGGCGGCAGGGGCGGTGGGCATTTGCAGCTTGTAGTTGAGGATAGTGGGCTTGACACCTTCGGCGATGCCGTCGGCCAGGAGGTCGTCAAAGGCGACGCCGGCCATGCCAAAGGCCTGGGTCAAGTCCATGCGGAAGCGGAGCGAATCGGGGGTGGTGAGCCACATGCGCGAGACCGGGCTACCATCCGCGCCGAGATAGTCGATGAAGGAGGCCTGGACGGTGGTATCCAGGCCTGAGGCGGCGGTGAAGCCGTCGAGCTTGGCCTGAATTTCCGTACCGGGCAGGATCGCTCCGGTGTCGGTGGTCTGGGCATCGATCTGGACATTGCCGAGGGCCGAGAGGGCATCGCTGTAGCCAATGGTGGTGAAATCAGCGCCGACCTGCCGGATCGAGAGCGCCGAGAGTCCCAGAAGAATCTTGCTGCGGCTGATTTCGCCTTTGGCCCAGCGCAGCATGGCCTCGACCGGGCGATCCGCGCCGGGGGCGTAGCCGGATGGATCAAGCGGGAGGATGATGTTGACGTAGTCGGCGGCTGCGCCGAGGGCTGGCCAATCATAAGCGCCGGTATCCCAGACGCCGCCGTTATTGGCGGCTGCCGGAACCATCACGCCGAGGAGGAGTCCCTGGGTCTTGAGGGCGGTTCCGAGTTCGGTCATGAAGGCGCTGAAGGAGTCGCGCAGATCGGGGGCGATGTCGCGGTAGTCAATGAAGACACCCTTGAAGCCGTTGTTGAGGGCAAAGGCGGCGATCTGGGCGGCATGGTCGCGGCGCAGGGTACGGTTGCCCAGGACAGCGGCGATGGTGTTGGTATCGATGGCGCGGGGATCGACAAAGTTGCGGATGACGGGCATGACCCAGTAGCCCTGGGTCAGGTCGAAGCCGGGGGCCAGACTGCCAGTCAGTTTGCCTTGGAGGGTGGGGGTCAGGCCGCCGGGAGCAACGATGGTCGCCAATTGACCGACTTCGCTGGAAAGCACCTGGATGGCATCGACCGAGACCAGAACAATGGGCTGGGTGGCGGCGACGGCCTGGAAGAGGGCCACCTGATCGGGAACGTCCTTGACGGTGGCGATCATGGACAGCGCGCCGGAGGCATTCAAGTGGGCGGGGATGAAGCGCCACTGACCGGCAGCGGCATCCCAGCCGTACATGTCCAGCAGGTCAGGGTTGGAGGCTGTGGGGGGGATCGTCAGGTTGAGCGTCACGGTTCCAGGCTGCTGGCCGGTGGTTTCCATGACGTAGACGGCACTTTGGCGTGAAAGAGTTGGGGGAACAGCGGCCAAAGCCTGGGCGACGGCCTGGTTATCGGTCGAGGCGGCCTCCAGCGGAACCGAGGAGAGCGCCACGCCGTAGTTTCCGGTCAGGCTGGCGGGGTCGGCGGCCAGCACCAGTCCATCGGCAGCGACGGCATTGGCCTGCGCGCTGAGCATGGTGTAATTGGGGCCGAAGAGCGACACGTTGAACAGCCGTTTGGCCAGATCGACGGGCGGCAGCAGGGCGCCGATCACGACCAGCGCCCCGACCATGAGCAGCGTCAGGATGGCCGGAATCCAGCAGCCGCAGCCGCCCGACCGTTTGCGAGGCGGCGGCGGGGGAGCTGCTTCTTGGGCTCCCACACGGGCAAAGGGTGGAGGGGTTTCCTCCAGCATGGCATCCATGGGAACGGGCTTATGTTCATCGCGCATCGATTTATCAGACATTCCACTTCCTTTGGATCATTACCTGACCCTCAGCCCCGGCCCCTCTCCACTGCGTAGAGAGGGGAGCAAATGCAATGCAGGGGGCAAGTCAAGCATCCAGTTCATAACAGGTTTTAGCTGCCCAGGGCTTCGCAGGCTGGGCAGGCTCCACCGGGACGAATGATGGCGTAGCCCCCCATGGGGTCATCGCCATAGTTGGTGAAGTCCACATTCCAAATGATAACCAGGCGCACCTTGCCGCTGCTGGCGGAAAGCTGCACGGCACGGTCCAGCCAGGCGGCCTGCTGGGCAACGGTCACGTTCTGCGCCCAGGCGAAGCCGCCGGGCAGCGGCGGGTAGCCTTCGGGCGTCAGGTAGCCAAGTTCGGTGAAGCACAGCGGCCGCGCCCCCCGGAAGGCGTTATAATAGGTATTGACCATGCCCCAGAAGTAGCGCGTATAGTAGCCGCTGCTGCCGCGCGGATCGCCGCTGGTCTGATCGGGAGCGACAATCCCCTCATTATAATGAACGCCCACGCAGTCCATGTAGCGGGCCGCGCCCGCCGCGGCCATACCCGCGATAAAAGCGTTGTCATCGCAGCCCTGGGCGCTGCATCCACCGAAGAAGCCGGTCGGCGCGGGCGCACCGCTGATGACCAGGGTATTCGGGTTTGCGCCTTTGATGGCGTTATAGGCGGTCGCAAGCAGTTGGGTGAAGCGAGCCGGGTCGATCTGCCCGGTCGGCCATTCGCGGTCGATGTTGGGTTCGTTCCAGACCTCAATGGCATCCGCGCCGAGGGCCGCCGCGCCAGCGACGAAGGCGGCGTATTGGTCGAAGTAACCGCCGTTGTTGAGTTCGCCTGCCGAACCGACGATGCCGAGCAGAATGCGGAACCCCTTACTGTGGGCGTCGGCGATCAGGCCGGAGACGACATCAGCGGTCTGTCCCTGGAAGTAGCGCACCTGCTTCTTAACCCAGGTCATCCCGGCCAGCCGCATGGCATTGACAGTCTGCTCGCCGAGGCCGGAGGCATGGCCGCCGTAGCTGAAGCCGCGCACCGGCGCTGTGCTGACGATGGGGGCAGCGGGCAGCGCAGGAATGGGTGTGGGTGAACCGGCGGGGGCGGCGCTGGCGGCAGCGGCGACGCTGGCTCCCCCTTGGACGATGGGCAGGGAGACGACCTGCTGAGCAGTGATGATCAGGAAGCGGACGCTCATCCAGCCTTTGGTTCCACCGGGCAGTGTGCCGCGCACCCACTGCTGGGAGGGGTCGCGCCCGTCCAGGCTGACGATGGTTCCAGTGGTAATGCGGGCGATGATGGGAGAATTGGTGGTGGGTTCCTGGCGGACATTCAGGTTGCTGCCAGCTTCGACCTGCAAGCCGCCTTCGGGCAGCGGACCGGCGACAGGAGCCAGAGCCTGTGGTTGGGCTGGCTGCGCGGGCTGAGGATCAGCGGAGGGTTGGCTGCCGGGGCCGATGGGGATCAGGCTGCCGGTCCCAGCGGGCGCGGGCAGCGTGAAGGGGGTATCGACCCAGACGGAGGGCAGCGCGGCGATCTGCTCGGCAGATGCGGCCACAGCGGAGTCGATCACCCAGCCGACTTTGGCATCGGGGGTGATGCCGCGCACCCAGCCGCCGCCAGGGGCACGGCCATCGAGCAGGATGGTCGTGCCGGCTTCCAGGTTGCCCTGCCAGAACCACTCGGTTCCCGGCCCAGAGCGAAAACGAGCGGTCTTAGAAATGGTTGTCAGCAAGCCGCCATCCTGAGCCAGGGCAGCCCCATTCAGCGCGAGGAGCGCCAGCACAGACCACATCAGAAAAAAGCGTCGCAGCCACATAGCGTTCATTACCCCAAATAAACCAAAGCGGCGCAAGACAAAACGCGCCTGCTGATGTTTTGCCATGCGCCCCCACATGTTTCGATCAAGCTTGCCCGAAAACCGCGCGGCATTGTAGCAAAGTGACATCTATTTCGCAAATCTGAGGGAAGAAGGAAGGTGAATTCCACCACAGAGACACAGAGGAATACGGAGGGGAAAGAGCAAGATTTAACCGCGAAGACGCAAAGGGCGCAAAGATAAAACAACCACAGAGGAATGTGGAAAGCGGTGGAGATACCCTCGTCAAGGCGCGGGTGGATGGATACACTTACGCACATGACTGAAAAACTCCTGATTGACACACGAGCGGACGGATTGACCGTCCTGTGCCTGAACCGGCCAGAAGCGCGCAACGCGCTCGATCTGGCGACGATGGCCGCGCTGGCCGATGCGATTGACGATCTGAGCGGCGACCCCAGCCGCCGGGCGGTGATCCTGACAGGCGCGGGAACCGAAGCCTTTTGCAGCGGGGCTGACCTGCTGGAATTCAGCCGCTATACCTCGGCTGAAGATGCCCGGATGATGATCGGGCTGATGGGCGATGCGCTGCTGGCGCTGGAACGGCTGCCGGTTCCGGTGATTGGCGCAATCAACGGGTACGCGCTGGGGGGTGGCAGCGAGATCGCGCTGGCCTGCGACATCCGCTTCGCCGACGAGAAAATCCGCATGGGATTCGTGCAGGCGCGGCTGGGCGTGACGCCGGGGTGGGGCGCGGGGCAGCGTCTGCTGCGGGTGGTCGGCTATGCCCGGGCGCTGGATCTGCTGCTGACCAGCCGCATCCTGCACGCGCCGGAACTGCTGAGTCTGGGGCTGCTGAACCGCGTGGTTGAGGCAGGAAAGGCGCTCGACCACGCCATCAGCTATGCGCAGCATATCGCGGCGATGCCGCCAGAGGTCGTCCGCAGCATGAAGATGCTGCTGCAAGCCGGGCTGAATTATCCGTATGAGGAAGCGCTGCGGATCGAAAGCGAGCTGTTTCCGCCGCTGTGGGCCGGGGAAGCCCACCAGCGGGCCGTCGAAGCCTTCCTCAACCGCGAACGGAACAAGTGAGCCAACCAATGAGCTTTTACGCCACTATTGCCCGCTATTACGACGCCGAACACCAGGACAAGGTGGATGATCTGGCGCTGTACAGCGATCTGGCTGCCGAATACGGCGATCCGGTGTTCGAGGTGGCCTGCGGGACCGGGCGGGTGATGTTCCACCTGGCGCAGAGCGGTATGACCGTCCACGGGATCGACATCGAACCGGCCATGCTCGAGCGGGGCCGGCGGCGGTTGGAAGGACAGCCAGCGCTGAAAGAACGGGTGAGATTCATCCAGGGCGATATCGCCAGCTACCAGAGCAGCCAGCAGTATCCGCTGGTGATCTTCCCCTATAACGGGCTGATGCACTTCCATGAGCAAGCGCAGCAGATCGAGGTGCTGAAGCGGCTGCGGGCACTGACCGCGCCGGAGGGTTTGCTGGTGCTCGACCTACCCAACCCAGCGGATATGTTCGGGTCGCAGGACACGGACGCGCTGCTGTTCGAGAAGACGTTCCTGGAACCGGAGAGCGGGCATCTGGTGATGCAGTATTCGGTCAGCCAGCTTGACCGCACCGAGCAGATCATCCACGTGCAGTGGATTTACGACGAGATCACGGGAGATGGGATCGTCAAGCGGACGGTCGCGCCGGTGACGTTCCGCTATTTCTTCGCGGCGGAAATCCGGCTGCTGCTCCAGGTGGCGGGATTCGCGGTGGAGGCCATCTACGGCAGCACGGCGTATGATCCCTACGATGACTCATGCGAGCGGATGATCGTAATGGCGCGGCCACGGTAGGAACCGGAAATTGAACCGCCAAGACGCACATATAATTCCACCACGGAGACACAGAGGGCACAGAGGAATACGGAGAAGAAGACCATTACTCAAGCGAAGATGGGTGATGGCAATGGTCGCGGTGGCGGTGGTGGGGGCGTGCGAGGTGGTGCTGCCACCGGAGACGGCTACGCCGAATCCGTTCAGCGGGCCGACGGTTGAAGCCAGCCCGACGCTGTTCCCCCTGCCGCCGACGAACGTCTCCTTCGACGAAGAGGTCTATGAGGGTATAAGCGACCCGACAGCGGCCGCGCTGGCTCCGGGAGCGGCGCTGCCCCCGATCGCAGTGGGGACGGCGGCCCCGCGCGATTCCGGGCAGGCGGTACAGATCACGGCGCTGGACGGAAGCCTGCTGGTCGGGCTGCTGTACCAGACGCCAGACCAGGTGCGGCTGCCGGGGGTGCTGCTGCTGGGGCCGGAGGGGGCCGATTGGGGCGACTTCCCGTCCAGGCTGTACCTTTCTGGCTTCACGGTGCTGGTGATGCCGCTGCGGGGAACCGAGGCGCTGCTGGATTTCGCGGCGATGATCCAATCGCTGAGCAGCGGGCTGGCGGATCCAGCGGCACTGGCGGTGATCGGGACGGAGCGGGGGGCGGATATCGCGCTGCTGGGCTGCGCGGGGGAACCGCTGTGCGACACGGTGGTGCTGCTAAGTCCTTCGGATGATGGGGCGCTGGTGAAGGCCATGAACGCCTTCAATCCACGGCCGCTGATGCTGGCCGCGAGCGGGGATGACCCGGTTTCGTTCCCGGCGGCGGAGGCGCTCCAGGGGGCGGCGCGGGGAGAGATGCTGTTCCAGCCATTCGAAAGCGCAGGGCGCGGGCTGGAGATGCTGGCGCGGCGGCCTGATCTAGGCGATCTGATGATCGCGTGGCTGAAGCGGCAGTTGAGTTAGACGACGCTGATGTCTCCCTGCCCCTTCCAGCTACGTTGGGAGGGGCAGGGGAGCAGATCAAAATGGGCGCAGATCAGGCGCGGAGTTTGGCGTTGAGGTCGCGCTCGCAGGTCTTGACGATCTTCTGATGCACCTTCGCGACATCTTCATCCTTGAGGGTGCGCTCGTCGCTCTGGTAGACGAGGCTGTAGGCCAGGCTCTTGCTGCCGGCCGGGATGGGATCGCCCCGGTAGACATCGAAGAGGCGGGCGGCGCGGAGCAGGCTGCCTCCAGCGCGGAGGATGACGGCTTCGACAGCAGCCGCGCTGGTCTCCTCGCTGACGACCAGGGCGATGTCCTGGTAGACGGGCGGCGTGGTCGGGAGCGGCTGGATGGTGTAGTTGGGGTCAACATCGGCCAGCAGCACGTCCAGATCGAACTCGGCAACGAAGACAGGCGCGGTGGTCAGCTCGAAGGCGCGGGCGACGGCGGGATGCAGTTCGCCGAAGTCGCCGACTGGGCGGCCCTGGATGAGCAGGCAGGCGGCGCGGCCTGGATGCAGGCTGGGATGAGTCGAGCGAGCATAGCTGACGCCGCGGATGTGGAGGCCATCGAGCAAGCCTTCGACGATGCCTTTCAGATCGAAGAAATCGACCGGATCGGCAGACTCGTCGTTCGTCCAGGAGGCGAGTCGGCGCGGGCCAGTCAGCAGCAGACCGAGTCGGCGCGGTTCATCGGGAAGGCCCGCTCCGCGCTGGAAGTAGACATTGCCAATCTCGAACAACTGCTGGCGGGGAGTATAGCGGCTGTTGGCGAGGGCGTTGTCGATCAGGCTGAGCAGAAGGCTCTGGCGCAGGGCGACGCGCTCCGGCGTGAGCGGGTTCGCCAGCGAGACATACGCGCCTGGCTGAAGGGGTGAGTCTCCTGCCGACCAGCCGGTGGGGATGAGCAGGGCTTCACGCGCGGCGGTGGTCAGGCGGTAGCTGATGGTCTCGCGCAAGCCGAGGGCGACCAGGATATCGCGGGTCTGCTCCTCACGGTCGAGGGCGGTGTTGCTCCACTGCGGGGGCAGCATATCGTCCATGATGGTGTCGGGAATCTGGTCATAGCCGTGAATGCGGGCGATCTCTTCGACCAGATCAGCCTGTCCAGTGACGGGATCCGCGCTGATGTCCAGGCGGTAATCGGGCACAGTGACGTTCAGAATGTCACCGGAGACAGACACCTCGAACTGGGCACGGCGCAGGATGGCGGCGACCTGCTCGACGGTGAAGGTCATCCCCAACAGGCGCGTCACCTCGTGAATGGAGAGGGCGACCTGGACGGTGGGCGCGGGCAGCGGGTAGTCATCGATGATGCCCTGGGCGATCTGGCCGCCGCCGGTCTGCCGCATCAGTTCGATGCCACGGCGGACGCCGAGGATGGCCTGGCTGGGGTGGACGCCACGGCTGAAGCGCGTCCCGGCGTCGGTGAAGACCTTCTGCGACTGCATGGTGCGGCGGATGTTGATGAAGTTCCAGTTAGCCGCTTCCAGCAAGACATTGCGGGTGTCCGGGCCAATTTCGGTTTCGGCGCCGCCGATGATTCCGCCCAGGCTGAGGACGCCTGCTTCATCGCAGACGAGGATGTTGTGGGCTTCGAGCGTCCGCGTCTGCTCGTCGAGGGTTGCTAAGGTCTCACCGGGTTCAGGCAGGCGGGTGATGATCTTCGGAGCGCGGCCGCCAGCGCGGGCCTTGAGCTTGTCGTAGTCGAAGGCGTGGAGGGGCTGGCCGATCTCGAAAGTGATGTAGTTGGTGACATCGACGATGTTGTTGATAGGACGCTGGCCGACCAGCTTAAGGCGGCGCTGCATCCACTGCGGCGATGGGCGAATCTCGACATCGCGCAGGAGGGTGAGCGTGAAGCGCGGGTTGAGTTCCGGGCGGCGGATGGTAATGGCGACCTGGCCGTCGATGCTGGGGCCGGTCTGCACCACGTCGTAGGAGGGCTGGCGGAGGGGTTGGCCGAGCAGGGCGGCGACCTCACGGGCGACGCCGAGGATGCTGAAGCAGCGGGCCAGGTTGGGCGTGAGTTCGATATGCAGGATGACATCGCCGAGGACATCCTGGAGGGGTGTGCCGGGCACGAAGGTGCCGGGGTTTTCCAGCAGCAGGATGCCTTCGTGTTCGTCGGAGAGACCGAGTTCTTTCTCCGAGCAGACCATACAGCGATTGGGAATGCCGCGCAGCTTCTTCTCTTTGAGGATCATGCGCTTGGGTTCGTCACTGTGGCCGTCCCAGACTTCGGCGCCTTCTTTGGCGAAGGGGGCCCAGAGCGGCTCCGGCAGCGGTCCCCTGCCCCGGTATTCGAGCAGGTTGGGCGCGCCGGTGACGGTCTGTTCGAGTTCAGCGCCGCCATAATCGACCAGCGCCAGGACGAGGCGGTCGGCATCCGGGTGCGGCTTGACCTCGCGGATGGCGGCCAGGACGATCTTCTCCCGATCCCAGACGAGGTGATCGGATTTGGGCCAGCGGACGCCGGGGACGTGTCCCTGCGGGAGGCCGAGGTAGGTGATGGCGCCAACTTCAAGGCCAGCGACGGTCAGGCGCTCGGCGAGGAGTTCGACTGGAATATCGATATCGACGAAATCGCGGAGCCAGGAGAGCGGTACTTGCATGATTCAGAGCCTCGTGTGTAGGGCGGTCGTTCGGATGGTTGGGTCGGAGGCGCAGACTGTTTCAGAAGTTGAGGCGGGTAGTCGGTTTGCGCCGTCTGTAGGGACGACCCGCTGGATCGCCCCTACGATGATTCGTCGTTGGTTTGATTTCCCCATTAGAACTGCTCCAGGAAGCGCAGGTCGTTGCTCCAGAAGTAGCGGATGTCCTGGATACCGTGCTTAAGCATGGTCATGCGTTCCGGCCCCATGCCAAAGGCGAAGCCGCTCCACTGGGTGGGATCGTAGCCGCCGTTGCGCAGGACGACCGGATGCACCATGCCCGCCCCGGCGATTTCCAGCCAGCCAGCATATTTGCAGACGCGGCAGCCCTGGCCGCCGCACAGGAAACATTCTACGTCGATTTCCATGCTCGGCTCGGTGAACGGGAAGTAGGATGCGCGGAAACGCACCTTCGCGTTCGCGCCATAGAAGCGGCGGGCGAATTCGGTGACCGTACCCTTGAGGTCGCTCATGCGGATGTTCCGGCCAATCGCCAGCCCTTCCAACTGGTGGAACTGCATCTCGCTGCGGGCGGTGACCTGCTCGTAGCGGTAGCACATACCGGGTAGGATGACACGGATCGGCTGCGTGCCCTCGGCGCCGAGTTCGCGCATGGCGCGGATCTGCCCCGGCGAGGTGTGGGTCCGCAGGATCATGCCGGGCGTGGTGGTGTAGAAAGTATCCCACATGTCGCGTGCCGGATGATGCTCCGGGATGTTGAGCAGGGTGAAGTTCATCTCGTCGGTTTCGACATCGCGGCTGCGGAAGACTTGGAAGCCCATATCGCCCCAAATGCGGTAGAGTTCGCGGAAGGTCTGGGTCGAAGGATGCAGGCCGCCGGTCGGATGAGCGCGGCCTGGCAGGGTGACATCGATCTGGCCTTCTTCCAGGCTGCGGGCCAGTTCATGTTCCTGCACGAGCTTCGCGCGGGATTCGTAAGCAGCCGCCAGCAGGTCGCGGACTTCGTTGGCGCGTTTGCCGAAGGCAGCGCGTTCCTCTTTTGCAAGCTGGCCGATGCCGCGCAGCATCAGGGTGATCGCCCCTTTCTGGCCGAGGATTTTCAGTTCCCATTCGCGCAGGGCGGCGCTGGATTGGATGTGTTCCAGGTCGGCCAGCGCCTGTTGGTAGGTTTGTTCCAACTGCTGCTGCATAGTGGCTCCTCATCGATACCCGAAACCGATTGACGGATAAGGGACGACCCGGCGGGTCGCCCCAACACAGAACCAAGGCAAACAAAAACGCCCTCGCCCCGGATCATCAGGGACGAGAGCGTCGAATCTCCCGTGGTACCACCCTGCTTGACTGCGCCATAGAACGCAGCCCACTTCGTTCATCCTGTCACGCCGGATCCCGCGGAGACAGCTACTTGGCCTGTGATCCTCACCCCCGCGCTTCCCGATGACATGGCAAGGGGAGAAGCAGGGGGCGATCGTGAAAGTCATTCACGACCGGTTCAAGGCGGTTGACTGTTCGGCTCAGGAGGGAATTCCGCGACGGCTGCCCGCTGAGGCTCTCAATCTGTGGCCCCGGCTCCCTGGTGGCGCGGATGTCGCGCACGGTCTCCATCACTGCCTGTGGGGGGGATTATGCGACCAGAGGCGCGGCTCTGTCAAGGGCGTTGACCCTCATGACCTGTCAAAATCTGTTAACAATCAGCCCGACACGTTACAAATCTCTTGACGCCCTTTGAAAACCATGTTAGATTGTTCAAGATTGAGAAAGGGGTGTTTTGATGTCGTTGTCCAAGCTGCGTATTGAAGGTGGATCCGTGTACTCCCGGCAGGAAGCCGCGGAGGCGCTCGGCGTCAGCCTAAGCACGCTCAAACGACTCATCCGCAAGGGACACCTCAAAGTGAGTAAGCCCGAAGGGATGCGCCGCGTGTTTATCACCGGGGAAAGCATCCAGGCGATGCTGGATAACAGCGTCGTGGAGCGAGGTGCCTAGTCATGTACGTCGTCCGGCCGTCGGATCCGAGCGCCACCTGGGCCGCGCATCAGCGCGGAGCCAGCCTGCCGCAGTTGGCAGGTCTCTTCGGCGCGCCTGCTGCCCAGGGGTCGCCCAATGGGCTGCGGAGCGGCTTCGTGGCCGAATCGAATGGTCAGTCTCACCGGGGGAGGCGATATCCGACGTGATATCGACACTTCCCTGCCCAGAGGGGTCCCAGCGAGGGGCGTGAGACTGAAAAGTCCACGCCCTTTTTGTTTGAAATGCATCTGGATCAGTCGATAGGTGAGAGACGATATCATGTTACAGAACCAGTTCACCCGTCACGACTCCCTGTTCACCGACGCCGGACTAGCGGCTGTGTTCGAGGCCTTCGACGACCTCCACACTGCCGCAAGCGAAGGGCAGATCCATGAGATCACGACACTGGACAAACAGGAGCTGCTGGGATGGCTGCAAGAGCTGGTGTACACCGCGCAGGAAACAATTGTCGAGCTGGAGAAGCGCAGCGCCCGGCGGGCGCGTCAGGAAGCGGTGCTGCACCTGTTGAAATAGGCTGAGGGCTGGCGGCGCACAGCGCGTGGGCCGCCAGATTTCAGGAAAGGAGGAATGCTCGATGGGTGCGAACCCATCGAACCAGGGAACACCTGCACGTTCGTCAACGTCTACAGCAGTACCATCAACGAACAGCATTGATCCGAGTTACAAACGATTGAACCGAAGGCGACTTATCGGAAGACTGGGTGACCCAGACGCAGCGGATGAGGATGAATCGGAAACGCAATTGAGAGGAGCAAGCCTGACCGGTGGAAATGACGCGCCACCGAACCGAGGCGGGGGAGTCCTGCGCGAAGCGGGGTGTTGGCTCGGCTCTCCCGCCGTTCATTCAAATTCTAACCACAGAGACACAGAGGACACAGAGAAATACGGAGGGGTTGCTTGACTCTGACGTAACGTGATGGTTTATGATGCGGGGCGTGTCCAGGATCAGACGGCCAGTGCCAGTGGGGTTTCAGAAGCTGTGTACACGGTCAAGCAGCTTTCGAGCTTAGCCCGTGTCAGCGTGCGGACGCTGCACTATTACGACGAAATTGGGCTACCGCGACCATCTGAGGTGCGGTCGAACGGCTATCGTTATTATGAGGCGCTGAATCAGAAGATCAGGCGGCTGCATGAGCTGGTGGACATCGCCACGTTCCAGGAGCTGCATCCTGAGCTGCCCGCTTATCTTGAGGCGGCCATTACGCAATATGTGGATGATTTGGAGACAGCAGAGATCGAGCGGATGCTGGCCGAGGACGAGATGGAACGCCTGCGCCGGTTGCAGTAAATCATGGATGCCTTGATTTGCACCCTACGCCATCTCAGCGCGAGATGGGGCCGACCGGCCAAGTTAACCCCCGCCTCACGAACGTTCAAATCCCGTTAACCCAAATTGCGATATAATCAAGAACGTGTGAAAATTGACGCAATAGCGTTTCATCGTCCGGTGAGTACGGCGAGGTGAAATCTGTGTCGAGCATCGCATTGAAGGGCCGGGTGCTGCTCCTGAACGGGAGCAGTTGGGAACCGTTGGCGGTCATCAGCGTCCCGCGGGCGATCAATCTGATCCTGGCGGGGAAGGCGGTCGTCATCGAGCAGTCCGGCCATTTCCTGAAAACGATCCGGGATCAGTTCCCTGTTCCGTCGGTGATCGCGCTGCGGACGTACATCAACGTGCCGCGCCGTCAAGCGCACTGGAGCCGGAAAGGGGTCCTGGTGCGGGACAGCTTCACCTGCATCTACTGCGGGGCGCAGCCAGGACACATCTACAAGGGTCGGGTGCTTTCCAAGAACGATTTCACCGTCGATCACATCCTGCCGAAGTCGCGGGGTGGCAAAGATCAGTGGACGAACACAGCCTGCGCCTGCTACGCCTGCAACCATAAGAAGGGCGACAAGCTCCCCAACGAGATCGCCATGAAGCTGCGCTGGGAGCCGAAGACGCCCCGCACGAGCTACCTGGTGATCGCCGTCGGAACTGGCCCAGATGCCTGGAAGCGGTACATCGAAATTCCCCACGAGAATTGAAACAGAGGCGCATCGGCCTCTGTTTCTATTTTGGGGCGCAGTCAGCGGCGGTCAGACCACCTCGGCCAGGAGTTCATCCGGGACGGGCAGGCGGCGCTTTTGCAGGAACGAGACCAACGCCGGGGCGAGGTCATTGACCTGGCCGTTGTAGCAGCCCTCCAGTTCGCAGAGATGATCCACCAGCCAGAGATACATGTCGGTCTCGGTGCGGCCACGGGCATGGTCAAGAACCTTATGACGGCGCATCGTCTCGACGGCAGGCGCATAGACCTGCTCGTGCCAGTGCAGCGCGGCGTCGTTCAACGAGACCGGCCCGCCTTCGACTTCCTCCAAGACAGAGCGGTGCAGATTCAGATGGCCGAGCAAATCCCCATAGCGTGACGGCTCACTGAGCCTCAGTTCGTGGGCTTCGCACAGACTTCGCAGCCCGGTCTCATCCATGAAGGTCATGTAGGCTTCAGCGGCATCCATCTGCTTGTTCATCAGCAGATCAGTCAGGCGTTCCGGGCCATCGATCACGGTGACATAGGCCTGAATAGTCTTGTAGCCGAGTTCATGAGCAACCGAGACGCGGTGATTACCATCGCGCACGAAGTAGACGCCGGCGATCTGGTAGACCTCGATGGGCGGCAGCCCCATCGGGCCAACCGCCTCGGCGTAGATGCGGCTCCAGCGGTCACGGCTGACAGCGCTCTTGGGCAGAAAGCTGGCGGTGAAATCCTGGTAGCGGCCCACGCTGCCGACAATGGCCGACAGGGGAATGTCCTGCAAACCGCCGTAGGATTCTTCGCGCAGGCGCAGCCGGGTACGAACGTCGTCGAAGCTCAGCAGCCGGGCGGGTTTGCCGCGCAGATGCCCGATGATCTCCTGCCAGAAAGCGCGATTAGCAGCGGTTTCAAAGCGCTGCGCGCCCGATATCAAGTCAAGGGTTTTTGGCATGGTATTCCCTCCACGCTCACCGTATCACAAACACATATTAAGGAAGGCAGCTCGCAAGAGAACCAGTTTCTAACGGGGAGTTTTGTCAAGGAAAGCGTTGAAACAGGACTACGGGCGGAACAAGCGTATCTTTGCGCAAATTACCAGAGGAAACAGACCATTGTTCAGATGCAACGGCCTGCATTATACGACAAATTGGGGCAGCAAACATTAGAAAACTGCTCATGGAGAAACGGATAGTCTCCGCAGCCCTGCGCCACTCTGCGTATCTTCTGCAAACAGCGCGGGATCATCCAGGTTACCGCCACACGGGGGATTACGACGTGGGGGTGGCGGTCGGTTCAGGGGGGCGGGGGATGCCCCAGAGGTGGATGGGGCCTGTGGCGTCGAAGAAGGCCAGCAGGAAGCCATCCGGCGACCAGTCGGCATAGAGAATCTGGCGCGTGCCGACGTTGAGATCGGCACGGGTCAGGGTGGATTCGCGCAGACTGTTCACATCCCAGAGCGAGACATCGCGCCCCAGCGTGGCGGTAATAAGCAGCTCGCCGTTGGGTGAAAAGGCCGCCGTGGTCACATCGCCGCCGACACCGGGCAGGGTGTTGACCAGCAGACCGGTGACGGTATCCCAGAGCGTCATGGCCGGGATCGCGCCACCGTTGAGCAGCAGACCAGCGGTAGGGGCATAGGTCATCACGTCGGTGACGGCTCCGGGGCCGGTGGTGAGGGTCCTCTGGAGCGTGCCATCGGCGGTGTTCCAGAGGGTGATCCGCTCAGCTTCCCCGGCGGCGATCTGCGCTCCGTCGGGCGAGAAGGCCAGCCTCAGCGCCGGAGATGCGGCCTCGGCCAAGACCTGTCGTTCGCGCCAGTTCCAGATTTTGAGCGCACCGTCATCGCTGCTGGTCGCCAGCCGCTCGCCATCCGGCGAGAAAGCCAAGGCGGTGATCTGGAGGCGGTGGGCTTCGATGGTGACGAGTGACTGCCGCGCGCCGACATCCCAGACTTTGACCTGACCATCCAGGCCGCCGAGCGCCAGCAGTCCGGTATCAGCGTAAAAGGCGGTCACGGCGTTGAAGTCGGGTTTGCCGGGGAGCGTTTCCTGTTCGGCGCCAGTTTCGGCATCGACCAGCCGGATGGTTCCCTGGGCGTCGAGGGTATATACCCGGTCTTTGTCCGGGCTAAAGTAGACGAGAGTTGCGCCGAGGCGGGCAGTATTGAAGACGATTTGCCCGGTGATAAGGTCCCAGACGATCAACTGCTCATTGTTCAGCCCGGCCAGCCGCGTGCCATCCGGCGAGAAGCTGTAGGCGAAGACGGTGCTGGGCGTGCCCAGGGCATCCAGCCGACCGAGGTAAGCTAACTGCGGGGCATTGGCGACAGTGATCTGCGCCCCGCCCTCTGTCCAGACTGGCGGCGGGAGGGTGGGCTGGTCACGCAGGGCGGGCTGGAAAGTTCCTGGCGGGGCGGTGGGCTGCTCGGTCGGGGCAGTCTGAGACTGGCAGGCGGCCAGCAGCAGGAGGATCGCCAGCGGGATCAGCGAGAGGCGTTTCATCATGGGGCACAAATCCGCAGATAATCCAGCCGGAAGCTGGCCGGGACGGTACGCGAGGCGCCGAAGAAGGCCAACCGACCTTCCGGCCAGGTGGCATCGACGATCTGCGTGACCATCACGCCGTTGATATAGAAGGTAAACATGTCTTCCACGATGTCGATCCGCAGGGTGTTGATGGCGTTATCGCCGGTGCGGACGGCGCTGCTGCGCGTCCAGCCGACCAGATCGACGTACTCGTTCTGGAAGCGGCCAACGTAATAGCTGCCGTTGTTGCGGATCAGGAAAGCCAGGAAGTTGTATTCGTCCTGGTAGCGGAGCCAGATGCCGGTGCGGGCGGTGACTTCCGAGAAGGGGTTGGCGACGATGACGGCCTCGACGCGAGCCGAGCGGAAGTTGAAGCCGCGCAGACTGCCCCAGGTGTAAACCTCGGCGCTGTTCGGCTGCATGAAGTTCAGCGCCAGTTCGTAGAAGCCGTCGATGATGCGCTCGTTGGAGCGTGCGCCCTGGCGGTTGTCCTGGAACCAATCGTTGCGGGAGACTCCGCCGTTGAATTCGTCTTCGCGCAGGATGGTGCAGGCTGGGCCGAGGACGCGGCTGCCCTGCTGGACGGCGACAGGCGGCAGCTCCGGCGTGGGGACGCCGGGCAGGATCGGGGAGACGAAGTAATTGTCGTCACCTTCGGCGATCCAGCCGCCATTGGGCAGTTCAGGCGATTGAATGCGATACCAGGCCAGGTTCTCGGCGCAGACGGGGCCAGCGATCACCAGGAAGCGCGCGCCGGGACGAATCTCGGCGATCTCCTGGGCATCCCGGCCGGGACCGGAACGCACATTGACCGGGCGCGGGTCCTCCGCGCGGACGTAGCCCTCCACGCCGATGTACAACTGCGAGGGCAGCGCGCCAGGGCAGTTGATGATGGGGACGGGCGTGATCGATGGGGTCAGGGTTATCGTTGACGTGGCCGTGGGAATCCGCGTTGGTGTATCTGTAGCCGTTGGGGTGGGCGTTAATGTGGGCGTAGCCGTCGGCGTGGGGGTGAAAGTCGGCGTCGGTGTGGCCGTAGCCGTTGGGGTGGGCGTGGGGGTGGCGGTGGGCGTGGCCGTGGGAGTCGGCGTATGGGTGGCGGTGGGGGTCGCCGTGGGGGTTGGTGTCGGCGTAGCGGTATGGGTTGGCGTATCGGTGGGAGCGAGGGCGATGGGTACGCTCAGCAGGTCGCCGGCTGTGCCGACCAATGAGGCCGAGGCCACAATCCAGCCGCGTGTGCCATCAGGCAGAATGATCTGATACCAGGCTCCATCTTCGCTGATGCCGATGATGTCCAGACGGTCGCCAGCCACAAGAGTCCCGGCCACCGGGTAGCGCGAGTCCGGTCCGATCCGAGCGGTGATGCCGCGCAGCGCCACGGCGACGGGCGTAGCCGGCGTGGCTGTGTGCGTGGCGGTGGGGGTATCGGTCGGCGTGGCCGTCGGCGTGGGGGTCGATGTCGGCGTGCGGCTGGGGGTCAGTGTGGGCGTATGGGTCGCGGTCGGAGTCGGCGTGGCCGTCGGCGTGTGGGTGGCCGTCGGAGTCGATGTGGCGGTGGCGGTGGGGGTCGAGGTGTAGGTCGGCGTCGCGGAAGGCGTGTGAGTGGCGGTGGCCGAGGGGGTCAGCGTCTCGGTCGGGATGAGGGCGAAGGCAGTGTTGGTGGCAGCCTGAGCCGCAAGGAAAGCCTGGGTGCTGGCTTCGACGGCGGTCTGGGTGGCGGCTTCAGCGGCGGCCTGCTGCTGGCTGCTGACCACGGCCAGGATACCCGCGCCGAGTCCGACCACGATCAGCGCGGCCAGCGCCACGACCAGCCCGTTCAGGCGCGTCCGGCGCGGCTCAGCCGGGATCGATCCTGTGGAGACGGGAGCCGCGATAGGCGGCGCGGCAGAGGCAGGCGCGGCCGGTGGAGTCAGCGTAGGCGAGAAGCTGGGCGGGGTGGTCGGGCCGTCGTAGAGATTAGTGCCGGGCGGGGGCGGCGGTTGAGTTGGCGTGCGGGAGACTGGCGCGGGACGGCTGCCAGGCAGCGGGGTTGTGAAAAAGCCGGTCTTCTTGCCCTCGATACCCTGGATAGCGCGTTCGTAAGCCTGGGAGAAATCGCGGACGCTGGGGTAGCGCTGGCCCGGCACTTTCGCCATAGCGGGGCGCAGCGCGTCCTGAACAGCTTCCGGCAGGTCGGAGCGCCAGACCTGCGGCGGGGTGGGTTCTTCGTTGAGATGCTTGTGCATCAGCGCGAAGGGGGTGGTGGCCTCGAAGGGCAGCCGCCCGGTGAGCATGTGGTAGATCATCACGCCGAGCGCGTACTGATCAGTGGCAGGGGTGACGCTTTCACCGCGCCACTGTTCCGGGGCCATGTAGGAGGGCGTACCCACGGTCATGCCCGTGCCGGTGAGTCCGGTGGCGGCGGTGGTGATCTTGGCGATGCCGAAGTCCACCAGGAAGGGGGTGCCCTGGTCGTCGAACATGACGTTGTTGGGCTTGATGTCACGGTGGATGACGCCGCGCGAATGGGCGTAGTCAAGCGCCCCGGCCAAGCCGCGCAGCACATCGCCGGTTTCGTTGAACGAGGGCAGACCGCCGCCGCTCTTGAGGCGGTGACTGAGGCGTTCGGCCAGCGAGCCACCGGTCAGCAGACGCATGACCACGTAGCTCAGGCCGCCATAGGTTCCGTAATCGTAGACGGGGACAATGTTGGTGTGTTCCAGGCTGGCAGCCGTCTGAGCCTCGCGGCTGAAGCGCTCCAGGAATTCACGCTGCTGGGCGAGCGCGGGCGGCAGCACCTTGACGGCCACATCGCGGCGCAGCCCGGCCTGATGCGCCCGGTAGACCGCGCCCATGCCGCCCATGCCGAGCAGGTCGCGGACTTCGTACTGGCCGAGTTTCTGGCCACTCAGGTTCTCGATGCTGAGGGTGATCGGCGGGAGGGGCGTTCCCGGTTCGGGCTGATGCGCCTGCTGCTTGCGCCAGGCGACGGTGTTTTCCACCATCCGCGCGAGAGCCTGCACGGCCCCGGCCAGCGAGTCGGGCTGGTCTTCAAAGGCGTTCAGCCCTTCGGATTCGAGCAGCGCCCTGACGAACGGGGTGGGAATGCGTTCCTGCGGGATGGGGGTATAGCCTCGCTGGAAGACCGGGATGAGCGGCTTGTTGAGGCGGTGGGCATGTTCGACAGCCCGCTGTACCCAGGCCGAGTCGAAAGTGTTTTCGCCGACCAGACAGACGAAGACATCCTGAGCGTCGATGGCCTTGAGGACGCTCTCCGGCAGCGTAGTAGATGGATCGGCTTGCCCGGAGTCGTCATGAACGGTGACGCCCCGCGACTGAAGATCGCGCAGGACGCGCTCGGCAAGCGCGGCGCTGGAAGGTGGGTGATAGCAGAGAAAGACGCTTGCCATGATGGATGCGGCTGTGCCCCGAATGGTGGATCGATACCCCTACGGCGAGTATAGTCCATTCTTACCGGACTGACCACTGGTCGAGCCGGGCGGATGCAGCCCAACGACGTTACAATATCTAGCACATCGCGCCTGATTTTCATCCGGGATTCAAACCATGCGCTTTGTCACGCAACCCAGCCCCGCCGAGATGCCCCGCGCCGCCGATGTCGTCATCATCGGGGGCGGCCCAGCCGGAACGGCCGCGGCCTGGGCCATCGAACGGGCGGCTCCCGGCACGCGCATCGTCGTCATCGAGCAGAGCAGCCAGTTGGGGGCGGGGTCGTCCCTGGCTTCGTTGGAGAACTTCCGCACCTGCTGGGCGGCTCCGTGTCTGCACCGGATGATGCAGCGCAGCATCGCTGTCTTCCAGAACGCCGAGGCGGAATTCGGCGAAGGCGTCCGGCTGGGGGTGAAGCAGCAGGGCTATCTGTTCGTGGCCTTCACCGAGGCGCAGGCGGCGCGGCTGCAGGCGGATGTCGCGCATCTGCACGCCTGCGGACTGACGCATGTGGCTTATCTGGAGGCGGGCACGGTACGCGAACGCTGGCCCTGGCTGGGGGAGCGGGTGATCGGGGCCAAGTACGATCCCATCGCGGGCTGGATGGACTCGAACGCGCTGATCTACGCTTTCGCCCGCCGCACGCGGACGACGACCTTCCTGCTAGGCATCAGCGACACGCGCATCCGCGTCAAGGGTTCGCAGGTGCAGGGCGTGACCACGCCCGCCGGGGAGATCGACGCGCCCGCTGTGGTCATCGCTGCCGGGGCGGGATCACGGCAGGTGGGGCGCACCGCCGGGATCGAGCTGCCGATTGTGCTGCGCCCGCGCCAGAGCTTCACCACGGCTGGACGGCATCCCGGTTTCAATGAGGACGCGCCCTGCGTCATCAGCGCTGCGCCGTATCCACATGTGCGGCCAGAGGCGGGCAGCGGCGCGATCTTCGGCTTCGAGTACCGCTGGGTGAATAAATCCGCCCAGGGCGCATTCGGCCGCCGCGACGCGCTGATCGATCCAGTCTGGCCTGTGGACGGGTTCCGCGACCCGCGCTTCCCCTCGATGACGCTCAGCCTGATGGGGCGGCAGTTCGGCCATGCGCCGGGAGAGGGCTTCAATCACCCGGTGTATCTGCGCGGCATCCATCACCGGGCGGGTTACTACGTCTACCGGGACAATGCTTATGTCACCCGGCCCGATGGGTCGCGCCTGGCCTATGACAGCCAGCGGGCGATCATCGATGCCTGGCCGGGGATAGACGGCTTGTTTCTGTCTATCGCGCACGTCGGCCACGGGATCATGTCGGCCCCGGCTGCCGGGGAAATCCTCGCCAGCCGGGTGCTCGGCCAATCCCTGCCCGATCCCTCGTTCGAGGGTTTCGGGTTGAACGTGCCCTATGTCGAACATGACCTGGGCGGTCTGTCCGATAACCGCCTGTGAGAGGCGGCCTGCTCTCTACGGTTCCAGCACAGTTGGGGCGCGCCCACATCCAGCGGATGCCGCCGAATATATCGGCCAGCATCGAGCCGCGCAGCGCCGCGCCCTCGGTGGTCACTTTCGGCTGAGGGATGTGCGTCCGGTAGACGACCAGCACCGCGACCAGGAAGGTCACCAGGTCGATGAGGATCGAGCCGACGATGCCGGCCAGCGCCGGGGCGATGATGCCGGAGATCGGGCCGGTCAACTGCTGGATGGCGTTGGCACAGTCGCGCTGCTCATCGGGGATCATCAGGGTCATAGAGGCCTGGAAAGCTGGTCCCTGGAAGACGCCGAAGATCGATTGCAGCAGCGTCACGGCGTAGAGATGCCAGAGCTGGAAGTTCCCGGAGGCGAAGCTGAGGAGCAGCAGCAGTGATCCGACAGCCTGCCCCGCGTCGGCGAGCATCAGCACGTAGCGGCGGTTCCAGCGGTCGGCCAATGCGCCGGCCAATCCCGCCGCGACCACCTGCGGCACGATGAAGAAAAACGACACCAACATCAGCGGGGTCGCATTCCCGGTCTGCTGGAAGTGTAGATGCTGATCGCCAGCCCGCTGATGCGGCTGCCGATCAACGAAAGCACCTGGGTCAGGATCAGGCCGTAGAAAGTTCGCATCGAGTGGGAGAATGTCATGGGTCACCTTTCTGATTGGCTGCAAGTTATACTCCCCAGTACGTCGGGAAACTCTCACCAGTTCATTGCACGGCTGGAAATCCGCCAGAAGTCGGAGGTGAAAGTGCTTTGCGACTTCAACTTAACTTCTCGCGGCTTTTGCGCTATGATTACGCGCGTTTGAGACCTGATCCAACCGGAGCCGCTCATTTCTATGGACAACCGTACCGCTCGACGCGCGACGATCATCCTCGGCGTCATCATGATCATTGCGATTGGCAGCAGCGCCATCCTGCCGCTTTTCACCCGGCAGGCGAACCAGGCGCTCACTCCACAGCCGACTACTGCCCCCAGCCCAACTTTCCCGCCGACCGTCACGGATTTCAGCACGATCCAGTTCGACCAGGACCTGCTGCACATCAGTGGCCTGTTCAGCCTGGCGCAGCCGACGGGCTGGATCGCCGGGCAGCAGACATCGAATGTGGACGGCGCCGAGATCACCATGAATAACGCCGACCTGCTCAGCGTCATTCAGGCGTCAGTGCAGGTGGCGGCCGCGCCGCTGGCCAACCTGGATGCGCTCGATGCCATCTATACGAAGCAGGCGCTGGACGCCAGTTGGAGCAACTACCGCAGCCCGCGTGAGACGGCCCGCACCCGTGAGAACGACCGGATCATCATTGACTTCGAGTTGAAGAATGCCCGGCAGCAGACCTTCCTGGCGCGGCAGGTATCCTGGTATGACACCGACTGGATTTACAGCATCCGTGTCGTCACGCCGGAGAACCAGATCGACCTGCTCAAGTATGTGATCGACAACCTGGTTCCGACCTTCAAGCCGAACCGCATCTTCGCCGGGACACCAGGTGATTGGCGTGCTTACTTCGACCCGACGGCCAGCTTCGTCATCCGCTACCCCTCGGCCTGGACACTGACCGACAGCGCGCCTGGCCGTCCGGCCAGCATCGACGGTTCGAACGTGGCGCTGCGCCTCCAGGGACAGTCGGTTTCCGCGCCGCTGGATGAAGCCGCCGCCCGCGCCTGGGTGACTTCAGCGGTATCCGGCGCGGCCATCACCAGCGTCCAGCCGGTCACGCGCAGCGGGCAGAACGGCTTCTCGGTTGCTTATACCTACACCGACAGCGACGGTAACCCCAACAGCGGTCTGGCCCTGCTCATCAACGGCGCGGACAACGTGGTCTACAGCGCCAATCTGCGCCTGTTCGAGCCGAATGTCGATCTCAACACGGATACGGCCATTGCCGCCTATCCTGAACTGGCGCAGGTTCTGGGTACGTTCCAACTGCTCAGCGGCCTGAACGTCCCGCTGCCGACAGCGACTCCGACTCTGACGCTGCCGCCCCCCTCCCTAACGCTGGAGGCCAGCGCCACCTTCACGGCCACAGCCACCTTCACGGCGACGTTGACCTTCACGCCAGCGCCGCCGACCGCGACTTTCACCAGCACGCCGGTCCCGCCGACGCCCACGGCGACAAATACGCCCGTTCCGCCGACGAACACCAACACCCCGGTTCCCCCCACGGCAACGAACACACCCGTTCCGCCGACCAGCAAGCCAACGCTGGAAGCTACGCCGGAAGTCACGCCCAGCTAAACTTCTGGGCTGACCAACTCGGATCAAATCGAACGGACGCATCTAACGGTGCGTCCGTTTTGTTGGGGCGTGCTACAATGGGGCGCAGTGAAGCCTGAATGTGAGTGTGCCATGTCCCGTGTTCAACTTCCCTTGCATTTCAACGGTTCCGCGCCGCATCTGGCCGATTGGCAGGATCGGATCATCATGGGCGACTGCCAGGCCGTTCTGCCTACGATCCCGGCCCAATCGGTCGATCTGATCGTCACCTCACCGCCCTATGCCGACAGCCGCAAGAAAACCTATGGCGGGGTTCATCCCGATGACTATGTGGCCTGGTTCCTGCCGATCAGCGCCGAACTGCTGGGCGTCCTGAAACCGAGCGGAACGTTCATCCTCAACATCAAGGAAAAAGTGGTCGCGGGTGAACGCCACACTTACGTCATCGAGTTGATCCTGGCGATGCGCCAGCAGGGTTGGCTGTGGACCGAGGAATTCATCTGGCACAAGAAGAACAGCTACCCCGGCAAATGGCCGAACCGCTTCCGGGATTCCTGGGAACGCTGCCTCCAGTTCAACCGCTCGCGGCAGTTCGCCATGTATCAGGACAGCGTAATGGTTCCGATGGGGGACTGGGCCAAGACCCGCCTGCGGAAACTCAGCGACACCGACTGCCGCCGGGATGAATCGCGGGTGGGCAGCGGCTTCGGCAAGAACGTTTCCAACTGGGTAGGGCGCGAGAAGGTTTATCCAACCAACGTCCTGCATCTGGCGACCGAATCGAGCAACCGTCGTCACAGTGCCGCCTTCCCATTGGAACTCCCCAAATGGTTTATCAAGCTGTTCACGCAGGAAGGCGATCTCGTCCTGGACCCGTTTGTCGGTTCAGGGACGACGGCGTTGGCGGCACAACAGTTAGGCCGTCACTACCTCGGCATTGATATTCAGCCGGAATACATTGCTCTGGCGGAGCAAGCTCTCGGAATCCGCTGAGGTGATGACATAGACACCCTCGATCTAGATCGCGTCACCGAGTACGTCAGCTAGCACATCGACAGCTTCCATCAAGGGCGGCTGACGGCCATACAAAGCTTAAGCCTCAAGAACATCTTGAAGCGCAAGAACCCATACCTGTTCCGAGCCAAAAACATCAACACCGCTCATGAACTGGTATCCGGGATTCTGGATGCCTATCTGTCCTCGTCGGAAGAAGGTCAGTTCGGTCAATTTCTGGAAGGGCTGGCGATCCTCGTAAACGAGATGGTCTACGGCGGTCAGAAGTCATCTGCGCAAGGGATCGATCTGGAATTCAACCGGGAGCGCATCCGCTATCTTGTGGCGATCAAATCGGGACCCAACTGGGGCAACAGCAGCCAGTATCGCGCCCTGGAAGAGAATTTCAGACAGGCACTGCGGATTCTGCGGCAGTCGTCGCGCGTTTCAGATGTGAGAGCCGTGCTGGGCATGTGTTATGGCAAGTCAAAAGACTCGGATCAGGGCGCTTATCTCAAGCTCTATGGGCAGAGCTTCTGGTCATTTATCTCCGGTAGTCCGCAGCTCTATATTGACATCATCGAACCGCTGGGTCACGAAGCCCTGCGGCGCAATGAAGCCTTTCAGTTGGAAAAGGCGGCGGCCAGCAACCGCCTCATCCGCGGATTCACCATCGACTTCTGCGATGAGTCCGGCCAGATCGACTGGCCTAAACTCGTCCGTTTCAACAGCGGAAATCTTTCTGATCTGTGACTTTTTGCGCCAACCATCGGATGAAAGACGCCCCGGCTCATTCCGGGGCGTTTGTAGTTGAACGGCGCGGCAGTTAGCTGGCGAGGTGCAGCAGCGTAGAGCGGTCACAGTTGCGCCAGTTCACAATATAGGGCTTGCCAGGTTGCAGGGGATAGACCGTGTTCACCTGGAATTTGCCATCGGTCAACCGCCACAACTGGACTCCGTCGTTGTCGCCCAGCAGCAGGTTTTCTGACTCGGACACGCCAACAGTTTCGATGTCATCGGTCGTGATGTCGATGACGGCAGGATCAATGCCCTTTCCCGTCACCGGGTCGATCTTGAGGATCATGATTCCGTCCGGCGTGCAGTAAATGGCAACTGGCGCGGCACGATCCTTGTCAGTCGCATTCAGACGGTTGTCACCCGGATTGAATCCGCTTGCCCCAGACAGGGATACGATGCCCGGCCCGCTGATGCTGTTGGTGTAGGTTCCGGTGTCTTCTTCGCAGAAGGTGGATGTCACCAAGATGTAGAGCGTGCCCGCGGTCAGGTTCACATCCAGGGCTGGCAGGTAACTCCCACTGCCAGAGTCATCATTGGCCGCGATCCGGTTCACCGTTGGAGTGCTGGCATTGAAACCACCCGCATAGAGTACAAATACCCCATCATCGCTGCAAAAAGCGAAACTGGCGCTGAGCATCTGAATCAGGTATTGACCCGACACATCAACGGTGAACGGCTGCGCCTCAAAGTAGTACCGGTCGTAGAGCGGATTGTAGGGATCATCAAAAACGGCTGTATCAACGTTGATGATGCCATCGCCGGAATCGATGGTTCCCGACCACACGACGTTGTTTGCCTGGACGACTGATGTCAGAAAGAGACTTGCCAGTATGAACAGGCACACAAGCCAGATAACGGGCCGCTGCAATCGTAACTGTGAAAACATGCCGCTGCCTCCACAGGCGTGCGCGCGAAATGCGCGCCAGCCACATTGTTCCAGAAGTCACCGTGTGATGACCATTCTATCACGATAGTGTCCTGGATGTTGCAATCCGTCGCACCATATGATGGTGTCTCGGATGCGCGTTACGTTCCTGCCTCGATCAACGTCATGCTGGCGATGACCAGCCCGTAGGTCTCGACCTGGGTCAGGCCGCACTCGCCCTCAACCGGATCGACGTTCCCGTTGATATTAGTATCCACGCCGTTGAGGATGGCGTCTGAAAGTAGGGTGCTTTCGTTGATCTGGGCGCTCACGGCGGCCAGATCGTTCGATGCCAGCATCTCGCGTTCCAACACGATTACCCTGTCCACCCACTGCCGCGCGTTCGTCAGACAGACACGCACCAATTCCAGATCACCCTGGAAGCGGAGCGTGCTGCCTTCGGCGCTGGCGGCCACATTCAGCAGCCCTTCCATCTGGTCGAGATAGCGCACCACGCCCTTCTTGAAGCCGGGGTTCTCGCCGCGCTGGTCGCCGTTCAGATCATCTTCTGTGCCCAAGAGGATATTGATGGTGTGTTCGCTGTGCAGATGCATCCCACCCGGTGAAGTGGCGCGTCCGGCCAACCCCGCGTGCATCTGCGCGTGACCCGCCTCAGCCCGCGCGCTGGCAAGCAGCCCGCCTAACGTGCCCGCTTCGGCACTGCTGTTGCCCAATGAGGCATTCGGAACACCATCTTCGGCAGTGATGAAAATGGCGCTCAGCGCGTCCATCAATTCGGGGGGCACGCTGGCGACATAGACGGCCTCACCCTGGGGAACATCACTCATGTTGGCGACCGGCTCAGCCGTGATCGAAACGGCATTGTAGAATGCGGGCAGGAGGCGCGCTTCAGAGTCGATGTAGGGCGGCAGCACCCCGTTGCCGAGCGCATCCAGTGTCAGATCGCCGATCTTGATGGCGCTGCTGGCGCGGGTATCCTTCAGCCAGACGACGTATTTCTGATCGGTTCCCGGCGGTCGCAAATTCTCCACCTGTATAGTGATGGTATCGCCCAGGCTGTTGCTGGTGCTGAAGCTGACCCGCCCGAAGCTCGGCGCGGCGGTCGGGCGAACTGTATTGGTTGTCGGTTCCGGGGTGGGGACGACCACCGCATTGGTTGTCGCGGCTGTCAGATCGACGTTGCTGGACGGCGAGCCGCCTGGCTGCCGCGTAATCACCAGGACGACCACGACCAGCAGCGCCGCGATGATGGCGAAGCCGCCCAGGAGCAGCAGTGGATTTGTCCCCGGCTGCACAATCACCGTCGGCTGCAAGGTCGGCTGAGTCTGCCCCGTGGGCGGCGGTGGGGTCAGCGAGACGGGCACAGCCGGCATGTTCAGCGCGACGGGCACAGCCGGCATGTTCAGCGCGACGGTGCGATCTGGCGCAGGCTCGACCTTCACAGGCAGGTTAGCGAACGCGCCTGTTCCCTGGATGGCGCGGCTGAAATCGTCAGCGAATTCGGTCGCGGTTTGATAACGGTTCTGGGGATTCTTGGCGAGGACTTGGCTCATGACCACTTCGACCGGCCAGGGCAGTTCCTCGATGACGTTGCGCGGATTCGGAACCGGCTCGGTGATGTGCTTGATGACCACTTGCATCGGCGTGTCAGCGGTGAAGGGCTGCTGGCCGGTCATCATCTCATAGACGACCACGCCCAGCGAATACAGGTCGGCGCTGCCGGTGATATGCGTATCGCCCGTGCCCTGTTCCGGGGCCATATACGCCGGCGTACCCACCAGCCCACCCGTGGCGGTCAGGCGCGAATCGCCTTCGGTCAGCTTGACGATGCCGAAGTCGGCCAGCAGCACATTGCCTTCGCGGTCGAGCAGGATGTTATCCGGCTTGATATCGCGGTGAATGACACCCTGGCGGTGCGCGTAATCGAGTGCGGGGGCGATCTGCCGCAGCAGCCGCTCGATCTCATTCAGCGGGACGCGGCCTTTGTCGATCCGCTGGCTGAGCGATCCGCCATCGATATAGGCCATCACCAGATAGAGAATGTCATCCTCGACCCCGTAGTCATACAGCGGCAGGATGTGGGGGTGCTGCAAGCGGGCAATCGTCCGTGCCTCCAGCTTGAAGCGGTCGATGAACTGCTGGTCGAGGCCCGGATGCGGCGGCAGCACCTTGACCGCCACGGTACGGTCGATGTCGGCGCGGTAGCCCTTGTAGACGGTTGCCATGCCGCCCTGACCAATCAATTCGGTGATTTGATAGGATCCTAACTTGCGTCCGACCAATGAAGGGCCCACGCTGCTTTCTCCTGCCTCGCTTTTCCAGCGCCTATAGGTTCGATTATATTAGAGGACGGCAGCGCCAGCGAATAAACGGGACGGCAATTGTCACAGAACCCTTATGATACATCAGACGTATTGATCATCAGTGGGGGACAGCAGGGAGGGAACCATGTTGGCCTGGCTCAAAGACAACCGCTGGCGGGTGCTGCTGAACCTGCTCGCCATCCTCACCCTGCTGGATATGGCCCGGCAGGCGGCCGGGCCGTTCGGCAGCGTCCGGTTCGATCCGGTGTTTGAGTTGGCCGGCCGCTGGGCGATCCGATTCCTGCTGCTCTGTCTGGCGATGACGCCGCTCAACACCTATTTCGGCTGGCGCACGGGCATCTCCCTGCGGAAACCTGCCGGGTTATGGGCTTTCGGCTTCGGCGTGCTGCACTTCACCAGCTATGTGATACGGCTGCAGGAGACGCTCTCGGCATTGGTGGATCGCTGGTATGTTCTCCTCGGCCTGGGCGGATTGCTGATCCTTTCCGCGCTGGCGATTACCTCCAACCGTTGGGCGATGCGTCGTCTGCGCCACAACTGGAAGCGGCTGCACCGGTTGGTCTATATCGCCGGACTGGCCGCGAGCAGCCATGCGGTGCTGGCCTTCAGCTTCAGCAAGCGCGGTTTTGCTTTCCCGGAGGCAGTGGTCGAACTCCAGGTGTATCTGGTCGCGCTGGTTCTTCTGCTGGCGCTGCGGCTTCCCGCGGTCAAGCGAGCGCTGCTGCGGACGCTGCGCCGCCCCCTCCTTCAGAACTGATCGGGTTCAATAGACCGCGTAGGCGTCTTCCAATTCCTGCCGGAGCTGCAAGTAGCTGGCGTAGCGGCTCCGGGCCACCTCGCCGCGTTCGACCGCCGCCCGCACCGCGCAGCCGGTCTCGTGCTGATGGCGGCAGTCGTTGAACTTGCACTGCTCGACCCGGGCGGCGATGTCCCGAAAGTAGCCATCCAGTTCTTCTGGTTCGATGTCCCAGAGCGTCAGCGAACGCATCCCCGGCGTATCGGCCACGTAGCCGCCCATCGCTAACCGGATCAGCACGCTGTCGCGAGTGGTGTGCATCCCTTCGGCGCGTCGCTGGCTGACGGCCTTGACCGTCCGCCCCAGCCCATCCTCGACGATGTTCAGCAGACTGGTCTTGCCCACGCCGGACGGCCCGGTGAAAACCGAGACATGCCCTTGCAGAATCGCCCGGAGTTCATCCACCCCCAGCCGGTCGCGGGCGCTGGTATACAGCACCCGATAGCCTAGTCTCTCATAAGGAGCCATCATCGCCCGGATGGCTGACTGATCTTCCAGGTCGATCTTGTTGATGACGATGACCAGCCGCGCGATGCCGGATTTTTCCCCCGCCACCAGGAAGCGATCCAGCATCTTCAGATTGGGAGAGGGCTGTGCCGCCGCAAAAATGAAAATGGCCTGATCCGCGTTGGCAATGATGACTTGTTCGCGCTCCGAGTCGCCCGCGCCGCGTTTACCTTCCGTCCGCACCGCCCGCGAAAGCGTGCTGCTGCGCGGAAGCACTTCCTCTATGCTGCCGGTCCCATCCGGGAGCAGTTGAATCTTCACATGGTCGCCGATAGCAGTCAGATCGGACGATTGGGCTTCCTCCATCAACCGTCCCCGTAAACGACAGGTAATGACCTGTGAATCATCCAGTTCAACCCGGAAAAAACCGCTCTGATCGCTGACGACCAGACCATCCCGCAGCACAGACTCGTCGACCAAAGGCGCCTCCCGCGCTCTCGCGCATCGCATCACTCGTGTTCACTTGTCGAAGTTCGGAGTTCAGAACACCCTGATTATATACCAGGATTCACTTTTCTCGGCGCAGGGGAAAGCAGCGAATCGTAAAGCCGCGGCGTCTGGGTCGATTTCAGGCGTGCCTGCGTTTCCACTGCTCGTAAGCCCTGCGCGATTCGGCGGTGTCGATCTTCTTGAGCGCTGCGGCAGCAGCCCGCTGCACATCCTTATCGATGTCGTTCAAAGCGCGAGTCAGCGGGACGACAGCATCGAAGGCGCCCAGCTCGCCCAATCCGAACGCGCAGGCGTGCCGCAGCGTAGCGCTGTTCTTGTCGGCCAGCCCTTTGAGCAGGACGGGCTTGGCGCGGGAATCGCCAATTTCATTGAGGGCGAAAACAGCTGAAACGCGCCGCTTATCTTTTTCGTCGTTGGCAATGGCAATGAGCGGATCGACAGCCTCTTCGCCAATCGCGGCCAGCGCCTGGATCACAGCCTGCCGCACTTCGCGTTCCCGGTCGGAGATCGCTTCGATCAGCGCTGGGATCGTGTCGGGGTCCGCCATGGATTGCAGCGCCCGCGCCGCCAGCAATCGCTCCGGCATCCGCCCCGTCTTCAGCAGAACTTCAAGTTCGGGCATCGCCACGTCGCGCAGCTGCTTCAGGATGTCCCGCACCTTCTTCACGACGCTCAACTCGTGGTCATCCAGTCCCTCGATCAGCGGCGCGATGACTTCCTGAGTGCCTGTTTTGCCGAGTGCTTGCACTGCTTCCTGCCGAATGAGCGGAATTTCATCGGTCTTCAGGGCCACCCCCAGCGTCTGGATCGCTCGCCGGTCTTCAATCCCCGACATGCCCCGCACCGCGGATAGGCGTACAGGCGGGCTTCCGCTTCGGAACCCGTCCAGCAGCGCCGGCAGTCCCCGGATGCCCTTCGCGTTCAGCACGACCGCTGCGGTTTCGCGAATCGTGCTGCTCTCGTCATGCAGCGCTTTTGCCAAATTCGGGATCGCTTCATCCCCCATCCGCCGCAGCAGGCTGCGTACCCGCATTTCAGTCCGGTTATCCCGCACCGTTTGTAATACCGGCAGCACCGTCTCTCCGCCGATGCTGATCAGCCCATTCGAGGCCAGCATACTGACCGACGAGTCGCCATCGTGGAGCGCCTGTGCCAGCAGGCGGGTTGCTGGTAAACCAATTCTCGCCAGCACCTTGACGGTTTCCTGCCGGACAGCGACGTTGAGGTTAGTCAATGTGCCTTCCAGCGTGGGCAGCGCCACCGGGTTTCCCGGATTGGTGACTGTCGCCAGGATCGACAGCGCCGCCACCTTCACCGGTCGCATCTGATGTCCCACGGCTTTGATCAGTTCCTCGTAGGCGGCCGGATCGTCGATCTCAGCCAGTTGGGAAAGCCGCTTCTTGCAAACCTCTGGCTCAAAGGTCTCGTAAAATCCCTTCATGATGATCTCGATGCTGCTCAGGGCGCGGTTGTGTTCCTGCCGGTAGCGGGCCAGCGTTTCATGCAGCTTCGCCCAGGGATAGGTCTTCGGATCATCGAAACGCAGCCAGTGGAGTTGGGCCAGGTTGGTGATGATCTGGCTCTCGTCTTCCAGAGGGCGGTATACCAGCGGCACGATCTTTAGTTTCAATGCTGAGGCAAATCCGACCTCATAGTTGACGTGCGGCGACCGCGCGGACGAGGGTGAGAGAATCAACAGCATCGCATAGGCTTCCCGAATCGCTTGGTCGATTTCTTTCGGCCAGTTCTCGCCGGGTGTGATGGCCTCGCCGTCCAGCCAGCTCTGCGTCATCCCAGAGGATTCGAGTTCTCGCTTGAGTATTGTTGCAAATGTAATGTCGTCATGGCTGTACGAGATGAAGACATGTTCCATGAATGTGATCCACTATCTACGATAAACACGGTGTAATTCAACTGGCGGGTGTGTAGGCTGCCGGAACCTACCAGGAACTAACCAAGAACACCTGCTGCCCCGTCCCACACACGATAATAGCGCATGTTGAGTATACTTCCAACAAACCGTTAACAGATTTTTACTGTCGTCAATCCAACTTTTGTCCTATTTTCTGCATCTCGATCTGATTTGAATGGACGTCAGGCTGATGTGCCGGCAGCCTGCTGCCGGTGGTGCTATGATTCCAATAGCGATAGACATGTCCCCCGCACTGGCAGTACAATGAAAATCTGTATATCCCTGATTGAGGCCACCAACCCATGACGCTCGATGACCCGACTCCGAATACTCCAGCCGCCGAACCTCAACCCACGCTGGCCGAACCCGTCGCCACACAGGCCTCGCCTTACGCTGATCCGGGAGCCGTGCTGGTCATCCCCCGCGTGGTGGTCAACTACGTTATCATCGCCATCGTCTTCTTCGCCCTAGGAGCAGGTATCACCGCCCTGGCCTCGAACGCCATTTTCAGCGCCAACAGTGCCGAAAATCAGGCACTCATCCAGCGGTCAGTCGCCGCCGCCGTCGAAGCCAGCGGTGGTCAGCAGCAGGCTCAGGGTTTGCAGCCCGGCCAGCGCTATGATGTCAGCGTCGATACCGACCCCGCCCGCGGGCCGGAAGATGCCCCCGTCACCATCGTTGAGTTCAGCGATTTCCGCTGCCCCTACTGCGGACGCTTCGTCGCCGAAACGCTCGATCCGCTGCTGGCGAACTACAGTGGCAAAGTCCGCATGGTCTTCCGTGACTTCCCGATCCTCGGTCAGCAGTCCCTGCTGGCGGCGCTGGCCGGCGAGTGCATGAACGACCAGGGCAAGTTCTGGGACTTCCATAACCTGACCTTCAGCAACCAGCAGTCGCTCAGCCGCGAGCAGTTCATCAGCTACGCCCAGCAGTTGGCGATCGATGTGCCGCGCTTCACCACCTGCCTGGACAATCAGGAATTCCTGGAAGAAATCCGCGCCGATGCGACCTACGCCCAAAACCTCGGCGTGACCGGCACGCCCGCCTTCTTCATCAACGGAACGTTCATCAGCGGCGCGCAGCCTTACGATGTCTTCGCCAGCATCATCGATCAGGAACTGGCGAAAGCCGCCAATCCCGATGCCGCATCGTCGGGAAGTTGAACGGTAGTCTCGTGGATAACCGAAGCAGAGATGACGTGACAGAATAGGCGGAAGGCAGATCGCTGACCTTACCCCAGTTTGGCGGACACAAAAGGTCGTATTGTCTTGGCCTTCTTTGCGGCTTTATGGTTAAATTCTCACCATGACACCCATCACGGCCCAATCCCTCCGTGCCCTCGCCCAGCGCAAACAGCGCGACCTGCTCCAGGACGACTCCCTCATCGCCCTCGCCCTGACCGGATCGCTGCCGCGCGGAACCGTCTGGGAAGGCAGCGATCTGGATTTCTGGGGATTCTCATCGAGCGGGGAAGGGGACTTCCGCGATGGCGTTGAGGACGGCATCTACTGGGAGATCGACGTCGCTCCGGCTGCCGCCCTGGAGATCACCATCGACGATGAGACTTGGCTCAACCCGCCTGCCTTCCACGATGGCGATAGCATCAGCCTCCTGGAAGCCCTCAGCGGCTGCGAGATCATCCACGACCCTACCGGCCAGTTGGCCCGCGTTACCGCCGCTATTCACTCCCGCCTGACCGATCCCGGCTGGATGACCCGCCGTGCCGGCCGCTACCTCAGCTATGCCGCCGGCGTCCTGGACGCACTCACCTTCGCCCCGCCCATTCCCGCCATCCTCTACGCCCGCGAGATCGCCACCAATGACATCATCGCCGCCTACTGGATGCGCCAGGGATCGCTCCTGACCAGCACCATTCGCATTCCCGAACGCCTCGCCCCTGTGCCGGAGATTCAGGGCCTCTACTGCGACATCTTCGCTCTGAACGGCCAGCCCGCCCTCGATGAATTCATGCGCTGCTTCGCCGATCTGCCCGCCGACCTGCGCGAAGACCTCCACAGCGATGTCTACAACGAAGCCTTACCCGCCGCCCAGCGCGGCGCGGTCAATGGGGCGCTGCGCTACCTGCGCTTCATGATGATGGAGCAGGCCCTCGAAGAAGGCCGCCTGGATGATGTGCTGCCCTGCCTCGCCCTGGATGCTGACCTCCCCGCCCACCAGTCGCGCATTCTCGCCCAGTGCCGCCGGCTCCTCACCCTCGTCCGCGCCATCTGATGGCAGGCGCTGTTCGGGCGCTCTGATCCTGGACGCCAAGAATGGCCTTCATATCGAGGCAGGGATTGTAGGGACGGTTGATCCTCGCCCACTCATCCGCTCCGATCCCCCCGGTGCGCCGCTTCCAGCGTTCCGCCCGGCTCGAAATTCGACCGCACATATTGCACCGCCTGCATCCGGTCTGCTCCGCCATCCTCCTTCAGCAGCACCTCGTTGCAGTATGCCGCGATGTCCTCGATGATCCGTTCGTAGCGATAGTACGCCAGCACCCGCGCATCCACCGCCGTTGAACCATACCCCTGGTAGAACAGCCGCTCCTCCGCCTCCAGCGTTCGCGCCTGACCGAACTGAGCGCCCCCCGCATACATCAGATCGCGTTCTTTCGGCGCCAGGATCGGATTGTCCCAATCCACGATGCTCAACCGCTCGTGTGCATCGATCAGCACGTTCCCCGCGTGAATATCTCCGTGGCACAGCACCCCTTCTGCCGGATCCGTGCTGAGCTACCCGGCCAATCGCTCCGCCCGGTCAACCAGATCGAGGATGGCATCCCGCCGTTCCCGCAGCACTGCTGCAAGCTGCCCAGCCGCCGCGTCCGGCCACCGCTTTGCTGCCGCCCCTTCGACGAACTGCTGCGTCTGCTCGCGCCAGGCCGGATCATACCGCTCCACCGCGATTTGGGCGCGCAGGCTTTCCGGCAGCTTAACCCCATGTATGCACCGCAGCGCCCGCCCCAGTTCGACCCAGTGCCCGTCCGAAAGCTCCCGCTGATACCCATCCTGCCCATCCACGAACGGATAAACCACCGCCGTAAACGCCCCCACGGTCGCCCAGAGCGTCCCGTTGAGGTTCACCAGCGGCGCGATGATCGCCGCGATCCCCGCGTCGGCCAGCAGGCGGGTGATCTCCACTGCAGCCACCTGGAACGCGCCGCGCCGCAGTTTCACGAAGTACGCTGTCCCATCCGCAGCCACCGCTCGGTACACCGCCGCCTGGGCATCAACCCCCAACGACAGGAACATCACCTTGTTGATCGACAGCCCATACCCTTCCCGCAAACCTCGGATGATCGCCTCATCCGTCACTTCTGGTTTTTCCAGCATGTTCTACCTCGTCCGGCAAACAACTCGATCAAAACGAGAGTTCTCCTGATTAGTTTTGACGAGCATATTTCGGTAATGAGGATCGCGGTTCGTAGAGGCGGACTAAGGGCGTCTTCGCCCGCATGTCCGCCCGCCCACTGCCGATCTTGCCTTTCAAACCTCATTAGAGTGCCGTCTGCTGCACTCAAAAACGCCGCCATCGTAGGGATGCGCAACGGCGACCGAAGGAAGTTCCCGTGTGGGGCGCGTCCGGGATTTCCCCACTATTCTCCGTTGAAAATAGATGCTCGTCTCTCTCAATCACCACCTTCGTAGGGACGGGCTTCTGCCGGCAAGCCGTGCGCGGCAAGAATACCGATGCGAACTCTCAATCACCGCCTTCGTAGGAACGGGCTTCTGCCCGTCCGGGACTTCCCGAAACAACCATCCCGCTCAGCCAGAGCCCCCGCAGGGGGTGATCTTCCCGCAGCCGGGGGATTTCATCCCTCGGCTTCCCCCGCCCAATCCCCAACCTCCATATGATCTCTGCGCCCTCGGTGGTTCTCTTCTTCGCTTTTCTCGGTGTTCTCTGTGCCGCTGTGGTGGAATCCCTCTTCCCGGTTTAGCTCTCCGCCATGCCTGGAACCACGGCCAGCTTGATGACCTCACTCCGCTGCATCCTCAGCAGGCCGTCCTCCACCTGCGACAGCGGAATCACTCCGTCCAGGATCGGCTTCACGTTCACCGTCCCGTTGCTGAGCATCTGTGCGGCCAGCTCCACGGTCCGCGGTGTCGCATGGAAGATCCCCTTCATGGTGATCTCCCCGTAGTGCAGGTAGGTCGCGTCGAAGGAAACCTGCGTGCCCCCCGCCAGCCCGCTGAACTGGATCACGATCCCGCCCTTCCGGGCCATCAGCAGCGCCTGCGCCCACGTCTCGGCCGTCCCCGCCGCCTCGATCACCGCATCCGCTCCGTGACCCCCCGTCTGCTCCTTGACGAACGCCAGCGCGTCCCCGTCCAGGCTGCTGAAGATCACGTCCGCGCCGACCTGCTGGGCACGCTCCAGCCGTCCCTTCGTCCGCCCGATCACGATCACCTTGCCCGCGCCCATTGCCTTCGCCAGTTGAATCTGCATCAGGCTTTGCGCTCCCGCCCCGATGATCGCCACCGTGTCCCCCAGGTGTACCTCGGCGTACAGTACACCCAGCACCGCGCAGGCCAGCGGCTCAATGAACGACGCCTCTGTAAAGGCCAGATGCGCCGGTTTGTGGTGCAGGTTCTGGGAGACAATGTACTCTGGCACGCGCACATACTCGGCATACGTTCCGAAGTTGAACCGTTCCTCAAGGTGAACACAGAGCTGCGGCCGTCCCCGCTTGCAGTAGAAGCAGGTGTTGCATGGGCCGGTATTCATGCCCATCACTGCGTCACCCGCCTTGAACTGGCTCACGCCTGCCCCCACCGCCGAGATGTAACCCGCGTATTCGTGGCCAAACGGCATCGGCGGCTTAAACAGCTTGTGCCCGCGCCGGTATGCTTTCAGGTCCGTCCCGCAGGTCGTCGCCGACTGCACCTGGATGACTACTTCGCCTGGTCCCGGTTCCGGGATCGGAACCTCGCGCAGTTCCAGCTTGCCTGGTTCCAGAAAGTACACGCCGCGCATCGTCCCCGTCATGAGAGTTCCACCATCACTTTCAATGAATCGCCCGCTGCTTTCGTCAGATGCCATGCTTTATCCGCTTCCGTGATCGGGAACCGGTGCGTAATCAGCATATTGTGGTCGAGCAGACCATCCTGGAACAGAGCCATTGTCCGGCGCGTATCGAATGGGCTGGCTGAATACGTGCCTGTCACCGTGATTTCCTGGAACAGCAGTCGGTTTGTCCCCAGCCCCCAGCGGAATTCTGGCTTGGTCGGCGCGTATAGCAGCACCGTCCCGCCCGCCCCGCATAACTCGAAGCCCAGGTTCATCGCCGCTTCGTTGGACGGAGTCACCAGCACCGCGTGCGGGCCGCGTCCCTCCGACCAGTGTCTCACCTGATCGTGTAGGTCGGCATCGTCCACGTTCAACACCGTCATGCCCATCGCCCGCGCCCGCTCCATCCGCACTGGCAGCCGGTCGAGGATCGCCACCTTGTTCGCGCCCCAGTGCGGCGCCAGCATTGCCATGACGATCCCGTTGAAACCGGCTCCGATCACCAGCACATGGTCGCCCTGCCGCACGTTCGCCCGGTCGAGCGCCCGCACGCAGCACGCTACTGGCTCGATCAGCGCCCCGACCTCATAGGGCAGGTGGTCAGGAATCTTCAGGATGTCGCGTTCAACGATCTCTGCTGGGATGCGGACGTATTCGGCCATCCCCGCCGGAAACAGCCGTGTTCGTTTGAAGGTTGGGCAGTTGCTGTGGTTGCCCCGCATACACACATCGCAAACCATGCAGGGCACATGATGGTGAATCGCCACCCGGTCACCGACCTGGAAGGCCGTCACCCCTTCACCCACCGCCACCACATCACCCGCAGGTTCGTGCCCCAAGACCACCGGCGCCCGTGGATTCATGTACCACTCAGTGACATCGCTGCCGCACACGCCGCACAGCCGCACCTTCACCAGCAGTTCACCCGGCCCCGGCTCACCCGGCATCGCAACTTCTTCTGTACGGATATCGCCTGGCCCCGCGTAAATCGCCGCTTTCATCACTGCCGTCATTCGCTCGCCTCACATGAACTCTGTTCCTAATAACGCGCACCCGAATTATAGCCTGCCTGTGGGCAGATGTGCATAACCATCACAATTGTGCAGCCTATCCACCGATGGTACACTCAAAGCAGCACATCTACAGCATTTACGGAGAAGGTTTTATGGGTAAGATACACCGTCGCACAGGTTCAGGCCCGGATTGGCGCTGGGAAGGCGTCGATGTCTACCAATACAACAGCAATAACGCCACCAAGCAGGTGGTGATCGGGCGCGAAGATGGCGCGCCCAACTTCGAGGTGCGTTTCTTCACTATCCCGCCGGGAGGTTCCTCCAGCCTGGATCATCACGCTCACGACCACGGCGTTATGGTGATGCACGGCCGCGCCCGCGTCATGCTCGGCGAGTCCTTTGAAGAAGTTCAGGCTGGCGATATCGTCTACATCAATAGCTGGGAGCGTCACCAGTTTGTCAACCTCAGCGCCGATGAACCCTTCACCTTCCTGTGCATCATTCCCCCCAAGCCTGTCAAGGCTGAAGCCAAGCCGGAGCCAACTACTGCCGTCCAATCATGACCACCACTGAATTACAACGTCTCAAAGGCCGTGTCGCCATCGTCACCGGCTCCGGTCGCGGCATCGGTTATGCCATCGGCGAACGCTTTTCACGCGAAGGCGCTCATGTCGTCGTTGCTGAAATCGACCGTCCCACGGTCGGCCCCGCCGCCGAGCATTTCTCCTCCCTCGGTACTGAGGCGCTTCCGTACCCGATGGATGTTGGCGACCTCGACCAGATCGACCAGATGGTCAAGGATGTCGTCGCTCATTTCGGCCATATTGACATCCTGGTGAACAACGCCGGCTTGTCCAACAAAGCGTCCTTCTTGGAGATGACTCCGGAGCGTTGGGATGAAGTCCAACGCGTCAACCAGCGCGGCCTGTTCTTCTGTTCCCAGGCCGTTGCCCGCCAGATGGTCACTCAGATTCCCGCCTCGGTCATACAGGCGGGCCGTGCCGAAACCAGTTACGGTAAAATCATCAACATCTCGTCCATCGCCGGACGCCGCGGACGCGCCGATGCCTTACACTACTCGGTCTCCAAAGCCGCCGTCATCACTATTACCCAGGGCGCGGCTATGGCTTTAGCGCCCTATGGCATCAACGTCAATGCCATCTGCCCCAGCGTCGTGCCTACCCGTATGTGGATTGACCTCGATGCCGCTATGGGTCCGCCGCAGGGTCTCCCGGTCGGCGAGTGGTATCGCCGCCGCGTCGAGCGCATCCCGCTCAGACGTCCCGGCACGGCTGAGCAGATCGCCGCCATGTGCGCCTTCCTCGCCTCCGAAGAGGGCGATTACATTACCGGTCAGACCTATAACGTTGATGGTGGTTCGGAACTGAATTAGGATTGCCGAGCCTATGAAAGCCTCATTTGTCTATGGCCCCCGTGACGTTCGCGTCCAGGAAATCTCCGACACTGAACCCGGCCCTGGTCAAGTCCTCCTGGAAGTGACTGCCGTCGGTATCTGTGGCAGCGATCTGCATACCTTCCTGCTCGGCAACGTCGGCGGGACGGCCGCCACCGAACCGATCACCCTCGGCCATGAAGCCGCTGGGCGCATCCTCGCACTGGGGTCTGGCGTGGAAGGACTGCATGTCGGCCAGCGAGTCGCCATCGATCCGGCCAACCCCTGCGGCCAGTGTGAGCGCTGTCAGGCTGGCGAACCCCACCTGTGTGAGCGCATCGAGTTCATTGGCTTGTTCCCATTTCATGGAGCCATGCGTGAGCGCATGATCTATCCCGCCCGCCTATGCGTTCCCCTGCCTAACCACATCAGCGATATTGGCGCGGCGCTCCTGGAACCCCTCGGCGTTACCCTCCATGCCAGCCGCCTCGCCGAAGTCCAGATCGGCAATGATGTGGCCGTGCTGGGCGCGGGCGCGATTGGTCTGCTGCTCATCCGGTTGGCGCGGTTGGCTGGGGCACGGCGCATCTTCGCCGCCGACCGCCATCCCTGGCGGCTGAACCTCGCTGCTGCTTACGGAGCCGATCACATTATCAATGTTCATGATGAAGATGTGGTGGAAACAGTGCGCCGCGCCACCCACGGGCGCGGCGTTGATGTGGCTTTCGAGGCGGCCTGGATTGATCAGACCGCCCAACAATGTCTTGACGTGACCCGCCGAGGTGGGCGAGTCGTCCTGGTGGGCATCCCTGCTGAGGATGAACTGCATCTGCGTCCATCTGTTCCCCGGCACAAGGAACTCACTATCCGCTATTCGCGGCGTATGAAGCATGTCTACTCGGCGGCTATCGAACTGGCGGTCAGCGGTCAGGTCGATCTCGACCGTCTCGCCACCCACCAGTTCACGCTCGATCAGACGCCCCAGGCTTTCCTGACTGCCGCCGAGTACGCCGATGGTGTTGTGCGCGCCATCGTCCTGCCCAATGGTCTGCGCTAGATAATCTCGACATCCTCGCCGTCGGCCGTGCGGATGAAGCGACGCTCATCGACATCCCGCTTGGGTTTCTCCTCCCAACCGCGCTTGGGTTTGTTATCCCCCCACTGCCCCGACTTCCAGCGGCGCGGGTCGCCTTTGAATGCCATGCGGAACAGCGCGATCCCCAGCCCGATCAGCAGCAGCGGCCACAAGAACTTCAACAGGCCGAAGAACAGGAAGAACCCGATGATCAGCATCGGCAGGAAGAAGAACGGAGCCGGGCGGTAGAAACCGCGCCATCCACCCCAGTGATGCATCCCCATACCGTGATAATGCCAACCGTGATTGTGCCAACCTGTGCGAAACATTGCTTTTCTCCTTTGTGCCTTTGCACTGAATCTCTGTACGCGCAGCTTGCCCCGGGGTTACGCGCCAACCCCCAGAACTACCCAAAAGTGGGGGGCAGCCTCCGCTAAGGCTGATCCAACTGGCAGGCTGACCTTTTCGTGTCCATTCGGGCGTAAACCATCTTCCCTAATTCCTAACTCTCGAATCAAAAGCGGGCCGTTCAGCCCGCTCTTGATGACTTGTCCCAGCAAGTTACTCGACCTGCACTTTGACTTTGGTCTTGCCAGTCGTCGAGGGACGATCTTCTCTGTCCTCGTCCGGCTCGATCGTCTCGGCGGCGGCAGTCGCCTTCTCGATCTCGTTGATCGCGGCGTCCACCAGCACCTGGAAGCTCTTGATGAACTCACGCCCGGCCGTCGAGCCATGCTCCTTGAAGCCTTCCGGCAGCAGCGCTTCTAACGCCTTGCCGGTTTCTTCCAGGGCGCGGCGCTGATGATAGATGAACGATTCCAGCGGCGTCTTCGGCGATTCGTCGGCGCCGGTTTCAGGAACCGGTGGTTCGACCGGGGTCTCGTTCACGGGTTCAGTTTCGACGGTTTTCTTCGGCATCGCAATGCACTCCTCACTAGGTCTGCTTACTTCTACTATACGCGCGATCCCCAGCAAGAGTTGCGAAATCTTTCTCAATCTGACGCTGGCTCATCCAGCAGATGTTTCTCCAGGAAATCGCTGACCATATTCATCCACTTGAGACTGTTTTCCCGCCGCGTTGCCCCGTGGCCTTCCTGCGGATCGACGTAGTAGGTCACTTCGCCGCCGCGCGCCCGGATGCGCTCGACCATCTGGTCGCTTTCGGCCTGCACCACGCGGGGATCGTTCGCCCCCTGGATGACCAGCATCGGTGCGCGGATCTGATCGACGTAGGTGATCGGTGAACGTTCGACCAGCAGGGCGCGGTCTTCCTCGGCGTCGCCGACCCACTGTTTCATGAAGCGTTTCCAGAACGGTGGAACCGAATTCACGAACGTCAGCAGATTCGCCGGCCCGACGATATCCACCCCCACCGCCCAGTACTCTGGCAGGCGGCTGACCGCGCTCAGCGTGGCGAACCCGCCGAAGCTGCCGCCGAACACTGCCAGCCGGTTGCTGTCCACCCAATCCAGGCTGCGCAGATACTTGGCTGCATATTCAATATCCTTGAGTTCCGCGCCGCCCCAATCCCGGTGGATGAGCTTCTGGTAGCTGATCCCGTAGCCGGTCGAGCCGCGAATGTTAGGCGCGAGAATGCCTAAACCCCGGCTCAGCAAATACTGGTACAGGCCGTTGTAGGCATAGCCCGGACGTTCCTGGGCTTCCGGCCCGCCGTGGATCGAGAGCATGACCGGGACGCGCCCCTGCGCCCCGCGCGGACGATACAGCCAGGCCGGGATCATCCGGCCGTCGAACGTCGGGTAACGAATCAGTTCCGGCTCGACCATCTCCGCAGGATCAATGCCTCCGAGCATGCTCTGACCGAGCATCTGCAGATCTCCTGTCTCCAGGTCGAGTTCATACAGGCAGCCCGCCGCCGTCGGTCGGCTCAGGATCAACCCCACTCGTTTGCCATCCGGCGAAACATCCATCGCGCTGATCACCCCCAGCGGCAGATCGGGCAGGTTCAGTGCCGCCCCCGTTTGCAGATCTCGCCCGTAGAGTTTCGACGTGCCATCCTCGTTGACGCTCCAGATCAGCGTCCTCCCATTGCGGGAAAGCGCCAACTGCTCGATGTCGTAATCGGGTGTTTCCACCCACTGCCAGCTACGGGAGGCGATTTCGTAGAAGGCCAGCCCGCTGAACTCGCGTCCCTGGTTCGTCACCAGATAAAAACCCCGGCTGTCCGGCGACCAGGGGCCGGGCAGGAAGATGATCTCGCCGTCGTGCGGTGTGGCGTTGATGACCTCGCCGCTCGCCAGTTCGACCAGCATCACATCCTGATCGGTGTTGGACTTATAGTTGACGATCTGGAGGCAGCGTCCGTCCGGTGACCACGCATTCGGGAAGAAGAGCCCGCCGCTGGGAACCGGACGGCGTAGTTCGCCAGTCTGCATGTCTCGCAGGATGATGTCCATGTTGGCCGGCTCGACATCGTTGGCGCAGTAGGCAATCGTCCGGCCATCCGGTGACCAGGCATCTGCCGCGAAATTGTGCTGCGAGTCCATCTTCTGGGTCAGCGCCTCTGGCCAGCCGCCGTTCGCGCCCACCAGATACACCTGATGCTGTTCATCAGCGTTCTGATCGGCCTGGAGCAGCAGCGACTTCCCATCCGGCGACCACGAAAGCTGCTCGATTCGATTGTCGGTGTAGCTGGTCAATTGGCGCGGATACCCTCCGCCGGAGGGAACCGTCCAGGCGTTGAACTGCCCGGTGGCGTTGTGGATATGGGCAATGTGCTTGCCATCTGGCGAATAGGCGACGACGGTGTAGTAGAGTCGAGTCGAAGCGAACTGGCGGTAGACCGCTTTCCGAGACATAGACGAGCCTTTCTATACGCGAACATGGCTGCTGCAACCCTATACGAAAACCATCCCGAATCGGTTCAGGATTTTGAGATGCCTTCCCGTCCGCGCAGGTGGCACCCCCTCCAGCTCCTCCCCGTCCCCCCTAATCCCCAACCCCTGCCTCAGTATCCGCGCTTCCGATCCACCACATTCAGCAGGGGCTTCTTCTCCAGGTAGCGATGCAGATTCTCCGCGAACAGCGCCGCCGCTTTCTCGTGGTAGCGCAGGCTGTTGCCTGAAATATGCGGACTGATAATCACGTTCTCCAGGTTCCACAGCGGACTGGTCGAAGGCAGCGGCTCTTCCTTGAACACATCCAGAGCCGCCCCGCCGATCTTCCCCGACGACAGCGCCGTAATCAGCGCCGCTTCGTCCACCACAGCCCCCCGCGCGATGTTGATGAGGACCGCCGTCTTCTTCATCGCTTCCAAGACAGTCCCGGTGATGACCGGCGGCGCGCCATCCACTAGCGGTATCGCCACGACCACGAAGTCGCACTCCGCCGCCATCGAAGCCACGGCCTCTGCTGGATAGATGCGTTCCGGGATGACCGCTTCGGGATCGCCCGTCCCCGGTTCGACATAGCTGTCTCGGTCTTCCAGGTGTTTGAGGTCGCGCTTGCAGGCCAGCACCTTCATGCCCAGCGCATGCGCCAACCGGGCAATCTCCCGGTTGATGCTCCCGTATCCCACCAGGCCGAGCGTCTGCCCGCGCAGTTCGCCGGGCGCGAAAATCTTCGCGGCTTTCTCCGGCCATTCTGCCCTGGACTGAAGCTCCAGCATTTTGGGGAGGCGGTAGGCAAAGGCTAGCATCATCGCCAGCACATACTCGGACATCTGCGTGATGTGGATTCCGCTGGCCGTTGTCACATCCACGTCCTCCGCTCGCAGGATCGGCTGCCGCACCGCGTGGTCGATCCCCGCTGTGTGCAGTTGAATCCAGCGCAGCCGGGGAGCCTGTGCCGGATCGGGGAAGCGGTGCGCCGTATAGACCACCTCGGCGTCTTCCCAGGCCGAGTCCGGCACGTTCGGGTGATGCCGTTCGATGTTCAGCCGCGGCGAAATCGCCCGCAGGCTGTCGAGGATTGTGTCCGAAAAATCCATCGCGACGACGACGTTGATGCTGTCCTGGGTCATGCGCTCGTTCCCTCCGTTTGACTGCGTAGAGATGATAAGGCGGCTGTACCTCACACGCAACAGTCCAACGATGTCGTAGCGCCGCCGGGATCGGCGTGTTATAACGAATGTTCATCTTTAGGGGCGGCCTTGACCGGGCTGCCCATCAGACTCGGAGAAAACCAGTATGGGCTTAATGGACGGCAAGATTGCCCTGATTTTCGGGCTGGCGAACAAGAACTCGATTGCCTGGGGGATCGTCAAGAAGCTGCATCAGGAAGGCGCGACCATTCTGCTCAGCTACGCGGGCGAGATCATGGAAAAGCGCGTCTTTCCTCTGGCGCAGGAAATCGGCTGCGACTTTGTGGAACCCTGCGATGTGACCCGCGATGAAGACCTGGATGGCATCTTCGCTAAAGTCCGCGACCGCTATGGTCGCCTGGACACACTGGTGCATTCTGTCGCCTTCGCCAACCGCGACGATCTCGGCGGCCGCTTCGTCGATATTTCCCGGGACGGCTTCAAGCTGGCGCTGGACATCAGCGCCTACAGCCTGATCGCCATGACCAAACGCGCCGAACCGCTGATGCGCGACGGCGGCAGCATTATGAGCATGACCTACTATGCTGCCGAGAAGGTCATGCCTCGCTACCACGTTATGGCCGTGGCGAAGTCTGCTCTGGAAACCATCACCAAGTACCTCGCCAACGATGTCGGTCAGAAGGGCATCCGCGTCAACGCCATCAGCGCCGGCCCGATCAAGACGCTGGCTGCCGCCGGTGTGCCCGGCATCCGCGCCATGCTCAAGTATTCGGAGAAGACCTCGCCCCTCCGCCGCCTGGTCTCCCAGGAAGATGTCGGCGATACCGCTCTCTACCTGGCTTCTGATCTCAGCCGCAACGTCACCGGCGAGATCATCTATGTGGACGCGGGCTACCATATTCTCGGGCTGACCGCCACCGAAGAAGAACTAGCCGAACTCTAGACCTCTTCGATCACCGCAGGGCGCTCATCCCAGTGCCCTGCGGCTTCCAGGGTGTGTGATCTTGGCATTCTGGGCGGTTTAATGCCTCTTCTGTTCACGATCGCCGCCAGAACCACCCCACCACGATCAGCACCATCAGCGCCCCTAGGAACGAGACGATGATGTCGATATACCGCAGCGTGATCCCGCCAGCCAGCGCCGCCGGAACCTGTATGCCGAGCAGACTGAACAGGAATCCGCCAACGACCGCGCCGACCAAGCCAATGATGATGCTGCCGGTCGCCCCAAGGCGGCGTCCCCGCACCAGGATATTGGCTGTGAAGCCCGCCGCCAGTCCGATAATCAGCCAGGTGATGATCTGTTCTGGCACGAAGGTGATCGTTACGGGATTGTCCATGATCGCAGACTCCTTTCCAGATGTGCTTAACCCATTGGCACGCTGGCAACCTGCTCGTAATGCTCGACTAATACCGACTCGTAGAAGGGATACAGACGGTTCCGCCACTCCTGGTAGGCTGCCGAACCCCGGAATCCCTGGGTGTGATCTTCCAGCGTCTCCCAGCGCACCAGGAAGATGTACCGCCCCAGCGTTTCGAGGCAGCGTTGGAACTCCATGCCCCGGAAGCCCTTCGCCGAGCTAATGATCGGCAGCGCCTCCTGGAGCGCAGCCTCATAGGCTGCTTCCTGACCCGGCTTTATCTGCAACAGCGCCATTTCCAAAATCATGTATCCATCCTTTTCAACAGCACAGGGGCGACATCTGTCACCCCTGCCTCAAATCTCTGCTGTGAACTAAACTCAGTCTGGCCCATGGTACTTATTGCAGCCGTGACCGCAGGAGGAAGGAGCGTCCACTTTCGGCCAGCGCCGCCGCGATCAGCGCTTTGAGCAGATCGGGCACGATAAATGGAGCCACACCCGTCCCCCAGACCTTATCCCAATCCAGGCCGACCACGAAGTGCAGTCCCAGTATGCCGAACAGGTAAATGGTGCCGACACCGGCGATTCCTGCCAGCCAGCGCTGCCAGACCCGTTTGGCTCCACGCTCGACTAGGAACCCGGCTACACCCGCTGCGAACACGAACCCGATCAGATAGCCCGCCGTCGGCCCGGCCAGGGCGGCTGTCCCCAGCCCACGGGCATCCAGCGGCGCGCCCGCTGCGATCAGCGCCACATAAACTGCCTGGCTCGCAAACCCGTCACGCGCCCCCAGCACCAACCCGGCCAGCAGGACCGCCAGCGGTTGCAACGTGAACGGAACCGGGCCGATCTCGATAGTGATCCGCGCCGAGAGAATGGTTAGGAGGGTAAAGACGGCGATTCCGGCCAGTCGGTAGGCTAGGCTCAGATCGCGCGTGCGGGGAAGGGTACGAAGCATGACTCGCTCTCCTTATCGCTGAACACATTTCACCGCCGGGATGGCGGCTTGCGAAGACGATTTCCTGGACATTACCACCGTCCAGCTTGGGTGATACATGCGGCGACATCCGATCCAGGCATTAGCATACCCGTGAACCATCCGGCGCGGAACAGGGCGATCAACGCAATTTTCAGCGTCGATTGTCACCTCCTCCATAAGCTATGCAGGCACCTGCTCAGTTCGCGTTGCCGGGCAGGGCTTCCACGACTACTTCCGCGAGTTCAAACTCAGATTTGAACTTACTGCCGTGTGGCGCATCCTGATGGGTTTCCACCAGCGTGACCCGCGTGCCCAACGTTGGCAGGTCATAGCGCGTGATCCAGCGTCCGGTTCCCTGGGCGTTGCGGTAGACCACCAGACGGCTCTTGGGGTCGAGTCCACGCACCTTGCCTTTGGCCTTGTTGAAGTTGAGCTTGCCGAGTTCCTTGAGCAGATTCTCGCGCTGCTGTGCGTTTAGGTACGCCATCCGACGGTTACTCCTCGACGTGTTCCGATCAAACGTCCCCTATTGTATAATCTTGGGCGCATCTAGCCAAAGGGAAATCGATGTTGCACAGCTACACCGTCGCCGAACTGACAACCAGCCTGCGCGAACTGCTGGAAACGCAGGAGTTCCTGCAAGACCTGTGGGTGCAGGGCGAAGTCTCCAACATGAAGCGGGCTGCTTCCGGCCACTGGTACTTCACGCTCAAGGACAGCAGTGCCCAGCTCAAATGCGTGATGTGGCGTTCCAGCGCTGAGCGGCAGGGACTTCAACCGCAGGATGGCGATGCGATCCTGGCCCACGGCTATGTCGGCATCTACGAACCACAGGGAGCCTACCAGCTTTATGCCGATGCGGTGCGTCCCGTCGGCATGGGCGATCTCTACGCCCAGTTCGAGATGCTCAAGGCCAGGCTCCAGGCCGAGGGGTTGTTCGATGCCGGCCGCAAGCGTCCTATCCCGCTCTTCCCACATCAGATCGGTGTCGTCACCTCGCCGGAGGCGGCTGCCTTCCAGGACGTCCAGAACGTCCTGCGGCGGCGTTTCCCGCTGGCCGAGGTCATCCTCAGCCCGAGTCTTGTGCAGGGAGCCGATGCCCCGCTGCAGATCGCGGCAGCTATTGAGCGCCTGAATCGGTTCACCGAAGTCGATGTGATCCTGCTGTGCCGGGGTGGGGGCAGCCTGGAAGATTTGTGGGCATTCAACGATGAACGGGTAGCGCGGGCGGTGGCTGCCAGCCGCATCCCCGTCATCACCGGGGTAGGGCATGAGACCGACTTCACTATCGTCGATTTTGTCTCTGA
>CAZKXW010000019.1:0-50693 GCA_964556745.1 uncultured Anaerolineaceae bacterium
GGCCGCAGAACCCCTGGCGTTACCATGTGCGCGCGCCCAGCTTCATCAATCTCACCGCCTTGGGGCCGATGTGCGTGGGACATAAAGTAGCCGATGTGGTCGCCATTCTCGGCAGTATCGATATTGTATTGGGTGAGACGGATCGCTAGACAACATGCCGGCGGCGCGGTGTGTACGCGCCGCCGTGACTGGATTTGAAGGAGCCGGTATGTACGGAAAAGGCATCGCCAACGGCCTTTGGGTCACATTCAAGCATTTCTTCGCCACCTACCTGGATGACCTGCGCTACGCGGGACGCAAGTACTTCCGCCAGGAGAACTTCGAGGTCCGCCAAGGTCTCAAATCACAGGGTGCATTCACCGTGCAGTATCCTGATGAGAAGCTCGCTGTACCTGAGCGCTTCCGTTTCGTCCCATTCCTCGTTACCGAAGACCAGGACCCCAGTCGCCTCGGCGAAGATTGGTGCACAAGCTGCGGCATCTGCGCCAAAGTCTGCCCGCCCCAGTGCATCTGGATCGTCCGCGGAACTGACCCGGCCACAGGCCGCCCTGTGCCGCAACCAGAAGCCTTCTTCATCGACATCGACATCTGCATGAACTGCGGCTTCTGTGCCGAGTTCTGCCCATTCGATGCCATCAAGATGGATCACGACTACGAACTCGCCAGCTACGACCGCACCCAGCATCATATCCACGACAAGCAGCGCCTCTCCAAGCCGCTGAGCTATTGGAAGAGTATCGCCCCAACCACCGCCCTCGAAGAAGCGGTAGCGCGCGGCGGTTGGGAACATCCCGATATCCTGAAGGCGATGAAGAAGGCCGGCAAGGAAGCCGTCAAGCCCACTCGGGAAAATCTGGTCATCTACCGCGATGTGGATGGCCCGGCTGGTGAACCCGCGGCAGCAGTCGAAGAGGCTGCGCCTGAACCCCAACCCGTCGCTGCCCCCCCTGCCCCAAAAGCTGCCCCCGCCGCGGCTCCGGCGGAATCCAGCGGCGCGTCCAAAGCCGCCAAGTTCGACAAACAGGCTATGCTCGCCAAAATCCGCGAGAAGAAAGCCCAAAAAGGCTAGAATCATCGAGGGTGGCCGTGAACAACGGGCCACCCTCTTCATTTCTTGACAGCCCCCAAATCCATTTCTGACCAATTCTCCTGCTTAATTTTTCTGATCCAGGCTATAATAACCCCAGGATCACATCCGTTACATAGGAGCTTGCATGAGCAACATTCAGACACAAATCATGGCGGCCTTGAGCACCGTCATTGAACCCGAACTCCACCGGGACATCGTATCGCTGAACATGGTACGCGATCTTTCCGTCGAAGGCACGACCGTCCGCTTCACTATCGTACTGACAACTCCTGCTTGCCCCCTCAAAAGCGTTTTCGAAGAGCGCTGCACCGCCGCCCTGATTGGGAAAGTGCCGGGCATTGACCGCCTCGACATCCGTTGGGATGCCCAAGTGCCCACCGACCGCAAAATTCATGGTCGCCTAGATGTTCCCATGCGGAGTCTCGTCGCGGTCGCCAGCGGCAAAGGCGGTGTCGGCAAAAGTACCGTCTCGACCAACCTTGCTGCGGCACTGGCCGAAGCAGGAGCGCGCGTCGGCTTGATCGACGGCGACATTCTGAACCCCAACGTTCCACAAATGACCGGGCTCGGCTACGGCCGCCCCCAGGTCATTAACAACAAGATGATCCCGATGGAAGCCTACGGCTTCAAGATCATGAGTACCGGTTTCCTCACCACGCCCGATAAACCAATGATCCTGCGCGGCCCCATGCTCCACAGCGCCATTCGCCAGTTGTTCACCGATGTCGAATGGGGCCAGCTAGATTACATGATCGTCGATCTCCCGCCCGGCACAGGCGACGCGCCGCTCTCGCTGGCCCAGTCTTTCCCCTTGACCGGAGCCATCATCGTCACTCAGCCGCAGGAAGTCGCCGTTTCTGATGCGCTGCGAAGCTGCGCCATGTTCGATACGCTCAATGTACCTGTATTGGGCATTGTCGAGAATATGGCGGGAGACTTCTTTGGCGAGGGCGGCGGTGAGCGTCTCGCAAAAGAACGGGGTGTTCCCTTCCTCGGCCGCATTCCCCTGGATGCTGAAGTCCGCAAAGGCGGCGACTACGGACGCCCCATTGTCGTAACGCAGCCAGATAATCCCGCTGGACAGGCATTCCAGGCCATGGCTCGCGCGGTGGCTGCCCGTATCAGCGTCGTGATGCTCCAGACCGCCGATGTCATCCCACTGAACGTCATCGGCTGACCGCCACGCCCTACTTCCGGTCAGGTGGGTTCACTCCGCTTGACCGGAATTCAGTCATCCAGTCCCAGCACCCGAATATCGTCACTGGAACCCACCGGGTTGTATCGACCGATCAGCATCCAGAACAGGAAGTTAAGCAGCAGCGCGATCACCAGCGCCACGATCAGTTCGCCCCATCCATCTCGTCGGCTCGTAAACCACACGATCATGGGGAAGAACAGCAGCATGAACCACGTCACCGCCCGCCGCCGCCGTGTTTCTGTCCGCTGAATGATGATGAAAATGGTGCTGATCGCGGCCGTCAGCAGGACAACCAGTCCCCAATTCATGTTTAGATCCCCGCCTCAATTAATCTATTGAACGACCTGATTATAGATGACTAGGCCATTAAGCGGATTCAGCAGTGAGACGTTTTTAATGTATACTCATGTGAGAGTCACCCGCGAGTCTATTGAATGCAGCCGAGGTTCTCACTGGATGAACGTACAGGTTTCCACGCAGCCCAATGTCGCCGTCATTGAGGTTGCGGGTCGGATCGATAGCAACAACGCCAATCAATTTGGCGACGCCCTCAGTGCCGTCATCGCCCAGGGACACAATCAACTCGTCCTGGATCTAGCTGGAGTCGATTACATGAGCAGTGCTGGACTGCGCGAGATCGTCGCCGCCGCTAAAAAGCTGCAAGGCAAGGGCGAGCTGCGTTTGGCCCAGCCTTCCGAACGAGTTCGTGAGGTATTGGAGATGACCGGTCTCGATTCAGTCTTCCAGATTTATCCATCGCAGGCCGAAGCTGTGAGCAGCTTCTAGGACAAGGTCCGGCTGAGCGACGATGCACAAGGTCGAGCATCACCTGGTCGTACAGGCCCACATGAGCGAGATGCCTCGCGTGTTGGAGTTCATCACCATCCACGCTCGCAAAGCGGGCATGGATGATCGTGGAGTCTATCACTGCCAGTTGGCCGTGGATGAAGTCTGCGCCAATGTGATGGAACACGCCTACCGCGATGGCCGCAAGCACCGCCCCATCTACCTGACTACCTCAGCTCAGATTGGTCTGCTCACCATCATCGTCGCCGACGAGGGGCCGCCCTTCGACCCCTTGACCCAACCGTCTCCCGACCCCGCTACCACGTTCACCCGCGATAAACCGGGCGGCTGGGGCATCCACCTGGTGCGCCGCGTCATGGACGAAGTAGCCTACCGCTACGCCGATGGCCGCAACATTCTCACCCTCTACAAAGAAATTCCCCCAGACTGACCACCTTCACGGCGTGGTTGGCACAGGCGTAGCTCGCCAGCCATTGATGTTGTTCAGATCAACCGATTCTGCGTTCGGCGGTAGGTAATTCCCCGCGCACTCTTGCGCCGCATCCGGCAGATCCGTGCGTGGCGCAATCAACGGATTCTCCGGGCTGAAGTAATTCCACGCCGCGCGAGACACACCCTCGATCAGCGGCCACAGCCGAGTATAGTCCTGGAATTCCGTCTGCTCCCACAAATACACGCTGATGATGTAATCGCGTCCGTTGGGTGGAAAGACAATCCCCGCGTCGCCGCTCATGTCTGCCACCCAGCCATTCTTGTGGGAGATACGTGTCCCCGCCGGGATGCCCCCTTGCAGCAGACGCAGCAGATCGTTCGCGCTCATCAATTCAAGCATCTGCCGGCATTCTGTCTGGGTGAACTCGCCGCCAGGGTAAGCTGCCATCAAACCCGAACCCAGTGTCGCACAGTCATAGATCAGGCTGAACAACGTCCCGATATCCTCGGCAGTAGTCTGGAGGTAAGGGTCGGGATTGGTGTTGAAATTCGGATTCGGCGAAGTCTGCGGAGCCGGGATTGATCCCAACTGCTGCCCCTCCACTCCCAGAACGAACGGCGCGCTGATGAAGGTGTTCCGTATGCCCAAGAATTGCAGATTGTCGGTCACATCGGCAATCCCGGCAAATATATCCTGCTGTCCGGAAACCCGTTCGCCGATGATCTGCATCATCAGATTTGACGACGAGTTGTTGCTGCACAGCAGCGAGTTCGCCATCAGCCAGGCTTCATCTTGCGGCGGCGCAACCCAGAGCTGCCGGAAGTAATCGACCAGAATCGATACCTTGATGGTGCTAGCCGCCGAGTAAGCCACATCGCCGTTGATATTGACTTCCTCACCTGTCCGCAAATCCAGGATGAACACCGATGCCACCGTCGTCTGCCCATCATAGATGAATCCTTGCGAATCCAAGTAGTCCTTAATCATCACTTCCAAGGTGCCGATATTGCCCACATTCACGCTGGAACTGACGATGGGCAGACTGACCGTCCGCTCCGTGGGACTGTTTAATGCCGCTTCGATCAGCGGTACGGCCGCCTCGACATCGAGCTTATATCCCGAATCGCCTGTTCGCAGCGTTAGCGTAGCGAGGTCATAAGTCGGCGCGCCCGAAGCCCGGTCATATCGCGCGGCGATGTCTCGCAGAAATTGATCGATCAGATTGCGCTGATACGTAGCCGACAGGGGCACATCCGCTGCCTGCGAATCTTCGCGTCCCAACAGGTAGCTGAAGAACCGTGACCAGAAACTTCCTTGCACATCTCCTGCCGCGGCCGCCGCGGCCAGCATTGACTGGCTGTTAAGCCTGAACCCTATTGACGCCGGATCAAGTAGGATCGGGCTTTCCCGGTAGTATACAATCACCGGCTCTCGATAGGCTTCCTCCAGCGCGCTCAGCGCCTCGCGGGAAGACAGGCCCCCCACCGCTACACCACCCACCCGGACATCCTGAGGCAGCGATTCCCCCTCCTGGCTGAACTGCACCAGATAGAAGACAAACAGGCCCACCGCAGCCAGGAGCATCATCACCGAAATCAGTTGGACGACCAGCGGCCAGTTGCGACGGCCACGCCTACGGCCTGCCAGAGTGTTCATCGTCATAGGCACTCAATTCATTCCATATCGCCCGGAAGCGTGCCGCCCGTTGGATTGCACGGTAATGAAAGCTGTGCAGCTTAGGCAGCGCATCCAGTGAATACCATCCATAATTCAGCAGCTCTTGACTGAGGCTGCCCACGTCACCTCTCCCGTAGGCAATATAAGCGAAATCCAGGTGATCTCCGAAGTCCAGACAGGTCAGCACCAGTGCCCCCACCTGAACATCCAGTTGGAGTTCTTCCCGCAGTTCCCGCGCCACTGTCTCGGCAGGCGTTTCGTTCCGCCCCACCCATCCGCCCGGCAGGCCCCAGGGCGCATACGGATGAAATACATGCTCCACCAGCAGAACTCGCCCATCCGAATCGAAGACAATACCGACCACGCCGGCAGAAAACTTCGGCTGGAAGAAACGCCAGAGCTTACGAGCGCTACCGACGATCCACGGGGCTTTCTGGAGAAAATCGCTGATCTGGCGTAAGCGGAGTCGATCTGGTGGGAATTGCACGATCACCTGTCTCATAACCTGTATGACACCCGGTAGTGTACAGAAATCCGCGCCACTGCGTCAACGTTCATACATTTTTCGCGGAGTTGCGCCTGTACTTGCCCAACGCAGATTCCACCCTATGCTATACTTACAGAGCAGGTTGACTCTGATGAACTAGAGGGGTTCTTCCTTGTCCACTTCCCCTTTTGATTTCTTGAATCTGTTCGTGCGCCCACCCGGCGACGTGATCTACTTCCTAGCCTCTGTCGCCCTTTGCCAGGCTGCCTTCTTTATGGCCCTGGGCGAACGCTGGCGTCGCGGCAAAACCAGCGCCGCCAACCGCTACACCATCGGCGCGTTCGGCTTACTGATTGTCTGGTTGGTACTTATCGCGGGTGTAGTCTTTGCACTGGTCGCCGAACAGAGCCTTTCCAGCATCCTACCTCCATTGGAACGCGCCGCGGGCCTGGTCATCATCGTGGTCTGTACCTGGTCATTCTTGCCTTCTGCGAATCATCCCCTCTCGCGTCGTTCGAGCCAGTTGCTGCTGCTGGCTATCCTCGCAATCAGCGTCGGCTATGTCCTCAGTGGTTTTCAGTGGACAGGGGCCGACCCGCAGATTGGTTTCACCCTCAGCCCCGCCGGGGTTGCCTGGACGCTGGCCGGCCTCGCTGTGGCCGTGTTTGGCTTTGTCATCATCGGGGCCAACTTCGACCAGATCGCTGACGCACCGCTCAAGCTGCTCTTCTTCGTCATCCTGATTGCCGGTCATATCATTCACCTGATTCAGATTCTCCAGGCTGTCGTTTCTGGCGACTATGCTGGCACGCTGCGTATTGCCTTTTTGGCCGCCTTTGCCATCATCCCCGGACTGATCTACCGCGCCATCATCAGCACCTTCGAGAGCGAACTCCGTTTATACGAACGCCCGGCTCCTCCCGCCGCGGCCTTAGCTGCCGACTCCGCGTCGTCCGTCGAGCAGTCAGAACCGCCCTCTGTCCCCGGCATCCAGCTGCCCGCCCCACCTGTAACCCCCATCCAGCGTGACTCAATCCAGCTTCTCAAGACACTTGGCCTCATCCTGGAAGCCTCCAGCCCCAACGAAATCCCAGAACGCATCGTCAGGGCTGCGTTGGAAATCCTCAAAGCCGATGTCGGCGCCATCCTCGACATCCAGGATGCTAACTACGCCGATGTCGCCGCCGCCTATGACCTCGCCATGCGCCGTCCGATTTCCGGCATGTCGCTCAACCTTGCCAACCAGCCGACCCTCGGCAACAGCATCGACCGCCGAATGCAGCGTCCATTGTATCTCGACCGCAACCCTGAGGAACTGCAAGACCTCTACAACCGCCTAGATGTCGAAGAGACTGGCCCCACCTACTTCCAGCCTCTCGTCAGCGGCAAGGAATTGACGGGCATCCTCCTGGTCGGCCAGCCCTACTGCAAACGCGAGCTGGACGACGCCGAACGTGAACTCCTCAAAGGTATCGGCATCATCGCCGGGCATCTTCTGTCCCTTAGTTATGCTGCCCGTGATTCGCGCCTCCGTGCCGAAGAACGCGCGATTCAGGCCCTCGTCGAAGGAGTCCCCATCGACGAGATGAGCGACAGCGGTGTACTCGCCGCCCGCCATGAGATGCAGGCCAGTCTTCAGGCCTCCCGCGACCAGATCACGGCCCTCACCCAACAGATCAAGCAACTTCGCTTGGAACTTGACCAGGAACGGAACCGTGTAGCCTCCTCGCTCGGAGACACAGAGGAGGGACTCTCTGTCTCGCAGCGTATCCTGGCACTCACCGATGAGCAGCAGCGTCTCCGCGATGAACGCGAGCAGCTTCGTACCCGTCTCCAGGAGGCCGAAACGACCCTGGTCACTGCTGGCGCACGCGGCGATGAATCCATCTTCCGCGGCATGGTCGATGTCCTGCGCCGTGAAAAAGAGGAACTCCTCGCCCAGCGCGAAGCCCTCCAGCGCGAACTTGGCCAGATGCGCGCCAACCAGGCCATAGCCGACGGCGGCAAATCCCTCCAGGCCTTCCTCGACCAACTGGCACTTGATAAGCAGCGGATGCAGTCTGAGCGCGACGAGATGCAGCTTCGCGTTCAGGCATTGGTCGGCAAACTCCGCGACATGGGACTGGAAGATACCGCCGGCAGCCTTCCTCAGATGCTTCCGCAAATCATCGAGCAATTGGCCGCTCTGCAATCTCGCATCGACCAGTTGACCCTGGAACGTAATGCCCTGCTGAACGAACGCGCCCAGTTTGCCTCCAGCATCGACCAGGAAAAACAGCGCGACGCCCGCATCCAAGCCCTAGAGCAGGATGTCCGCAATCTTGCGTCCGACCGTGAAGCTCTCACCAAAGAACGCGACCAGATTCGCGCGGAGCGCAATGAGCTGTTGGCAAAGCAGGACGCCATCAAGCAGAACCGCGCCCGTCTCGTCGCCGAAGCCTCTAGTTATCAGCTTGAACTCGCCGAAGCCTACCAGGAACAGGCCAAACTCCGCTTGCAGATTCAACAGCTTGCCAACGAAAAGAGCGAATGGCTCCGCCTTCAGGATCAGCTTGCTGCGGAAAGACAGGCCCTCGAAACCGAGCGTGACATGCTCCTCAACCGTGTCGAAGGCAGCCGCGAGCGCCTTCAGGAAATTGGTGAAACCGGCATCCACTCTCTGACCCGCATGATCGAAGATGTCTCCGAGCAGCGCAGTCGCCTCGAACGTGAACTGACCGAAACGCGCAACCTGCTCGCCTCCGCCCAGAATAAAATCGACCTACTTCAGGTCAAGGCTACGGCTGCTGAAAGCGAAGACGGGACGCCCGGCTACCAGCTTTACAATCCCGAGGTCACCCTCGGAGCCATCCAGGAACTCCGCACACCGCTGACCTCCATCATGGGTTACGTTGACCTGCTCATGGAAGAATCGGCTGGTATTCTCGGCGAAATGCAGCGCAAATTCCTGCACCGCGTCGCCGCCAATATCAACCGCATGACTTTCATGCTCGACGATTTGACCCGCATTACCGCTCTAGATACCAGCAAACTAACCCTCGTGCCCCAGAGCATCGATGTCGTTGGACTGATCGAGGACACCATCAGCAATTCCATCCACCAATTCCGCGAAAAGAGCCTAACAGTTCACCTCAACCTCGATGAAAGCATCCCGCCTGTCAAAGTCGATCGGGATGCCATCTCGCAGGTCATCAGCCAACTACTTACCAATGCCTATCTGGTTTCACCACCCGATACCAAGATTGTCGTCACTGCCCACCGCCAGCAGGTCAAGCTCAGCAGCGGTCCGCATATGACCACCCCGACCGATAGTATTCTCATTTCCATCGAGGATCGCGGTGGCGGCATTCCCCAGGAAGAGCTGGCCCGGGTCTTCACCCGCAAGTACAAGGCGGCCAATCCGCTCGTTCCCGGCCTGGGAGATACCGGCGTTGGTCTCTCCATCGCCAAGACCCTGGTGGAAGCCCATCGCGGTGGCCTGTGGGTTGAATCACGCCCCGGCACAGGCAGCATCTTCTATGTCGCCCTGCCGGTCGAAGCCCCATCTGTCGAAGCACAGAGGTAATTCATGCAGCGAGACATCGCCAACGAAGTCATCGTCGCCATTGTCGCCATCGGTGTGCTGGCCGTAGCCATTGCGTTCGGCATCATCCTGTCGCTTTCCAGCCGCTCCGACGAGACTGCGCTGGTCGCCACCTCATCGTTTGAAGCGACTATAGAAACTGTCACGTCCACACCCGAACTGCTGCCTTCAGCCACCAGGACGGCTTCGGATGAGCCCTCAACCCTGACCCCGACCGTTGCTGTCTCACCATCGGCAACCTCTTCATCGACATCGGTTCCACCAAGTTCGACCACCACGCCCCTGCCCCCAACTCCAACGGCCAGCCAGACTCCGCGTCCCTCAGCCACATCGACCCCGACGCCGAAGCCGCTGACACCTACCGCCACACTGACCTTGACGCGCACGCCGCTGCCCGCGCCATCCGCCACATTTACCGCGACCGCCCGTCCCAGCGCGACGCCGACGCTGACAGCCACACTCTCGCCGACTCCAAAACCGAGTTCAACGCCGCGACCCAGCGCCACGCCAACCCCAACCGTCACCCGGACGCCGACTGCGACGCTGACGCGCACGCCGCTGCCCACCGCCACCTTCACCGCGACGCCGCGACCCAGCGCCACGCCAACCTCAACCGCGACAAGGACGCCCAGTCCCACCGCCACATTGACCCGCACGCCTACTCCCACGCGAACGCCCATTCCACCAACGCCGATCCCGACCTGGACACCCAGCCCCATCCCGGCCTGTTCGCAGCCACCCGGTTGGATTGTCTACGTAATTCAGCGCGGCGACACCTTGACCTCGATTGCGTCTGCTTCCGGCACGACTGTCCAGAACCTTCAGGAAGTCAATTGCCTGGCTAACGCCAACAGCATTACCGTCGGTCAGACCATCTTCATTCCTGGAGCCGCCCCAACGGCGGCATCCGGCGTGGTTGCCCAGGGCTGCACCGATCCCGGCGCGGTCATCACTAACCTCACCCCCGGACAAACCGTTACTGGTCTGGTGAGCGTGCAAGGCACAGCCTGGTTGGACCGTTTCGGCTACTACAAGATCGAGATCCGACGGGATTCCATCCAGACCTACACCCTTTACAACCGCTATCTCACACCGGTTGTTCAGGGTGAACTCGCCCAGATCGACACGTCCATCTTCACGCCAGGTCTGTATTGGTTACAATTGACCGTCGTGCAGATCGATGAGCGCTTTGCTGAACCTTGCGCCATCCCGCTGATTTTCCAACGCTGAGACGCCATTCACCATCGACACGGTACACTCAGCTCGTTTGAGATGTTTCGGATACAGGATACTTTCATGTCCCTGAACAAACCCTCGCGTTTGCGCCGCTTATTTCGCTTCGTCTTCTCGCGCTTGATCCCGGTGATTCTGGTCGCGCTGGGCTTATGGCAGAGTTCCGGCACGGTTCAGGCTGTGGCCCGCTACCTAGGTGAAAGCCTGCGCGCCGCCGAACGCCAGCCGCTCTACCAGCAGATGGCCACCACGCTCGCGCCCACCCTGACTACCTTCACCCCGCAGCCGACCAATACGGCCACCCAGACATCGACGCCAACAGCGACCGCCACCAACACGGCCACGCCTACCAACACACCTACCTCTACTCCCAGCAGCACGCCCACTAGCACGTCAACCTCAACACCCAGTGTGACGCCGAGCGCTACATTGACGCCTACGCCGGAACCAACGCTGGTCGCCCAGTTGCTGGTCACCAATACACCTCGCCCCCTGGCTGTGACCCTCCCAGCCCTCAACACCAGTGTTCCCGCCGCTTCGCCCACCTCAACTACCACCGCGACGCTCGCTCCTTCCTCCACCACGCCCCCGACGGATGTGCCAGCTGCGACCCAAACGCCCCGTCCGCTGCCGACACTGCTCATCCCCGCTGCCCCGGATCCAAACGCTGCCGCTCCAACCGCCATCCCGACCCAGGTTCCAGCCATCGACCGTCAGGGCTATGACCTCATTAATATTCTCCTGCTGGGTGGTGACAGCCAGATTACCGCCGACAACATTGACCGCACCGACACCATGATCGTTGTGTCGATCAACCGCACTACCAGTACCGTCTCCATGCTCAGCTTGCCCCGTGATCTGTTCGTCTACATTCCCGGCTGGACCATGCAGCGTCTGAATCTGGCCTATACCCACGGCGAACAGGTCGGTTGGACCGATGGCGGTTTCGGCCTGATGCGCCAGACTATCTTCTACAATTTCGGCATCAACGTGCATTACTTCATTCTGGCCGATTTAAGCGGCTTCAAAGAGATCATCGACGCCCTTGGTGGGGTCGATGTTGCCGTCGATTGTGCCATCAAGGATCAGGAACTCATCAGTGCCCCACCCCCCGCTCAGGCCGTTGGCCCGGATGACGAGGGATACTATGTGCTGCCCGTCGGCTACTACCGCTTCGATGGAGGCGGCGCTCTCTGGTATGCCCGCAGCCGCCACAACAGCATCGAGTTCGACCGAGGCCGCCGTCAGATGCAAATCCTCCGCGCCATCTGGCGTTCCGCTCGTTCCTCCGGTCAGATCACCCAGCTCCCCGGACTCTGGAATGAACTTACCCAGGTCGTCACCACGAACCTGACCTTCGAGGACATGCTCGGTCTGCTCCCGTATGCCCTCAACCTCGATCCCAACAAAATCGAGCAGTTCTACATGCGCCGTCTGTACCACACCACTCCTTGGCAGCCGCCAGATGGTTCCTTCGTCCAGCTTCCGAACTACGAACCGATCCGCGAACTGCTTCAGGATTTCTACCTGCCACCGACCGAAAGCCAGGTGAACGTCCAGGCCACCAGCGTTGAAGTCCTCAATGGCACAGCCAACCCCGACTGGGATCGTGTCGCCGCCGATACACTCGCCTGGGAAGGTTTCAACGCCATCGCCATCGGAACCGCCGACCGCATCGACTACGCCGATACCATCCTGATTGACCGGACTGGCCAGACCAAAGGCAGCCGCACACTCGAACTGGCCACGCTCCTGAACATCCGGCCAGAAAACGTGCGTGTCGAACCCGACCCTAATCGTACCGCCGACTACACCGTAATTATCGGCAGCAGTTATTCATCCTGTTCTGCTCAGGTACAACCTGTGGAAGGTCAGTAGTATGAAGCTGTCTATCCGCCTTGTGATTAGTCTGCTGGTCGCTTTGCCGCTCGCCGCCTGTGCCATCAATGATGTGCCACAGCCTACCCCCCTGGCGCCCATCACCCTCGCGCCGCCGCCAGACGTCAGCCTCGCCGGAACCTGTGCCAACACCCCCGAACTGGAGGCCTGGCTGCAAACCTCCGCTTTGATCCTGGCCGACTTCAGAACGCGCCTGGATGCCGCCGCGGTCAAGGAGCCTGCTGAACTCAACCCGGACATTCAGGCCATGCTCGTCCTGCGCGATAACGTCTTCAGTGCCCCGGCCCCTGACTGCGCCGTCGAAGCCCACACCGCCCTGACCACTGCCGTCAGCCAGGCTGTCGAACTCTTCACCGGCTACTACAACGGCGCGGCCGGCGATATCGCCAGCGCCGTCGCCGAGATCAGAACGGGGTTGGATCGCGTCGCCGCCCTCCAGCAAGACCTTATCGTCCGCCTGGAACAGCAGTATCAGGCCACGCCCATGTCCGGAGGATAGATATTCGGTTGGTTTCACGAGGGAAAGGGCGGCACGCCTCCGCCCACCAGATCGCGGAACGTATCGGGGCACAATCCGCTTGGCTGTGCCCTTTATTTTGCCTGCATATGGGGAACCGAAACGAAGGTGATACGAAACTCGAATAGAGAAGCCCACTCAAGGACGGTTTAATTGTAGGGGCGACCCGGCGGGTCGCCCGAAAATCATGTCAACTTTGAGTCGTTTCTCCGTTAATCCACCGACGTGGGATCGAACGCATCTCGCAGCCCGTCACCGATCACATACAGGCATAGCACTGTAATCACAATCAGAAGACCAGGCGCGATCACTAGATGCACACCCTTCGTGAAATACGTCTGGGCGCTCGTCAGCATATTGCCCCAACTGGCATATGGAGCCTGCACGCCCAAGCCCAGGAAGCTCAGTGCCGATTCCGTCAGGATCAACCCGCCAACATCCAGCGCCAGTGTGATGATCACCACCGAGAACAGATTCGGCAGGATATGCACGAACATGATCCGCAGCGGCGAAGCCCCCACCGCCCGCGCGCTGATGATGTACTCCCGCTCGCGGATCGACAGGGTTTCTCCGCGCACCAGCCGCGTCGTCCCCGTCCACCCCAGCAAACCCAGCACCAGCACTAACCCAAACGGTCCGCGCAGCAGCGAATTCTGCAGCTCATCGTTGCGGATGATAACCGCCGACACGATCAGCAAGAGGAATAAGGTCGGCACAGAGTTCAGCGTCGTGATGACCCAGATGATGAAGTCATCCACCACCCCACCATAGAACCCTGTCAGCACACCCAGGCTGATCCCGATCACCAGAGAGAGAATCGCCGCAAAAAACGCGATCCCCAGCGAAATCTGCCCGGCATAGATCAGCCGCGCCAGATGGTCGCGTCCCAGATCATCCGTGCCCAGAATGTGCCCCGGGGACCCGACAGGCAGAAATGCCTCGCTGATATTCGTCCGAGTGTAGTCCACTTGCAAAACATAGCGCTCAATGAGGGGTGCGCCCAACGACATGAGAGTTAGTGTAACGATCACGCTCATCGCCAGCAGCGTCAGCCGGTCCCGACGCAGACGCCGCAGCGCCAGCGTCGTCAATGACTCGCCGACCGACCGTTCTTTCTGCTTACCGACATCCAGTTTGACGACCGAGGCATTGGCCGATTGTGTAGTCATAATTCAACGCTCCTACGAAAACCGGATGCGCGGGTCGATCAGCGCATACAGGATGTCGGAAAGGATGTACCCGATGACCGTCGCCAGAGCAGCCACAATCACCACCGCCATAATGACCGGATAATCTTGTTGGACGACCGATGCGACGCCCACCCGTCCTAATCCTGGCCATGAGAAAATCGTCTCGGTGATCGGCGCGCCACCTAATAACCCCGCAATCGCCGGTCCCAGGAACGTCGCAATCGGGATGAGCGCGTTCCGCGCCCCATGCTTGAACCACACCTGACGTCCGGAAAGCCCCTTCGCCTTGGCCGTGCGGATATAATCCTGCCCGATCACATCCAGCATCGACGCCCGCATATAGCGGGAAAACACCGCGATGCCGCCGGTCGCCAGCACGAATGTCGGCAGCAGTAAATAATTAAGCCGTTGGTAGACTGGCGGACACCCGCCCGTCAGCGCCACTTCACACCGGCCGCCCATCGGCAGCACCTTCAACCATGATCCGAATATCAAAATAAGGATGAGTCCCAACCAGAACACCGGGATCGAATTGAACATGACCGCGATCACCCGCGTCAGGTTATCAAACCAACCGCCCTTCCCCACCGCCGCCAGAATTCCAATCGGGATGCCTAACGAAATCCCCACCAGCAGCGCCGAGAATCCCAGTTCCAGTGTAGCGCCGATGCGGTCACCAATCACCTGGGTGACATTCCGCTTCTCAAAGAAAGACTTTCCAAAATCACCGCGCAGGAAACCCCGCCGTTCGCCCGGCGGTTCCGCCACTCCGTCGCCATCTGCATCCAACGGCAGGATGAACGACCGGTCTGCAATCTTGTCGCCGTCGGTATCCCACCGCATCCAATCATCTCCCAACAGCCACCGTAGATACTGGATCGGCAGCGGGTCTTCCAGACCAAGCTGCTTCGCCATCCGTTCGATCTGGGATGGTCGCGTGTTTGGCCCGAAGGTGAGTGCCCGCACTGGACTGCCCGGCGCGAGATCGATCAGCAGATACGAGAGGATTGTGATCCCAAACAGCGTTGGAATCGCTTGAATCAGGCGGCGGAGTGTGTATTTGACCATAATGGTTACCCGTACTGTGAGCTAGACTGAAGAGGGGCGCTCTTTCCGAGCGCCCCTCTGGTCAGGAGTGAGGGCTATTCGCTGCGGACAGCCCAGGTGTCGATATTCCAGAACGGCTGTGACGGATACGGTGCAAAGCCATCCACGTTCTTCCGCGCCGCGTACATGCCGCCGATGGTGAAGAGCGGCACATAGGCCACGTCGTCCTGCATCAGCTTCTGGATTTCCGCATAGATCGCCGCGCGTTCGGTCGGATCGCAGCCGGGCAGCGTCCGCGCCTGTTCCATCAATTCGGTTACGCGAGGATTGTTATACGAGGAGTTGTTCGAGCCGCTGCCGACCACGTCTGAATTGGGCGAGAACAACTGGGTCTGATCGGGGTCATCCGGGTAGCCATTGCGCCAGCCCAGGATGAAAGCATCGAATTCCTGGCCGTCCATGATGTCCAGCAGCGTGTTGAAGTCGATGGCCTGGAAGTCTACCACGATGCCGAGCTGCTTCAGGGAGTCCTGAACGATGGTCGCAATCGCGCCGCGGCGGGTGTTGCCTTCGTTCGTGTACAGTGTGAAGCGGAATTCGGTGCCGTCTTCCGCGTACAGAGCGCCCTGAGCGATACGCGGGGTGTCCACATTGCCGTCATGATCCACGAAACCAGCTTCGTCGAGCAGAGCCGCCGCAGCCTCCGGATCATACGGAATGAACGGGAGATTCTTGTCATAGGCCCACGACGCCGGGATGATCGTCGAAGCCATGCGGTCGCCTTCACCGAAGACCGCGCCCTGGATCATCTCATCGACGTTCAGCGCCAGCGCGATCGCCTTGCGGACGCGAACATCCGCGAAGAACGGATGGTGGCCCTGGTCAATCGGGTTGCCGGCTTCATCGAAAGCATTCTGCGGATTCGTCGGGTCAGCGTAGTTCAGCGACAGATAGTCCCAAGCGTTGCCGGGGAACGAGTACACGTTCACATCTTCCGAGGCGCGCAGATCCGAGCGGCGATTCACAGCCGGGCCGTCGATGAAGTTGGTCTCACCGGCCAGGAACTGCTCGATCAGAACCGTCTGATCCGGCACGACTTTGTAGATGAAACCTTCCGGAATCACGCCATTCGGGTTCGCCGGGTAGGCCTGGTTTGCCGTCAGGCTGACCAATTCGGCCGCGCGGAATTCGCTGAAATTGAACGGGCCGCTCGTCACGGTCGGATTCAGATTGAATTCCGAATCGTTCAGCGCCGCAAAGTCACTTGGCAGAACATGCGACGGAACCACCGGCAGGCTGGCATTTCCCAGCGCCGTGCAGTCCGCTTCCTTGAAGGTCACGACGACGGTGTAATCATCCGGCGTCTCGACTTTGTCGATGATGTCCATCAGATAGGTCAGGCGGGTATCGACCACGCCACTTGTGATCGCATCCCAGGTGTACTGGTAGTCCTTTGAAGTGATCGGCGTCCCGTCATTCCAGGTCCAGTCCTGGCGCATAGTGAAGGTATAGACCAGACCATCGTCCGAAACAGTCCAGTCCGAAACCAGCGCGTCCGGACGCCCCTTCTCATAGGTCGCCGTTTCCGGGTTCACACCGACGAAGCCGGGGTAGATCAGGTTGATGATACGGAACGACGAAGTGTCGGTCGCTAGGATCGGATTCAGGTTGGCCGGGTCGCCACCGAAGTTACCTTCGATGATGATGCCGCCCTGCCCTGGTTCCTGGGCCAGTGCCGGCACGATGAGCGCCGCGATCAGCGCGATCGCAATGCCCAAAATACCAAAACGAACTAAACGCTTCATGCTGGACTCCTTAAAATTTGAACTACAGACTTTGAGTGGTTCCCGTAACGACCGTCTATAAGGAACCGTTTTCAACCCTGGCCAGGGACAGTTACTGTCTCAGATTTGACAACAATACTCACAAATCCCTGGCAAGGTTCAAAACTGTGTGGCAAAACTTACCACGCCGCAAGTGTAACATGCAGGTGAAAATTCGCAAAAAAAGAACTGCCCTATTTGGTCACATTGCCATAGAGCAGTTCTCCTACTTCACCACGAAACTACACAACAATTGGGATCAGAAGTGGGTATTCTCATGTCGGGGCGGCGGGACTCGAACCCACGACCTCTTGCACCCCATGCAAGCGCGCTACCAGGCTGCGCCACGCCCCGGTGACAGGAAAATCAGTATAACGGAGCATACCCACCCCTGCAAGACCGAACACTGGGGATAAGACAAAACGAATCACCAAAAGGGCCGAGATCACACAAAGGCAGCAGCGAACAATTCAAGCAGCAGGCAGGCGGACATGCCAGCGAAGACTCTCTTAGTCTGCCCCTATGAACCATGATCCTCAATCGAATGAATCTCGCCCCCATCTGAAATATACCCGGGTGGCGGGGAAGGATTGAAAACAGGGCGGAAGCGGTCGTATTATAGGCCGATCCTTGCTTTCCAAGAGAGATTCCCCTCATGTTAAGAAGCTTTCGTCGCAGCGGCCCGCGAGAAGAAGTCGATAATCTACCAGGAATCCCTATGAACTGGTGGCGGCTGATCCGCTACTTGAAGCCTTACCGCACACGGATGCTGGTGGCGATCGCCGCGCTGATTGTCAGTGCCGCGCTCAGCTTGGTGTTCCCGGCGGTGATCAGCAGCGTGGTGGACTCAGTGTTACAGCAGCGAGACTTCCGACTGCTGGATCAGATTACGGTGGGGCTGCTGTTGGTGTTTTTCCTGCGGTCGCTGACCTCGCTGATCGAAAACTACAACTTGAACTTCATCGGCGAGAGTCTGGTATTCGATCTGCGGCGGCAGGTTTACAGCCACTTGCAGACGCTCTCGCTGGGGTTCTTCGCGGCACGGAGAGTGGGCGAATTGGTGTCGCGCCTGTCCAGCGATGTGACAGCCATGCGAACGGTGCTGACCAGTAATGTGAATGTGCTGCTCCAGCAGACGTTCATCATGATTGGGGCTATCGTGGTGATGCTGGCGCTCAACTGGCGGCTGACGCTGTTCATTCTGGTGCTGACGCCCGTAATGGTGGGCGTGGCAACAGCCTTCGGCATCTTCCTGCGGCGCACCAGCACCCAGATTCAGGATGAACTGGCGGGAGCGACGGTTGTCACCGAGGAAGTTCTGCAAAATATCCGCGAGGTGAAAAGCTTCGTCCGTGAGCCATATGAGATCGAGCGATACGAGGGAGCACTGGGCCGGGCGTTCCGGGCAGGGGTACGGTTGCTGCGGATCCGGTCGGTGTTTGGGCCGTTGATCGCGTTCCTGGGGTTTGGGGCACTGGCACTGATCCTGTGGTTCGGGGGACGGGAAGTACTGGACGGGCGGATTACGGGTGGGCAGTTGATCGGATTTCTGATCTACGGGCTGACGGTGGCGGGAGCGTTGGGGAGTCTGGTGGGGTTATATACGTCAGTGCAGGAAGCCTTAGGGGCAACAAAACGCATCTTCCAAATCCTGGATACGCAACCAGATATCGTGGATGCATCGAACGCGATCGCTCTGCCTCGCGTCAAGGGACGGATCACGTTCACAAATGTCACGTTCAGCTATGACGAGCGGCAGGATGTGCTGCACGGGATCAACCTGGAGATCGCGCCGGGAGAGATTCTGGCGCTGGTCGGCCCCAGTGGAGCAGGGAAAAGCACGATCTTCAATCTGATTCCACGCTTTTATGATCCAATGGCGGGATCAGTGGCCGTGGACGGGATGGATCTGCGGGCGGTGACACAGGCGAGTCTGCGACAGCAGATCGGGATCGTGCCGCAGGAGACGCTGCTGTTCGGTGGAACGATTCGGGAAAACATCCGCTACGGAAGACTTGAGGCATCCGAGGGCGAAATCATCGAAGCGGCCAAAGCCGCAAACGCGCACGATTTCATCATGGAACTGCCGGATCAGTACGAAACAATCGTGGGTGAGCGGGGTATCCGGCTGAGCGGCGGGCAGCGGCAGCGGGTCGCCATCGCGCGGGCGATCCTGAAAGATCCGCGTATTCTTCTGCTGGACGAAGCGACATCGAGTCTGGACAGCGAAAGCGAGCATCTGGTGCAGGAAGCACTGGCACGGCTGATGCAGAACCGGACGACAGTCATCATCGCGCATCGGCTCAGCACGATCAAGGTGGCGCACCGCATCGCTGTGCTGGATCGGGGCAAGCTGATCGAGTTGGGGTCACATGACGAATTGATGGCGCGAGGCGGTTTGTATGCCAAGCTGTATACGATGCAGTTCCAGGATGATCTGCTGCTGACGGAGGCTCCATGAACAGTCTCGCAGGCCAGATTGTGGCCGTAACGGGCGCAACCGGTTTTTTGGGTGGGGCGCTGACGCGGCGGTTGGTCACTGAGGGGGTCACAATTCGGGCACTGGTGCGGAATATCAAGAAAGCGGACGCGCTGCGGAAGATGCAGGGCGTTGAGATTGTGGGGGGCGATCTTCAGGATGCGGCGGCGCTCCGAAAGCTGACCGAGGGCTGCTCGGTGGTGTTCCATGTGGCGGCAGCGCTGGGCGGGCCGCTGGCGCATCAGGAGCGCAGCAATGTAGAGGGAACCCGGCAACTGGCGCAGGCCGCGGGCGAGAGCGGCGTAAAGCGCGTGGTTTACGTGAGCAGCATTGCGGCATATGGCTATGGCATCTCCGGGGTCATCGCGGAGGAAACCGAGCCGAAGCCGGGGCGCGTGGCATATAACATCACGAAGCTCCAGGGCGAACAGGTGACGCGAGAGGTGAGCAAACATCACGGGTTCGAGTACGCGATCATTCGACCCGGCATGATCTATGGGCCGGGGAGCAATGCGTGGACCCGGACACTGTTCCGGGTGGCGCAGGGGTGGGCGGTTCTGTTTCCGGGCGATGGGAGCGGCACGGCGTACCCGATTCATGTCGATGATGTAGTCGATCTGATTCTGGTGTTAGGCCAGCACCCGGAGGCGAGTGGGGAAGCGTTCAACTGTGCACCGGATCCCAGCCCGACGTGGCGAGAGTGGCTGCTAGGGTATGCACAGCTTGCAGGACATGAGCGGTGGTTGGGGCTGCCGATGTGGCCAATCCGGGCAGCCGCGCCGCTGATTGAAGCGATACTCAGCGCACAGGGAGGCCCTCAAGACCTCCCGGCGCTGGTTCAATACGTGGTGACGCAGCGCACCTACAGCATGAAGAAGGCAGCAGAACGGTTAGGCTGGAGACCGAAGATCGATCTGGCAAGCGGGCTGCAAAGCTGTGTTCCGTGGCTGCGGCAACAAGGTTTGCTGGCATGAGCGAATGGGGCGGCATCCTGCTCATTGGGCTGGGAGTAGCGGCGGCAGCGGCGCTGCTATGGTGGCTATTGGTCGCGTCCGAGGGGGTGTATCTGGGGCGGCGGGTGGTGATCTGGCTGTACGATGTGTTCGCGCCGCACTATGATCGGGTCAAGAAGATCGTGCCGGAATACGAGCAGCACTTCCTGGCACGGCCGATTATGGAAGCAATTCAGCCGCGACGCGATCCGCTGGTGCTGGATGTGGCGACAGGGACAGGGCGCTTGCCGATTGCGCTGGCACGGTTTCCTAAGTTCAAGGGACAGATCATCGGTCTTGATCTGAGCCAGAAGATGCTGCGGGAGGCAGCAAGAGCCACCTACCCTTTCTCCGAGCAGATTACGCTGATTCATGCACCAGCAGAGACGCTGCCCTTCCCAGATGGATCGTTTGACACGGTGACATGCTTGGAGGCGCTCGAGTTCACGCGCGACCCGGATGCAATTCTGGCGGAAATGGTGCGGGTGCTGCGTCCTGGCGGACTGCTGCTGACGACATTACGGATCCATACGCCATGGATGCCGGGAAAGACCTGGCCAGAAGCGGTGATGTTAGACAAACTACGAAAGCATGGCATCGAGGACGGGCGGGTGCAAATCTGGCAGGTGGATTACCGGAAGGTATGGGGCAGGAAAGCGGGTGATTCGGCTTGGATTGGGGCAAGGCCAGCGGAACGGGTTGTTCAGTGTCCTCAGTGTGAGCGGATAGACTGGACGCGAACGAGTGGGCAATGGCTATGCGAAACTTGTGGCGCACGACTGCCGATTGGCAAAGATGGAGTCATTGGGTGGATAGACGGGCGATAGGCAGGGGGGTATCTTGCTAAGACTTTTAGATTTGCTACAATGCCGCTGATCAATCGCTTGAATCGGCTCATTCCACGACTTGCACATAAGGAACATGAATCTTGAAACTGCTGCCCGCTGAACACGCGCTCCTGATCCAGCAGGCGATCCGGTCAGCCCAAGAGGCTGGCGAACTGCCCGAATTCAACATCCCCGACATCGAAATCCGCCCGCCGAAGAAGCCTGAACAGGGTGATTATGCATGCGCGGCAGCGCTGCAACTGGCAAAGGCGGCGGGAAAGAACCCTTTGGAGATCGCGGAGATCATCGCGCGGAATCTCCCAGGCGCAGATTTCGTGGGCACGGTGGAGGTGGCGAAGCCGGGCTTCGTCAACTTCCGGCTGAGCGAAGACTGGCTGCGGCAGCAAGTGGAGACGATCCTGAGCGAGGGGGACAGGCTGTTCCAACTTGATCTGGGGGCGGGGAAACGGGCACAGGTGGAATTCGTCAGCGCGAATCCAACGGGGCCGCTGCACGTAGGGCGCAGCCGGGGCGCGATGGTAGGCGATACGATTGCACGACTGCTGGAAGCGGCAGGATATGCGGTCGAACGGGAGTACTATTTCAATAATGCGGGCGTGCAGATGACGAACCTGGGCAACAGCCTGCGGATTCGGTATCTGGAGGCATTGGGGCTGCCTGTGGCCATACCGGCGGCGGATGACAAGACCTTTTACCAGGGCGAGTATCTTAAGACATTTGCGCAAGAACTGGTCGCGCAGCATGGGGATTCACTCCGAGAGGCCGACTGGCAGCCCTTCAAAGCCTATGCGGAAGCACGGATGTTCGAGATCATCAAGGCAACGCTGCGGCGGGTCAATGTGCAGCACGATGTGTTCTTCAACGAGAACAGCCTGTATGAGTCGAGGGCGGTGTGGGACACGCTCAAGGCGCTGGAAGAACGGGGGCATATTTATCGGGCGGTGAATCCTGAAAACGCAGGCGGATTGGGCAGCGAGGACGGTGAAGAAGACAGTGGGAAAGGCGTAGCGACGTGGTTCCGCAGCGTGCCGCTGGGCGACAGTAAAGATCGCGTGATGGTCAAGAGCGATGGCAATCCAACGTACACGCTGCCGGACATTGCTTACCATGCCAACAAGATCAAGCGGGGCTTCGATCTGTTGGTCAATATCCTGGGGGCGGATCATGGGGCGCAGTACAAGGTGGTGCAGTGCGGGATCAATGCCCTGGGGATGGATGCCTCCAAGATTCGGGTCATCATTATCCAACTGGTGCGCATGATCCGCAACGGCCAAGAAGTCAAGATGAGTACGCGAGCAGGCGACTACGACACGCTGGACGATCTGATCGACCAGACCAGCCCGGATGTAGTGCGGTACCTACTGCTGGCCCGCAGCGCCAACTCACATCTGGATTTTGATCTCGATTTGGCAGTGAAACAAAGCAACGATAATCCGGTCTATTACATCCAGAACGCGCATGTGCGCTGCGCGGGAATCCTGCGCGAGGCGGAAGCACGCGGGCTAGATGACCAGGGGGCTGATCTGGCGCTGCTGGGGGCAGCAGAACTGCGGTTCCTGCGGAAGACGCTGGAACTGGGCGAGGTCATCGAAATCGCGGTCAGCCTGCTGGAACCGCACCGGATCGCCTTCTATGCCCATGAACTGGCAAGCATCTTTCACCCGATTTATGACGAGGTGCGGGTGATTCATGGCGAGGTTCCGGTGGAAGTCGCCAAAGCACGACTGCGATTCTACCGAGCGGCGCAGGTGGTGTTCAAGCGGGTGCTGGGATTGATGGGAATGAGCGCACCGGAGCGGATGTGATCGACGACGCTGCAAAGGGGAAAAAGCACATGGGGTTAAAGCCTGACCACTGGATACGTAAGATGGCGCTGGAACACGGAATGATCGAGCCGTTCGTGGAAAAGCAGGTCCGAGAGGGCGTCATCAGCTACGGGGTTTCCAGCTACGGATATGATATGCGCGTGGCGGACGAGTTCAAAGTGTTCACCAATGTATATTCAGCCATCGTGGACCCGAAGAACTTTTCGGGGAATTCATTCGTCGATTTCAAAGGGGATATGTGCGTAATCCCGCCGAACTCGTTCGCGCTGGCGCGGTCGATGGAATACTTCCGGATTCCGCGCAGTGTTCTGACAGTATGCCTGGGAAAAAGCACGTATGCGCGGTGCGGGCTGATCGTGAACGTCACGCCGTTCGAGCCAGAATGGGAGGGTTACGTGACGCTGGAAATCAGCAACACGACTCCCCTACCCGCTAAGGTCTATTCCAATGAGGGCATCGCACAGGTGCTGTTCTTTGAGGCAGATGAGGAATGTGAGATTTCATATGCGGACAAGAAAGGCAAGTACCAGGGGCAGCTCGGCGTGACGCCGCCAAAGCTATAGACTCCCCTTGCAGACATGGCGTGATGGGATTGATAAAGATATAAACATATTGTAGAGTATTCACCAGATACGGGTGCATAGCTCAATTGGCAGAGCGCAGTCCTTACAAGACTGATGTTCCAGGTTCGAGTCCTGGTGCGCCCAATCAGCAACCATCTTCGAAAGATAACCAGCATCGATGCTGGTCTTTTTGTTTTTGGTAATGCATCGAAGTCGGTGGAAATAGAGAAAGTGCAGAAAGACATGAAACTGCGCTAAGTTGAGCGGCGTTGCAAAGGTAACTGACAGAGCGGAGGACGAGCCGTCGCTTCCGAGCTGCCGGTGCTTTTCATTCCCTCTCCAGTTTGCTCACCGCTCTTTCGCGTGCGCTGGCTCCTCATCGCCTGACTTTTGAGCTTCCACCGACTTTGATACACTGCCCGATGTAACAATCCTGTTGCGCACGGGTTGGATTTCCGATATGATTGTTGGTACGATGTTACGACCCGGTTTGAAACTTGTATCATTTTCATCAGAAGAGAGCCGCCATATGGTCATGGCACAACCAAACCGCCAAATCCTGATCGTGGAAGATGACGGCGATACTGCTGAAGTGGTCTGCACGCTGCTTAATGAGGCCGGATATGATGCGGTCGCTGTGGATCGGGGTGAAACAGCTCTGAATGAGATCGTATCGTCTTCACCTGATCTGGTCTTGCTGGACTTGAATCTGCCGGATATCCACGGACTAGATGTGCTGAAGCGGGTACGAACCCACTCGTTCCTGCCGATGATCGTCTTGAGCGGGTTCACCATGGAAAAAGACAAGGTCAGCGCCCTGGAAGCGGGCGCTGACGACTACTTGGTGAAGCCGTTTTCGCCGGAAGAACTGGTAGCACGGGTGAAAGCGCTGCTCCGGCGGATCAACTGGACGCCGCAACCGGAAACGCGACTGGTGGTGCGGCAGCTTGAGCTGGATATTCCACGACGGCAGGCCCATATTCGCGGTGAGAGGCTGCACCTGACGCCTATCGAGTACGGACTGCTCATCACTTTGATGCGGCGAGCTGGGCAGATCCTCACCCACGACGAACTTCTGCGGGGCGTTTGGAACGAGCAGTACGAGGGAGATTATTCGGTACTGCGCGTCAACATTTCCCGACTGCGGCAGAAGATCGAGCAAAATCCCCGGCACCCCTCGTATATTGTCACAGTTCCGGGTCAAGGCTACCGGATGCCCTTGTAGGCCGCCCTCGATCCAGACACTCTGTCCACTCACAGCGTTCCGCCTGATTCGTCAAGCGGAACGCTTTGTGCTACTCTTGCGCGTGATGATCGCGGCACTGGGAAGGGTGTCAGGAGTGTTGTGTGGCGAGTGATTATGCGGTACTCGCGCCAGTATACGATGCCATCGGATACGCGGACTACGCACGGCGCATCACGCCGAGGCTGATGGATTATGCCCAGCGGATCGATTGGCTGGGCCGGCGCATCGTCGTGTTGGGGTGCGGAACCGGAGGCAGCATCGAGTACTTGTCCCAATATCCCTACAACATCACTGGGGTCGATCAGTCGCCGGAGATGTTGGACATCGCGCGACGCAAGCTCGATACCCCAGGGGTCAGTCTGAAGTGGCTGCAACAGGATATCCGGGAGAACGGAGGCCAGATCACAACTGCTGATCTGGTGCTGGCGCTGAATGTAATCAATGACCTGAACAGCCTAAGAGACCTGGAAGCGGTGTTCGTGAATGCCCAGCATATCCTGGATTCGGGGAAGTTGTTCATCTTTGATATGATGACCGTGCAGGGATTAGCCGAGCATGGATCGGGTCGATTCGAGATGGTGCATGACGATCCGGCGCAGCTTACGGTATTCGCCAAACATGACTTCGACTACGAACGGCAGACACTCACAACGAACACTATCGTATTTCAGCGGCACGACAATGGATGGGAACGTAAGGATGCGCGGGGCGTCCTGCGAGGCTTTCCGGTGCAAGCCGTCGCAACTCTCCTTCAGCGGAATGGGTTTCAGACCAGGGCTATCCTGAACACGCAGTTCGAGACCTACGATCCGGCCACATCACGGGCGGATCGGGTAATCTTCGTCGCAGAAAAACAACAAGCTCGATCATGAACTCAGGCGCATCCGATTTCAGCAGTCCGATTATCCTGCCTGTAGACCGCGAACATATGGGCATTCGGTTTGGACTGGTTGGCTTCTACGCAGTCTTCTGGGTCATCACGTTCGTGATAGTCAGTACGCTGATCCCGAGCGAGGGGCCGAATATCATCGCGGTTTTGATCGCTTTTGTTGCGGCGGCGGTGGGCATTCGGCTGATCGATCCTATTCTCAAGGAACGATGGCCCAGCGGGCGAACCGTCGAGGTCGATGCGAAGGGCGTTCGGATCCGCAAGCGGGGGGCGGTGGAGAGCGAAGTCCAGTCGGATCAAACGGCGAACATCCTGTTGTGGCGCTTTAAGATCCCCCGGCGGGGACGGATGCCCAAAGGATGGAGCGTGGTGGCATGCGCGGTGGAGCAAAACAATGTCTATCTGCCGATCTATGCTTTCGCTTCTCCAGAACAAATGGAACGCATCAACCAGATCGCGCGGTTCGTGGAACTGGTCAAAAGCAGCAACAGTCAGGCTGGGAACAGCAGCGAGTCACTCCGGGTGGCGGGGGAACAGCGGCGACTGCGGTTGGCTGAGGAACACCGCTGGAACGATGGCGCCGAGATGACGGTCGAGGACTTTACGGCGTTCGTCACGCAGATGACAAGCCGCTATCCTTTATGGCTCACATGATCCGACGTAGGGCTCTGTTCATCATGGCGCTCCTGGTAAGCCTGTGGAGTTCGGTACAGGCACAAGAGCAGCCTACATTGATTGCCTTCTCTCCTGTTATCGGGAGTGTTGCAGCTGGAAGCCCCGAAAGCTGGACATTTTTCGCATCCGAGGGTCAGGTCGTTTCATTGTCGGCCGAAGCAACGTCAGGCGACCTTGATCCAGTGCTGAACATCGTGGATCGGTCGGGAAATCCGCTCATCGGCAACGATGATCTGAACTACCCAGAACAGCGCGGGGCGCTGCTGGAAGCGATCACCCTGCCCCGCACCGAAACGTACACAGCAGTGGTCAGCAGCCACGGAACAACAAGTGGCAGCTACCGTCTGACGCTCACGCACGGGTTCAGTCAGACAAGCTCTACCGAAACATTCGATGGAGAAGGAGTGTGGCGAAGCGACATCGATGCGCTCATCCCGCTCCTCAGCGAGGACGCGCTGTGGCTCAATCTGAGCGGGATCAACCAACAGGCAATGGTGTTCCAACCGAACGCGCCGACGTTCAGCGATTTCTATGCCCAGGTGAACGTGGAAGTCAGCGGGCAGGATGGCTGGACGGTGGGGATGACGGCCCGGCAGCAGGATACTCGCAACTTGTACCTGTTCATGGTGAACCAGCGAGGAGAGTGGCGGTTCATTCTTCGGGAGGACGGCAGCGATACGATTCTGCGAGACTGGACGACGCATCCGGCGATTGTACCAGGGGGGAACAACTTCGCACTGGGGATGCTGGTGAACAGGTCGGGATTCGACTTCTTCTACAACAACCAGCCGATTGGGCGGCTGAGTGATGGCAGTATTGCTGAGGCCGGCTCGGTTGGGTTCTATGTGGGAACAGGATCCTCCCTGAGCAGCCAGACCAACGTGCGATTGGACGACCTGATCGTGACCACGCCGCTGGAGATTGACGGGCAGCGAGCGATACCCGATCAGCTTATGCAAGGAGGCAATCCGAACAGCATTGCGCGGGAACTGCAACGGCGCAGCGTGATCCCAGCGGGGGGCGAAATGGCGTTGGTCGTGCAGGAGAGCTTTATCGAATCGCGGCGTCCCGGGGTGGAAACTTTGGAGCTGGCACGGGGAAGTGTGTACGGCAATATGGTCATCGGGACGACAATGACGTGGGAGGCTGCACCGGCCACGACGGGCTGCGGGCTGATCCTGCGGGCGACGGGAGAGTCGGATTATCTCCTGGCATACATCGACCAGGGAGGTGGATACGGATTTTCACAGCGGCAGGGGGATGTTTTCCTGCCGGGGATTTTCGAGCAGATTCCTGCGTTTTCGGGCAACACGCACAGCCTGGTGGTGGTCGCGCGCGGCTCGGATATTCTGATCTATGTGGATGGGCGGCTGAGGGGCAACCTGACTGTACCGGATATCGAGGGTGGAATCGGGAACGCGGTAGTGAATTTCGAGCCTGTGAACACCTCGTGCCAGTTCAGCAATACGTGGCTGTGGACGTGGAGGGGGTGAGACATACAAGTTAATAGTTAATAGTTTCAGTTGATAGAAAATACAAGATTGTGAGAAAAATGATTGGCAGCAGCGGGTTTTTTCCAGATGTGAGGGCTACCCACTGCGCCCACATCTATTCGTGCCCCTACGATAGCACAAATTGGAACACAAAGGGTGACATTCTGGTCACTCTTGATTCAGAGGATGACAAGGTACTGGCAACGCTGACGGGCGATCTGACACCAGAGAACACAAAGGTATTGGAGGCGATGCACACAGCATTCGCAGCGCAGTATCCAGCGTGGGATAACCGGATCGAGGTACGGTATATTTCACCAGATGAGGGTTGGAAGCATTCAGCAGCGAAACGTATTCAATGAGCAACGTCAGCCCAGGGGAGCCGTTTCATAGTATTCAGGCTGATCGGGCATGACTGATGAACTGGTATTTCGTGCTGGCTTACGGCGTGACGCTGTTCGGTCCCGCGCCGATCAACAAGTCCGAATTCTTTGATGCAGTGCGCGAACATGTCAAACAGCGGAAAAGCTACATGCAGGCCACTCGTAGCGGCCGGCTTTGCGAAGTTCGCCAATCAGCACATCCAAGAGTAAGCCTAGCCATGTCGGGCCGAGATCCGCGGTTCCCGGCACAAGCGTATACAGTCATGAGTGAGGAACATGTGCATGACTACATCCCTTGAAGCTGCCATCCTCCGCACGATTCTGTATGCGGATGTGTTCCAGTATCCGCTGATGGTCGAGGAGATTCATCATTACCTGATGGCTGAGCAGCCGGTCAATCTGGAACAGGTGCGGATGTGCCTGGAGCAATCCGCTTTCCTGCGACAACGGTTGGAAACGGCAGAGGGACATTATGTCTGGCGGGGACAGATTGAGACGATCGCGCTGCGAAAAAACCGAGACGAACTGTCAGCGCATCTGTGGAAGACTGGGGAGGCGTGGGGACGGTGGCTGGCACGGCTGCCGTTCGTGCGAATGGTGGCACTAACAGGAGCGCTGGCAATGCGGAATGCGGCGCACGCAGGAGATGACATCGATTATCTCCTGGTGACCACGGCCGGGCGGGTGTGGCTGGCGCGGGGGCTGGCGGTGGTGCTGGTACGGATCGCGCGGGTGGGCGGGGCACATATCTGCCCGAACTTTGTGCTGGCTGAGACAGCACTGGCACAAGGGCGGCGGGATGTGTTCATCGCGCATGAGGTGGCCCAGATGGTTCCACTGTACGGCGCAGATGTGTACGAGCGTTTCCGGGAGGCAAATGCGTGGGTAAAAGCGTACCTCCCAAATGCGGATGGGAGTTTCCAGCGGAACTCGGTCTACCCGATGGGATGGGCAGGACGGCTGGCGAAGCGGTTGGGTGAATTGATGCTGGGTGGGAAGCTGGGGGATTGGCTAGAGAACTGGGAACAGCAGCGCAAGCTCAAGCGATTCGCGGCGGACTTGCAGACCCCGCGCTCGGCGGCAAAATTGGATCACACGCAGGTCAAGGGACACTTCCAAGACCACGGACACCGCGTGCTGGAGGAATATGCGACGCGGCTGCGGCAGTATCAGATCGAGAATGTACCGCTCGCCAAGACGGGTGATTGAGTAACGGACAGGAGAGCGGGAACCATGACGCTGACAATCGACCATGTGGTGATCGGCGTCCACGATCTGGAGCGGGCGGTCAGAGATTATCGGGCGGCGGGTTTCAAGGTCATTCCGGGCGGACGGCACGCCGATGGTCTCACACACAACGCGCTGATCGTATTCCAAGACGGGACGTATCTGGAATTGCTGGCTCCGATATCTCCAGCGCTTCTCACTGATGTGAGAAGATCGGAGCAAGGGTTTCTACCATTGCTCAGGCAGGGCGAGGGGTTGGCGACATTTGCGCTGCAATCGAATGATCTGACAGCAGATCAGGCAGCATTACAGGCGCGGGGATTGGTGGTGGGGGTCAATCCGGTGGCGGGGCGGGTGCGACCGGACGGAGCCGAACTGCGGTGGCAGACCGCCTTTCTGCCGGATGGGATACAGCCGTTCTTCATCCAGGATATCACGCCTCGGAGCCAGCGCGTGCCAAATGAGGCGGAAGTCCGCACGCATCCCAACACGGCGTTGGGAATGGCAAATCTCAAAGTTGCCGTTCGCAATATGGCGGCCGCAGTGGAGAAGTATGGGCGGATCAGCGGGCAGGAAGCGATAGGTGGAGTCAGATTCGATGTTGGGGGGATTGGGATTGAGCTGTTTGAAGAGACGGGGCTGCTGGCACAGGAGCGGTTGAGTGAAGTCGTTCTGAAGGGACGGAGTAGTATCGGGCTGCCGACGGGACTGATCCATCAGGCGGCGATACAAATACAGGCTATGCTCTGAGAACAAACGAGGCGCTCGATGGAGCGCCTCGTTTTGATTCGACATTAAATCGACCGTGATTAGCGGCGCATGACTGCGCCGAGGGTATCGCAGGCCGGGCAGCTTCCGCCAGGGCGGAAGATGGCATAGCCGCCCATCGGGTCGGTATCAGTGTAGAACGGGAAGTCCACGTTCCAGATAATCATCAGGCGGACCTTGCCGCTCTGGGCGGCGAGGGTGGCGGCTTCAGCAAGCCAGGTGGAGTGTTCCTGCACCGAGGTATTCTGCGCCCAAGCAAAATTGGCGGGCAGCGGGGAACTGAAGCCTTCCGGCGACAGGTAGCCTAACTCGGTGAAACAAACAGGCTTGCCACCAAAAGGCTGATAGCCGCGATTAAGCATAGAGCCAAAGTAGTAGGTGGGATAGGCACCACGTGGATCACCACTGCCAGCTGAGGGAGCGATGATGCCTTCGTTATAGTGGAGACCGACACAATCCATGTATTGGGCCGCGCCTGCCTGGGCCATCTGGGTCATGAAGGTATCATCATTGCACCCATTGGCGGTACAGCCGGCGGCACCGAAGAATCCGGTCGGAGCAGGCGCGCCGCTGATGACCAAGACATTGGCATTGCGCCCCTTAATGGCATTGTAGGCTGCCGCGAGCATCTTGGTGTAGTTACCGCCGTTGATCTGGCCGACGGGCCATTCGCGGTCGATATTGGGTTCGTTCCAGACTTCGATGGCATCGACGCCGAGAGCAGCAACACCCGCAAGGAACTGGGCGTAGGCGTTGATGTAGGAGTTGAAGTCACCCATCTGGCTCTGATCGCCGACGATGCCGAGGAGCATCTTGAAGCCGTTTGACTTGGCGACATTGATGAAGTTGGCAACCTTATTGGGATCATCGCCGAGGCTGTATTCGATCTGCTTCTTGACCCACTTCATGCCGGAACGGTTCATGAGGCCGAAGGTGTTGAGGCTCATTTCCAGGACGTGACCACCGAGTTCAAATCCACCGGTGGCGGCGCTGCCTGGGACGGGCGTCGGCAGATTGGGATCAAGCGTGCCAGCAGCTACAGGTGCAGCTGCACCCGCAGTCTGGATGACATCGCACACGGCGATCTGCTTCAGATCAAAGCTGATGCGTCCCTGGAAGACTTCGCCGCGCAGGCTGGTGATGGTGAATGTCCAGCCAAAGTAGAGGGGGCGATACTGGGTAGGATCATCCAGGTTCACGCAATCATCAATGCCGCCCTTCCATTCGGACTGCTCCCAGTCGTAGCTGCGAACCAGGGTGAGATCGACGGAGCGGGCTTCTTCGATGGCGTCGCGCACGGCTGAAAAACCACGCCAGATTGGATCATTGGGCGTGGGGGTTGGGACTCCCTGCGCCAACACCGGATTGGCGGCCGAGATCGAGACGGCCAGCACCACCAGCGTCATCAGCAGGATACTACCAAGACCCACTACCGGCTTCAATTGTCGCTGCATATGTTGTTATCCTCACAAAACTCGCTAAACCAGTCGCCGGGGCAAATCATAATCGCAAAAGGCGGCAACTGACCAACAGCGGCGAAATTTTACCAAATTTAGACAGGGGAAAGTAGGGAGGTCTGGCGCGAACGTAGGTCAATCGTAGAGAAAAGGGCAGCGTCACGACCAGTACGGCGGGCTGCCCTTCGCTCCAGGCAAACTATCTCAGCACATTGACGGCTTCCTGGCGCACCTGGGCAAGGCGCTCCAGCAGAGCTGGGCTGCCATTGCCGGAACCAGTCAACTGCTGCTCAACGGCATCCATAGCTTCCAGAAGAGAGTGGCCAAAGGAAGGAGCGTGCTGGACGACCATCTGACGGGCTACATCATCGCTGGGGGCGCTGAGCAGATCGTTGATGAACTGCAACTCCGGCGGCATGTTGGCCTGCAGAGCGGCGATGACGCGGTTGTAGATGTCCTTAAGTTTGGAGCTGCCATTGACATCGCCGCGACGAGTGGCCTCCTGGATATTGGCGGTGAGAAGCTGCAAGAAGGTGTAGTCGATATCACCGAGGTTTTCGCGGATGATTTCATCGGGATTGGGACTGCTGGCGATAACGCGGAGGAGCGTAGCAGCCTGCTGCAAGGCCATCTGCGCCTGCTGATCGACCATAGCGGTGAGTTCGCTGAGATGGTCGCGCAGGGCTTCCAGGGCGGCGCGCGACGACGCCGGGACTTTGCCGATGACGGCATTCAATTCCTGGAAGAAGGCGGCATCAAAGGCAGGACGGGCGAGGCCAACAAGGGCCTGCAGCCGCTGTTCGTCGCCGGCGTAGTCGATTGCCAGCTTCATGAAGTCGCTGCGCTGGGCGGTTTCACCCATTTTGCTGAGTGTCTCGGCCACTTCGGCAACGACAGCTTCCTGCTGCTGCGCCTGGGCGATAACCTGTTCGCCGAAGGTGGAGTTTTCCAGGATGTAGTTCTGGATAGCAGCGACCTGTTCAGCGAGGGGCTGACGACCTTCCTGAAGCAACTGCTGAATGACCAGGGTCATGGTCTGCATGAACTGGGCGTCGATCCTGGCATCATGCTGCTGGATCAGGCTGGGAAGGAGTTCGGGCGGGGTCTGAATGAACGTCTCAACGAGGCGAACGCGCTCGCGCTGTGCCTCCATCATCTCCGGAGTGACACCATCGGCCTGAAGCACCTGCTCGATGAGTCCCTGCATGGTCAAGGCCGAGCGCGGTTGGAGGAGATAGGCTTTGAAGGCACTCTTGGGGAGCTGCGCCGTGACCTCACGGATGAGATCGCCGATGGCTTTCTCCTGAGCGTCACGGGTCATGCCCAATTCCATGGGAACGTAGGTAATCATCAGTTCCTTTGAGCCGTCGTGATAGAGGATAGGGGTCAGGACACCATTGGGCGTGCCGCAATTTGGACAGGGGAACTGGTTAAGCGTGCCCCCCAGCAGGCTGATCTTGGCCTGGGGGTTCTGGGTGGGATCAATGATGGTCTGAACGACCCCGCGAAAAGGCTGGCGGCACTGAACGCACTGGATCGTGGTCTGGAATGTAGCGGGCATGGAGCCTCCGTAATGATGGTGCGGTGAAGCACACTAAAGAGGGAGCGTGAAATAGAAAGTCGATCCGCTTCTGGGTTTGCTCTTGACGCGGATCGTGCCGCCATGAGCCTCCACAATGGCACGAACCAGGTACAGGCCCAGCCCGGTTCCTTTGGTTTTCTTGCTGACGGGGCTATTGACGCGGTAGAACCGGTCAAAGACCTTTTCCTGCTCGTCTTCGGGGATACCAATACCCTGGTCACGCACGAAGATGGTAACTACACGGTCATCGACTTCACCGCCAATAGTGACGCGGCCACCATCTGGCGAATACTTGATGGCGTTGCTAACCAGGTTATCCAAGACCTGGCGAAGCCGCACTTCGTCACCCTGAATGAGGGGAAAATCCGGCGGGAACTGAAGCTCGAAGGTATGGATTGAGGTCTGTGTCCTGAAACGCTCGACAACCGATTCCGCCAACTTTGCCAGATTGACATCGCTCACATCAAGGCGCATCCGCTCGGCGCGAAGTTTGCTAGCGGCGAGCAGATTTTCGATGAGGCCGGTCAAGCGGTCGGCTTCTTCTTCGATGACGGTCAGGCTGTCCCGGACAATCTGTGGGTCCCAACTGGCATCTTCGCGGCGGAGGGTTCCAGCATAGCCTTTGATGATGGCAACTGGGGTTTTGAGTTCGTGGGAGACGCTGGAGATAAAGACATTCTGCATCTCCTGAGCGCGGCGGAAGTTGGTAATGTCGCGGACGTTGGCAATGATGTTTTCCAGCGCTCCCTCTGGTGAGAGCAGCGGGGCATAGGTGATGGCGACACTGAGGGTCATTCCATCGCGGCGCAGGAGATCGCCTTCGACATAGAGCGTATCAGCCGGCTCGTCTACAGAAGCGCGGAACGGCCAACCTTCGGCAATGGCCTGAGCGAGATCACCGCGTTCGAGGCGCTGCCAGATGATAACCTCGGCCTGAGATCGACCGATGGCTTCCTGGACGCTCCAACCGGACATGCGGGCCAGAGCGCGGTTGAAGCCGAGAATACGAAGCTGGCGATCCAAGATCATGACGCCATCAGCGGAATTTTCCAGTGTGGCAGCAAGACGCTTGCGTTCCTGATCGATGCGGGCATACAACTGGGCATTATGAACCGCAATCGCGGCCTGATCCGCAAAACTCTGCAAAATCTGAAGATCGTTATCGGTGGCGGGAATGCCATAGGATCGAAAGATGATGAGAAGGCCGACGGGTTCATCACGAATGACGAGGGGCAGGAACAGCGACTGCCGCAGGCTGCGATCAATCGACACGGCCATCTGGTTCAGCTTGGTGGTCAGGAATTCGCGATCATAGCCATAACTGGTATTGTTGACCAGTTCGTCCAAACGGGCATCGAGATCAGGAAGCTGGTCTGTATCCACGCCGAGGGTGGCGCGGAAAGCGTACTGACCATCAGCATCCCGCAACGCGACCAGACCCACCTGCCCAGCCAACATAACGACGGATGCCTTGAGCACCAACCGCAAGACCTCACCGAGATCAAGCTGAGCGGTCATAGCGCGCGAAATTTCCAGCAGGAAATCGCGCTGACGGACACGGAAGTCGGGGAGCATCAACATGCGCCCATTGTAGCACGAAGGCTGAGGCGAATGAAGCACGCGCGAAAATATCTATCGCATTTTTTACACAGGCTTAGCCAGTGTTCAGCCGTGCCATCACCTTTGAGACATCGGCCATACCGCCCTGGGTCAATACCAAACAGGCCGCACCGATAATGCTGACGTTTTCACCGAGGGCAGCCCGCTCGATTCGGAGATCCTGCCAGTAGCTGCTATCTATGCTGTGGGCACGGATGGCTTCACGCATGGGGGCAAAGAGAAGCTCACCCAGGTTGCTGACGCCACCGCCGATGACGACAATCTCCGGGTTGAAGAGATGCAGCAGGCTGACCAGTCCCAGGCCGACTATGCGGCCACCTTCGCGGACAATGTCGAGGGCAAGGGCATCTCCCTGCTGAGCAGCGCGTCCGATGGTCGCGCCAGTGATATCATCAAGATGGCCGTGTGCCAAATCAGGGATCATCGATTCTTCGCCCGCTTCGATGCGGGCGCGGGCTTTGCGAGCGAGAGCTGGGCCGGAGGCTTCTTTCTCCCACGAGGTGACATGATCGCCCACCACCATGACCATGTGCCCGGCTTCAGCGGCGAGACCGACTTTGCCGAGCAGCATTTTGCCATCGATAATCATGCCGCTGCCGATGCCGGTGCTGACGGTAATGAAAATGACATGGCGGCAACCACGAGCCACGCCCATGACGGTTTCGGCAAGACCTGCGACGTTGGCGTCATTGCCGATATAGACAGGAACATCAAAGGCATCGCGGAGGATGGTTCCGAGGGGGACATTGTGCCAGCCTTTGAGATTGGGCGGCATAACAACGACGCCCGTCATGGGATTAAGGGGGCCGGGGGCGGAGACACCAATGCCAGCGACGGGCGTGCCGTCAGTAGGCCAGACGGCGCGGATCATATCCTGGATGCGGGTGAGGGTCGCATCCAGACCGCGCTCGTCTTCGGTGAGCATTTCCTGGCGGAGTTCAATTTCCAGCGCATGGTTGAGACGAGCCGCTCTGACGCGCGTCCCACCGAGGTCAACAGCAATGATACATTCGGTCATAACTCACTCTCGACACAATGGATAAAGGATGTCAGTTCGATCTGACTAGAGGGTGTTATGAACTTCAGCACAGGCTTCTCCCCTGATTTTCACCCCAGCCCCTTCTCCACTTCATGGAAGAGGGGCAATAAGGCTAGCGTTGAGGGAAAAACCACAGTAGAAGCTCATAAAACGCTCTAGCAACCGTGGACGCCCGATACAGCGCCACAGGCAGGACAAATGCAACTACCGTCGAGGTCAAACCACAGTTGAACGCCTGTTCCGTCCTCGTTACAATGAACTGATCTTCAGCAATCCATTCATTGAACTGGACAGGGATACGGCATGGCGCGTGTCACCCCTTTACGACAGCAGTATCTCGACATCAAGAAACAGCATCCCGATTGTATCTTATTTTTCCGCTTGGGCGACTTCTACGAGACATTCGATGAAGATGCCGAAATCGCGGCGCGGGAACTCGATCTGGTGTTGACGGGACGTCCGGTCAGCAAAGAGGAGCGCGTGCCGATGGCAGGCGTGCCGCACCACGCGCTGGAAAGCTATGTGGCGCGGCTGATCGAGAAAGGCTACCACGTCGCTATCTGCGAGCAGATGAGCGAGCCGGATGGGCGCGGCATCGTAGACCGGGAAGTGACGCGGGTCATCACGCCAGGGACGATCATCGAACCGGAACTGCTGGTCGAAGACCGGGCCAATTACCTGATGTGCATCGTACCAATTGGGGATGTGGAAACGGGACAATGGCGGCAGGCAGGATTGTCTTACGTAGAGATCACCACCGGGGAATTCGCGGCAACACAGCTCGAAGGCGAAAACGCCGCGGTACTGGTGCTGGAAGAACTGGCGCGGCTCACGCCGCGTGAGGTACTGATGCCAGCGGCCTGGGTCGAACGGGGAGTATCACTCCCACAGGGGGTACATCTGACGGCTGTACCGGATTGGCGCTTCGAGCGTGGAAATGCTGAAGGGGCGCTGCTGCTGCATTTCCAGACGCGGACGGTGGATGGCTTCGGGTTGGGGGAGATGCCTGCGGCGATCTGCGCGGCCGGGGCGATCCTGCAATACGTCCGGGATACCCAGCGCAGCACACTCTCCCAGCTGACGAGCATCCGCGCCTATTCGACAGCGAGCTTCATGGTGCTGGATCAATTCACGCGACGGAATCTGGAACTGACTGAGACGATCCGGGCACGGAAAGTAGAAGGCAGCCTGCTGGGTGTCCTCGACCGGACGGTGACGGCAATGGGGGCGCGGTTGCTGCGATCATGGATCAACCAACCGATGCTCGATCTAACGCGGTTGAATGCGCGGTTGGATGCAGTCGAGGCGCTGAGCCAGAATGATACGCTGCGTGCCGAGATGGGACAGGCGCTCAGAAGCATCGCCGACGTGGAAAGGCTGACGAATCGGCTGGTGATCGGCCGAGCGGGGCCGCGCGATCTGCTGGGGCTGAAGGCCAGCCTAGAGGTGATTCCGCGGTTACAGGCGCTCATCCAGAACGTGCCGGCGCTGGCCTCGTTGACACGCACACTCAATCCATGCAGCGATATCGTCGAGCATGTCAGCAGCGCGATTGCGGATGATCCGCCGGCCACGCTCAACACCATCGGGGTAATCCGACCGGGTTACGCACAGGAACTCGATGATATTCTGACAGCGACTAGAGATGCGCGGGAGTGGATCGCCAACCTCGAATCAGCGGAGCGGCGGCGCACCGGGATCGCCAGCATCAAGGTCGGATACAACAAGGTGTTTGGCTACTACATCGAGGTGAGCAATGCCAACGTGGGCAAAGTGCCGGATGACTACATCCGCAAGCAGACACTGGTCAATGCAGAGCGGTACATCACTCCCGAACTGAAGGAATACGAGACGCTGGTGCTGAACGCGGAGGAGGAAATCCTCAAGGTCGAACGCAAATTGTTCGAGGAATTGTGCCGACAAACGGCGCAGGAAGCTTCCCGGCTGCTGCAAACGGCGCGAGCCGTGGCGCATCTGGATGTGTTCCTGTCGCTGGCGGAGGTGGCGGTGCGGGAGGGTTACGTCCGACCAACGCTGACCGATGACGATCTGCTGGTGATCCGGGCGGGGCGGCATCCAGTGGTGGAGCGGCTGCTGGATGGCGGGTTCCGGTATGTGCCGAACGATACGCACTTCGACAGTATGTCGCGCGTCCACATCATCACTGGGCCGAACATGTCGGGAAAATCAACCTATATCCGGCAAGTCGCTATCATCACACTGATGGCGCAGATCGGCAGCTTTGTCCCAGCCGATGAAGCGACGATTGGGTTGGTGGATCGTATCTTCGCGCGAATCGGGGCACAGGACGAAATCCACGCCGGGCAGAGCACCTTCATGGTGGAGATGGTCGAGACGGCGCGGCTGCTTTCCGGCAGCACACGGCGCAGTCTGCTGATCCTGGACGAGATCGGGCGAGGCACATCAACGTATGATGGACTGGCAATCGCCCGCGCGGTCATCGAATATGTCCACAACAATCCACGGTTGAACTGCCGGACGCTGTTTGCGACACATTACCATGAATTGACGGAACTGCCGAACATCATGCCGCGAGCACGGAATTACAACGTGGCAGTCAGCGAGGAAGGCGAAAGCGTGGTCTTCTTGCACAAGGTCATCGCTGGAGGGGCAGATCGGAGCTATGGCGTGCATGTGGCGCAGCTTGCCGGAATGCCGCGGCCTGTGGTAGACCGGGCACGTGAACTGCTGCGCCACCTCGAAACACAGGGCAGCGACTTCAAGCTGCCGACGGCTCCTGCCCCGCCGCAGCCTTCGACGCGGCAGCGTCATCAGGAACAGGCAGGACAGATGCGGTTGTTCCATACGGCAGAGCATCCGGCCATCGAGACGCTCCGCAAGCTGGATGTGGATCACCTATCGCCGCTGGAAGCACTCACCAAGCTCTATGAACTAAAGCGGATGGCCGAGGGATAGGATCGGGCAGCATGAACTCTTCAGCGTTACCCCCGGAATTCTTCCGACGTCAGGACCCCAGCGATGACGGTGTATTCTATGCCTTTCCACGGAAGGTGGTACATATCGACGAGGACGCCATCGCTGCGTTGGGCGGCGCATTTCTGGATTTGCTCCCGGCACGTGGCGTGTATCTCGACCTGATGAGCAGTTGGCGCTCACATTATCCGGCGGAACTGCGACCAGCACGGGTCATCGGGCTGGGGATGAACGCGGAGGAGATGCTGGACAATCCGCAGTTGGACAAATTCATCGTCCATGATCTGAACAGCAATCCTCGACTGCCGTATGAAGACAGCCTGTTTGACGCGGTGACATGTACGGTGTCGGTGCAATACCTCACCGAGCCTGTGGCGGTATTCAAAGAAGTCAACCGGGTGTTGAAGCCGGGCGGAATCTTCGTGGTGTCGTTCTCGAATCGCTGCTTCCCGACCAAAGCTGTCGCGGTGTGGGTTGCAACCACAGATGAGCAGCATCTCGCGCTGGTGGGCCGCTACTTCGATCTTTCGGGCAACTGGAAAGACCTGACCGCCCAGCAGACCAACCCGCTGGAGGGGTATCCGCGTGGGGCGGATCCGCTGTACGTGGTCTGGGCGCGGAAGGCGACACAATGAGTTCATCGCGCTTTGTGGAACAGAACCGGTTGACGGCCTCTGGCCTGTGGCTGATCGGGCAGATCGACAGGCATATTGCGGCCAAAACCGGCATGACCGAGGAACTCCGGCATTATGCGGCAGCAGTCTACCGGACACGGCTGATGAAACCAGCGGAATGGTTGGCGCAGTACCCAGACAAAGCCGAGGCGCTGTGGACGTATCTGCACGGGAACAACGATGAACGTGACTCGGATGAACCGCCTACGTCCGGCGAAATGCCGTGGAAGCGGTTCATCCGATAAGAGGAGCTATTTGGCCTCAGCCAGAGTCGGCGAAACGGCTTCGGGGCGCGGCGCCGGGATGACCAGTTCTTCGCGTTTGAGGATGCCCTCAGAAGCCAGCACGTGGTTGAAGGAGACGATGGCGACCTCAATCATGTGGAGGTCAGGCTGCCGGGTGGTAAGGTGCTGAAGGGCGAGGTTAGGCTTGATGATGAGACGCACCAGCGGGTTGTGCAGGTTGCGAGCAGTGAAACGGATCAGCTCGTAGGCGATCCCGGCAATAAGCGGGATCAGCCCGATGCGCGATAGGATCAGCACCAGGAAGGGCGGCCGTCCCAACAGCGAAAAGACAAAGACGCTGACCAGCACGACGGTCAGCAGGAAAGCCGTGCCGCAGCGCGGATGCTCAATGGGGTATTTGGCGACAATTTCCGGGGTGAGTTCAGCGCCGGCTTCGTAAGCGTTGATGGTCTTGTGTTCAGCGCCATGATAGCCGAAGAGCCGCTGCACATCAGGAATGCGGCCAATGGCCCAGATGTAGGCCACAAGAATACCTAGCTGGATCAGCCCTTCAATGAGGTTAATGATGAAGGCCGCCATACCAATCGGGGCAGAACCGTCCGGTGTAAGGCCGAGGAGATTGCCGATCCAGGAGGCACCAGCAGTAGGGAGCAGGAAGAACAACCCCACGCCCAAGACGAGTGAGAAGGCAACGGTCGCCCAACCGACCGGACCGTTGAAATTGACTTCCTCGCCGACAGCAACATCCGCCGACCACATCAGGGCGCGTGTGCCAAGGCCGAGGGCATCCCACAGGCCGACAATGCCACGCACGAACGGAGTTTTGGCGATGCGGCCGCGATAGAGGGTTGCATTGAGGGGCTGCTCATGTACGACGATCTGCCCCCGCGGGTCGCGCACGGCGATAGCCGCGTTATGCGCACCGCGCATCATGACGCCCTCGATGACCGCCTGACCGCCATAGGAGAACTTGATTTCACCGTGTGCGTTCAACCCGGCGCTGCCGTTGGTCGAAGCTGAAGCCGCCCCGTTCTGTGACATCATTTTTCCTTCTTGACCTACTCGAACGATAAATCCAGGGCGCTGCCCTGGGTGATATCCTGCACGGATTCTACTCGATGCGGCTGGAGCAAGATCAACGGCCTACCGCCGACCGCGCAGCCATCGACCGAATTGCAGCGGGCCGCCGGAAGTTCCAGAATATAGCCATCCCCGCCTCGTGTAATGGTCGTCTGATGGCCGTAGGGATCAAGCAGGAAAGCTTCGGTCTCGGTCGCGGCAACCCGCAAACGCACAGTCTGATCGGTTCGCGCCCAGACGACAAGCATCTGCTGGCCGTCAGAGCGGGTCATCAAGACCGCATCGACGCGACCCGTCCGCGCCAAACGTGCCTGGACGATTCCGTTGAACTGGCGGATCACCATCGCCCAGGCATCAAAGGCCGGACGTCGCGAACCATCCGCACGCAGAAGTCCAAAGGCTTCGCCACCGGGCGACAGGCTCCAATCGTAAAACTTGTAAACCGCAAGACGTTCGGCTCCAGCAGCCAGACCAAGCGCAGCCGCCTGAACTAGAAAGTCAGCCTGCTGTTCCAGGTCAAGATGATAAACCGGACGCACCACCGGCCACAAGGGATCATCGGTAGGAGCGGCATTCATCTCATTGATCCAGATGCGCTTGTCGTTCAGATTGTACTGATCCAGCAGCGTCCGGACGCCATGGACAATATCATAGACCGTTTCAGTGCGGAAATAAATGTGCAGGCTGACAATATCGAAATAGTAGTCATTGGCGGCAGCGTCCGAGTCTTGCAGAATACGCTCGAAGAGGCGATCCAGATAAAGGCGGCGGCCTTCGTTGATATCATGCCAGTAGGTCGTGCCAGCCAGCAGGATTTCCGCATCGGGGTTGGCGGATTTGACGGCCAGATAAGCGACTTTGAGCAGCTGGAAATAATCTTCCAGCGATCCCTCGAATTCGTAGCCGTAGGTTTCGCGGGAAATATCTGGCTCATTCCAGATGATAAACCGCTTGACGCCCCGCGGGGCGTAATACTCGGCGGCGCGGCGCATAAAGTTAGCCCAGAGATTCTGGGGATCATCGACGGGGAGAGACAAGCCGCGCGGCACCCCTGCGCCGGGCAGCCCATCGGTAGCCCAGTCGGGGGTATGCTTGATGATGGCGACGACCTCGCGGTTGCACTCGCGGGCAGCGGTCAACCAGCGATCATCGACATTAAGGGTGTGCCAGTCGTCGGGGCCGGTTGGCTGATGCTCAGACCAATCAAAGATGATGCGTTCCCAACCGGGATTCAATTCACAGACGACGTCGGGGAGCCAAAAACCTTCGACCACGCCGAAGCCATTCCCGGCCTGCTCTTCGATATGAGCGGAGACGGCAGGCAGGATGAGCAGCAGACACAACAGTATAAGCCATAACCTGCGCAGGCCATACTTCATGCGCCACCGACCGGACGGATGTCCTGCAAGTTGAGTTGAAGGCTGCGATAGCCGTTCCATTCGTTCATTTCAACCTGGAAGGCGGCATCGATGCGGTCAGGGAGGCGGTTCTGCCAGTGGCCTAAGCCAAAGCCGATGGCATCGACAGGGGGTTGTCCAGCGCGGGCCAGTTTGAGCTTGAGGTGCTGATTCTCCTTGCCGACAGTACGGGATTCCAGAACACGCAGATTGCTGGACATCAGGGTGGGTGATGGGTTCATGAAGCCGGTCGGCTCAAGCTGTCCAAGTTCATGGACGAGATGCTCGGACACATGATGGACATCGACTTCGGCATCGATCTCCAGAGTAGGCCTGAGTTCCTGACCATCAAGCCAATCCTGGGCCAGGCGCATAAGGCGGGTCTTCAAGGCGGGAATGTTGTTGTTCAGGACGGTGAATCCAGCAGCCTGTGCATGGCCGCCATGACGCACCAGCAGATCAGCGCATTCATCCAGCGCGCGGGTGATATCGAATTGCGGGATGCTGCGGCAGGAGGCGCGGCTCTCCTGATCTCCTTCTTCCATAATGATGGCGGGGCGGAAGAATTCTTCGGCCAGCCGTCCGGCCACGAGTCCGACAATCCCAGCTTTGAAATGGCCGGAGGCGAAGATCAACTGGCCGTCGGCCGGGAGGGTACTGATTTGCACACGCACAGTCTCCTGCGCCTGACGGGTGAGTTCCTGGCGCTGGTTGTTCAAGTCCTGAAGCAGGTGCGCCAGACGCAAAGCTTCACCTTCATCCTTGGCGATGAGGAGGTGGTACGCAATCATGGCGCTTTCCAGGCGACCAGCGGCGTTGATGCGCGGTCCCAGACCGTAGCCGATGTTCATGGCGGTGACCTGGCCGGGACGAACGCCGGAGACTTCCAGGAGCGCCCGCAGTCCGGGGCGCTCGGCACGGTTGAGTACAGCCAGGCCCCGCTGCACCAAGACGCGATTCTCCAGGCGGTTCAAGGGAGCGAGATCAGCAACCGTGCCGATGGCGACCAGATCGAGGAGGTCATCGGCATCCAGAGCAGGATTCTGCCCCGCTTGACGGGCGGCACGGAGGAGCGCGTCGGCGAGCTTGTAGGCTACCCCTACCCCGGCAAGCATGTCCTCCGGGTATTTGCAATCTTCCTGCTTGGGATTGATGACTGCAAAGGCATTAGGGATGTCCGGGCCAATGGAATGATGATCGGTGATGATGATGTCCAGGCCAGCAGCTTTGCCATCTTCGACTTCATCGACCGAACGGATGCCGCAGTCTACCGTGACAACCAGTCTGACCCCCTCATGCGCCAGCTTATGAAGGGCGTGACTGTTCAGGCCATAACCTTCGTCCACACGGTGCGGAATATAGGGTTTGACATTGGCTCCGAGCGCTTTAAGCGTCTGCACCAGCAGCGCTGTCGAGGTCACACCGTCGGCATCAAAGTCACCGTAAACGACGATCCATTCACGATTCTTGATGGCACGCCGTATACGGGCGACGGCTTGATTCATCCCTTTCATGAGGAAAGGATTGGCGGTCTCGCCATTGCCATGCAGGAAGCTGCCGGCGTCAGCAGGCGTAGCGAAGCCGCGATTGAGAAGGCATTGGGCTAGAACCGCGCCAATGCCTCGCTGTTTGAAATACTCCAGCAGATCAGAAGACGCTGACTGTGCCAGGGCCCATCGTTTAGTGATGCTCGACACCGGGATTCCCAACCATTACAATTTACACGATACCGTCGCTTAGGACTGATTGTCAATCAGTTTATCATTTCCATCCCACTGCATACAAACCCACTCATGGAGTTCGATTCCAATGGCACAGATTGTTTTCATGGGCACGCCCCATTTCGCCGTTCCTATTCTGACCCAACTCATCGCACACCATGAGGTCATCGGCGTGGTCACGCAGCCGGATCGTCCAGCGGGGCGCAGTCGGCAGGTTCGGGCATCGCCAGTCAAAGAGACGGCGCTAGCGGCAGGAATCCCTGTTTTCCAACCTGAAAAGCTGCGGCGACCGGAAGCGATTACCGAACTACGGGTATGGCAACCGGATGTGTATGTCGTGGCAGCATTTGGGCAGATCCTGCCCCAAGCGGTGCTGGATATCCCCCAGATGGGGTCAATCAACGTCCATGCTTCGCTGTTGCCTCGCTGGAGGGGTGCTGCTCCAATCCAGGCGGCGATCCGGGCAGGCGATGCGGAAAGCGGCGTGACCATTATGAAGATGGACGCGGGGCTGGATACCGGGCCGGTTTTATCCATGCGCTCGATAGCCCTTTCCGAGCAGGAAACCGGGGCTTCGCTGCACGATAAGCTGAGCGAACTGGGCGCTGCACTGCTGATTGAGACGCTGCCGGGCTACCTGAACGGATCGATTCAGCCGCAGGCACAATCGGAGGAAGGTGTCACCTACGCGCCGACGATCAAGAAAGACGAAGGCAGACTGGATTGGACACAGCCCGCAGAGGTCTTGGAGCGGTTGATCCGCGCCTTCACGCCGTGGCCGGGCACATTCAGCCTGTGGAATGGGCAACCGCTGAAGGTCCTGGCGGCGCAGGCGGCTCCGGGTCATGCCGAGCCGGCCAGGGTCATCCCGCATCAAGATGGAGCCGCAGTAGGAACAGGAGAGGGTCTGCTGGTGTTAAAGGAGATCCAGTTGGCCGGACGTAAGGCGATGTCTGCGAGGGAATTCGTCCGCGGTCAGGCGGATTTCGTCGGCGCAACGCTGACAACCTGATCGCTCTCGAAAACGGAGCGTAGTCCGGTAACCAGATCAGTCGAGGACTGGACAGTCTTTTCGCAGTCCAACAGGAGGTAGCGGGCTGAACGGCGCGGGAAAGCGTGGGTGAAGCTCGCCAGGCGAAGCTGCTGCTTGCCCACTTCGCAATAGCCATCTTTGACGCTAATATGACCGGCAGTCAGTACTCGCTGCTCGTGCGGGCTGGTTTCAGAGAATGCCTGAAGGAAAGCCCGGATCGTCTTGAGGTAGGCAGATTCCCCCACATCCAGTTCATTCTGGGTGAACAGTGCGCTCCACATAAGGTCAAAGTCGGTGTTCTGACCGCTCAGAAACAGGACGCGGAGGAGTTCGTTATACCGCGGATCCGTGGGGCCGGACACGGAGAGATAGTGGCGAGCCTGTTCCTCGTAGGAAACCCCCGTGAAATGAGAGTAGCCGCGCTGCAAGCTGGCAACATCGAACTTTTTGAGTTCGCGGTCAGCCATGTCAATCAGATCATCGTGATTGAGGTTTGCGAGACGCTCAACGTGCTTGAGGGATGACACATCGCTGGACGCGCCCGCGTGGGTAATCAGCACGCCAGCTTTGGTGCGAATATAGAATGGAAGTGACGACAGAAAGGCGGTTACTTCCTTACGTTTGAACGGAACCTGATAGCGCTGATCCAGGCGCGTGAGCGCGGCTTCAAAGCGAGGGGTGTATTCGACAGCCCCTTTAGCAAGGGTAAGCCCGTAAATGTGAGGAAGTTCGTGATTACCCAGGAGCATGATGACGCGATCTTTGCCAAGAGCGGCCTGAAGGCTCATCACATCGAGGATCATATCAAGGCTGGCATCGACTTCTTCCAGACCTTCATTGTGGATCAGATCGCCGGCAATGACCAGATAATCGACCGATCCCTTGGCGCGCTCTGCAAGGAAGATGTCACGGAGCCGACGGTAGGCATCCCAAGCACCATGGAGATCGGTGACGATCATCGCTGTGCCAAAATTCAGGTCAAGTATGCGTTGGGACATAATGCCTCTGCCATCGCAATAGGGGCGAACGACTGCGCCCGCCCCTATATCGTTGCTGCGATTGAAACCTAGTAGCCTAAAATACTCACAACATCGCGTACAGCTTTAGCGCTGACTTCGAGCATTGCCTTCTCATCGTCATTCAACTGCATCTCAATGATCCGTTCGACACCCTTGGCGCCCAGAATAGCCGGAACGCCGATGAACAGGTCCTTGTAACCGTATTCTCCGTTGAGCAGCACCGCTGACGCAATGACACGCTTCTGGTCGCGGAGGATAGCTTCGACCATCTCGACTGTTCCGGCCGCCGGGGCATACCACGCGCTCACGCCGATCAGCTTGACAATCTCACCGCCACCATTGCGGGTGCGGTCGATGATCTTCTGGAGCTTGTCTTCGGCCATCAGTTCGCGTACAGGGATACCGGCAATCGACGTATGGCGGGGCAACGGGACCATCGTGTCGCCATGCCCGCCCAGGACGATGCCATGCACATCACGGACACTCACACCCAGTTCCTGGGCAATGAAGGTCTTGTAGCGGGCGGTATCCAGCGCGCCGGCCTGACCAATCACGCGCTCGGCAGGGAAGCCGCTCTCCTGGAGCGCGACATGGCACATCGCATCCAGCGGGTTCGAGACGATGATAAGGATGGCGTTGGGCGAAAACTTGGCGACCTGACGGGTTACTTCGCCAACGATCTTCTGGTTAGTCTTGACAAGTTCATCACGGCTGGGGAACTGGCCGGTGACCGGATCTTTCTTGCGCGGAACGCCAGCCGTGATGACGACCACATCCGAATCAGCGGTGGCCTCGTAGCTGTTGGTTCCAGTGATGTTCAGGTCGAACTTCATGACAGGGCCGGATTCGAGGAGATCAAGAGCTTTGCCCTGCGGCAACCCTTCGACCACATCGACTAAGACGACATCGGCCAGCTCGCGGCTGGCGATCCAATGGGCACAGGTCGCGCCGACATTACCGGCGCCGACGACAGTGACTTTGCTGCGTGACATGGGTGTTCATTCTCCATTCCGGGGTAGCGAAACGTCGCGATTATAACACAAAAAGAGGCGACCGTTGGAGAGGCCACCTCTTTGATACTGTCTATTTTTCACAAACTTCACAGCGTTGCTGCAAACTTGTGACCTATTCGTGGCGATCTAACCAGCGCGGATCGCTCCACAAGCTGGACAGAAGCAGCTCGCGGACGGCCAGGAATTCCTTGGGGAGGCGGTCGTAGAGCTTGATGAACAGCTCTTCGTGCGAGAGAATTTCGTTCTTCCACTCTTCGCGGTCAATCGACATGACTCTGTCGAAGTCCTCGCGAGTAAACCCATCGAGACCCGTCCACTCGAGGTCCTCATAGATTGGAACGCGACCAAGGGAAGTCTCACGTCCAGCAGCGCGGGTGCGAGCACGACCCACGATCCACTGAAGAACACGCATATTCTCGCCGAAGCCAGGCCAGAGGAAATTACCGTCTGAGTCCTTGCGGAACCAATTGACCAAGAAAATACGCGGCGGCTCTGGAATGTAACGACCGAACTGGAGCCAGTGATTGAAGTAACTCGCCATGTGATAACCCACAAACGGGAGCATGGCGAAGGGATCGCGGCGAACTTCCCCAATCTTACCAGCAGCGGCGGCCGTCATTTCTGATCCCATAGTCGCGGCATAGTAGACGCCATAGACCCAGTTGAAGGCCTGGAACACCAGTGGTGCGACATTGCTGCGCCGTCCACCAAAAATGAAGGCGCGGATCGGTACACCGTTCGGGTTCTCCCATTCGGGATCAATGGTTGGGCACTGGCTAGCCGCGACAGTGAAGCGGGCATTCGGATGCGCGGCCTTGCGCCCGCAATCAGGCGTCCAGTGCTGCCCCTGCCAGTCGATCAATTCTGGCGGCGGTGAAGAAGTCATCCCCTCCCACCAAACATCCCCTTCAGGCGTCAGGGCGACATTGGTGAAAATGGTATTATGGCTGATGGTCGCCATCGCGTTCGGGTTGGTCCTAACGTTCGTACCGGGCGCAACACCGAAGAAGCCAGCCTCTGGATTGATGGCGTAGACTTTGCCATCCGCGCCGAGCTTGATCCAGGCGATGTCATCACCAACCGTTGTCACCTTCCAACCGTCAAAGGCTTTAGGCGGAACCATCATGGCAAAGTTGGTCTTGCCGCAGGCACTGGGGAAGGCCGCCGCCACATAGGTCTTTTCGCCATGGGGGTCTTCCACGCCGATGATCGCCATGTGTTCGGCCAACCAGCCCTCATCATGGGCGATGTTGGAAGCGATGCGGAGGGCAAAGCACTTCTTGCCGAGCAGCGCGTTGCCGCCGTAGCCGCTGCCATATGACCAGATGGAACGTTCTTCGGGGAAATGCACGATATACTTCTGGGTCTTGTTGCAGGGCCAGGTGAGGTCCTGTTGACCGGGGCCGAGAGGCATCCCGACCGAATGGATGCACGGCACATACTGGCCGTTCTCGCCCAGCACGTCGAAAACCGCCTTGCCCATACGAGTCATGAGCTTCATGTTGACAACAACATATTCCGAGTCGGTCAGTTCGATGCCGCAGTAGGAAATGTGCGAACCGAGAGGCCCCATGCTGAAGGGAACAACATACATCGTTCGACCGCGCATACAGCCGTCGAAGATTTCGTTGAGGGTGCGGTGCATTTCACGGGGATCAACCCAGTTATTGGTCGGGCCAGCCTGACTGCGGCTTAGGCTGCAAATGAATGTGCGATCTTCCATGCGAGCGACATCTGTGGGATCAGAGCGGCAAAGGAAGCTGTTCGGACGTAGTTCCGGGTTCAGGCGCAGGAAAGTACCCTTCTCCACCAGACGCTCACACAGGGTATCGTATTCTTCCTGCGACCCGTCACACCAATGAACCGCATCGGGTTTGCACAGGGCGACCATTTCCTCGACCCAGCGGCGGACTTGACGATGCTGCACGTAATTGGGAAAATCCATTGATGCCTCCTCGATTCGGGGATATGCACTCGTTTTCGACGTTGAGAGAAGACGACCCTTCAGAGTCGATCACTGTCTTACGACTTCTCGTAAGTTCCTCAGTTCCCGACTTTGAACGATTCGGGGGCCTGAGCCGACATGCTACCGCCTTTCCCTTCAGTTTGGTGGTCTGCCGATTGTACTCCTGATTGTGTGATGTAACATGAAATCGGTAGGGCGCAGCCCTTCACACGCCTACTCCGCTCATCATTTGTATTGTATGCAGGCTGTGATCCTCGCAGCACGATGAACAGCCAGAATTACTTGTGACGATTGTCACAATTGAAATCTAACCAGTCAGGTGTGGAACCAGGGCCGCGCCGAGTAAATGCCAGTCGTTGCCACGGCGCTCGATAGTGGTGATCGAGGTGTTCTCGATATGGATATTCTGGACGTCAGGATGGTCGGCAAACAGTTTAAGGAGCAGCATACGGATCACGCCGCCATGAGAAACGACGGCCACTTCAGAGACATTCCGCGGGGCTATGACGTCATTCCAGGCTGCGAAGGCTCGTGCCTGGAGCATACGTCGGGATTCTCCTTCGGGAACGACATAATCCCAGTAGATACGGCGAAACTCATGCCATTCATGAGGATAGCGCGCCTCGATTTCGTCGCGAGTCAATCCCTGAAAGATTCCCAACCGGAACTCCTGCCAGCGTTGATCCGGGATGGGATCAACCCGCAGCGACCGGCCTAATGCGGCAGCAGTCTGGGCAGCGCGGGGTAAATCACTGGTATAGATAGACTGAATCGGCCAGGATCGCATGTGTGCCGCCAGGGCTGCGGCCTGGGCGAGACCTTCGGCATTAAGTTCTGTGGGCAGCGTACCCTGCCAGCGCCCTTCGACATTCCAGTCGGTTTGTCCGTGTCGGATAAGATGCACGCGCTCGACGGTATTCACGCTTCGGAGTTCTCCTGTTCGTCTGAAGGGTTGACGATGTATTGGTCAAGGGGCAGAATTAAGCCATCACTTCATGTACGCTTGATAACCGCACGGTCTCATTCTACTCGGTAACTGGCGAGAGCTTAAGGAGCAAAACCAACGTGAAAGTTCTCAACAAGATTAGCAGCAATCCTCATCCCAGCGTCCTCGTTATGTCCCTGACTGCCGGGTTTGGCATCATTCTGATGCTGACTGCGCTTGCCATTGGTGTCATGCAGGGCAGCACGGCCGACAGCAACCTGATCGGCCTGATGTTTGCGGGCGGGGTGGCTTTTTTCCTGATCGGCGCGGCGGGCTGGTTCGGACTGACACAACCGCAGAAGCACTTCGATGACATCAATGTGCCGATGGACACCGGGCATCACGGCCACGATCACGGCGAGCCGCATGATATGGCGATTGTTGCCTCCGGCGAACAATCAGCCGGGCATCACTGATTGCCGACTGTGAATCCAATTCCAGATCGTCAGCCGGTTGAAGACGTTTTCAGCGGAACCATCCTCCGGCTGCAAAATCATACCGCGCTGGTTGTGGAAGCGCCGACCTCTGGTGAAG
>CAZKXW010000019.1:50703-53502 GCA_964556745.1 uncultured Anaerolineaceae bacterium
GTGAAGTCATCGCCTCTGGGTCGTTCGTAATCCGCTACGGACTGCGGTTCCTGGGCAAATTGCATATGGCAATCGTGCCAGAGTTGGTCGCCCTGGATTATGGAGACTTCCTGGTCGGCGAGGACGCCTGGGTGTTCCTGATCGAGCGGAGCAACCGCTACCCGCGCTCGGAAGTCATCGGACACCGAAACGATGGTTCGGACGACATGGTGTTCATCCGCACCTTGGATATGGCTGTGCCGCCGATGGTGCTGGTGTATGAAAACCGAGATGCCACCATTCCTCTAGCTTCACCGACAGCCCTGATTACATTACAAACCGATGGACTGCCTGAACGGTTATGCCGATTCCTGCCAGTCTACTCCAAACTTGAGGCATGGCAGGAGACATTTACCGAATGAGCGATCTGGATACCGTGTTTGAGGACAGTTTGCCTGAAGATCACCGTTCCGGCGTCATCGCGGTAGTGGGACGCCCCAGCGTAGGGAAATCAACGTTAATCAATCGCATCCTCGGTCAGAAGATCGCTATCGTCAGTCCTAAACCGCAGACCACCCGACGGCAGCAGCTTGGCATCTATACAGACAACCGCTGTCAGATACTCTTCACCGATACACCAGGACTGCATCGTCCGCAGCACAAACTGGGCGAATTCATGGTCAAGGTGGCTGAAGATGCGCTCAGGGATGCAGACATCATCCTATGGCTGGTGGATTCTTCAGTGGAACCGACTGCCGAAGAACGCTACATTGCCGAGACAGTCAACCGGCTGCGCGGACAGACGCCGGTCATTCTGGTACTGAACAAATGCGACCTGCTGAAGCAGAAGGAGCATGAAGCACGGCGGGCCAGCTACCAGACTCTTGCCGAAGGGGCTGAAACCCTGCTCACCAGCGCGTTGGACGGAAGCGGCCTTGATGCCCTGATGGCGCGGCTCGTGGACATCCTGCCGCTCGGTCCGCGCTACTACCCGGTCGATCAAGTCAGCGAAGTGAACATGCGCTTCATCGCGGCGGAGACGATCCGCGAAAAGATCATTCTCAACACGGAGCAGGAAGTCCCCTACTCGGTCGCCGTCGAAGTCTCCGACTACAAAGAACGTTCAGACGACATGACCTACATTTCAGCGACGATCTATGTCGAGCGCGACTCCCAAAAAGGGATTCTGATCGGCAAGGGCGGCGACATGATCAAACGGATCGGCTCGCAGGCACGCGCCGAATTGGGAGAGATGCTGGGTACGCAGGTCTACGTCGAACTGCACGTCAAGGTGCTGAAGAACTGGCGCATGGATGAAGACCTGCTGCGCCGCCTGGGATACCGTCTGCCCACCAAGACGGATTGAATACTGCCCTACCCAGCTGTGCGGGATGCTTCCAATGCTTCGAGGTAGGCGCGTCCGGCCTCAACATCATTGTGAATCTGGGCAATCAGTTCATCTACACCACGAAACTTAGCTTCGGGTCGCAACCGCTTTTCGAACGAGACTTCCAGCCGCTCACCGTAAATATCGCGGTCGAAGTCGAGCAGGTAGGGTTCCACAGTGATGTTGGAACCTTCAAACGTGGGACGCACACCGACATTGGTCATCGCCATGAAGCGCTCCTCACCAAGCCGTGCCCAACCCGCATAGATTCCATTGGCGGGAAGCACCTGCTCCTCCCAGATGTGCATGTTGGCAGTGGGAAAGCCGATCTTGCGGCCACGCCCTTCTCCATGCACCACTTCGCCTGACAGTGAATAAGCACGACCCAGCCACTCACGCGCCTGTTCCATCTCACCTGATTGGATTGCCTGGCGGATGCCCGTGCTGCTGAGCGTGGTTCCATCGGTCATCACCAGATCGATTTCATGAAGGCCAAAACCCCTTTGGCGCCCCTGCTCTCGCAGGAAAGGGACATTGCCTTCGCGCTGATAGCCCATCGCAAAATCGGAACCAACCCAGAGCATCTGCATCTGAAGATGGCTGAGCAGGCGATTCACATAGACATCGGCCCGAATGTGGCGCACCTCATCATTGAAGGGCTGAGTCACCACGTAGTCTACGCCCATCTGCATCAGAAAGTGGGCTTTTTCATCCGGGGTCATCAGGTAGTAGCGGCCAGTCAATCCGCGCAGGACGACATCCGGATGCGGGAAGAACGTCAGCACGACCGCCAGCCGATTGGTTTGCCGGGCTTCTTCGACCAGACGGCGAATCAAAGACTGATGCCCGCGATGCAGTCCGTCAAACACCCCAATGGTGACAATCGATGGACGATCAAGCTGTGCATGGGTGAGGTTGTAGATGTGTCTCATGTGCCCTGTTCACTGCCAGTCAAGAACACTTTGTGCGGCCACCACTGTCCATCCTTGTGCTTCAGCACTGCGAAGAGATGCCCGTCAGGTGTAATGCCCAAACTGAACGCAGCATCGGTTTCCTCGGCACTTCGCGCAACAGGCCGTCCCTGCTGAAGCGCGAGGCAGTCCGCAGCCTGAAGCTCGAGTACCGGCCAATCGGACAGCGCCCGAACAGGATCAATCAAGTATGATTCCCAAGCGGCCGACCCCATAAACGAGTCGAGCGTCACCGAGTCGGCCAAGTTAAAAACGCCGCTGGCCGTCCGGGTCAGGGTAAAACGGGTTTCCTGCTTTCGGTCGCGAAGAACGCGGGGCTGACCCACAAAAAACACGTCGCCATCTTTTCGCTGGAAATGTCGAACGAGCAGGTGGTGCAACGTCTCATCGCACAGGAGACGGGGATCGACTCGCAGCGCCTGCGCACGGGCAAGTTGACTCAGGAGGAGTGGCCGCTCTTCA
>CAZKXW010000020.1:0-27520 GCA_964556745.1 uncultured Anaerolineaceae bacterium
CGTCGATGAAGATGCGGGCGAACTTGTTCGGATAGTAGTAACCACTCTTCTCAGGTGGCATTATCGTCTGTCCTCCAATCTGACCGGCTGCTCACCCATCGGCGGCCGGGTGGGTGCGGCGTGGCACGCTCTGGTTCACATCGCACCTAGTGTATCACAATCAGCCATCCTCCGCAGCAGATCGCGCGCGCCCGAATGAACATGCCCCTTTATTCTTGGGCGCTGCTTCTCTATAATCGCAGTTCATGTTTAATGCGACGTGTGGATGCCATCCGGCACGCCATATCGTGAAGCGAGGAACACACCCCCATGGCAAAGAAAGTCAAAGCAATCGTCACGCTGGCCCTCCAGGCTGGCAAGGCCAACCCCGCGCCGCCCGTCGGCCCGGCGCTGGCGCAGCACGGCATCAACCTGATGGGCTTCTGCAAAGAGTATAATGCCCGAACCAGCGCCCGCATCGGTGAGATCGTCCCGGCTGAAATCACCATTTTCAGCGACGGTTCCTTTAAGTTCATCCTGAAAAGCCCTCCGACCGCCTTCCTCATCAAGAGAGCGGCCGGCATCGAGAAGGGTTCCAGCACGCCCAACAGCGCCAAAGTTGGCACCATCACCCGCAAGCAGGTGCGCGAAATCGCTGAAGTCAAGCTCAACGACATGAATACCCGCAACATGGACGCGGTGATGCGCCAGATCGAAGGCACAGCCCGGAACATGGGCGTCGAGGTCGTCGATTAAGGTTCGTCGGGATGTCCCATCAGGCACCCCTTTGAATGACCTTTTTCGCAGTCTGAATTGTGTTCGTTAACGTGGGAGGGCGCAGACCGCGCCCACTTGGACCACACAGGAGAAAACTCACATGGCTCACGGAAAACGTTTTCTGAACGCGCTTGACAAGGTAAACCGCGACCGCGATTACCCCCTGGCGGAGGCGGTGACGCTGGTCAAGCAGTTGGCTACCGCCAAGTTCGATGAAACCATCGAGATGCACTTCCGCTTGGGCATCGATCCCCGCCACAGCGACCAGCAGGTTCGCAGCACCGTCCTGCTCCCCCACGGTCTCGGTAAGACTGTGCGCGTGATCGTCTTCGCCGATGGCGACGATGCCCGCAAGGCGCAGGCCGCCGGCGCGGATGTCATCGGCGACGAATCGACCATCGCCCGCATCCAGAACGAGAACTGGATGGAATTCGACGCGGCGCTGGCCGTCCCGTCGATGATGGGTAAGGTCGGGCGCGTAGCGCGTATCCTCGGCCCGCGCGGTCTGATGCCCAATCCCAAGGCGGGCACGGTCGTGCAGTCGGACGATCTCGAACGGGCCATCAATGAACTGAAGGCCGGCCGCGTCGAATTCCGTAACGACAAGACCGGCAACCTGCACGTCCCGGCGGGCAAGGCCAGCTTCGACGTGAACAAGCTGATCGAAAACACCCAGGCGGTGCTGGATGCCGTCCAGCGGCAGCGCCCCTCCACCGTCAAGGGGACTTACATCCGCCGTCTGGTCGTCACCTCGACCATGGGGCCGGGCGTGCGCGTCGCCATCGGCGGCAGCGAAGCCGCCGCTGAATAAGCCCGACGGCTGAATTCGTGAAGAGGCAGGGAGACCCCCTGCCTCTTTTTGTTTGGCAGTTCTCGCAGTTTCCGCTGCTATAATGGATTAAAAGCGGAGGGACGGACGATGTTCATCCACAGGGAAATGACCGCCGAGGAATTCCTGGCATTCGAGGCGCAGCATCCCGACAAGCGTTTCGACTTCATTGATGGGGAAATGGTGGAAGTGTCACCCACGCCGCCGCTGTGGGTGGCCAAGATTCGCTCAGATACGCAAAGCCGCGCCGCCCAGCGCCGCACGATGGACGCCTATCTGCGGCACGGGGCAGCAATGGCGGTGCTGATCCTGCCCGGCGAGGCGGTCGAGGTGTTCCGCCCGGATCAGGCGGTACAGGTCCTCACCGGGGAGGATGTGCTGGAGGGCGGCACGGTGCTGCCGGGATTCATGCTCCCGGTGAAGCGTCTGCTGTCGTAGCGCTCACGACTGCGCCGAGGCAGGAGCCGCTGCCGGAGATTCGGCAGCGCTGCGCGGATGGGCGCGGAACCAATCTACGCTTTCTCGGATGATCGTCTCCCAGGGCGTGGCCTTCATGCCAAAGGTCCGCTCGAAGTCGCTGCTGTCCACGATGAACGGCTTCTCCCACTCGTACATCATCTCATAGGTTTCGCGCACGGGCGGGATGAACCGCCCCAGCAGCCACACCATCCAGCGGCTGGCGGCCCGCGCTTTGAAGGGCTGCCCGGCAGCGGCGTAGATGCGCTGGAGCAGGTCGCGCTGGGTCAGCGCCTCCGGGCTGGGGATATGCCAGGCGCGCCCCAGCGCCTCATCGCGCGTGCCCAGGATCGCCAGCGCCCGCCCCACATCGGGGATATAGGTGAAGCTGTGGGGCTGATCCATATCACCAAGCGCGTTGGCGGCTTTCCCTGCCAGGGCGGGATAGAAGACCTGCTCACCCATGACATCGTATTCCGGGCCGATGAAATCCGAGGCGCGCCCGATAGCGATGCGGACTGTCCCGGCGCGGTGAGCGGCCAGCAGCGCCTCGGCCATCTGAGCGCGGACTTTGCCCTTGCGGGTGTGGGCGCGGTACGGCAGCGATTCGCAGATCGGCTGGCCGTCGGTGTCGCCGTACATGTAGAGATTCTCCATGACGACCAGCTTCGCGCCGTTGGCGGCCGCGCCTTCCAGGATGGCAGCCTGGAGCGGCAGAAACTTCGTCACCCACTCGTGATACTCCGGTTGGGCGCACTGATAAACGGCCGCCGCGCCGCGCGTCACCTCGGTGGTGAAGGCCGGGTCGTAGGCATCGCCCTTGACCACTTCGACTTCGGCAGGCAGATCAGCGGCATGGCCGCTGCGGTTGACCATGCGGACGCGCTGGCCGAGTTCGATGAGGGCGCGGGCGGTCGCTTTCCCGACCGGGCCGGTTCCGAAGATGACGTGCAGTTCGCGGGTCGTGGTGGTATTCATGATCAGATTCCTTTCGTGTCAGATAAATGATGGTTCGGGGACTTGAACCCTACTTCTCCCTATGATCTCTGTGTCCTCTGTGGTTCCTCTGAAAATCCTCACACCCTCCGTATGATCTCTGTGTCCTTTGTGTCTCTGTGGTGGTATTGCATTGGGATTTTCATCTTCGGGTGTGATGTCATTTCATAGCGGCTCTGTGGTTCAATTCGCATTTCGGCATCAGGATGTGTCGAAGAAACCGGATCGGCGCTGAGCCATCGGAAGCATCCTTTCACGATAAAACGGTCGGGATTGTCAGGTTAGATCGAGCGCAGCCCCATACTCCGCAGCAGCCCGGTCATGACATGAGCGTAGAAGCGGTCCACGCTGCCCACGTTCGGCTCCAGGTGCTGATACAGTTCCAGCATGATGATGCCGTGAAGCTGCGACCAGATCACCATCGCCAGATGCATCGAGAGCGTCTGGATCGGGTAGCCGCCGTCGGCGATGAGGTGCTTTAGGTGCACCTCAACCTCCGGCGGGATGGCATCATACGGCGGCTGCGGGATCAGTTCGCCATTTTGCAGCGCGGTTTCGATCAGCGCGACCGGCGTCACGAACGTCCGCACCACCGCCGGGACCGTGATGTCGCGCGGTGCGACGTAGCCGGGGATCGGGTTGCCATAGATCAACTGGAAATCGATCGGGTGATCCAGCGCCCACTGCCGGTAGGCGATCACCACATCGAGCAGCCTGCCGCCCGCGGTCGTGGCGCTGGAGGCATCCCGCGCGGCTTCCAGCGCGTCGGCCAGCCCATTGAAATCCTCGGCGATCAACGTCGTGATCAGGTCGTCCAGGCTGGCGAAGTAGTGGTAGATGGCTGGCGGGGTCACGTCCATCGCTTTGGCGATGCCCCGGATCGAAATCCCAGCCGTGCCTTCCTCGGCCATCAACTGGCGAGCGTGCTGCTTGATCGCCAGCACGGTGGCTTCGTTGAGCGCCTCGTTGCGTTTCCGTGCCATCACAACCTCAAATCGGTTAACAGTGTAAAACTATAATCACTTTACGATGTTTATCGAATTTTGTCAAGCGGTCAGTTTCAGCCCGCTGCGGGCCACGTCCCCGGAAGGTTTTTCCCCTTCTCCTGCCGGCAGAAGGGGATGTTCTCAAAAAGAGGTTTTTTGCCCGGTGTCAGCTTTTAACGATACCGCGCCCCCACCAAGGCCCCGGATTCGCCCCAATGCCCAAGTCATGCTACTCTCGCCGCTGATCCCGCGTGCTGCCGGGATGATGCCGCTTGGAAATCTGTCCTATCAATTGATTGATCATGGGGTTTTTCAGGAGCAAAATGATGACGACCGATCAGGGTTTAGACGCCTGCCTGCTCCCTTACGAATGGCCGGGCAGCTATTTCATCGGTGAGGAGGAGATCGACGCGGTTTCGAAGGTGCTGCTGGCGCGCAGCCCTTACCGGTTTTACGGCCATGATGTTCAGCACTATGCCGACCGCGTTGAGGACTACTTTCGCCAGCGTCTCGGCCGCAAACATGCTGTCCTGGTCACCAGTGGGACGACGGCGCTTTCGACCGCGATGCTGGCGGCGGATGTTGGCCCCGGCGACGAAGTGCTGCTGCCGGGGTATATGTGGGTCGCCTGTATTTCGGCGGTGGTGCGCTGCGGCGCGATCCCGCGCCTCGTGGACATCGATGACACCTACACGATGGATCCCGATGATCTGGAGAGCAAGATCAATGGCCGCACCAAAGCGGTGCTGCTCGTCCACATGAGCGGAGCTTGTGGCAGCGTCGACCGCATCGTCGAGATTTGCCGTCGGCATGGCGTCCTGCTGATCGAAGATGTCGCCCAGGCCAACGGCGCCAGTTTTCGGGGCAGGCCCCTCGGCAGCTTTGGCGATATGGCCATCTACAGTTTTCAGTACAACAAGAACATCACCGCCGGCGAGGGTGGTCTGGTCGTCAGCGATGATGATCGGCTCGGCGCAAAGGCCTGGGCGTATCACGATGTAGGCTATTCCCGGAATGCCGCCGGACGGGTCGATATGGCCGGCCCGATCCAGACCTGGGGGCAGTGCGTGCATATGAGCGAGGTCTCTGCGGCGCTGCTCTACGCCCAGACTCAGAAGCTCGACCAGATCACCGCAGCCATGCGCGCGCGTAATCATCAGTTGTATCGCGGGATTGGATCGATACCGGGTGCGACGCCGCGCCGCGTCCTTGACCCCGATGGGGACAGCGGGCCGTTTGTCCTCATCAGTTGGCCCAGCTTCGAGATCGCCAGAGCGCTCGTCGAACACACCCGGGCCAACGGCGTCAAACCGGGGCCGTGGGGCGTCGGCAACATTCATATGGTCGATTGGGGACTGCACATCTACTACAACAATGTCAGCCTCATCGAAAAGCGCGGAGTCAACAGCGCCGGCCGCCCCTGGAGCGATCCCCTGAACGCCTTCCACACCGAGATTGACTATCACAAGGGGCTGCTGCCGCAGATGGATGATCTGATTGATCGCAGCATTCTCATCACCGTCCCCCCAGCCCTGACGGAAGCCGGCGCGAATCAGATCATCGACATCTATCGGGAGGCAGCCCGCAGCCTTGGCCTGTCGTGACGCCTTGCGCCTCGACTCAAGCCGCCTCACAGCCAAATCAATGCAAAAACGCCTGATGCTCGTAGGGGAGGATAGACGCGCTTCGCGCTAATCCTCCCGTCCACATCTCCTCTGTATATCCCCCACGCTCTCCGTATGATCTCGGTGTCCTCTGTGTCTGTGCGAAGCTTCCCTTTAGGGACTGTGGTGGAATTCTTATCCCCTCCGATTTTATGGCGCAACAGTAGACAAAATGTCACCCTAACCGCCTCATTTTGTGCTACCCTATGATTACGGGTAGGAGACTCCCTCTCCCAGCCAGCGTCTGCGCGCGTTCGGGAGAGGGCCGCCCTCCCCGATGAGAAATGTGAGAAAATCGGGCGATTCTCATTCTTATCATTCTTATCGTTTGGCATCCGGGGTCACGTTCGAGGGGAAATGGCGCAGAAATCACCGAATTGCAGCTGCAGCAGGTGCTGGAGGGGCGACTCGCCGGGTCGCCCCTCCAAGAATCAGTCGCATGGGAATGCTTCCCTACAGGAGTTTTCCCCTTCTCCCAGCGGTACTCCGCGTTCGGGAGAGGGGGCGGGGGTGAGGGCTGTATCTCTGCAGCAGAGCAGGTGCATCCGGTAAATCGTCGAGAACAACACGAGTCTGCGGGGGACGCCCCCGGTTGGATAACAAAAAGGTGGACCCAGGAGCATTTTTCGAAGCATGGAGTCGTTGGGTGTTCAGCCGTGTCGGCGGAGAACAGATCACGCTGCTGGTGGATGAAACCAAGCTCCACGATCACATCGGGGTGATGATGGTAGGATTGGCGTGGCAAGGACGCTGCTTGCCATTAGCCTGGCGCACCTACCGGGCCAACAGCGAGGCGGACTATCCAGTAGAGGGGCAAGTGGGGATGATCCGTACTTTACTCGAGCAGGTGAAAGCGGGGCTAGACGACCCACCATCCGTGCTCGTCTTAGCTGACCGGGGCATTGGCTGTTCGCCCGCTTTGTGCCAGATCGTCGAACCGTTGGGATGGCGGTATCTGTTTCGAGTGACCTGTCAAACCAAGGTCGTGACCGAGGAGGCCGACTATCCCATCGCGCGCCAAGTGCAACCGGGCGAGGTGTGGAGGCAGTCGGCATTGCTCTTCCAGCAGCGGGGACGGATCCCGGCGCACGCCCGGGCGCTGGTGACCAACGATGCACGGCTTACCGGACACGAATACGCTCGGCGCAATTGGCAGGAACAGAGTTTCCGTGACCTGAAAAGTGGCGGTTGGCACTGGGGCGGCAGTCGCCTGCGCTCGCCGCACCACCTCACCAACCGGCTGGTGATCTTGGCCACTGCCTATACCTGGGTCGTCGCCCTTGGCAGTCAACCGGTTGCAGCCGGCTGCGCTCAACCGCTGGTACGTCGCCCCAACGGCGCTTTCCGTCGCTTGTGGAGCCTCTTTCGGGAAGGCTTGCGCTACTTCGTGCAAGTCGTTCAACGCCAAACCCGATGTCGGGGATTGACCTTCATCCCAGACACAAGGTTCGCTTGAAAAGGTGTCCTCTCCTCAGCCCGTCGGGAGAAGGGGGAAGGACCTTTCGGGGGCGTCCCCCGCAGCCCCCTGTTTTTCTCGACGATTTAGCGGATGCGCCACTCAAGTGTCCGGCTGCCGAAAAGCCATGTCCACTGAAGGGACAAAGGACATGCCAAAATCCGATTTCATTCCATGAAAGACCAACAGGCTATCCAAAACTTACCCCAAGTAATGAAATGCACCTGCGTGCGATTCCCCGCTTGTTGAAAACCACGTATGCAGTCATAATCACGAAAGGAGACAAGGGGGTAGAGCGTGGAACTCGGTCGTGCCTTCAGTTACATATTCGAAGATTCAGAGTGGACGTCCAAGCTGCTCATCGCCGCCGTCATCGGGTTTGGGTCGATCATCCCTACGCCGCTGCTGATCGGACTGGTGGGGTGGGCAGCGCTGATCGGCTATCAGGTCGAACTGATCCGCAATGTGCGCGACGGCCAACCGCTGCCCCTGCCGCGCTGGGATAACTACGGCGAGAAAATCCGCAAAGGCGGCAGTGTCATGGCGGCCTACTTCGTCTATCTGCTGCCGGTCTTGGTGCTGGCCTGCTGCTCCTCCGGCTTATCGCTGCTGGGCGGGAATGGCGACGGCGGCTTCATCATGGGGACGATGGGTCTGGCGGTCTCGTGCTGCCTCGTCCCACTGCTGCTGGTCTATAACCTGATCATCTGGCCGATGCTCACGCTGGGAACAGCCCGCTTTGCCGACGAGGGCAACATCGGCGTGTTCTTCCAGTTCGGCGACCTGTTCAATACACTGTACCGGAAACTGGGCGTGACGCTGACCTGGATGGTGTTCGCCTTCGTCGCCAACTTCGTGATCGGCATCATCGGGAGCATTCCCTGCATCGGCTGGGTGGCCGCGCCGCCGCTGATAATCGCCGTGCAGGGGCATCTGGCGGCGCAGCTTGCCGCGCAGGTCGAGGACGCGCCGCGCAATCTCAAGCCGAAGCGCATGGGGTATATGTAGGCCGGGTAGATCACTTGGAGCGGGTTTTGCCTCGGTCGAGGTAGACCTCCATCAGCTTGACCAGCGACGCCAGCGTCAAGGTCAGCACCAGATAGGTCAGCGCAACCACGTTATAGCTCTTGAAGAACGTGAAATTAGCCGAGGCATAGGTCGCGCCCTGCCGGGTGATGTCTTCAACCCCCACAATCGACACCAACGAACTTTCCTTGAGCATGGCGATGAAGTCGTTCGCCAGCGGCGGCAGCACATTGCGGAAGGCCTGCGGCAGGATGATATGGCGCAGGATTTGCCAGCGGGACATTCCCAGGCTCATGCCGGCTTCGCGCTGGCCTTCGCCGATGCTCTCGATGCCGGCGCGGAAGATTTCCGAGAGGAAAGCGCTGTAGGAGATCGTCAAGCCCAGGATAGCGCGGTAGCTGTTGTCGATATCGCGCGTTCGCAGCGCCGCCAGCGCGCTGCCGACGGTGGGCAGCAGGCCGTTGGCCGCCATCCACGCGCCCAGTTCATTGCCCAACCGCACCATCTCCGGGACAAGCGCCAGCACGATGTAGTACACCAGCACCAGAGTCGGAATACCCCGGATGACTTCGACGTAAAAGGTTGCTGCCTGATAGATCACGGCGTTGTTCGAGCGCCGCAGCAAGGCCACCGCCAACCCCAGCAGCAGCGCCAGCGCATAGGCCACCACGCTGACAGAGATGGTGATGATGATGCCCTGGCTGACCTGCCCCCAGATTTCCTGGTAGGTTTCGTCCGACGAGGCCGACGAGGCGAACAGCAGGATCAGCAGCGCTGCCGCCAGCAGCCACCAGGGAGCGCGTGACAGACGGCGGATCAGCAGGTTGCGTTTGTAGAAGCGCGGCGGAACTGACGAATCCGGTTGGGCAGGCGCAGGGGTGAGCAGGCTCATAGGTAATCCATGCGGCACAGGATGATGTTGAGCGCAGAATATACCCCACAATAAGACAGCCGGGGCGAAGTGGTCTGCCCCGGCTGTCCGGTTCACGGCGCGGCTTTACGAGGCCGGCGTGAAGTCAAAGAACCACTTGTGATAGAGATAGTCAAGGAAACCATCGGCCTTGACGCTGGCAATGGCGGCGTTGAAGGGCGCCACCAGGTCGCTGCCCAGCGGGAAGATGATGCCGAACTCGTCCTTCGAGATCGGTTCCCCGACCAGCTTAACAGCATCAGCAGTGGTGCTGATGAAGCCCGCAGCCGCGGACGCATCAGCCGGCATGGCGTCGATGTCGCCCGCGATGAGCGCCTGCACCAACGCCCCGAACTCGTTGAAGACCACGCGGCGATCTTCCGCCACGACCCCATCCGTCACGAAGAAGCCGGATGTCCCTGCCTGAACCCCCAGCTTCAGTTCCGCGTTGGCCGCGAACTCATCCAGGGAGGCGAAACGCTCTTCGTCCTTCCGCACCAGCAGGTACTGATCCAGGTTGATGTAGGGATCGCTGAAGTCCACTATCGACTTACGTTCGTCACGGATGCTGATGCCGGTGATGCCGGCGTCGTACTGCTTGTCCCCGACCGCTGCGATCAGCACATCGAAGCTCGTCCGCTGGTAGACCGGCACGAAGTTGAGCCGCTCCGCCAACTCCGCGATGAAGTCGTATTCGTAGCCAATCGCCAGCCCTGTCTCCGAATCCTCGAACTGGAAGGGCGGGTACAGATTCTCGACGGCGAAAACCACTTCGCGCCCCCCCAGATCGGGCAGGTCAGCGTAGAGCGTGCCCGTGTCCGGCCGGAAGTCAAAGAACCACTTGTGATAGAGATAGTCGAGGAAACCATCGGCCTTGACGCTGGCAATGGCGGCGTTGAAGGGCGCCACCAGGTCGCTGCCCAGCGGGAAGATGATGCCGAACTCGTCCTTCGAGATCGGTTCCCCGACCAGCTTAACAGCATCAGCAGTGGTGCTGATGAAGCCCGCAGCCGCGGACGCATCAGCCGGCATGGCGTCGATGTCGCCCGCGATGAGCGCCTGCACCAACGCCCCGAACTCGTTGAAGACCACGCGGCGATCTTCCGCCACGACCCCATCCGTCACGAAGAAGCCGGATGTCCCTGCCTGAACCCCCAGCTTCAGTTCCGCGTTGGCCGCGAACTCATCCAGGGAGGCGAAACGCTCTTCGTCCTTCCGCACCAGCAGGTACTGATCCAGGTTGATGTAGGGATCGCTGAAGTCCACTATCGACTTACGTTCGTCACGGATGCTGATGCCGGTGATGCCGGCGTCGTACTGCTTGTCCCCGACCGCTGCGATCAGCACATCGAAGCTCGTCCGCTGGTAGACCGGCACGAAGTTGAGCCGCTCCGCCAACTCCGCGATGAAGTCGTATTCGTAGCCAATCGCCAGCCCTGTCTCCGAATCCTCGAACTGGAAGGGCGGGTACAGATTCTCGACGGCGAAAACCACTTCGCGCCCTCCCAGATCGGGCAGGTCTTTATAGACCGGCCCGGCGGCCAGCGCGGGAACGGATAAAACCAGGGCCAGCAGCAGCCCCAGGATCGCCAGCAGTGCTTGTCGTTTCACGCTCATTGCTCCTTGTCCGCAAACCGGACACTAGCCGCTTGAGGCGGCAGTCAAATCGATTCGGCTGTCATCACCGCAGCGCATGATCGCGCCGAAACAAAAAGCCCCGACACGCTGTGTCAGGGCTTGAAACATCCATATTCCGATGCGTCTACAGCGACGCAGCCGCAAGCCGCACAGCGTTCACGCGGGTGTTAGGACAATCGGTACACAGGCACATCATCGCGGTCTTCATCAGTTGGGTTCATTGGCGCGCGTAGGCTGACAGCACGTCCAACATAACACGAGTTGAGCGATCCCGCAACCATCCCGCTCCAGGCTGTCGCAGAGTCAGCGCATCCTGTTTTGCCCTCACCCTAAATCCCTCTCCCGAACGCGGCGTACCGCTGGGAGAAGGGGCTGGGGAATGACGGCCGACGGGGGGCTGCGCTCAACAACTTGGCAGCAGCCCTGCCATCCCTCACGGTCTAGCCGCCCTGCTTCCAGCGCGGGTTATCGACGACCGTGGGGCGGCCGTCGCGCTCGACGACCAGTTTGCGGAAGCCCTGCTGCTCAATCGTGCCGTAGTTGTGGCCGGCATTGCCCGGATAGACAAAGTAGAATACCAGGTCTTCGGTCGGGCTGGTGTTTACCGAGCGGTGCGCCCAGCGCGGCAGCACGTAGAGGACATCGCCGGGACGGAATTCCAGCACCGAAGTGTCGCCCTCCGGCGTCTCCATGACCATCATGCCCTGACCGCGCAGGCAGTAGTAGACCTCGCCCGTCTCCAGCACCTCATGGAAGTGCCCTTTGGTCATGAAGTATTCGTCGCCAACCTTGCCGGGATGAATGACTGAAACGCCCTGGAGCATCTCGCCAGCTTCGTGGGGGCGCTTGATCTCGAAGACTTCGTAGTGGATGGCATCGTCTTGAGCCAACATCGCCTGATACGCGGCCTGATCGAGATACATGCCTTTCATGGACGACAGCCGCCGGACGAGGTGGTTGTCCCAGTCGGATGCGACCAGAGGGCCGCTGGGCATCTTGAAAGTGAAGGGAACATCGGTCATGGTAGCATTCTCCTGTGGATACACTCAGCGCTGCAAAACGACTTTCAGTGATTTGCGATCGTCGGTGATTTCGCCGCCGACTTCATGGCCGGGGATGCGAACCGCGCCTTCGGGATACTTGGGGTGTCCGCAGTGGAGGATGCGGAGGTCGATCCCGCAAACTTGGAACAGACAGGGCAGCCAGACTGTAGTCCTGTTATGACAAGTTGCGCCATCAAGTCTACTCTGTGAAGGCGGAACCTGTCAAAACCCAGCGTTGAAGCAGCAGGGCCGCTGCCGCGATTCAACGTCGAGCAAACCGGGCGGCTGTCAAGGGTACGACTCTCTCTTTGGACCACTCCCCCTCGAAATATGGGGTTCACAGCGCGGCGAATCCCTTTATGCTGTGAGTATCAACGCACTTACATCATTAACGTCTTATTTGAATAAGGGTTGAAAGGAACCGGGACTATGGCACTGTATCACTGCGGTCAGCCGAACTGCCGGGGACACCACAGCTTCGCCATCGACTGTTCAGCAGCGCCCGGATATGGCTATCCGGCGCTGGTCGCCTTCCAGGTCGCGCCCGTGCTTCAGCCCATCGCCGCCGAAATCCCGGCGGTGCGGATCGATCCGGGACTGGTGCAGCGGTTGAACAGCCAACGCCGTAAGCCGGCCCGCCGCCCGCGCGGCTGGAAGTTTCAGGCGGCGGAGGCCGTTCGCACGGCTTGAACGCCTGATTCGAGTTGAGCAGCATCCCTCGATACGGGCGGGACGGCACTCTGCCCCCGCCCGCTTCCCCTGACCGGTTCGGCAGTCCTCACTTCCAGCGCAGCACATAGCGGCCGCGCGTCTTCGGAGACGTGGCCGTAATCATCACGGTCTGGCCGTCGATGAGCAGCAGGTCGGCATGGCCGATGCCCCAATTGAAGCTGACGGGTTGAATCACCGGATTGCCAGGGAATTTTTCCCAGGGGCCGTCGATGGCCTCGGTGGTCGAACGGGCGAAGCCCAGCCCGAACTGGGTATCCATGCCGCGTTCAAGCCGGTCGGGGCCGCGAATGCCCTCGTAGGCCATGTAGTAGCGGTCGCCGACTTTCATGACCTCGGCAGAACTAACGTAGCGGAAATCGAAATAGGCGGCGATCTCCGGGCCGGAGGTGATCTCCACTGGGCCGTATTCGGGCGCGCCCTCGAAGAGCGGATCGGTCTGGCAGCGCTGGAGGCGGCCCAGGTCGCCGTGGCGGCTGCCCTGGTAGCAGCGCATATGACCGGGCGCCGAACCAGCGGCCACGAAGACATAGAGGGTATCGCCGTCGATATAGAGGCCGGGCGGAGCGCCGACGAGACAGTCATGGACTTCGCCGCGAATGTTGGGATGCGGGCCGATCTTCTCGGTCGGGGTACAGGGGGCATAGGAACTCGGCCAGGTTCCGCCAGGGGTGAGCAGATACGACCAGTCCGACCAGTTGATCCCGTCGGGGGAACGGCGCAGCATCACCTGGGCGTGCCATTCATAGGCGAGGTAATGCTGGCCGTCTTGGGCGACGGCCACGCGCGGGTACTGCTGGGCAGTGATGTGATCGCGGGCATCATCGCAGGGGCAGGACTGGCAGGCCATCAGGCAGACCGGTTCGGCCAGCGTGAAGGACTGAGCGCCATCCGCGCTGCGCCAGAGCGTCAGGCAGCCAGGAAAGGCAGCCGGTTCGCCGCACTGATCGACAATGCCCGCTGATTGGTCGCTGGCGTGCAGGTACGACCAGTACGTCCCGTCAGGGCGGAGGAGGGTATCGCTCTCGCCAATGGGCAGGCCGACATCAGCGGTTTCCAGAACCCACTCGGCCCGACCATCCCAGAAATCGGCCAGGGTGGGGACGGACTGGGCGACGACCGGGAAAGCCAGCATGAGCAAGGCCCCAGCGAGCAGTCCTCGCCCCAGTCGGGTGAAAGCGCGGCGCGGGTTCACGTCAGGCCTTGTGGAACTGCGGCAGGACGGTCTGGGCGAGCTTCTCGATGCCGTCGAGATCGGTCGGGTCGCGCCACATGAACATGAAGCGCTGCACGCCCGCTTCGATATAAGCGCCGATCTGATCGACGACCTGCTGGGGCGTGCCGACGACGCGGTTCCAGTCGAGGAGTTTGTCGCTCGGTTCGGGGGACTGGGCGAGCTTGGCGCGGACTTCGGCGTCGGTTGTGCCGAAGATCATCTGGGTCATGAGCGAGCGTTTGACGGCGGAGGGCTGGCGGCCAGCCTTCGCGAGCAGGTCATCCAGGAGGGTGTTGCGTTCGCGGACGCCTTGGGGGGTGAGGTAGACGGCGTTCCATTCATCGGCGAAGCGGGCGACCAGGGGCAGCGTCTTCTTGAGGCCGTTGCCGCCGATGAGGATGGGCGGGCCGCCGGGACGTTTGGGGCGCGGCAGCAGGATGGCCTGATCCAGCGGGAAGTGTTTGCCGGAGGTGCTGACGGGGGACTCGCTCCGCAGCAGGCGGGTGGTGATCTCCAGGGCTTCTTCCAGCATGGCGTAGCGGGTGGGGAAGTCGTAGAAGGGGATGCCGAACTGCTTGTGTTCGCGCTCGTGCCAGCCTGTGCCCAGGCCGAGGACGAGCCGCCCGCCGCTGAGGTCATCAACGGCGGCGGCCATGCGGACGGTCAGGGCAGGATGGCGGAAGGTGGTGGGAGCGACCAGGGGGCCGAACTCGATGCGCCGGGTGTGGCTGGCAGCGTAAGTGAGCGAGACCCAGGTCTCCAGCGAGTCTTCGTCGGGCGGGCCGATGGTGTAATGGTCCGAGCGGAAGAGGCACTGATAGCCGAGGGACTCGGCGGCCTGGAGGAGCCGATCCCAACGTTCCCAGGTGAGGCCCCACTGTCCTTCGATCATCAAGCCAATCTGGGTCATGGTAGAGGCTCCTTGTCGGTATTGGTTGAGATGAAAAGCGGATAGATACGAGCTGATGGCGGCCCTCAAGTGCCCGAACGCTCATCCGATGCCTGGCGAAAGCCGAGGGCAGCCGGGATGAGGGCCAGGGCGCTGAGGAAGGCTCCGACCAGGCCAAGTTCAGCCAGGACGCGGACGGTGATCTCGGCGTAAGCCTGAAGGAAGGCGTTGGGGTCATCGGCGGCGCTGATGCCCACTTCGACCGCGCCGAGGCTGTTGACTCGGTAGAGGGCGATGGTGGTCAGCGAGGCGACCGCCACAGTCATGCCGACCAGGCGGAGGATGATGACCAGGGCGGAAGCGACGCCGCGCTTATCGGTGTCGGCGGCATTGATGACGGCGGCGCTGATGGGCGAAAAGGTCAGGCCGATGCCCGTGCCGACCAGGGCCATCTCCGCGGCCATGATGAGGTCGGCCAGGTCCAGACGCCAGGTCTGCCAGACCAGCAGGAAGCCGGTCATGGCCAGCGCCAACCCCAACAGGGTGGTGCGCTGGATGCCGATGCGGTCGCTGAGCCAACCGCCGGGGACAGCTGCCAGCGCCATCGGGACGGTCAGGGCGGAGAGCAGGACTCCCGCCTGGAACGCGGCTTCGCTGAGGCGGCTGACATCCTGGGTGCGGACGTTGACCAGGATAGGCACGATCACCAGACCGATCATCAGGCAGAAGCCGATCAGCAGGTTGATGAGTGCGCCGGCGGCGAAGCGGCGGCGGCGAAAGAAGCGCAGATCGATGAGCGGGTCTTTCAGGCGGGATTCGACCAGCACGAAGGCAAGCAGCGCGAAGAGCGCCAGCAGCAGCGCCCCACCGTTAAACGCGGGCAGCTGGCTGATGTCGCTGAGGTTGGTGGGCGCGAGCGAGGCATCGACGTTCCCGCCCAACCCAGCCACCAGCAGGATCAGGGCGGCGGTGATGAGCGCAGTGCCGAGCCAGTCGAAGCGGCCGGGCGAGCGCTGATCCGGCAGGCGGCGCAGGGCGATGACGGTCAGCACCAGGGCGATGATGGTCAGCGGGACGTTGATCCAGAAGAGGGTGCGCCAATCCGGGGGCGGCCAGTTGAGTCCGAGGCTGGCCAGGAAGGCAGCGAAGCCTTCACGCTGGGTGGCGAACCAGTTGACCAGCACGCCGCCATACAAATGCCCCAGCACCCAACCGAGGGTATCGACCGCGCCGACGACGCCGAGCGGCTGGGCGCGGCGCAGCGGCGGGAAGAGATCGCTGACCAGGGCAAGGCTGACGGGGACGAGCGCCCCGGCTCCGAGCGCCTGGATGACGCGGCCGATGATGATGGCGATCAGGGTGATTTCTTCACGCGGGAGGCGGATGTCTATCCGGCGCAGCAGCAGGTTGAGCATGTCGCTCGGCCACTGGTGGGCGGTGGCGACCAGCACCGAGCCAGCGATGAAGATCAGCAGGCAGGCGACATAGACCCAGCGCCGCCCGACCAGATCGCTGATGCGCCCCATGAACGTCATGCTGATGGCATAGGCCAGCAGATAGCCGCTGACGACCCAGGCGGCTTCATCCAGGGCGGTCTGAAGGGGCAGCCCCAGGTTAATGACGATCTCCGGCAGGAAAGCCGAGACGATGGTCAGGTCGAGCGAACCGATGAAGACCGGCAGGCAGATCAAGGCCAGCACCCACCAGGGGTTGGGCGCGGCTGTGGACGTGGAGCGGGTTGATGATGGCGTCATGGCGGGTAGTAGGTGTCCGTTGGCGTGCGCTCAGCCGGGTATCGGCGTCGGCACGGGCGCGTTGAGTTCGAGCGGCTCGTTGAAATCGAACAACTCGATGTTCCAGGTGGTCGGGCCGACCTGATCGGTGGCCGTTTCCGGCTGGATGATAATGAACTTGACGGGCAGCGTCAGCGCCTTATCGATGAAGACATCGACGGTGACGCGCCCAGTGATCTGGATGATGTACAGCAGCATCCAGGAGACTTCAGCGCCGTCCGCCTCGGAGGTGAGGTGATAGGCGGTCGAGCCATCTTCGAGGGTGGATTCACCGGCATACTGAACATTCTTGAGGGCGCGGAGGGCGGCCTGCAAGCCGCGATCCTCTTCCTGAAGCAGGGCGCGCGGGTTGAATCCAGGCAGGAAGGGGATGTTCTGCCAGGGGGTTCCGGCGACGCGCCACCACTGGTCGTCGGCGCGGGCGAAAACTTCAATATCAGTCGTCAGTCGGCCAAGCATCACCCGCGCCAGGGCGCGGATGGTCTCCGGGGCGAGATACTGGGCTTCCAGGCGGTTGATGACCGCCGAGCCGAGTTCGGTCTGAATGGCGTACTCAGCGCCGCTGCGGGCGAGCAAAATCTGGAGCGTTTCCGACCCCAGGATGTTGGTGGTGGCCCGGCTGAGCAGTTGGTTAGGATCGGGAGGCGGTTCGGGTGTGGCTGCGCCGTTGCAGCCGCCGAGGAGCAGCAGTCCAATGAAAAGCAGTGTCCACAACCGCACGAGGCAACTCTCCTGCTTGAAGGTTATGCCCGCTAAGTATACCCCGTTATCCTTCTACGTGGGATTGGGGGCCGCGGTTGCGGGCGAACCAGTGGGAGACGGCCCAGAGTCGGCGTTATCATCGCAGAGATGAAACCGGAACCCGGATAGGAACCGCCTGACATGAAGCCTTCGCACCAAGCCGCCGCAGCCGAGCAAAAGCCGCACAGCGCCGATGCCGTCTTCGCCAGCACCCCGCTGGTGCTGGACATCCGCCTGCCGGAGCGCTGATTACCAGCGTGGTTGCGCCAGGAGCAGCGCCAGCAGGCTGATGCCGTCGAGGATGTCGCCGGATTGGGCCATCCGCACGGCCTCAGCAGCCGGGACGCGGTGGACGGTCATGACCTCGGCCGGTTCGGGATGCGCCTGAGTGAAGGTGACCCCACGGGCCAGGAACAGATGGGCGTACTCCGTGCCGATGCCTTTCATGGTGCAGACGGTCATGAGCGGCTGCCAATCCTGCGACTGGCCGCCGGTTTCTTCCAGCAGTTCGCGCTGGGCGGCGTCCAGCGGGCTGTCGCCGGGCGTGAGGCTGCCGGCAGGCAGTTCCCAGATCCACCGCTGCAAGGGATAGCGGTAGTGGCGCAGCAGGACGACTTCCCCGGTCGCAGTGACGGGCACGATCCAGACGGCATTCGGGGTTTCAACGACGTTGTATTCCCCCTCGCTGCCATCCGGCAGCAGGATGCGGTCTTTCCGAACGCCGTACCAGCGGCATTCCCAGACGCGCTGGCTGTCCAGCGTGTGGATAGGGGTGGGTTCGTTCATGGGGCGCTCCCGCTGGAAAGGTTAGCGCGGAAGTCAGCGATGAACTCCTCCGGGATGCGGATCGGGCGGCGCGTCTGCAGATCGACCCAGACCCAGCGCGTCCGCGCCTGGGCAAGCAGTTCGCCATCCCGCGCTCGCTCGATGGCCGTGTAGCGGTAGGCCGTAGCGCGGCCATCCGGCGCGGCCCAGGTAGCAATCTCCAGGTCGTCGTCGAGCACGGCCGGCTGGCGGTACTCGATGTGATGCTCGCGGGCGATGGCGGCGAAACCGGCGGCCTCGGAGCGCGCCAGCGGCCAGCCGAAATGGTTGGCGACCTGGATCGCCGCGTCTTCGATGTAGTTGAAGTAGACGGCGTTGTTGACATGGTGGGCGGTATCAATATCGCGCCACTCGACGCGCCGATGATGGCGGAACGTGCCTTCTGGCCGCGGCGGGGGTTCGGGGAAACGCGGGCGCGGCCCCGGCGGATCGGTCAGCCCTTCGGGGACGAAGGCGGCGATCATCTCCGGGGGGACGACAGCCGGACGCTCACTGGCGGCTTCCAGGTACACCCAGTCGGTGCTGGCGCGGGCGATCAGCGCATCATCGCTGGCGCGGTGGAATTCATAGAAGCGGCGCGAACGCACGCGGCGGAAATCGCCGACCCAGGTTTTGACGTGCAGCGTTTCGCCATAGGCCGCCGGTTGCAGATACTCGATGCGGGTCTCATGCGCCAGCCAGAGGAAGCCCATCTCCTCGTAGCGTTCTTTGGAATAGCCCACTGACGCCGACGCATCGAACGCCGCCTCCTGCATGTAGCGAATGTAGTTGGCGTTGTTCAGGTGTCCATAAGCGTCGCACTCGTAATGGCGGACGCGGAAGCTGGCGACATGAACGGCGGGCATAATGTTCTTATTCGGACAGCAGCCAGGCCAGGGCATCGTCGCGGCGCTCGACCGGGAAAAAGCGGGTCATATCCCGGCTGGGGGCCAGCGTGCGGATGAAGCTGTCGATGGCCGAGAGCATTAAGCCGGGTTTGTGCAGGATGGCCGAGCGTCCACGGGCACGGTGGGGAAAATGGGTTTCCAGGCGGCGGAAACGCTGCACCAGCGCCACCAGGGAAATCTCGCGGCTGCCCTGGGTGATGTCGATCAGGTAGCGGGCCGTCTCGGTATGCGGCGTGCTGACCAGGATGTGTTCCAGGTCACGGAAGAAATCATCGATGGCCTGTTTGGACGACTCGTAGAAAATGAACTGGTGGACGCCGTTTTCCAGACGGGTGTATTCGCAGCGAGGTTTTTGGGATAGTTCACTACTCATTGGCGCTCACTCACGCGCTCAGCAGGTTGATTAGTGCGCCCATTATAGCAAACGGCGCAAGCAAGAATACAGATACCACCCCAGCGGCACAGAGGACACCGAGAGTCAGGAATGGACTTGTGGGCGCTGGGCGGGTATCGTGGAAGGGTGAGTGGGTCAGGAAGGAAGCGAAGCAGATGATGGATATTCTGATTGGAACGAGCAATCCCGGCAAACTGGGTGAGTTCGAGGCGCTGCTGGCCGGATTGGATGCGCGGCTCCTGAGCCTGCGCGATGTCGGATTGGACGGCATGGATGTGCCCGAAGACGCGACCACCCTGGAAGCCAACGCCACCCATAAGGCGCGGGTCTATGCCGAGGCGAGCGGGCTGGTGACGCTGGCCGACGATACCGGCCTGTTCGTCGAGGCGTTGGGCGGCGCGCCGGGTATTTATCCGGCGCGCTACGGCGGCCCTGGCCTGACGATGGCCGAGCGGCGGGGTAAACTGCTGGCCGCGCTGGCCGAGGTCGGCGCGGGCGATGGCGCGCGCGCGGCCCGGTTCGAATGCGTGATCGCGCTGTGCCGACCACAGATGGGCGAAGTGATTACAGTGCGCGGAATTTGCCCAGGGCGGATCGCGCTGGAAGAGGCGCGCGGGGAGAGCGGCTTCGGCTACGACCCGCTGTTCATCCCGGATGGGTATACCGAGTCCTTCAGCCAACTGCCGGAAGCGGTCAAGAACCAGATCAGCCACCGCGGACGCGCCGCCCAGATGATAGTGGTCGAGCTGCGGCGGCTGGCCGGTAACTGATCCTCATCCCCAGCCCCCTCTCGCCGCTTCGCAGAGAGAGGGAGCTGATACCAGGCCGCGGAGAGATTGGCAGTCCCTCGCTCTACGGCAGGCCCGCGGCGCGGGACCCGTTCTGAAGGAATTCCAACCCGCCGCGCCCCAGGACTTCCGAGGGCTGGTTGGGTGGACGCCACAGGCAGGTCGCAGCTTGCAAATCTGGGTTGACCGCCGCGAACGACTCCAGCACCAGGAAGCCGTCGAACCTGATCTCGGCCAGGCCGCGCCAGACCTCATCCCAGTTGACGGTCCCGCTGCCGACCAGGCCGCGATGGCTCTCGCTCATGTGGACGTAGTGCAGCACGTCGGCGGCAGCGATGATGGGTTTGTAGAAACCTTCTTCCTCAATGTTCATGTGATACGTGTCCGCGTGAAGCTTGAAGTTATCCGCGCCCACGGCCAGGATGGTCTCGCGGGCATCGGCCAGCGTGTTGTAGAGGTAAGTCTCATAGCGGTTGCAGGGTTCCAGCAGGATAGTGATGCCGCGCCGTTTGGCTTCAGCGGCGATGTCCTTGAGGACTTCGATGACGATGGCGCGTTCCTCGGCGGTGGGCGGCTTGCCCGTCAGCGTGCCGAGGTGGTAGGCGATGCAGCCGCCGAGGTACTGGCTGCCGACTTCTTCGACCCGCGCCAGCGCCGCGTACAGGAACTTCCGGGCGGCTTCAGGATAAAACGGCAGGTGCACGTCTTTGGGCAAGGCCAGCGAGCAGGTTCCTTTGATGCCGGCCTTTTGCAGCGCGGCGCGGTGGCTGGCTGCGTCGAAGGTGGCCGGGTTGAGCAGCGGCATCTCGATGTACTCAAAGCCGACCCGCCCAACCTGTTCGATGGCGTAGTTCCCTGTTTCAGTGTTCCATTCACCCACCCAGACAAATGCGTGACAGCCCAGTTTAGGCATAGGGTTTCCTTCATCGATGCGCGTGACGATAGGCTTGCAGACAGGGGACGCGCCGCGGCGCCCCCTGCGCGTGAACGATGGCGCTTAGCCAGCGTTGTCCTGGGTGATAAGGACAACCGGGGATTCGATGAACGGCGCGACCGGGCGGCCTTCGATCACCTTGACGAGGGCTTCGATTGCCAGGTAGGCCATTTCATCCGGATACTGCGCGACGGTGCCGGCCAGACGACCAGCCTTGACCGCCTCAACCGCCTCCGGGATGGCGTCCACGCTCAGGACGACCACCTGCCCGGAGAGACCCGCCGCTTCGACGGCTTCGACCGCCCCCAGGCCCATGCCGTCGTTGGCGGCGAAGATGGCCTTGACGTTGGGATTGCCCTGAAGGATGTTGCTGGCAACGTTGAAGGCTTCGGCGCGATCCCAGTTCGCCGTCTGGCTGGCGACCACGGTGTAACCGGCAGCAGTGATGTTATCGGTGAAACCGCTCACGCGGTCGATGCTGCTGCTGGTTCCCGGCGCGCCTTCGATGACGGCGACTTCCGCGCCCGCTTCCACGTTGGCAGCGACCCAGGCTGCCGCCGCCTCGCCAGCGCGAACGTTGTTGGAGGCGATCTGGGCAGCCAGATCGATGCCTTCCTGGGCGTCGCTGGGGATCAGCTCATCGATGTTGATGATCGGGATGCCGGCGGCGGTCGCCTGCTGGAGGCCGCTGTTCAGGCTGGTGGCGCGGAAGGGCGTCACAATGAACCCATCGAAGCCGCCTTCATTCAGCCAGCCTTCCAGGATGGCCAGCTGTTCGGCTTCCGAGTTCTCGTTGGGCGTGCTGCCGATGACGATATTCAGACCCATGTCAGCAGCGGCGCGTTCATAGCCAGAGATCATGGTCAGGAAGAACTCATTGTCCAGGTTCTTGGTCAGCGCGCCGATCTTCAGGCTGGGCATGGCCGGGTCTGCGGGCAGACGGCTGCCAGCGGTCGCGGCATTTTCAGCCGTGATGAGGACGACGGGCGACTCGATGAACGGCGCGACCGGACGGCCAGCGATGACCTTCCGCATGGCCTCGACAGCCAGCACGGCCATCTCATCCGGATACTGCGCGACGGTGCCGGCCAGACGACCAGCCTTGACCGCCTCAACCGCCTCCGGGATGGCGTCCACGCTCAGGACGACCACCTGCCCGGAGAGACCCGCCGCTTCGACGGCTTCGACCGCCCCCAGGCCCATGCCGTCGTTGGCGGCGAAGATGGCCTTGACGTTGGGATTGCCCTGAAGGATGTTGCTGGCAACGTTGAAGGCTTCGGCGCGATCCCAGTTCGCCGTCTGGCTGGCGACCACGGTGTAACCGGCAGCAGTGATGTTATCGGTGAAACCGCTCACGCGGTCGATGCTGCTGCTGGTTCCCGGCGCGCCTTCGATGACGGCGACTTCCGCGCCCGCTTCCACGTTGGCAGCGACCCAGGCTGCCGCCGCCTCGCCAGCGCGAACGTTGTTGGAGGCGATCTGGGCAGCCAGATCGATGCCTTCCTGGGCGTCGCTGGGGATCAGCTCATCGATGTTGATGATCGGGATGCCGGCGGCGGTCGCCTGCTGGAGGCCGCTGTTCAGGCTGGTGGCGCGGAAGGGCGTCACAATGAACCCATCGAAGCCGCCTTCATTCAGCCAGCCTTCCAGGATGGCCAGCTGTTCGGCTTCCGAGTTCTCGTTGGGCGTGCTGCCGACAACGATTTCGACGCCGTAGCGGGCGGCAGCGAACTCATAGCCCTTCTGCATGGTGAGGAAGAATTCGTTATCCAGGTTCTTGATTAGCGCGCCGATCTTGATGGTATCCTGCGCGGCGACCATGCTGACCATGCTCAGCGAACCGAGCATCAGCATGACACAGACCAACAACAACAAGCGTTTGATCTTCATTCTTTCCTCCTGTTCTTGCTAATAACTGTTCGCTAAATGTGTCGCTGTCGGGCACGAAGCCCGTGGAACACCCCGTTTAATAGCGGCTGGCCCGTTTGCGGTACTGATCCAGCACAACGGCGAAGACGATCACCGCGCCGATGACGACCTGCTGCCAGTAGCTCGGCACGTTGAAGATGTTCATGGCGTTCTGCACCAGGCTGATGACCAGCGCGCCAACAATCGTCCCGCTGATCGACCCCTGGCCGCCGGACAGCCGCGTCCCGCCCATGACCACGGCAGCGATGGCGTTCAGCTCGAAGAGGCCGCCGAAGGTGGGATCGCCGGAATTGAGCCGCGCCAGCAGCAGCACCCCGGCAATACCCGTCAGGAAACCGCACAGGACGTACAAACCAACCTTGTAACGGTCCACGGCAATGCCAGCCACCCGGGCCGTTTCTTCGCTGCCGCCGATGGCAATCGTGTATTTGCCGAGACGGGTCTGGGTCAGGAAGAACCAGAAGATAACAGCGATCAGCACGGCGACGATGACGGCTATCGGCAGTTCGACATTCTCGCTGATGGGAATGCGGCCGGCGAAGAGATTCTTGAATTCCTGGTCGAAGCCGTAGATCGAACGGCCTTCGCTGATGACCAGGGCGATGCCCCGGAAGATGCCCATCGTCCCCAGCGTGGCGATGAACGGCGACAGGCTGAGCCGGGTGATGAGCAGGCCGTTGAATAAGCCGCATAACGTCCCGACCAGCACGGCCACCAAGAACCCCAGGACGATTGCCACTGGCCCATCCAGGCTGAGGGTCAGCCCGAAGATGCTGACGCTGTTGACATCCCGCATGACCATGGCCGAGAGGACGCCGCACAGCGCGACAATCGAACCGACCGACAGATCGATCCCGCCGCTGGTGATGACGTAGGTCATCCCAACGGCGATGATGGCATTGATCGCAGCCTGGAGCGCCACCTGGATCAGGTTGCGCGGGGTCAGAAACAACTGCTGACCATCCCGAATGATGGGCGACAGAACCGTCATGCTGGCCGCCAGCACCAGCAGCACCAGCACGATCCCATACTGGGCCAAGAACTCAGCCAGCGACATCCGCCGTGCCGGAGCTGTCCGATTCGAGCCTGCTGACGCGCTCATCGGCGTTTTCCCTCATCTTTGGCCGTCCCGGCGTTTTCAGCACCCAACCGGGAAAAGGGCATTGTCGAATTCCTGACCACCAACTGCGCTGGCAGCACGACACGTTCCGGTTCATGTTCGGGCTGCTCGATCTGCCGCAGCACCAGACGGGCGGCCTGCTCGCCCATGGCCTGGATCGGCTGGGCGACGGTCGTCAGGCTGGGGATCATGAAACCCGCCAGCGGAATGTCGTCGAAGCCGACCACCGACAGATCATCCGGCAGGCGCAGGCCGCGCCGGGCCGCTTCGTGCATGACGCCGACCGCGGTGACATCAGTGAGCGCGAAGATGGCCGTGGGGCGCGGCGATTGATCCAGCAGACGGCTGGCGGTCGCCATCCCCATCTCGTATTGCGGCAGCGTGCCGCTGACGAAGCAGTGGGCGTGGTTGGCGATGCCGAAGTCGGCCAGGGCCCGCCGCGCGCCCTCGATGCGCTGCTGCATCGCCAGGCTGTAATCCGGCGCGCCGATCACGTGCACGTCGCGGTGGCCCAGGCTCAACAGGTGCATCATCCCGTCATAGCCGCCCTGGGCGTTATCCACCAGCACCCGGTTCGCCTTCATGCCGGGCAGGTCACGGTCGAGCAGCACCAGCGGCAGGTCAGGCTGATCGAACAACTGCTGGAGCACGCTGCCCTGACCGGTCGGCACGGCGATCACCCCGTCTACCCGCTGCCGGATCAGAATCTCGGCGTAGGCGCGTTCTTTGGACTCATTTTCCTGGGCGCTGCATACCAGAATGCGGTAATCATTCTCGAAGAGCAGGTTTTCGATGGCGTAGACCAGCGCCGCGAAAAACGGCTGATCCAACTGCGGGATCAGGACGCCAATGGTGCGGGTTTCCTGACGGCGCAGACTGCGGGCCAGGGCGCTGGGGCGGTATTGGAGCGCCCGCATCGCGCCTTCGACGCGCTCGCGCAGGTCAGGGCTGACATAGCCGACGTTGTTGATGACCCGCGACACCGTGGCGAGCGAGACATCGGCGTATTCGGCGACTTCACGCATCGTAGTCATGCAAACTCGGCCTGGGGTTCTTTCGCCCCGGTGATATACGCGACGATTTCCTGCGGCGAGGTCTCGGTCTTGGTCAGCGTGGCGACATGCTTGCCCTGCCGCAGCACAATGATGCGGTCGGCGATGCGGTAGACATCCTGCATGTTGTGGCTGATGATGAGCATGGTGATGCCCTGGCGTTCGCGCAGCTTTTCGATCATCTGCAAGACCTGTTCGGTCTCTTCGACGCCCAGCGCCGCCGTGGGTTCGTCCAGGATGAGCAGTTCGCGCCCCCAGGTGACGGCCCGTCCGATGGCGACAGCCTGACGCTGACCCCCGCTCATGCTGGCGACGGGCAGGGTCGGCGCAGGAATTTTGATGTGAAGCTCCCTCAGCGCTGCGGCCGTATCGCGGCGCATCTGGCTGCGATCCAGCACGCCCAACCAGCGGCCAATCCGCCCCCAGCGGAAGGTCTCGCGCCCCAGGTAGACATTATCCGCTACATCCAACTGCTCAACCAGCGCCAGGTTCTGATAAACCGTCTCGATCCCCATCGCCAGCGCGTCCGCTGGATTGCGAAAATCCACGATCTGACCCTTGAAGATCAGGTTGCCGCTGCTCTGCTTGAACAAACCGGAGATGATCTTGACCAGGGTGGACTTGCCAGCGCCGTTGTCGCCAACCAGCGCGACGATCTCCCCCCGGCGCAGCGCGAAGCTGACATCCTTGAGCGCCTCGACTGCGCCAAACGATTTGCTGATGTGGTCGATGAGCAAAAGATTATCTGTGGAGGTCATCAATAAAAAGCCTTCAAATCGTCCATGAAAACGTTTACATAGACTCTATCGACTTTGCTGCCACGTGTCAACAACCTCATGCAAAAATGCGCCTGTGCGGGCGGCGGAATGACAACCGATTTGAACCTTTTCCCGGCTGTGGCCGTATTTCTGTGCAGCGAAGACAGGCATGGATCAGACCACGAAGATGAGAAAATCATCAAAAAGCGCCAGATTTTGGTGAAATCGATCATGGGAACCCCGGCAAATCTGGTTAGTAATTCTCTAAGCTTTGTGGTATAGTCGCCCACCTAGTCTTCAAAAGAGCCGCACTCACAACGCTGGACGTGCGTGCTGGTTCTTGACAAGACCAATATCGTTGTTTTAGGAGGTTAGGAAACATATGTTTGGACGTAAGTCTACCCGCACTCTCGGGGTCGTCCTCGCATTCGCGCTGATGCTGACGGTCATCGTCGGCGCAGCCCAGGCGCAGGACGAGAAGGTCCTGGTGATCGGTTGGGAACAGGAACCGGATGTCCTTCAGCCGGGCACATCGTCCACGTTCTCATGGCTGCTGTCGGGATTCTATGGCCGCGGCGTCTGGGACTGGGACTACAATAATGAAATCTTCCCGGTCATGGTAGAAGAAATCCCCACCCTGGAAAATGGCGGCGTCGTCCTGAATGATGCCGGCAACACCGTCGTCACCTACAAACTGCGCCCCGGCATGAAGTGGTCGGATGGTGCGCCCATCACCGCCGATGACTGCCTCTTCGGTCATCGCCTGTGGAGCGACTCCTCGACCGGCACGATCCCCCAGCGCAGCGACTATCCGTTCGTGGTGGAGAGCGTCGAGAAGGTCGATGATCTGACCCTCGTTCAGACCTTCAATACCCCCTTCCCCGACTACATCTCCAGCACGGTTTACCTGCGCTGCGAGTTCCCCAAGCACGTCATTGAACCGCTGATGGACGCCAACGGCGGCAGCATCGACGGCCTCCCCTACTTCACCAATGGCGAAGGCGTCGTCGGCTACGGCCCCTATGCGCTCGAAAGCTGGATCAAGGGTGACAGCATCACCCTCGTCCGCAACCCCAACTGGGACGGTCAGGCTCCAGCCTTCGACCGCGTGATCCTGCGCATGATCACCGACACCGCCCAGATGGTCAACGCCTTCGAGACCGGCGAAATCGACATGGCCTTCAACTTTGCCGACAACCTCGTCCCCGAATACGGTGGCGTTGAAGGCGCGGCCGTGATTTCGACCCCCGGCGTGTACCAGGACGCCATCTGGTTCAACATCCGCGCTGACGGCACGCAGAACCCCGCCGTCAAGGACGTCAATGTCCGCAAAGCCATCGCCATGGCCGTCAACCGCCGCGCCAATAATGACGCGCTCGTTTATGAAGGCGCTCCTGTTCCCGATGCGTTCGACGCGCCCAAGTGGCGTCCGGAAGGCCTGGAAGTTCTCGGATACGATCCGGCTGCGGCCAATGCCATGCTGGATGCGGCCGGCTGGGTGGACAGCAACGGCGACGGTCTGCGTGACAAGGACGGCGTAGAACTGATCCTGCGCTTCTTCACCACCACCCGTCAGGTGCGTATGGACTACCAGCTCGCCATCCAGGCGGATCTGCAGGCGGTCGGCATCGGCCTCCAGTTGTTCGCCGTTCCTGGCCCCGCGGTTCTCTTCGCCAGCTTCACCAACCGCGGCATCATGGCGACC
>CAZKXW010000020.1:27530-51451 GCA_964556745.1 uncultured Anaerolineaceae bacterium
CGATTATTTCCGATCCCGTTTCCAGCGGGCCGTGCTCACGACCGGCGACTACGACATGGCGATCTACGCTTCGTCGAATGACCCCATCACCCCCAACATCGACCCCGACAGCTTCACCTGCTCCGGTATCCCCTCGGCGGACAACCCCAGCGGTGGCAACTTCTCGGCCTTCTGCGATCCTAAGTTCGATGAACTGGCGGCCGCCATCAAGGTGAACACCGACCCGGTCTCGCGCCTGGAACAGAAGCACGAAGCCGTGAAAATCTTCAACGACGCCACCTTCTGGGTCGGCCTCTACCCGCGTGACACGCACTACGCGATTGCCACCTCGGTGGTCGATCCCGAAAGCGTTACGGGCAACGTCGGCGTTCTGGCCTCGAACTGGTTCAACAAGATCGAACTCTGGGCGGCGGGGAGCTAATCAGCCCCTCAATGCATCGTTGATTATCATCGTAGGGGCGTCTGCATCAGACGCCCCTACCCATATTCGGGGATTTGTATACGACCCCCGATAACCGGTTTCAGGGTTTGCTGGTCAAGTCTGCGTAGAGTCCGATCTGGGCATCGGGACGCAGGAGGCAACTGTGGGCAAGTATATTCTCCGGCGGGTGCTGGCCGCCTTCCCGCTCCTGTTTATTATCAGCCTGCTAGTCTTTTTTGGAATGAAACTCTCCGGCGCTGATCCGTTCGCCTATCTGGCGAACGACCCCCGCGTGCGCCCCGAAGAAAAATTCATGGTGCGTGCCCGCTTTGGGCTGAACGATCCTATCCCCCTCCAGTATGTCCACTGGCTGATCGGCGACGATTGGTACTTCCGCGATATCACCGGTGATGGTGTCCCCGACGAGTACGGCCGGCGCAAAGGCATCCTGCGCGGCGACCTCGGCGAGTCCATCCGCTACCGCCAGCCCGTCACTGAAGTCATGGCGACTTTCCTCCCGAACACCCTCATCCTCGGCTCGACGGCTTTCGTCGTCACCGTGATCGTGTCGATGGGTATCGGCATCTTCGCGGCGCTGCGCCAATACAGCAAGGCCGATAATGCCATCACAGCCGTGTCATTCATCCTCTTCTCCATGCCCATCTTCTTCATCGCCCTCTTGAGCGTGCAGATCTTCTCGGTGCAGTTCAAAGCCTGGCATGACGGCGGAGCCTCCTGGCTGCCCTATCTGCCCACGGGCGGCATGTACGATGTGCGCGGCGACCGTTCGTTCGATGAACTCATCCGCCACATGATCCTCCCCGTCTTCTGTCTCGCCTCCATCCAGGTCGCCGGCTACGCCCGTTATATCCGCGCTACCATGCTCGAAGTCATCAGCTCCGACTACGTGCGGACGGCCCGCGCCAAAGGGCTGGCCGAGCGCCGCATCACCTATCTCCACGCCCTCAAGAACGCCTCCCTGCCCATCGTGACGCTGATCGGGCTGGATTTGCCCTTTATCCTGGCCGGCGCGGTCGTCACCGAGACGATCTTCTCCTGGCCGGGAATGGGCCGCCTGTATGTGACCAGCCTGGAACCCATCGATCCCCCGGTGGTGATGATCTTCGTCCTCATGATCGCCGTGGCCGTGGTCGTCGCCCAACTCCTGGTGGATGTCGTATATGCCTGGCTCGATCCGCGCATCCGGTATAGTTAGACGAGTAGGTGCTTTATGGCAGATGCAGCATTGAGCGCCCCGCGCGGCGGGGTCCTGAAACTGAACGAAGAAAAGAAAAAGGCCGACTCGATCTGGCGGGTGGCGCTGCGGCGCTTCTTCAAGCACCGCATGGCCGTCTTCGGCACGATCCTCTTGACCGGAATCATTCTCTTCTGCTTCGGCGGCGCGCTCTTCTATTCGGAAGACTACGCCAACAAGGTCGAGCTGGTCAAAAAGTTCCAGCCCCCCAGCGCTGAGCATCCCTTCGGCACCGATAACGTCGGGCGCGATCTGCTGGCCCGCACGATCTACGGCGGCCAGATTTCCATTGCCATCGGCGTCACTTCGGTCATCATCTCCATCACCATCGGCACAGTCGTTGGCCTCGTGAGCGGCTTCTTTGGCGGTTGGGTGGATACGATCCTGATGCGGATCACCGAGGCGCTGCTGTCCATCCCCGCCCTGATCCTGCTCCTCCTGTTCTCCCGCTCACTGGTCGGCAACACCACCCTTATTCCCATTCCAGGCCGCGCTCCGCTCAGCTTCAGCGTGGTCGCCATCGTCCTGATTATCGGCATTCTCGGCTGGATGCGCCTGGCGCGCATCGTCCGCTCCCAGGTGCTGTCGCTCAAGGAGCAGGAATTCGTCGTCGCCGCCCATACGTTGGGCGCGCGCCCGATGAACATCCTCTTCGGCCACATCCTGCCGAACTGCCTCGCCCCCATCATCGTTACCGCTACGCTCAGCATCGGCGCGGCCATCGTCACCGAAGCCTACCTCAGCTTCCTCGGCTTCGGCGTGCTCCCGCCCACCGCCACCTGGGGCAACATCCTCACCCGCGTGCAGGATCAGCTCGACGACTACCCCTGGATGTGGATTTCGCCCGGCGTCCTCATTATCCTGACGGTGCTGGCGATCAACTTCATCGGTGATGGCCTGCGCGACGCTTTCGACCCGCGCAGCACCAAGTAACTTCACTGTCGATAGGGGCGCGGTCCATATCATCGCGCCCTTCCCTTTCTTATCCATCCCCCCGCGCCCATGCTCGCCAAACCCTCTCCACTCTGTATCCTCAGCCGTATTGCCCTCAACCTGCTCATCGCCCTCATCGGCGCTTACGGGCTGAGCGTCACCGGCTTTCTACTGCTGCGGGCGCTCATCGGCGAACGCTGGCCGGCCATCGGGCTGTACAACTCCTTCCTCCACCTGCTGACCGCCCCGGCGCTCGTCGCCCTGCTCATCAGCCTGCTGCTGCGCAAGGGGTGGTTGGCCGCGCTGGTGATCGCCCCCGCCCTGCTCTTCACCGGCCAGTACGCGCCGCTGTTCCTGCCGCATTCCAGCGCCGCGCCGCCGCAAGCCACCCCGTTCACCATCCTGAGCTATAACCTCAATACCGCCAACATCGATAGCTTTGCCGTGCTGCAGGTCATCCGCGCAGCCGACGCGGACATCGTGGCCCTCCAGGAACTCAACCCCCTCATGGCCGACACCTTCGCCGCCGAACTGAGCGACCAGTACCCCTACCAGGCGCTCCACCCGTCCGAAGACTTCTCCGGCCAGGGGATCCTCAGCCGCCGCCCGATCACCGCTGATGAGTACTGGGCGGTCGATCTCGGCCATCAGCGCGCCCTCATCGAGATTGGCGGGCAGACCAGCGTCGTCTATAACACCCACCCGACTCATCCCCTGCGCGGGCTGCTGCGCTTCGATGGCAGCCCGCGCGGCGCAGCCATCCGCGGCGTGCTGGTTCGGGCGGCGGACGAAACGCTGCCGGTCCTGCTCGTCGGGGATTTCAACATGAGCGATCTGAGCGAGGATTACGCCCGTGTTACCGCCCGCTACCGGGATGTCTTCCGCGAGGTCGGTTGGGGGATGGGCTTCACCTTTCCCAGCCTTGGCAGTGCTTTTAGCTGGGGATTCATCCCGCCGCTGCTGGCGCGGATCGATTATGTCTTCGTGGACGGAGCCTTCACCCCGCTGGACGCCCGCGTGCTGGATGTCGACGGCGGCTCCGATCACCGCCCGCTCTGGGCGCGGCTGGCCCTCGCCGCCAGCGGGTGAGGCGGCATCCGCTTCAGATGGTGTGTTTCAACAGCTAGACGGCTGTGCTGGGCATCTACAATACACCAAAGAGTTACCAAAATGTCACCCGTTCCGTTCCGTTTTGTGCTATCGTAGGATTACGGCAGGGTTGGGACGCCAGGAATGTCGTCCGGCCTGAACCGCATCGCACCTTCACAACCTATGAAACGCGAATTTCGCAACCCATCGTTGTTGCAAGATTCGCGCAGTTGCACCTGCAACATTTTCAACATTTGCAACTTTTCGCAGATTTGCATTTGCGGGTTTTGCAGCATTCTTGGTAGACTGCGGCTGACATGCGATGACTTTGGCACAAGAATGTCATGTTGCCATCGCCGCCATTTGTGCCAAATCATCCCTCCGCCACGGACGACATTTCCGACAACGGCCTTTCTGTGGTGATCCGATGTGCCGACAATGCGCGCAATTCTCACATTCTCATTCTTATCATTCTTATCATTCTTATCAGATTTCTCATCGCCGTGTTCGTAACCATTTTGTATGTATATTGCTATTAAATAAAGCCGCCAACCAGTAACTTCTTCTCTCGCTCGGTGATCACCCGAACACCTATCCACCCTGGAGCCATCATGACCGACCTCTACCCCCTCCTCATCGATCCAGCCCTGCACGTCAAAGTCTGGGGCGGTCGCAAGCTGCAAACTCTCCTCGGCAAAGCCCTGCCCACCGATCAGCCTTACGGCGAATCCTGGGAACTCCACGACAGCGCCACCATCGCCAACGGCCCGCTCGCCGGCCAGACCGTCGGCGACGCCCTCCGCCACTGGGGTCATGCCCTCGTCGGCCCGAAGAACAACCCCGCCGAAGGCTTCCCCCTGCTCGCCAAATTCCTGGATGCGCAGGATTGGCTCTCCGTCCAGGTGCATCCCAACGACGAACAGGCCCGCCAGCTTGAAGGTGACCCCCGCGGCAAGACCGAAGCCTGGTACGTCCTCGCCGCTGATCCCGGCGCCAAGCTGGTCTGCGCCATCCAGCCGGGAACCAGCCGCGAAGCCGTCGCCGCCGCCATCCGCGAAAACCGTCTGGAAGACCTGCTTGTCTATGCCGAAGTCGTCCCCGGCGATGTCCTGCTCAACAACGCCGGCGGTATCCATGCCCTCGGCCCCGGCATCCTCATCTACGAGATTCAGCAGTCTTCCGATGTCACCTACCGCCTCTACGATTGGGGCCGCATGGACCTGAACGGCCAGCCGCGTACCCTGCACATCGACAAGGGCGTCCAGGTCTCCAACCTGGAGAGCATCCCGGAAATCGTCCACACCGCCGGCAGCGCCATGCCCATCGTCGATGTCGTTCACTGCCCCTACTTCGCCACGCTCCTGCACCAGCTCAACCCCCGCAACGGCACGCGCATCACCCTCGATACCCACGGCACGCAGTTCCACATCTTGACCTGCATCCAAGGCAGCGCCACAGTCGAAGCCGGAGCCACCCGCTTCGAGTTGGGCCTGGGACGCACCGCCCTCATCCCTGCTGGCCTGGGAACCTACCTCCTCAGCGGGACGGCGCGGGTGCTGCGCGCTTTTCAGCCTTCGTCGTAAAATAGAAGAGACAGTTGTTCAGGAGGATCAGCATGTCCGCCACGCGTATCAGCAGTCTGCTGGATGAGATCACCGATTTTCTGGCCGTCGCGCCGACTGCCGACGAAATCATTGCTTTCAAGCCATCGCCTGTGTTGGATCAACGCCTTCATGACCTCCTGGACAAGAACAGTGCCGACCTCCTGTCCTCCGATGAACGCGCCGAACTCGATGAATTTCTGCGGATGAACCACTTCTTGACCATCCTGAAGGCCAAAGCCCGTCTTCGCGCCGTGGAGACAACATGAGCTACATTTCCTCTAGCCTGCGGCGTCTGGTTGTTGAACGGGCCGCAGGTTGCTGTGAATACTGCTTTCTCAGCCAGGAGGACGTGGCATTCTCATTTCACATCGAACACATCATTGCCGAAAAGCACGGCGGCGAGGCGCAGTCAGATAACCTGTGCCTAAGCTGTCCAACCTGTAATCAACATAAGGGAAGTGATATTGGTTCACTGGATCGAAATACGGGCGATATCACTCAGTTCTACAACCCGCGTTTCGACCAATGGCGAGACCATTTCCGTTTCAAAGGTGTAGTGATCGAACCGCTGACCGCGACCAGACGAGTGACAGTATTTATGCTCCGCCTAAACGACGTTGAGCGTATCGAAGAGCGGTTGATCCTTTATGATCTTCATCACTATCCATGTCGCGCCTTTCGAGAGTCCGGGAACACGATATGACTCTCCCCGCCTTCCTGACCGACTCGCTGCCCGACGGGGCCACCGGCGAAGCCTTCCCCACGCCCTACGGCCTCTCCGATCCCATCGTCGCTCACGGAGCCGGGCTGGTCGTCACTCCCCTGACTGCCGATCCCCGCGCCACCATTCAGGCGCTCAACGACCGCGGCGCGACCCACCTCTGGTTGTGCGAGTCCGTTGGGGCGCTCTCCCCGCTGCTTGAACCGGGCGACTGGCTCGTCCCGGATGACTACATCGACGGCACGCGTGGTCTGCACTATACCTACTTCAGCGAAAAAGCCGGCGGCTACCTCCAGCAGCTTCCCGCCTTCGACCCCGACAGCCGCGACGCCCTGATCCAGGCTCTGGCCGCCGAAACCGCCCGACCCTTCCGGCGCGGCGTCTATGTCTGCGTCAGCAGCACCCGCCTGGAAACGCCCGCCGAGGCGCTCTTCTGGTCCCGCGCCGGAGCGCATGTGGTTGGCCGCTGGCTCAGTCCCTACCTCACCCTCGCCCGTGAACGCGATCTGCGCGTGGCCGCCCTCACCCGCATCGTCCGCGCCGGTGGAGAAACCGGCTCCCCGTGGCCTTTCGAGAACTTCATACCTGTGGTTCAGGCTGCGGCCGCCGCGCTGCAAACCACTCAGGAGGTTCCTTGATGGATTCTGCCCAACCTGCCCGCACCGTGCTGGTCATCGACGACGATTCCTCCATGCTCAACGTCCTCAGCCTGATCCTGGAACGCGCCGGTTTCACGCCCCGCAAAGCCAGTCATCCCCATGAAGCCCTCAAGCTCTTGGAGGAACTCAAACCCGACCTCGTCATCACCGACCTGATGATGCCCGACATGAACGGCATCGACCTGATCCGCGCCATCCGCAAGCTTCCCAACGTCCAGGCCGTACCTATCCTGCTCCGCTCTTACCGCATCCTCGATCAAAGACATGTCAAAGAGGCCCTTGAAGCCGGCGCCAATGATGTCATGCAGACCGTGGTCGTCCCGCGCGAACTCCTGGCGCGAGTCCAGGCCCTCCTCAAGGATGTGAAAGGCTGAGCCGCCTTGGTTACAATCGGCGGCGCTCAGCTTTCTGCCCATCCTACAAGGAGCTGCTCATGATTATCCAGGCCGCTGCCGGACGCATCGAAGCCAGCGCCGCCGACGCCATCATCGTCCACCTGTTTGAAGGTTCCGCGCCGACCGACGGCACAGCCTTTGTCGATGCCGCGCTGGACGGAGCCATCCGCGATTTGATCGCGGGCGGGGACTTCAGCGGCAAGGTCGGTGAAGTAGCCGTCCTGTACCCGCGCGGCATCCTCCCGACCCGCCGGGTACTCGTGGTCGGCCTCGGCCCGCGTGAGACCCTCACTGCTGAAACCGTCCGCCGTGCCTCGGCCAGCGTCATCCTGAAAGCGCGTGACCTCAAGGTGAAAACCGCCGCCAGTCTGATCCACGGAACCGGAGCGGGCGGTCTGCCCGTCGAGGTCGCGGCCCAGGCCGTGACCGAAGGTTCACTGCTGGCGCTCTACGCCTATCGCGGTCAGAAGAACGGCGAGGTTCCCGAAGCCTTGCCGACATCGCTCGACCTGCTCATCCTCGATGACAACGACTCCCGCGCCGCCGAGGGCATCCGCGCGGGCACGGCCATCGCGGCCGGGGTCCAGTTGGCCCGCGATCTGGTCAACCTGCCGCCCAACATCTGCACGCCCACCTATCTCGCCCAGACCGCCCGCGAGATGGCGCAGACGGCCAATCTGCGCTGCGAAGTCCTGGATCGGGAACAGATGCGTGCCCTGAAGATGGGCGCGCTGCTCGGCGTCGCCCAGGGCAGCGACGCCCCACCAAAGTTTATCATCCTGGAACACAACCCTGACCGCGACGACCTGGAAACGGTCGTGCTGGTCGGCAAAGGCGTCACCTTCGATACGGGCGGCTATAACATCAAGACCACCGACGGCATGAGTACCATGAAGGGCGATATGGCCGGAGGCGCAGCTGTCATCGGGGCATTAGACGCCCTGGCCGGGTTGAACGTCCCGCTGCGCGTGGTCGGCCTGATCCCCGCCGCCGACAACATGATCTCCGGCGGAGCCTACCGCGCCCAGGAAGTCCTGACGGCCAGCAACGGCGTCACTATCGAGATCATCAGCACCGATGCCGAAGGCCGCCTGCTCCTGGCCGACGCGCTGGTTTATGCCGCCCGCTACAACCCCGCCGCCGTGGTCGATATCGCCACGTTGACCGGCTCCTGCGTGACGGCTCTGGGGGTGAACGTGGCCGCCGGGCTGTTCAGCACCAGCGACCGCCTGCGCGACGCCCTCGTCGCCGCCGGCCTGGATACCGCCGAGAAGGTCTGGCCGCTGCCGCTCTACCCGGAATACGACAAGACCATCGAGTCCAACACCGCCGACATCAAGAACAGCGGCGGCTCGCGCGGTGGCGTCGGCACATCGGCGGCCTTCCTCAAACGCTTCGTCAGCTGTCCAGCCTGGGCGCACATTGACATGGCCGGTATGACCTGGGATCAGCCGGATACCCCCTACATGCCCAAAGGCGCGACCGGCTACGGCGTGCGCCTGCTCACCGAATTCGTCCGCCGCTGGGCAAAACCGGACTAACCTTAACTGAGGAGGTGATGCCAGACGATTTCACAAGTGAGAGGTTTTTGCCAGCGACAGAAGGAAGGGACTGACGATGGTACTCCGCTTACGTTGTGCGGTCACGATAGGCACAGAAGTCAACTTGAACGGTGAAACCGCGACTTTGTTTCGGTTGACGGAACAAGTCCTGCCGGGCACGTCTGCCCCCATCACTCAACTGGATGTAGTGGATTCTGGCGTTGTACAGAACAACCGGGTGGATTTCGACCAACCCGCGGCTGATGGGTACATGATCCGGTTGGGTTCCAATACGATCATTTTCCGGTCGGATCGACTGGGTGAGAATGCGTTCGCGCCTGTACAGGGTTCACCACAGGTTCGGCAGCTTGAAGTCAACCTGCTCAACATAGAGCGAATGCATCTCTCCCTCGCTGATCTTCAGAAAATGCTTCCTGCACCACCGATTTTCAGTGTGGTGAAAAACAATCCGTCGGTCGCGGGCATCCGTATCGACAGCCTGTTCCTCAAGCAGGTGAGCACGTCCCTAGAAGTAAACGGTACCGGCAATGCCCTCAGCTTCTATGATCCCAGCACGAATGCCTTTGTGGAAGGAACCACATTCGATTACCTCTATCGCTTTAATCTGGGATTGTTCACGGGGTTGCCCCTCTTTGGGCGCATCCTGAATATCCATTCCGAACAGGCCATCGTGACGCCGCAAGTTGGGGGTCCAGTGCTGAACAGTATCAGCGGCGCACTCGTGAACATGATGGAACCCAAGCTCGAACAACTGCTCGAACAGGGCGTGCAGCGCGCATTGGATACATCGGTTCGAGCGCAGTTGGAAAACATGCGTGTCCGCACCGCTACGCTGATCGGCATCAAGCTGTTGACATCAGGTCAGAAAGATGGCGTGGAATACGAAGGGTTCGTATGGCTGCGCGAAGTACGCAATGGCTGCCGCCCACGCTCGGCCCAGGCACTCATTCAGATGGTGCGCGGCCAGCGAAGATGATCCAGACCAGAAACGAGGGCGACCTGGTATTGTGGTCGCCCTCGTCGAGGAAGTTAGCGGCAGAGCGTTTCTTCGCAGGGGATGCGGTCGTTGTCCGGGTCAAGCGAGAAATTCCCGGCCTGGAGACACGCTTGCGCTTCCGCGCAGGAAGTCAACTGCTGGCAGGTGAAGGCCAGCGACGGACACACTGCCAGACCGCTGCTCGATACCGTCGGCGTCACTTCGAAGCCCGGAACCGGCGTGATGAACGAACCCGGCAGTGGGGTCAGCGAGGTCGGCGGGTTGACGACCACCTGCCCGGTATTCGGATCAATCCCCAGCGTCGGCCCGGCGAAGGCCAGCCCAGCGATGTTCGTCACCATCAGGGCGTAATTGCCCTGCACCGGCTCGGAACTGGTATGGGCAATGACCAGCAGGTAGCGCCCGGTCGCCGTGATGTTGATCGGCCCCACCGTGAGCAGCGACCCGGTCGCGCTCGAACGTCCGACGCCGAGGAACTGCGTCGGGTTATCGAACGGGCTGACCGACAGCAGCGCCGAGATGTTGCCGCTGTACGGCAGGAACTCGACGCGGATTGATTCGCCGGCGTTAGCGTCGAAGCAGTACCCCGTGGCTGTCTTGCGCGGTGTGAGCGTATCCAGCACCACGTTGCCTTTGGTGATGATCTTGAGGATGTCGAACTGCTCCTCGAAGGTGAACAGGCATTCGTCCGCATCCAGCGTCACATCCGAAGGCAGCAGCGCCGAAAGCCGCCGCCGTAGGTCGGCAAAGAGTCCGTCGGCCGCCTGGATCGCGTTGAGCGCGCCGATCACAGTCGCTTCGCCGACCACGCCTGACGGCGGTGAAGGCTGGCCGCAGGCTTCGATCCACAGGTCGATTGCCAGGCGCAGGTTTGCCATCGCGCTGTTGAAATCGACACGCAGCGGTTCAAGCGTCGGGTAGAAGGCGGCCAGGAGTGGCTGCGCGATGAGGATGTCCGTCGGACGCGCCGGGAAGTTCTGGCAGGCCGAGCGCTGGCCGAGCGCCACGGTCGTCCAGGTTCCCCGGATCGAATCCAGCGCGACTTGCGACAGGTCGAGCCGGTCGAGCATCAGCCGCAGCACGCCGAAGTAGTTCTCCTGGGTTTCTTCCGAGGCGGGGGGTGAGTTGGCGACGACCCCGTCCACGGGCAGTTGGACAATGCTGGCCCCATTCTGGAACTCGACCCAGGCAGCCGTGATCCAGCCCAGCGTGCCCTCATAGTTGACCTGCACCCAGGCATTGTTGAGCGTCCGCCCGGTCAGCGGGAAGACTGTGTAGCGCGGGATATTCGCCAGCACCGGATAGGCCGTGCTGGGCCCCGCTCGCAGCCGGACGCCGCTGTCAGCCAGCCGCCCACTGTAGGGACTGGTGGCGCTGCTGGGACCGGAACGCGGGCTTTCAAAGCCGCCATATGGGATGCTGCGCGGATCAGCCACCGGCAGGGTGCTGATGTCGCCGAACAGATTGATGACCGGGACGCCGACCCAGCCTTCCTGTCCGTTGAAGTCGATCCGCACCCACTGGTTATCTGGGCTGCGGGCGTTGGCATACGCTGTCCAACCCGCATCCACGAAGCCAATCACCTCCGCGCCGAGCGCCGGAGAAATCCGGATATTCACGTCGTCGCGGTTTACGAGTATCTGAACGGTTGTTTGGGGCAGCGGTTGGGCCAGCGCCAGACCCAGCGAAAGCCAAAGGGTGGCGATCACGACGCTCAACCAGAACGCTGTTTTCCGCATAGCGTCCCCTCCTCATTGTGAGGTGTAGTATAGCTTGTTTTCCATTCGGGCAATAGCGAAAGACCCGATCAAGCAGAATAGGACGTAGGTCTTTTTGCAGCAGATGAAGATTGTGAACTATTCTTAGGAAAATACACGAACTCATTTGAAGGCAATCATGTCTCAATTGAAGCATCTTCGCGCTCACTGGCCGTTTGTTGTGCTCCTGATACTGGTTTCATTTGTTCTCCTGATCCGGTTGGACACGTCTCCTGCCCCCTGGTACGACGAAGGCCTGAACATCAACGCCGCGCAGACTTTGGCTGAGACTGGTCAATATGGGCTGCGATCCGGCAATGAACTGCGTCGAGCCGATCCCGCCATCCAGACCGGGCCGCCGCTCGTCGTCCCGCTGGCAGTACTACACAACCTCTTCGATGAGAGCATGGCGCTGATACGGCTGCCCACGGTCATCGCCGGCCTGCTGCTGCTGATCGCTTTGTATCGTCTGGTCTTCCGTTTGTACGGGGACTTCGCAGCTTTCATGGCCTGCTTGGGGTTGGTGCTGCTGCCAGGTGAATCCACGGTGAACTTCGTGTTCTTGAGTCGCCAGGTCCTGGGGGAGATTTCGGCGCTGCTCTGCATTGTGGTCGGACTGCGCGTGCTGATGTACTCTGGTCCCCATCTGAACGCGGTTCGCGCCCTGTTCGTGGGGATTTCCTGGGCCGTCGCGATCATGTTGAAATCTCAGGTGCTTTTGGTGCTGACCATAACCTGTGTGCTGATCGGCTTGTATCACATTGCTCGCCGTTCGGATGATTGGCCCCGATGGATGCTGATCGGCGTCGTGATGGTAGGTTCATATACCCTGGATACCATCTGGCAGATGCGGATGGCTGGGCCACTCTTGGGGCCAAACAGCGCTGTCCTGCGGGACGGAATCCTCATTCACATCCTGCCGGTACGCGCGCTGCAAACCCTGGCCGAATCCGACGCGCTGATTCGCATCGCGGCTATGGTGGTGCCGGTCTTCGTTATGATCTTCATTCGGCGACGTCTAGAGCCAAGTACGGGCAGTCCGGGCGAAATCCGCACGGAGACCTTCATTTGGCTGTTTGTCGTGATCTGGGCAGTCTGGTTTGGCATCGTCTCCATTGGCTGGCGGCGCTATGCCTTTGTGGGTCAGGTGATTGGTCTAATTCCGCTGGCGTTTCTGACCGACTATGTGTGGAGACGACTGCGACTCCCACAGACGCAAAGGGTCTACGCGGGGCTGCTGGTCGCTGGGGTCGTGGTGGGGGGAGTTATGTACACGCCGCGGATCACAGATCCGACCGGCGACCATTTCTTTGAAGCGGTGAACTATATCAACCAGGAACTTCCTCGGCAGTCGCGCATCGTATCCTGGGAATGGTCAGCCAGCTATTTCACCAGTCAGGAGTTTCAGTTCCCGCACACACAGGACGTCAACGCTCTGACACGGGCCGCCTTCCTCCGCCAATCTGCCGAAGCCGAGTTCGACCCCCTGGCAGGCTGCCCGCAGTACATCCTGTTGGGATCATTCAACCTGGACAGAACCGTCTTCCGGCCCGCGCTGGATATTGCCCAACCAGAGCCGTTGTTCGAGGCCGGGCCGTACAAAATCTATGCTATTCCACCGGAACGGCTTCAGCTAGACACCACCACAGGGCACTGCCGGGCGGCAGATACTTGATGATCGACGCTATGAGCCGACGTCGTCTGGGAGCGGAGTCATCGGGCGAGTGTCTTCTTCGGTGATAGGCGGCGGTTCTACCGGCGGGGAGAGCAGCAGCGGTTGGGGTGGCCCCGGCGGCAGTAAGGTGATTGGCGCGGGCGGAACAGGTGGAGCGGAGGGCGGAGAGGGCGCGGCGGATTCCAATGCCCGCAGGGCATCGGGCGTGCCAATGCGTTCCAGAGCAGCGCGGGCTGTTTTGCGTACCTGTTCACTGGTGTCGGAAAGTGCTTGTATCAGCGCCGGGATGGCCCAATCGGCCTGGACGTGACCCAACACGCCGGCGGCGCTGCGTCGGATATTCCATTTTTCGCTGCGGAGCGCGGCCAGCAGAGTGACATCGCCGGGCGCGTGTTTGAGCTTGAGCAGCGCCTCGGCAGCGGCCAAGCGCACACGGGGCGCGAGCCGGGAATTATTGAAGGTGATGACCAAGGCTTCGACGGCCAATGAGGCCTGAATGTCGCCGAGGTCTTGGGCGGCGCGGACAGCATGTTCCTCGTTAGAGCCGTTCAGCCGGGCGATGAGCGGCACGATCCGGCTGGCTGTGCCATCATCGGCCTGCATCAGCCCTTCGAGCGCGGCCAGGATCGCCGCACGCACATCGGGGTCGGATTCCTGAAGGAGCGCGGCTTGCAGCGAGGGGATCGAGCCGTTCGTGCCCAGGGCACGCATAGCGGTCGCAGCGCGGCGGCGCACCTCCGCGTCGGGGTCGCGCAGCGCCTCGGTCAGGCCTTTGACATCGCCGAGCGCCTGTAAGCGCCAGATGTCGAAGTGATAGTTCGCCACAGCCCGATCTTTTCTCCAGAGCGTCACCTGTGATGATTTTAGCACCAGTTTCATCGGAATGTTGCGGGCGATTTCGTTAGAAAAGCCCATCCAGCAGAAAACCCGCGCTAAATGCCCCAATGATCGGGGGGTGGCGCGACTTTGAGAACCCGTTTGCGTAGAGTCTTCAGAACGTATTCACTTCGCTGTGAGGAGACTGAAATCCATGCGGAACTTCGTCCTACGGGTTATCATCTACGCGATAGCCATCGCCATCGTAGCCGAACTGATCCCCGGCATCAACGTGATCAACGACGACATCGGCACGCTGCTCATCATCGGGCTGGTATTCGGGATCGTCAACGCGCTGCTGAAACCCATCCTGATGCTGCTGACGTGCCCGGCGGTCATCCTGACGCTGGGGTTGTTCATCCTGGTCATCAACGGGGTGATGCTGATGATTACCTCCAGCCTGATTCCTGGCCGTTTGCAGGTGGAGGGTCTGGGCGCGGCCATCCTGGGGGGCATTGTGATGAGCATCGTCAGTATGGTGCTGGAAGGGGTCTTCGGCCTGAACAAGGATGAGAAGCGCAGGGAAGACAAAGTGGTCATTATCGAGCGCCGCTAGCCGCCAAAACGGGTACAATGGACTGCGTTCAAGACCGGTGGGCTTCCCCCAAGGAGCATCGACATGCCTGAAGGCGCAGTCCTTTTGAAGACGTTGGCGAAGATGATCGATCACTCGCTGCTGCACCCAACGATGACGGATGCCGACATCCTCAAAGGGTGCGACCTCTCCCGGCGCTATGACGTGGCGACGGTGTGCATCAAGCCCTACGCGGTGGCGATGTGCAAAGAGGCGCTGGCCGGGTCAGATGTGGGCATCTGCTCGGTGATCGGCTTCCCGCACGGGAACAGCACCACCGCGATCAAAGTGGCCGAAACCGAGCAGGCCATCCAGGACGGCGCGACCGAGATCGACATGGTAATCAACATCGGCAAGGCGCTGGGCGGCGATTGGGACTTCGTGGCCGCTGATATCGACGCGGTGAACCGGGCCTGTGTCGCCCAGGGAGCGCTGCTCAAGGTGATCTTCGAGACGGATTACCTCCAGGACGAACACATCGTCCGGCTGTGCCGGCTGTGTTCCGAACTGCGGGTGGCCTTCGTCAAGACCTCGACGGGCTACGGTTTCGTCAAGCAGCCGGGCGGCGATTACAACTACAAGGGCGCAACAGATCACGTGCTGATACTGATGCGCCAGTATGCCGCGCCGGATGTGCAGATCAAAGCAGCCGGCGGAGTCCGCACGCTGGACGATCTGCTGCGGGTGCGAAATCTGGGCGCGACGCGCGTCGGCGCGACTGCCACCGGAGCCATGCTGGAAGACGCCAAACGGCGGGGATACGCCTAGTTCCCCTGAGACGGCTGGCCGTACAGGACGCGCATCAACCCGGCGCGACCAACCAAACCGAGTACACGCCCCCGCTCATCCACCACAGGCAGACGTTTAATGTGGTTGTCCAGCATAAGCTGCAAGGCGCGGTAAGCCGAGAGCGCCGGACGGACAGTGATGAGCGGTTCAGTCATCAGGTCGCCCAGCGGCCGCTGAATTGACTCACCTCCGTTGGGCTGTCCGCGCAGGGCGACCAACAGTTGGGAACGTTCCTCCGGCCTAACCTGCGCCAGCAAATCGGCCTCGGTCAGGATCCCCACCGCGCGGCCTGCCTGGTCACACAGCAGCACCCGCTTGACTTCCCCGCTCACGAAATACCGGACGGCAGCCTGAACACTGTCCTCAACCGAGAGCGTCACGGCTGGTTCGAGATCCACATCGCCGACCACAGCCTCCCAGCGAATCCAGCGGTCTTCAGGATGTGATCCGGCGGGATCGGCTGCGGCGATTTCGCGGAGAATATCGGAACGGGTAAGGATGCCGAGGAGGTGGCCGGCATCATCTACCACGGGCAGGCGCTTAAGCTGCTGGGCATTCAGGAGATCGACAGCCTGGGCGAGAGAGGCAGCGTGATGGAGGCTAATGACCGGCGCGGTCATCAGGTCGCGGGCGGGAATGCTGCTCACCGGCGCGATCAATGCGCGGCGCTCGGCCTCGTTCAGGCGAGTGAGATGGGTTAGGTTGGCGTCCAGAGGGGCGCGGCGCAGATCGTCATCGGTGATGATGCCGATGACAATATCCTGAGGGCTGACCACAGGCAGGCTGCGAACACCTTCTGTCACAGCCAGCCGGACGATTTCGCTCAAGGGCGCATTAGCCTGGAGGGCGAGGGCTGGGCTGGACATGATCGACCGCACTGGACGTTCCGACAGTTCACCCGTCAGTCCGGGCAGCGGGGGCAGCCAACCGCCGCGCCGCTCGGCGACCGATTTGAGGGTTTCGCCATCGCGGATCGCCATGCGCGCGGTTTTGGGAGTGGCGACGCGCTGGGTAACGTAGATGCCGCGATGCCCGGAGGCGAGGTAGGCCATGAGGCAGGCCAGGACGATGTACACAGCAGAACCACCGCCGAAAAGTTCGAGGGCCATCAGGGCGCAGGCCAACGGGGTATTGCTGGCTCCGGCGAAGACGCTGACGAAGCCGATGGAGGCCATGACAGTTGGATCGACACCCAGCAGGCCGCCAAGCGAAAAGCCCAGCGTCGAGCCGATGACGAAGAGTGGGGTGACTTCTCCACCGAGGAAGCCTGATCCGAGGGTGACGGCGGTGAAGACCAATTTGAGCAGAAAGGCCGCAGGGACGACGCCTTCGCCACTCAGGCTTTGCTGGATGAGCGGCAGGCTCAGGCCGAGGTAATCCTGCGAACCGACCAGGAGGGTGAGCAGGATGATGGCGCCGCCACCGAGCAGGGGGCGCAGGGGCGGGCAGCGAACGATCTGGGCTTGCAGCCGTTTGACGGCGTGGGTGAGTTCGACGAAGGCGATGCTGGTCAGGCCAAAGGCGATGCCGGCCAGGGCGACCTTGACCAGCAGGAGCGGATCGATGGCGAGGTTGGGCAGGACGGGATAATGGGAGTGGGCGGCTCCCCAGGCGCGGGTCACGAGGTCGCCAACGAGGGCGGCGCTCAGGCAGGGGACGAGGCCATCGTAGCGGATGCGGCCGAGGCTTTGGACTTCCAGGCCGAAGACGAACCCGGCTACGGGTGTCCCAAAAACCGACCCGAAGCCGCCGCTGATCCCGGCCATGAGGATGAGGCGGCGGTCTTCGGGCTGGAGGCGCAGCACCCGCCGGAGGGTATCGGCCAGGCTCGCGCCCATCTGGATGGCCGTGCCTTCCCGTCCAGCAGAGCCGCCGAAGAGGTGGGTGATGACCGTGCCGAGGAGGATCAGGGGAGCCATCCGCAGGGGGATGCGGGAGAGGTTGGCATTAACCTCATCGATGACCAGGTTGTTGCCCTGGGCGGCCGCGCCCGCAAAGCGGTGATAGACCCAACCGACGAGGACTCCGGCCAACGGGAGCAGGAAGAGCAGGTCTGGGTTCGCCATGCGGAAATGGGTGGCCCAATCCAGGCTAAAGAGGAAGACCGCTGAAGCCGTCCCAGAGAGAGCACCGACCACGCCGCCGAGAATAAGCCAGCGGAGGATCATCCGCAGGGCGGCGGCGAATTCGAGCGGGTCGAGGCTGAAAAGGGCATCAGCCTCACGGTAGAGGCGCAACCAGAAGGCTCGGCGGCGAGAGCGGGCCTGAGACTGGGCAGCGCGGCTGGGGGGTGTGGGGGTGGGTGGGCGCATGGGTTATTTGTTTGAAGCTGATCGCGTTTAGCTTTTAGCAGACAGCCAGAGAAAGCCAATTGTCGGAAATATCATCAGTGCGGGACGGACGAATTGGCGCAAATGATAACAATAGCAATATGGGAATTGTATGCCAAAGTCCTCGCATACAAGCAGTATTTTACGAGAAATGTTGCAAATGTTGAAAAAGTTGCAGTTGCAACTCGGTAATTTGTGCGACTGCAATGGGCTGCGATAATCGCATGTGATAGGTTGTGAAGGTGCGGCGGGCCGCCCTCACCTGAACGCTCACTCACGCTCGCTGGCAGAGGGAGTCTCTTGTCCGCATTCCTACAATAGCACAAAATGGACGGGTTAGGGTGACATTTTGTCTACTTTTGCGCCATAAAATCGGAGGGAAGAAGATTTGAGCCGCAGTCCTTAACGAGGTTTGACAGATATGGGCGGGCGGACATGCGACCGCAGACACCCTTAGTCCGGCCCTACGAACCACGAGATGACCGAACATGCAGGTCAATATTCATAAATGGCGCATCCGGCGCGTTATGCCCACAGCCTCCTGGAAAAAACCTTGTGGGGGCGTCCCCCGCAGCCCCCTTTTTTCGACGATTTGGCGGATGCGCCATTTAGGGGCGCTCTGTTGGCGGATGCCAAGCATGGCATCCCTGCGCAGGCGTGTTCTGAGGGTGAGAGCAGTGCACTTCAGGGAAAGCGTCAGGGGATGTAGCTGACGCTGACGATGTTGCTGAAGGGCGTGCAGCGACTGCGCGTGGCGTTGTTCCAGGGTTCGCTGAAGCAGACGAAATCCGTGCCGACCTGCACCATCTGACGGCTGCGGTTGGCGTCCGGGACGATCCAGATGCGTTCGCCGGAGACAAGAGGTACGGCAAACTCGATGGTCACGGACTTCCCGCTGGCAGCCAGATTGGTAAGCAGTTGGGTCAGGCCGGCAGGGGGCGGTTCGGTGCTGGCAGCAGCCGGACGGGCGACCAGGCCGACGAGGATGAGCAGGGTGGTCACGAGGATGAGCAGGGCAAGAGTCGTCATGAGGCGGTGGGTGAGCATGGGGTTCTCCTCTATCACATGGGGTCAATCGGCGATCAGCCCATGATTGTACCCAGGATACGCGGCAGCGGATATAATGACGCGAATGATGACGCCGGAAGTTTTCTCGCATTTACGGTCTCTTTTCCGCAACAAATTTGTGCGCGATACGCTGGCGCTGCAAATCGGCAAGATCGGCGTGACGGCTTCGACGCTGCTGGCGGCGCTGCTGGTAGCGCGGCTGCTGGGCGTGCAGGCCTACGGGGTCTGGGCGCTGGCACAGTCGTTATTCAGCATTGCCCAGGTCTTCGACCTGAGCGGGATCACCACCAGCACCAGTACGACGCTGCCAATGGCCGTGGGGGCGAAGGATGAAAAGCGCATCCTCGACCTGCTGGCGGTATATGTGAAGGTCATGGCGGTCTGGGCGGTGATCCTGGTGGTGGGGTTGGTGATTGCCGGGCCGGGCATCGCGGCGGCGAGCTACGGGGACAGCCGGGCCGGGGTGCTGGCGGCGGCACTGGCGCTGGCGGTGCTGCCGGACGCGCTTTACAACCTGGTGATCACCACGCTGCAGGGCCAGCGGGCAATGACGCTGCTAGCGGCGTTTCAGAACATCAACCAGTTCACGCTGCTGGTCTGCACGGCTGGGGCGCTGGCCATCAGCCCGACGCCGGAGGGCATGGTCGGGGCGCGGCTGGTATATTCCGTAACAACGATGACGATGGCGCTGTGGCTGTATGAACGCCAGCGCCGCCGCTATGAGGTTCCTTATCCGGCGATGGGACAGGTTGCCCGGCGGGCGCTGCGGATTTCGCCGCGGCCATTTCTGGGATTCGGTCTGATGAACGCGCTGGACAAGAAAGTCGCTAACCTGTATACGGAGATTCCCCTGCAACTGGTCGGCATCTATGCCGGGACAGCGGCGGCGGGCTATCTGGAGGTTGGCTTCAAGGCGCTGAGCATCCCGGCGCTGCTGAGTTCGGCGCTGTTTGATAACCTTCAGGCGGTCGTGCCGCAGGCCGTCGGGCGGGGAGAATATGCGCGACTGCGACACGATCTGCTGCGGATCGTGGTTGGGATGGCAACCGCGTCAGCGGTGTTCTACAGCATCTTCGCGCTGCTCGTGCCTGTGTTCGTCCCCATGCTGTTCGGCGCGGACTGGGCGGTGGCGGTTCCAGTGGTGGTGACGCTGGCGGTTTATGGCGCGGTGACGATGGTGGGTGGGATCTTCGGGCCGCTGTACCGCGCGCTCAACCTGATGCGTCCGATCCTGGCAATCAAGGTCGGGGCACTGCTGGTGATCGTGCCGGGGCTGTGGCTGCTGATGCAGATCAGCGCGGTTGAGGCGGCGTGGCAGGTGAATGGACTGCTCGCGCCAACGATCGCGCTGCTGGAGCAAAATGGAGCGGTCGTGGGGGCGTGGATCGTCAACGGATTGATGATCGTGTCAGTCGGGCTGACGGTAGTGGTATCGCTGTCCGCGCTGCGGAAGAGGGGTTAGGGATTGGGCTGCGCTGACTGGGCGTCGAGCCAGGCCTGGTAGTCGGCTTCGGTGACGAGCAGGCCACCCATGCACTCGCTGTGCTGGAGGCGTTTGTTCAGGTCAAAGATCAGGGTGAGTTCGGCGCTGCGGGTGCATTTATAGGTCGTGCCCCGGACCGATTTGACGACGTAATAGGTGGATTCGTCGTCGGAGAGCGTCAGGTCGTAGGCGGTATCGATCCGCACGCGAATGACTTCCTGGCAGGTGTGCGGCCGCACGTAGAAATACAGCCCAGTCTTATCCGAGGAAGTGCCAGCCCCGCCGAAGAGTTTCCTGAAGAGATTCATCGTCACCCTCGCAAGCCGCGCTATTCATCGAAGCGCCTTGATTGTAGCACGCGGGAAGGAAAACGGCCTGCCCGACGGCCGGCGTCTGGCTGGGCAGGTCAGGGCCGGCCACAATCACCTCTACGTGGTGCATTCGGTAAGTTATGCCCGCAGTCCCCTGGAAAAAACCTTGTGGGGGCGTCCCCCGCGGCCGGCTGTTTTCCTCAAAGATTTACAGGATGAGGTACTAATGGCGGGAAGCATTCCGATACGAATGATTCTTGCGCGGGCGACCCGGCGGGTCGCCCCCACGATGAGTCGCCTTGGATTTGGTTTTTCCATAAGCGATTGAGAAGTCTTTCACATTCAGCCGGTACTCAGCAGTCTTTCACCCAACTTTCAGACGATGGGCGCTATGATATTCACAACGTTCAGATAGTGATGAATATCACAAACGGCAGGGAGCATAACCTCATGTTACCGCAGCTCAGTATTGGCGAGTACAGTCTCGTCTACAATCTGTTCTCATTCACTTTCGCCGCCATGCTGGCGTCCTTCGTCTTTTTCGTGCTGGCGCGGCAGCAGGTGGCGCCGCGCTACCGGATGGCACTGGTCATGTCGGCCATCGTGGTGGTGGTTGCTGGCTACCATTACTTCCGCATCTTCGAAAGCTGGTCAGCGGCCTTTGTGCTCCAGGACGGCGTTTACGTCGCCAGCGGTCTGCCCTTCAACGATGCGTACCGTTATGTGGACTGGCTTCTGACCGTGCCGCTGCTGGTCGCCGAACTGGTGGCGGTGCTGGCGCTGGCGCAGGCGCGCACGCTCAGCCTGACGTTCCGGTTGGGTCTGGCTGCGGCGCTGATGGTCATTCTGGGCTACCCAGGCGAAATCGCGACAGACATGACTACGCGCGCCATCTGGGGCTTCGTCGCCACGATTCCGTTCGTCTACATCCTGTGGGTACTCTTCCGTGAGATGGGGCCGGCGATCCAGCGTCAGCCGGGCGAGGCGAAAGTACTGGTACGCAACATCCGCCTGCTGCTGCTGGCTACGTGGGGCTTTTACCCGATTGTCTACCTGCTGCCCATGCTGGGGATCGGCGGCGCTGGCGCACTGGTAGGCGTGCAGATCGGTTACGCCATCGCCGACGTGCTGGCGAAGTGCGGTTACGGCTTGATGATCTACGCGATTGCCCGGGCGAAGACCGAGGCATCGGAGAAGGAAACTGAGATGGTGAACGGCCGCGTGGCCGTCGCCGCCGGCGACTAGCTGAGGCGTCTGCGACAGCGGACAGCACCGAAGCCGTATGGACGCTCTACCCCCGTAGAGCGTCTTTGGTTTGTGCTGGGTGGTATGCATCGAAGCGCCTTGATTGCAGGACACAGGAACGAAAACGCCCTGCTCGTGCTCGACAGCAGGGCGTTGTGCTGCGGGAGAGGAGCAAGCGCTATCCGGCGACAGCTTCGGCCTGCCAGAACTCGGCATCATAGGCAGGGAGTTCGCAGCGCAAGGGACGATCCTCGCGGAAGCCGAAAGCGTAATCGGCCTGCATCAACTGGTGAATCTCGCTGGTTCCTTCGTAGATGACTGCCCCCTTGCTGTTGCGCAGGTAGCGCTCGACAGGGTACTCATCGCTGAAGCCGTAGGCTCCATGCACCTGCACGGCTTCCAGCGCGGCCTGTACGCTGTGATCGGTGGCGTACCACTTGGCGATGCTGGTCTCACGGGTATTGCGGATGCCCTGGTTCTTCATCCAACCGACGCGCATGTTCAGCAGGAAGGCACAGTCGTACCACTGCTGCATGAAGGCGATCTTCTGCTTGATGAGCTGGTGGTTGGAGATGGGCACGCCGAAGGTCTCGCGGCTCTGGGCATAGGCGATGCTCTCTTCCAGGCAGGCGCGGATCAAGCCGGTCGCGCCGCTGCCGACAGTGTAGCGCCCGTTGTCGAGGCAGGACATAGCGATCTTGAAGCCTTCGCCCTCTTCGCCGAGGCGGTTAGCAGCCGGGACTTCGACATCTTCCATCTTCACCCAACCGGTCGATCCGGCGCGGACACCGAGTTTGCCATGAATATCGCCGGTGATGACGCCGGGCATGTCGCTGGTGATGATGAAGGCAGTGATCCCGCGCGCACCCGCGTTCGGGTCCGTCTTGGCGAAGACGAGGAAGTGATGCGCCTTGGTCGCCAGGCTGATCCACATCTTCTCGCCGTTGAGGATGTATTTGTTGGCGGATTTGCGGGCAGTGGCGACCATATTGGCCGGGTCGCTGCCCGCGCCGGGTTCGGTGAGGCAGAAGCCGGCGTATTTTTCGCCGCGGGCCTGGGGGACGAGGAAACGCTGCTTCTGTTCCTCCGTGCCCCATTGGAGCAGCGCCAGGCTGTTCAGCCCCATATGCACGGACATGACTACCCGCAGATGGGTATCGGCGCGTTCGAGTTCCTCGCAGACCAGGCCGAGCGTGATGTAGTCGAAGCCCTGTCCGCCATAGCGCACCGGGACGCAGATTCCGAGTATGCCGAGTTCGGCCATGCGCGGCAGAAAGGCCGGATTCATCTCCTGGCGACGATCCCATTCAGCGATGACAGGCATGACTTCTTTTTGGGCGAAGTCGCGCACCATCTTCCGCGCCTGGATGTGTTCTTCATTGAATGCGAAATCCATGTCAAAACCTCTGAGCTATTTGGTGGTAAAATCGAGTGGTTGTCACAGACTGCCTGAAAACAATCGGGCATTTTGATGAGATTATACCATGTGACCTGGGTGTCTCCGCAGCTCATAATGGTCTGCCTGGCGTCTGTTTGTCTGGGAGATTGCGCATGGTGGCTGATCTGGCCGTCCCCGACATGCTCGTCACCACGTATTTAGAAATGAATGACCCGGCTGAGTTCCGACCGGCGTTCGTGGATGATCCGCGTGTGCAGATCGAGCCTATGCAGAAGCCGGACGTGACCTTCTACAAGTTTCTGTATTCCGAGGTGGGGCGCGTCTGGCGCTGGCGCGACCGTCTGGTGATTCCCGAAGAAGAACTCCAGGCGGCTATCTCCAGGCCCGGTATCTCGATCTACGTGCTGGTCGTCGATGGCGAGCCGGCGGGTTATATCGAGCTGGCGAAAGACGGTGAGGATACCGAGATCGCGTATTTTGGACTGCGCCCGGAATACATTGGCTGTGGCTACGGGAAGCACCTACTCAGCTACGGGATCGCCAAAGCCTGGGAAGGCGGGGCCAAGCGCATCTGGGTGCATACCTGCAACCTCGACGGTCCGAACGCGCTGGGTAACTACATCAAGCGGGGGCTGCGTGTCTACCATGTCGAAGAGAAGCCCATGCCGCAGCGGTACAGCGACTAAGTGGCTCATCCGGCAAGTTCTGCCCTCATCCCCCGCAGCCCCCTTCTTTTCAGGGGCAGGTTTTTTCATGATCCTCACCCCCAACCCCCTCT
>CAZKXW010000021.1:0-50907 GCA_964556745.1 uncultured Anaerolineaceae bacterium
CGTTTGCAGCGCATCGATGGGGAGATTGTCGAAGCCGCCTCCAACAACCACTCGTCCGAGATTGGCTGCACCATCGGCAGCGAACTCTACAGCTTTGTGCGCCCGCGTCAGTTGGGCCGCGTGACCGGTTCCGACGGCGGCTATACCATCCAGGGCGAGCAGTACATCCCCGACTGCGCCTTCGTCAGCCGCCAGCGCCAGCCCCATACCACCACCGAGTCCTATCCTGAAATCGCCCCCGATCTGGTTGTCGAAGTGCTGTCCCCTGGCAATACCGCCAGCGGCGATGAACGCGACCGTCTGACCCGCAAAGTGGCGAATTACCTCTCGGCGGGCTGCGAACTCTGGCTGGTCTACCCCGACGAAGAAAAGCTGGAACGCTACATCGCTGGCGAACCCGTTCAGACCTATCGCAGCGGTGACACCCTGGAAGGCCGCGGCCTCCTGACCGGTTTCCGCCTGGAGATCGCCTCCATCTGGCCCGCCTAACTCCCGCTCGCAAGATTCTCTCCGCCTTCCTCTGTGTCCTCGGTGGTGAAATCCTCTCCCCTGGCGCTTGACTCCGCTGCCCATCTGTACTAGGGTATATCCATGAATATATGTGCAATCGCGCATGGATTGAGACAATGTATCGCTTGAAGGATTCTCCATGAACGCCCGAACCTACCGCGTCGAAGGCATGGACTGCGCCAACTGCGCCCGCGAACTCGAACAGGGCATCAGCAAGCTGCCCGGTGTCCAGTCCGCCCGCGTCGATTTTGCCAGCGCCCGGCTTGTCGTCGAAGGCGACGTCCCGGCCGCCGCGCTCCAGGAACGGGCCGCATCGCTCGGCAAGCGCCTCCTCGAACCCAGCCAACCGCCCGCCGCGCCGCGCTCCTTCCTGGCTTATCTGCTCGCGCGGCTGGAAACCCGCCTCGCCCTCCTGGGTGGAGCGACCCTGCTCATCGGCGCGGCCGTCGCCCTCCTCACCTACTCCGAATCGGCGGCGATGCCGCTCTACATCCTGGCGACCGTCATCGCCGGCCTGCCCATCGCCCGCAGCGGCTTGACCACCCTGCTCATCAACCGCGACTTCAACATCAACCTGCTCATGACCATCGCCGCCGTGGGAGCCATCCTGATTGGCGAAACGCTGGAAGCCGCCACCGTTATCTTCCTGTTCGCCATCGGCGAGGCGCTGGAAGGCTACACCGCCGACCGGGCCCGCGGCAGCCTGCGCGGTCTGCTCGACCTCGCCCCGCCGACGGCCGTCCGCCTGCTCGACTCGCTCATGGGCAGCAGCCAGGTCGTCATGCCTGTCGATCAGCTTCAACCCGGCGACCGCATCCTGGTCAAGCCCGGCGAGCGCATCCCGATGGACGGCCGCGTCCTGGCCGGCGAAAGCAGCGTCGATCAGGCCCCCATCACCGGGGAGAGCCTGCCCGCCCACAAATCCCCCGGCGCGGAAGTCTTCGCCGGGACGATCAATGGAGCCGGCGCGCTCCAGATCGAAGTCACCCGCCGCGTCGAGGACAGCACCCTCAGCCGCATCATCCACCTCGTCGAAGAAGCCCAGAGCGTCCGCGCCCCCAGCCAGCGCCTCATCGACCGTTTCGCCCGCGTCTATACGCCCGGCGTGGTCGTCCTGGCCGCTGGAGTCGCCCTGCTGCCGCCGCTGCTCTTCAGCGCTCCCTTCTACAACCTGCCCGACGGGACACAGGGCTGGCTCTACCGCGCCCTCGAACTCCTGGTGATCGCCTGCCCCTGCTCGCTGGTCATCAGCACCCCCGTCACCATCATCAGCGCCATTACCGCTGCGGCCCGCCGCGGCGTCCTCATCAAAGGTGGGGCTCACCTGGAAGCCCTCGGCACGATCCGCGCTGTCGCCTTCGATAAGACCGGCACGCTCACCCGCGGCCGCCCGGCCGTCACCGCCGCCCGTTCGGTTGATTGCGCTGACGGCCGCGGCTGCGATTTCTGCGACGATGTGCTGGCGCTCGCCTCGGCGTTGGAGCAGGGCAGCGCCCATCCGCTCGCCCAGGCCGTCGTCCGCGCCGCCGGAGAGCGCGGCCTGGAGTCGCGCTATGCCCCTGCCGAAACCGTCACCGCCCTGGCCGGACGCGGCCTTCAGGGAACGATTGACGGACGCACCATCACCGTCGGCAGCCACAGCCTCTTTGAAGCCGAGCATCCCCACAGCCGCGAACTCTGCGCCTGGGTCGATGCCGCCGAAGCTGCCGGGCAGACCACCATGCTGCTGAGCGATGGCGAACGGGTGCGCGGCTTCATCGCCGCTGCCGATGAACCCCGCCCGGAAAGCCGCCAGGTCATCGCCAGCCTGCGCGACCTCGGCCTGCGGACGGTCATGCTCACCGGGGATAACCCGGCAGCGGCACGGGCGCTCGCGAGTCAGGTTGGATTGGACGAGGTCCGGGCAGGGCTGCTCCCGGCGGATAAAGTCACCGCTGTGCAGAGCCTCACCGCCGAATCCGGCGCGGTGGCGATGGTCGGCGACGGCATCAACGACACCCCGGCGCTGGCCGCGGCTGCCGTCGGCGTGGCGATGGGCGGGGCCGGCAGCGCCCAGGCGCTCGAAACCGCCGACATCGCCCTCATGGCCGACGATCTACGCCAGCTCCCCTATGCCGTGGGGCTGGCTCGCTTCGCCCGCCAGATCATCCGGCAGAACATCGCTGTCAGTCTGGGACTCAAGCTGCTGGTGGTGCTGCTGGCGCTGGCCGGCTTCGGCACGATGTGGCTGGCGGTGCTGGCCGACATGGGCATGTCGCTGGCCGTCACCCTCAACGGCATGCGCCCCCTGCGCCGCTGACCCGCCGTCCCGCTCCGCTTCCGTCGTTGGGCGACCCGGCGGGGCCGTCCACTTTTCCCCCCGCTGCCTCACGGCCTACGTGAGACCCGCCTCTGTGAGGTTCGGCAAACGCTGCCGCAGCCGTTCCGTCAGTACTTTCATGATCGTCCGCGCGAAATGCGGCGTGATCTGCACCATCCGGTCAAAGCGTTCGGCATTCACCGGGACGATCACGCAGTCGGTTCCAGCGGTCGCATCAGCACTGCGCGGGCTGCCGTCGATCAAGGCCATCTCGCCAAAAATATCCCCGGCGGTGAGCGTGTTCAGCACGACATCGCCTCGACTGATGACCACACTGCCATCGCGGATCACGTACATCTCGCTTCCAGCATCGCCCACGCGGAAGATGGCGGTTCCCGCCGCGAAGGACTGTGTGTTGGGGTCTTTGTCGAACAGGTGAATGCGTGTGGTCATTGGGCGTAATCCTTCGCAAAGAGAGAAGAACGGCAAAGATTAGCCCTGGTTGGTTAACGAATTGTCAAATCTTAACAGCAAGAATGTTAAGGGGCCGCTGTCCGCTTCGCGGAGGACGGGGGCGACTTTCGCGAGTCACTCACGGGTCATCCACGGCTTCTGGGAAAACCCAATCAAAGGCGAAACATCGTAGGGGCGGCCCGGCGGGTCGCCCGCGCAAGAATCATCCGCATTTGAATGCTTCCCTCCATTCGACCGGCAATGACTTTCAAGCAGCAGTTCTGCCTCTTGTCAGCCCCTCGGCAGCCCTGTTTAAGAGGGAATGCACACAGCCTGACACAGCATAACTTATACCAAACTTGAGGTGGCGTGAATCTTCCGTGAAATTCATGAATTTACCCCCAAGAAGACTTGTATTCGGTCGCAAAAGTCTTTACGATGAAACCATGAAATTCATTCTGGCTTAAGCATCATTGGGGGACCGCAATCATGTTCTACTTCCACACAAGCCAGCCAAGCATAAATCTATCTTCCGGCAATACTAGCGTCGATGCGCTGGCCGGTAAATTCCTCGATCTGCACAGTGCGCTGCACCCGCGCGTCCGCAACCACAACTTCGACCTGCACCCGCGCTGGCAGCAATCGACCATCGTCACGCGGCAGTCGGCGGCCTCGGTGGACGGCGGCGAAGAGTCGGTCGTGCTGACCTACATGCGTTCACGCGAACAGGCGGTCATGGTCGAGCGGCTGATGGGCCGCGAGGGTGCCACCGTCGAGAGCAATACTTATCGCCATCCAGTGATCGAACTGCGGCTGACCAAAGACCACTTCGCTATCGAACTGATTGTGTCCCCGCAGGCGTGGCTGGATCAGCAGAATCTGATCGGCAAGCTCGACCTCCCCCAGCACCGAGCGGCCTTCCGCACGCTGCTGCGCGGTCTCGACCCGGATTACCGGTTGGGCTTCTGGAGCGGGACGCACCTGGGCGATATGCACCTGACGATCAGTCACCTGATGCACGGGCGTATCCTGGATGATTGGATGATGACCTTCTGCGACGGGCTTGACTGGCTGCGCGTCGGCAAGTGGTATCATCACGGAGACCCGGTACTGGACAGCGACGCGATTGTGATGGAAGCCTTCAACCACATCAAGGCGCTGCACACCATCTACACCTTCATCCTGTGGACGAGCAACAACAACTTCCGCAGCTTCTACGAGAAGCGCGTCCGCATCGGCAAGCGGGCTTACGCCTAAGCCGACGGGTTTCACGGGCAGCAAAAAGGACGGGTCGCGCACCCGTCCTTTTGATTCAGGGAATAGGCGAAGGCCTTCACTCCTCGACGCCAAAGCGGAGGCGTTCGAGGAGCTGGTGGATATGCCCACCCACTTTCTGTGTCTAGCGGCTGAAGACGCTCCGGGCGAAGAACCACAGGTTGGCCGGGCGCTCGGCCAGACGGCGCATGAAGTAGGGATACCAGGCCGCGCCGAAGGGCACATACACGCGCACTGGGTAGCCCGCCGCCGCCAGCGAGTCCTGCCGGGCGCTGCGGATGCCGTAGAGCATCTGGAATTCGAAGCGTTTGGCCCCGGTCTCGCGGATGGCGGCTTCGGCGGCCTGGATCATATTTTCGTCGTGGGTGGCAATGCACAGGAAGCCGGGCGTTTGGAGGTACTGGCGCGTCACCTTGACGTAGTTGGCATCGACATCGGCTTTATGCGGGAAGGCCAGTTCCGGCGGTTCCAGATAGGCGCCCTTGCACAGCCGGACGTGCGCTCCCTCCGCACCCAGTTCGCGCATGTCGTCCTCGGTGCGGCGCAGATAGGCCTGGATGACCGTGCCGACATTGCTGAAGTCGTACTCGTCGCGCATGGTGCGGTAAATCCGCAGTGTCGCATCGGTATAGGCGGTGCTTTCCATGTCGATGGTAACGCCGATGTCGTGCTGCTTGGCGTCGGTGAGGATGAGGCGCAGGTTGTTCAGGCAGAGTTCTTCGCTGATGTCCAGGCCGAGGTGGGTCAGCTTGAGCGACACGGTGGCCTGCAAGCCGTCCTGATGGATGCGCTGGAGCATAGCGCGGTAGGTCTGGACGACCTCCTGGGTATCCTCGGCATGATGGACGCTCTCGCCCAGGTAATCCAGCGTCGCCGTCAGCTTGCGGGCATTCAGCGCCCGCGCGGCGGCGACGGCCTCATCCAGCGTTTCCCCGGCGACGAAGCGCCGCGCCACCCGCCGGGCAATCCCCCAATGGGTGATGATATTCCGTGCCCAACCAGCCTGGGAAAGGTACAGCAGCAGTCGTCGCAGCATCGTGAACTATCCTGTAGTGAAGTGTGTACCGACCTTCTATTGTATCGCCGGAAACACTGCTCGCCAGATCAACAGCGCGACCATACCGGCCACGATGGTCAGCAGCAGATTTTTGCTGCGCCAGGAAACCAGCGCGGCGGCGATCCCAGCGAAAAGGAAGCTGTTTTGCGGGGTCAGATCGAGCGCCGCATCTTTCAACAGCATCGACGGCAGGATGATAGCGGCGAGGACGGCGGGCGGCACGAAGCGCAGCGCCCGGAAGAGCGGACGGGGCATCTCCACGCGGCCAAGCAGCGCCAGCACGCCGTAGCGCGGCAGGAAGGTCACAAGCATCATGCCGAGGATCATCAGCGGTTCATTCATGATGACCTCCCCGGTCGGCCAGCACCCCGGCTCCGACGCCGAGCAGTGTTGAGACAACCAGCCAGGCCTGGTTCGGCAGACCGTAGAGCAGCACGGCGCTGATCCCGGCGACGGCGGCCGCCATGAGCATGGGGCGCTGGCGAAGCTGCGGCACGACCATGCCGATAAACGTCACCACCAGGGCGAAATCCAGCCCCAGCCGCCGCAGGTCAGGAATCTGCTGCCCGGCGATCAGGCCGATGAAGGTGCTCAACTGCCAGTTGATGTACAGCGCCAGAGAGGAGCCGAGATGATACCAGTGTTTGTACGGTGAGGCATCATCGCGGTTGTAGCGGGCAACGACCATCACGAAGGTCTCGTCGGTCAGCCAGAAACCGAGCGGCAGCAGCCAACGCTGCGACAGGTGCTTCATATGCGGGGCGAGCGTGGCGCTGTAGAGCGCGTGGCGGATGTTGACGATGGCCGTGGTCAGGATGATGAGGGCCAGCCCGGCCCCCTGACCGACCAACTGTGCCGCGATGAACTGCGATGATCCGGCGAAGACGAACAGCGACATGCCCATCGCCCCCAGCGGGGTGATGCCGCTGTTGATGGCCGTCACGCCGAAGATGAAACCGAAGGGAACCGCGCCGATGACCAACGGGATCATCGAGCGAGCGCCCGCCCAGAATTCGCTCCGGCGGGTGGGAGCAGGCATAGAAAGCGTCATAACACCGTCCGCAGTTCATGATGCGCTTCGCGCATGATACCAGCGGACGGGATGAGGCTGTAGCTCCATGTCAGACCAGGCGTTCTATTCGTCCTCTTCGCCGCCTTCTTCGGCTTCCGGCTGGCGACCGGCCAGTTCGCGGTCGATCATGAAGAGTCCCTGGGACGAATCGCCGACGCGCTGGAGGTCACTGATGACCGCATCGACATTGGCCTCTTCCTCGACCTGCTCATCGACGAACCAGCGCAGGAAGCTGTTGGTGGCGTGGTCGCTCTCTTTGATCGCCAGATCGACCAGCCGGTTGATCGAGGCGGTGACTTTCTGCTCGTGCTTGAGGGCGTCCTGAAAGGCTTCCAGCGGCGAGTCCCACTCCGTCTTGGGAGCAGCCACGGCGGCCAGCTTGACGCGGCCGCGGCGGTCGTTAATGAAGTGGTAGAACTTCATGGCATGTTCGCGTTCTTCGGCGGTCTGGATGTGCATCCAGTTCGCCATGCCCATCAGGTTCTCCGATTCAAAATAGGCCGCCATCGCCAGGTATTGGTACGAGGCGAAGGTTTCCATATTCAACTGCTGGTTGAGCGCATCCTGCATGGTTTCGCTGAGCATAGGGGTCTCCTTGAAAGGAACTATGTGGATGGAGAGGCCGCGCTCCCGATAGCCTCGACCAGTTCGAGGCTGAATTCGCCCATGTCGTGGATCAGGCGGTGGGCCAGCGCCGCCACTTCCGGCGGCAGATCGAAGCCGGGGCTGGGCGCGGCGATGATGAACATTCCGGCGTTGTGGAGCGCCCGGACTCCCGCCGACGAGTCCTCGATGCCTAGGGCGCGCTCGGCAGGCACGCTGAGCCGCCGCAGCGCCTCGATGTAAATGTCGGGGGCAGGCTTGCCGTTGGGGATGGTATCGCCCTTGACGATGGCTTTGAAGACGCGGTCAAGGCCGGTCTGCTGCATGACGTGATCGATCACTTCGGTCGGCGAACCGGACGCCAGCGCCACGGGATAGCGGCTGGCGGCCAGATGCACGGCTTCCAACGCGCCGGGACGGGCGGGCAGCCGCTCATCGTACTGGGCCAGCACGCGGGCAACCACATCGTGGATGATCTGTTCTTCGGTCATCTCCAGATGCAGCCGGTCGCGCATCACCCGCGCCCATTCGACCGTGTTGCGGCCCATCGCCGCCCGCTGATCCTCGGTCGTCCAGGCTTTGCCGTGGCTGCGGGCAAAGCCCTCGCGGGCAATCGTCCAGTACCCTTCGGAGTCCATCAGGACTCCTTCCATATCGAATACAACGGCGTCGATGGGCATGGCGGTAATGCAGTCCTCGGTGAGCGGTGGTTACAGTTTGATCTGCTGGCGGGCGGCGAGCTGCGCTTCCAGTTCACGGCGGCGCTGCTGGCTGGCTTTGCGGGCTTCGTCGAGCGTTTCGTTCCAGCCGCGCTTGAGTTCGGCGATGATCTGATCGCCGCTGGAAGGGACGAACAGCATCACCAGGGCCGCGCCAACGAGCGCCCCCAGCCCGAATCCCAGCAGCAGACTCGTCAGTTTCCGCATGTCAGCCTCCACGAGTGTTGATGAACGGAATTATAACATGTCTCGGCCCTACTCCCCGCCCATCGGAGTCATCTCGATCACGTCGATGGCGAAGGGGAGGCGTGGACGCACCGAGGGACGCGCCAGCGCCGCCTGATCCCAGTTGGCGACGTACAGGCGGTTGGGGGCGCTGTAATCCACGTCGCTCGATCCCCGGAAGAGTCCGGCAACATAGTTGAGCATCCCGTTGTTCACCCAGGCGACGGCCACCTGCGCCAGCGCCGCGACGTAAATCTCACCGTCGGGGGTGACGGTCACACCGTCCAGACCCGGCGGGTTCGGACGCCCGGCGTGCCAGTAGAGCCGCTCGGATTGGGCCGGGTCCTCGATGGACACGCGGTAGATGGTGTCGTTGATCCCGTCGGTGACGATCAGCGCGTTGTGGAGCGCATCGAAGGCCAACCCGGTGACATCGTAACGCTGCGCCGCATCCAGCGCAGGTGGCGACCACCACTCGACCGCGCCGCTTCCATCCGGGTTAAAGCGGAACACCCGGTCGCGTCCCCGGTCGCTGATGTAGACGTAGCCGCTGGAATCAACCGCCACGTCGTCGGGGATGAGGAAGCCTTGCGCATCGGGCGCGGCGGCGAAGAGGCTCAGCGTTCCGTCGGGAGCCAGGTGTTTGATATCGCCGCCAGCCGTGGCCGGGTCGGTATCGCCCTGATCGGCGATGAACAGGCTGCCATCCAGCCCCAGTCCTAGCCCAGCCACCGCGCCGATGGCCTCACGCGAACCGGGAATTTCGGTTGTGGTCTGGCCGTCCGGGGTGATGACCCACAGCGCCCCAGTGGCATAGCTTCCGGTGTAGACCCGGCCATCGGTCGCCACTGTCACCACGGCAGGGAAAGCATCGTCGTCAGGCAGGACGGCGAATTCGCGCACGGTGACATCCGGCACGAGCGCCTGACCGGGGGCACGCTCCGGCGGGGCGCTGTCGCCGCGAATCAGCAGGACCGTAACGGCAATGATGATGAACAGCCCGCCGCCGAAAATCAGCAGGAAGATAAGCAGGCGCTGTCCAGGTGGCAGACGTTGGATGTTTTCAAGCACAGTCAAATCCCCACAAGCTGGCGTATCAGGAGCAGCACTCCCAGCGACACGCCCCAACCGGCATATCCCACGACGATCATTGCCGCCACGCTCCATCCAGCCCGCGCCGCCAGCCACGCTACGATGATGAAGACGATGGTCGGCCAGATGTTTAGGAAAACAGAGTGGGTGAACTCCTGGATTTCCTGCCGCGTGCTGCCAGCCGAGACGATCCAGAAGGCTAGCGGAATGTTGATCGGCATGGTGGCGGCAATAGCGGCAATGGTCTTGGAATACTCCCGCAGGACTGCGACAGCAATGATAATCACAATTGAGACGATGACGGGCAGCACGCGCTGCCAAGCAATTTCCATGAGTGTAGCGCCCCTAGATAGGAGGAGGATGAGCGTTTGCGAAAGACGGCAGCTATTCTACGCGGCAGCCAGCGCGATGTGCAGCCCTTTTACGCCCACACCGGGGCCAAAATCGCGGCGCGGGTCAAAATGCCAGCGGCCAGTCGCCATATTGGTGACGATGCACAGCGAGGCATAGGGCATGCCTAACTCTGCCGCCAACCAGACCTCCGGCGAGAGGGTCATACCGACCACAGCCGCCCCACCCCATCCGTACAGGCTGATCTCGGCGGCGGTTTCCAGGCGCGGGCCTTCGGTGCAGACGTAGGTTCCATGCCCGGCGCAGATGTGACCTTGAGCAGCGCAGGCCGCGATGAGGCGCTGGCGCAGGGCGGCATCGAAGGGCGCGGTAGATTGTCCGGCAGGCGGCACAGACCGGGCAGGCTCAGCTCTGCCGAAGGTCGCCAGCCGCGTCCGCGTCATATCCAGCAAGTCATCCGGGATGACCATCTGCCCGACGGCCAGCCCCGGCGCGATGGCTCCCACACCGTTCCAGGAGAGAATCGCGGACGCGCCCAGTTCCCGCGCCGCCCATAGGTTGGCGCGGTGGTTGACGAAGGCCGCCGACCGCTGCAAGCCATCCTCCCCGTGGCGCGAACTGAACCAGGCCGCGCGTCCCTCGCGGCGCAGTTGAATGAAGGGAGCGGAGGGGCCGTAGGGTGTCTCGATGACGCGGCGCTCGCCAACCTCGGCATGGTCGCTCAACTTGAGATGATAGGCGGCCGTCCCGCCGAAGATCAGGGTGGTCATGGTGAGAAAGCAAATCTCGTGAACACGAATCTCAGAATGGATTACGGCTGGTTCGCCGTCCCCATTATAGCCGATCCCCATCTGGCGGGACGGATTCGGGACTCAGGCTGAAACTTGGATCATTGCAGGTCTCAATCAAACACCGTAGACTCCTGTTCGCAACTTGACTTATAGAGGAAAGAATTCAAATGTGAATGATTCCTGCACGGGCGACCCGCCAGGTCGCCCCTACGATGACTCGTCGTTGATTTAATTGCTCCATCAGCAGTCCATTACCTGACGAAGGATTCTTCATGGCAGTCTACAACATTCGAGATTACGGCGCGGTGGGCGACGGAGTCACGCTGGACACGGCAGCCATTCAAGCCGCAATTGATGCGTGCAGCGCGGCCGGTGGCGGGCGCGTGCTGGTTCCGGCGGGCGCAACCTATCTATCGGGCACGTTCATCATGAAATCGTGCGTCGAGTTTTATGTGGAACGGGGGGCGGTGGTCGAGGCCAGCGCCCGCGCCGAGGACTTCAGCCTGGTGCAAACGGCAGCGGGTCACAAAGGCGTTGGCTATCCGAATCTCGGCGAGAGCATCACCTTCATTGCCGCCTACAATGCGCAGAATATCGCCTTCACGGGCGGCGGCGTCATCGACGGTGGCGGGCGCAAGTACATCAGCGAGCGGCTGCCGCATATCTACCGTATGAGAACGCTGCGCCCGTTCACAGCCGTCCTCATTGGCTGCGAAAATGTTACCTTTCAGGACATTGTCGTCCGCGATGGCGCGCTGTGGACGCTGCGTTTTTCAGGCTGCGAAGACGTGCTCATTCAGGGCATTCGCATTCTGAACGACCTCAAACTCCCGAACAGCGATGGCATCGATATCGACCAATGCCGGAATGTGCGGATCGCCAACTGCCATATCGTCGCGGGCGACGACTGCATCTGCATCAAGTCCTGCGGCAATGCGGGCGACTTCGGCGCGTGCGAAAACATCACCGTGACGGGCTGCACCCTGGTTTCGACCTCGACCGCCCTGATGGTCGGCTGTGAAGCCTTCGCCCCGATGCGGAACATCATCTTTGATTCGTGCGTGATTCAAGCCTCCAACCGGGGGTTGGGCGTCCACCACAGCCACAACAGCGTGATCGAAAACGTGCTGTTCTCGAACATGATTGTTGAAACGCGCCTGTTTCATGAAGCCTGGTGGGGACGCGCCGAGCCGATCTACATCTGCGCGATGCCCTGGACTCCTGATATGAAGATGGGATCGGTGCGCCAGGTGCGCTTTTCCAACATCCTCTGCAAAGGCGAAAATGGCGTCTTCGTCTATGGTTGGGAGCAGGATACGCTGCAAGACATTGTGTTCGAGAATGTGCGTGTGGAAATCGATAAGTGGACCCAAATCCCCGCCGGGCGGCAGGACATTCGCCCGTTCGAAGGCGGCGAAGGGATGCCCGAATATCCCACGTCGGGCTTTCTGATCCGCAATGCCAAAGGCGTCACGCTGCGCCACTGTGAAGTCGTCTGGGGCGACAACCGTCCTGGCGAGTACCACCATGCACTGGAAGCGATCAATGTGGATGGGCTGAAACTGGTGGACTTCCAGGGGGAGGCCGCGCACCCACAGCTTTATGCGGCTATCTGGGAACACTCCGCGTAGACGGACGGAACTCCGCCCCTCAATGCAGATTCCAGACTTGGGCTACAATGGCCGTTGGCAATGCAGTAGATCGAATCCTGTAGAAGGAGGGAAACCGTGTTCAAGTCAATCATTCGCACGGCGCTGCTCAGCCTCATCGTGATCGCAGGCTTCTCGCTCTCGGTGACGCTGGCGCAGGACACTGCCAAGACGCTGACCTATACCGCCCCCGCCGAGGGGGAAATCACCAATGCCGCCTTTTCCGAGGTCTGGACGATGGAGACCGCCTCCGCCGACCGCCTGGATGTGCGCGTCGAACGCACCGGCGGCAACCTGATCCCCGAACTGGTCATTCTGGATAGCAACGACCAGCAGTTGACCAGCAGCTACGGCGCGGATCAGACCGGGGCCGCGGCCAGCATCACCAACTACACGCTTCCCGGTGGCGGAACCTTCAAGGTGCTGGTGCAGCGCCGTGATGGCGGCGCGGGCGTCACCACCGGCACATACCGCCTGACGGTCACGCCGCTTGCCACCGCCGACGATAATCCCAACAACATCACCCCCATCGGTGAAATCACCCCCGGCTCTCCCGTGACGGGCGAGATCACCGGAGCGCACTGGTATCAGCGGTATACCTTCACGGCCAATGCCGGTGATGTCATCCGCGTCAATGCCCGCCGCACCAGCGGAACCCTGTTCCCGGAGGTCGAAGTGCTGGATGTCAACGGCACCTCAGTGTATACCGCCTACACCGACTACCGCACGGGTGAATTCGCCACCTCCGATAACATCGAACTGACTGGCGCGGGAACCTACACCATCGCCATCACCCGCTTAAGCCGCTTCAATGGAGGCAGCGTGGGTGGCTATGAACTCGATGTGACGCTGGCCGCCGCCGGAGAAGACAGCCCGCTGCTGGCGCAATCGGCCGGAAACATCGCCTATGACACCGACCTGAGCGGTTCGATCAGCGCCCGCTGGTACGAGGATTGGACGCTGACCACCCAGGCCGGCGACACCATCACCATCGCGGTCACACGGGAATCGGGCAACCTCCAGCCGCAGGTGATGCTCCTGGGCGGCAGCGGCCAGGAACTCACACGTGGCTACACCTCTGGAGCCGGGGACAGCGCCCGCATCGACCGCTACACCCTCCAAGGCGCGGGCACGTATACGGTGCGCGTCAGCCGTTCTGGCGACAAGACCGGCTATACCACCGGCGACTATACGCTGCGCGTCGATCTGATGGGATCGGGCGTGGACAGCCCAGCGCTGGCCGATCTGAGCGGCACGCTCGAACTGGGCACAGCCGCTAACGAGATCATCACGGGCGAACGCTGGCGGGATACCTGGGCTTTCACGGGCCAGCAGGATGACCGCATCGACATCGTGGTACGCCGCACCCAGGGAACCTTGATCCCGCGCGTACAGCTTCAGGACAGCAACGGTCAGGTCCTCACCGAAGCCTGGCCGGATCAGAGCCTCGACATCGTGCGGATTCAGGGCGCGACCCTGCCCGGTAATGGCGATTACCGCATCGTCGTCTTCCGCGATGGCGAGCAGACCGGTTTCACCACGGGCAGCTACGAAGTCCTGGTCCGCAAAGCTGAATAACCTCATTCAATCAAAGGGCACATCATCCTCGATGCGCCCTTTTCAGATTTCTCCTCGGTTCATTCTTCCAGGGAACGTCCGTCCGGTCCAAGGTCAAACCCAGTCCGTCGTGTAGGCGGCCTTCATGTGGACTGCATCAATCGAATAGTCGTTGGGCTGGTTGAACTACGCCTCGCTCAACGGCTCGACGCGCGCCCACAGGTGGTATTCGAACCGGCTTTGGAATACCCGCTGCCGGTCAAGCTGCCTTTTGACCGCCGCCGCGCCTGCCGCTACAATCTCAGCACGATGAGTCCCGACGGCTACACCCCACGTTCGCAGAACCGACCGCGCCGCGTCTTGGTGACGGGCGGCGGCACGTTCCTCGGCGATAATATTGCGGCGGCGCTGCTGGCCGAAGGCGCGGAGGTGACGCTGCTGGTGCGTCCCGGCGCCGAGGAGCGGCTGGGGCCGCTGGCACAGCGCGTCCGCTGGTATAACGCCGATGTCTGGACTCCCGCCAGCCTCCGCGGGCGGGCACGCGGCCATGCCAGCGTGATCCACACCGTCGGCAGCCTCCAGGCCGATCCACGCCAAGGGCTGACACATCACTGGCTCAACTTCGTCTCGGCACGGAATGTCGCCAACATGTGCGTCAGCGACGGCGTACCCCATATGGTGCTGATGAGCAGCGTCCGCGCCCCGTGGATCAACGGCGGGTATCTGCGCGCCAAACGCGAGGCCGAGAATTACATGGGCCGGGTGGGGCTGCAAGCTACGATCATCCGCGCCCCGATTGCCTACCAGCGGGGTGAACGCCGCCATCCGTTTTTTGTCCTGATGACCATGCTGGGCAGCACACCGCTCCTGTCGTGGTTCGCCTTCGGGCGGATCGCGCCGATGCCGGTAGATATGCTGGCGCGGGGGGTGGCGCGGATCACGCTGGATACCGAACGCAGCCGGATGATCTACTACGCGCCTGATCTGCGGCGGCGGAATACTGCCCGCGAAGCGCGGCTGGCAGCGCCGGTGCTGCCCCAGGAGAAGGTCGCGCCTCCGCTGCGGGATGTGCATCCGTTCGAGCTGCTCGACGAGGACTCGCCCTTCGGTTGGCTCCCACCCGACAAATGATAGGGATCAGGGGCAGGGATTGGGGGAATACCCATGCAGATGACCCGCAGCGTCGCCCTATCCCGACGGGAAGAACATGGCCTGGACGAGCGCCAGGATTTGCACCGGGTTGGGCAGCGGGGCTGACCAGAGCAGCGCGATTTCCTGGCTGCCTTCGGAGACGATCTCGATGCAGATGTCGGCTGGGCCGAGCATGGCGGCATCGGTCAGGCTGCCGGGATTATCGTGGCGGATAACCTGATAGATAGCCGAAGCGGGCTACCGTGGGGTAGCGGCATCGCGCAGGCGTCTGGTGACGCGGGCGATGATTTCCTCGGCGCTCTCCTCGATAGGACGGTCGGTCACATCGACCACCAAGAAGCGGCCCCGCCGGAACACCTGGCGGGCGAACTCGACCTCTTCCACCAGGTCTTCTGGCCGCGAATAGGTATTCTTTAGCGACAGGCCCATACGCTGCTGGCGGAACTGGCGGAACTGCACCAACTGGCCGGGATCGACATTCAGGCCAACAACGCGGCGGTTGTCGATCTCGAACAGCTTTTTAGGCGGCTGCACCTCACGCATCAGCGGAACGTTCGCCACCCGCCAGCCCTGCATCGAGAGGTAGATGCTCAATGGAGTCTTGCCGACACGGGAGACACCCGTCAGCACCACTTCAGCCAGGTGTAGGTCTTCGATGCGTTTGCCGTCATCGTGATCGATGGCGAACTCCATCGAGTCGATGCGTTTGAAATAGGGCTCGCGCAGGCGGTGATAGAGGCCGGGCTGGCCGATGGGCTGCTGGCCGAGCATCCGTGCCAGATGCAGCAGAAGCTGTCCCTGCAGATCGATTGTGACCAGATTGTGGGCATGCGCGTGCGAGGTCAGGATGGATCGCAGTTCAGAATCGACCAGTGTGTGGACGATGAGGCAGTTATTGGCGGCAGCTCGTTCGATGATTGCCTCGACCTGGGCCTCAGTGCGCACCTCGCCAATGATATGTACCGGGATATCGACATCTTTGAACTGGGCCAGCGTGGAGCGGACGATACGTTCGCCGCTCGTGCCCTGCCCGCCGGATACCACGAAAATCTCAGGCACATTACCGTTCATATTGGCTCACTTTCTGCTGACGGCTGGGGGTATCCCGGCCGATGGGTTCGACTCATCATTTACGGGCGGCTGTCAAGATAAGCGGCGATCTTCTCGGCGGCGGCGCGTCCGCCGGCGATGCGCTCTGCCAATCCCAGGCCGTGATAATCGCTGCCGGTCATGGCGATGCCGGGCGGCAGCATAGCAAGCAGCGCGTCCATCTCCGCCCGGAAGTTGGCCTGATGCGGTGGCAAGGGGTCGGCTTCCGACCACATGTCCAGGCGGCGGATGACCGGATCACCCTGTGCTTTGATCTGTTCGCGGACAATGGCCGTCAGCGCCTCCGGTTCCACCAGCGAAGGCGGTACGCGCAGCCCCACATGCAGCAGCAGGCATCCGGGCGGGACGCGCTGACGAGAATCTGTCCATTCGTAAAAAGCCACCGCCATATCCCAGGGAAAAAGCGGCGGATGCGGCAGATCGGCCTCGCGGAAGCCGAGCGACAGGCGGGTGATGAAGTCATAGCCGTAGTCGGCCAACTTCAGGCTCAACTCTGGCTGCACAGTGCGGAACATGCGCTCGGCGAACCGCGCCGGGGCCGCCACGATGACGGCGGCAGTATCCAGCACCAGGCCGTTTTCGAGGCACAGGGCATACTGTCCGTCGATCTGACCCAGGCTGCTGACGGCCATACGGTACAGAATCGTGCCGGTCAGGGGCTTCGCCAGCGCCTCGATGAGCACCTGCGTGCCGCCGGCAAAAGCGACCAGATCGCGGCGGTGGGCGTCATAGACAGGGATGAGCGCACCGGCCAGCCCCAGCGGTTCCAGGAAAGACCAATCGGCCCGGCGCGGGAAGGCAAACGGCCCGCCATCCAGCACGAACCCATCGCGGCGCTCGCTGATGATGCTCCCACCCAGACGCTTCTTGACCTCGATCAAGCGGTAAGGGACGCCGCGCCTCTGCAATTCATGAGCGGCGGCCAGCCCGCTCAGTCCTCCGCCGATGATGACGACATCGCGCATGTCATGGCCTCCAGACCAGGTATTGGTCGCGCAGGACGCTCCGCGAAAGCAGCTGCATACTGCCTCCCTGCGCGTTCATCAGATACACATCGAAGACCGAGATGAAAGCGATCCAGCGCCCATCCGGCGACCAGACTGGATCGCGGTCGCTGACGGGGCGATCCGTCAGACGGCGAACCTCGCAGGACACAGGCCTATCCAGACAGGCGGCGTCCAGCGCGTAGATTTCAAAGTTGCCGTCCCGGTCGGTGCTGAAGGCGATCTCGCTTCCATCTGGCGACCAATCCGGGAAGCCGTCGAAGTCACGGTTTTGGGTCAGGCGTCTAGCTTCGCAGCCGCTGCGCCCGCTTTCATCACAGTCTACCTCAATCACATACAGTTCGTAAAAGACGTCACGGGTGGACATGAAGACGATGCGGCGGCTGTCCGGCGACCAGATCGGGTAGGCATCAATGATGCCGTTGCGCGTGAGCTGACGCAGGTTGGAACCGTCGGCATCCATGACGTAGAGATCGCAGTTGTTGTCGCAGTCGGACATGAACAGCAGGTGGCGGCCGTCCGGCGACCAGCGCAGCAGCGCAGCGCGGTGATCGCTCAACCGCGCGCTGTCGCGTCCATCGGGCCGGATGCGGTAGATGCCCACCTGGCGCGAGAGAATCGAGGTGTAGGCGATCCATTGGCCGTCCGGCGACCAGGTCGGATAGGCGCTGGGCGCTCCCGTCAGCGCCAGACGGCGCACCGCGCTGCCGCTGGCATCCATGACATACAGGTCAGTGCGGCCGTCCCGGTGCGAGTAGAAAACCATCTCCTGCCCATCCGGCGACCAGGCTGGGCGAGAATCCTCGCCGGGGTTATGGGTCAGGTTGGCGGCCAGCCCGCGCCCGACATCCATCAGATAGATTTCGTAGTTGCCGCTGCTGCCAGCGTAGTAGGTGAGTTCGGGCGCGCGCGGGAGCATCATCCGCGAGAGCATCGGCAGCGCCAGGCTCAGCCCTGCCAGCGGAATCGCCAGCCATACCACCGCCTGCAAGACAAAGACGAACATTGGACAGGACGCCTTCAGCTGTGCAGAAGGGCCGCGGCGCTCTGGAGAGTCTGCGTCAAGGGAAGCTGGATGCAGAAGCGCGTGCCTTTGCCCAATTCGCTTTCCACCTGAATCTCGCCGTGATGGGTATCGACGATCATCTTGACGATAGTCAGCCCCAGTCCCACGCCGCCGCTCCGAACCGGGCGCGACGCATCACCCCGGAAGAACGGCTCAAAGACGCGCGGCAGTGCGTCCGGTTCGATCCCAACCCCATTGTCCCGAATTTCGATCAGGACACTGTGATCGGTGTCCTGGCGGGTGGCCAGCTCGATTAAGCCACCTGTATTGGTGAAAGTGATGGCGTTCATCACAAGGTGTTTAAGCGCCTGTTCCATCTTCGCCGCATCCAGCATCACGGGAACTAGCAGTGGGTCGCGCGTGAATCTGATCTGGATTTGTTTCTGCCGTGCTGTTAGCTCATGCCGCTGCACCAGCCGCTCGATCAGACCATTCAGGTCGCAGAGGCTCAGGTTAGGTTCGCCCAGCGTCGCGACCATGTGCAGACTCTCCAACTGCTCGGCCAGATGGCTGACCGCATTGTGAATCATATCGAGCTTTTCCTGCACTGGCGCGCGGGTGGCATCCTCCAACCGCCGCTCGATCAGGTAGCGGCTCGTCTCGATCGTGGACAGGAGCGTGCGGAAGTCGTGCGAGACAGCCTGGACGAACTGGTTGACCATGGTCAACTGCTCATGTTCCAGTGTCAGCCGGAACTGATCGGCTTCAGCCTGCTTGCGTTCCGTGATGTCTTTTGCAACGCCATAGTAGCCGACCAGTCGGGTATGGTCGTCGTTCCACACCGGGTAGCGATCCATGCTCAGCCAGCGAAGTGTGCCGTTCTTGGTGAACAAGCGATATTCCCCATGCGAGGGCTGGCCCTGGCTGACAGTCTGGCGATCTTTGAGCAGGCGCTCAAGGTCGTCTGCATGAATCCGCTTGGAGAACTGCTCGCCCGTCAATTCGTCCGGTGTATAACCGGTGACGCGCATGTAGGACGCTCCCGTGATCCATTCGCGGGTCTTACTGCCATCGGGGTTGAAACGGTAGTAGTAGGCGTAGTCGCTGATCAGCTCGGAGATCAGGCGGTAGCGTTCCTCGCTGGCCTTGAGCGCCTGTTCGGCCTGTTTGCGCTCGGTGATATTCTGGGCGACGCCGTAGAAGCGCGCTACCTTTCCTGTATCGGGATCCGTTTCCGGGAAGCGATAGATGTGAATCCAGCGCTCCTGGCCGTCTTTGGTGAGGATGCGGTGTTCGGCGTTAGTGGCTTCTCCAGCGATGGTGCGCTGAATCTCGGCGCGAATGGCCGGAACTTCATCGGGCGTGTAAAGGACAGGATTGGCGAACATCCCGGTGCGGATGTCTTCGGCGGTATAGCCGGTCAGTTTGGTAAACGACGCTTCGCTGACCCATTCCAGGTCGAGACTCCCATCCGGCAGCACAGCATAGGCGAAAGTGTAGTCGGACATCAGACGGGTGATTTTACGATGTTGTTCCTCGCTCTGCTTCAACGCCTGTTCAGCCTGTTTGCGCTCGGTGATATCCGTGGCAACCCCATCGATACGTTCGACCCGCGATCGGTCGCCGTTCCACACAGGGCGGCGGTCGATTTGCAGCCAGCGCACCTGCCCGTCCTGCGTGATGATGCGGCACTCGGAGCGCGTCATTTGACCCTGGATAGTGCGCTGCACATCCTGTTTGACCTGTTCGATATCATCCGGGTGATATAACCGGAATGTCAGTCGGTTGCCGCCCTCAACAAGTTCGTGTGGCAGATAACCGGTCAAGCGGCTGAAGGCATCCTGGGTGATCCAGTCAGCGGTCAGGCTGCCGTCCGGCTCGACGACATTGGAAAAGGCATAATTAGAGATCAACTCGCTGATAGTGCGGTAGCGTTCTTCGCTGGCCTTCAGGGCGGCATCCTGTTCCGCTTCGGTACGCCGCCAGTAGATATCGAGCAGCAGGACAAACGCGCCCACCATGAGGTTGAAGCTGAGCGGCCCCATAAAGACGTTGCTGGCAGCGATGCCAGGGAGAAATGGAGCCAGCAAGAACAGGCCAATGGTGTGAACCAGCGTGAGTACCAGTGCTAATCGAGCGCCAAAAAACAAACTGCTGAACAGCGTCAACCCTGCCAGATAGAACAGCGCGTTATAGGATATGGCTCCACCAACCCAAAACGCCGAAAAAAAGGTGGCAAATTCGCTGACCGTGATGATGATGAGGCCGCCCAGTCGATAGCGCCCAGCCCGACTCAAGACGTAGGTCAATCCCACGGCAAAGGTCGTCAGGACACCCACAAAAGACCAGACGTTGACATCCTGGGTTTCGTTGGTGGTCTGCTTGGGGATGAAGACCAGTACCAACAAAACCAGTGCTGAGACCAACATGAAGGAGGCCATCAACTGCGATTGGCGGCGTTCGCGGGGATTCTGCACGGACGGAAGCGGTTCGGTCAGGCGCGTCCACCATGCCCATAGAAAAGCAAAAGGGTGATTCGCGTCAAGGTGCATGCGCGGGTATATACTCTAGACTGGCTGGTTGTGTACAGTATAACATGGATTGTTTCGCCGTAACGTGAAGCTTCGGCGCAGACCGCCTACTCCCTGGAGGAATCATGGCTCCCACCTTTCCGCGCGTCCTAGTCATCGCTGCCCACCCCGACGACATCGAATTCGGTGCTGCCGGGACCATCGCCCGCTGGACGGACGAGGGGGCGGTCGTCACCTTCTGCATCGTCACCGATGGCGCAGCGGGCAGCAACGAACCGGGGGTCGATCTGAAGGCGCTTTCGCTCACCCGGCAGGATGAACAGCGGGCCGCTGCTGCTGTACTGGGCGTGCACGAAGTGATCTTCCTGGGATACCCGGACGGAACCCTCCAGCCAACGCTTGAACTGCGCCGCGACTTGACCCGGTTGATCCGGCGTATCCGCCCGGACTGCGTGATGATTCAGGATCCAACAGTCTTTTTCGCCGGGGACTTCTACATCAACCACCCCGATCACCGCGCGGCCGGGGAGGCGGCGCTCTACGCCGTTTTCCCCAGCGCCGGGACGCGCCCGGTCTTCCCGGAGCTGCTGGCCGAAGGGTACGAACCCTTCGATGTGCCGGAACTCTGGATGGTATTTGCTAATCAAGCCGAGAAGGTCGTGGACATCAGCGCCGTGCTGGATCGCAAGGTCGAGGCGCTGCTCTGCCACAAATCCCAGGTGGGGCCGGAAGTGGGCGAGATGGTGCGCGAGTGGGCGCGGAACGACGGCAGAGCGCATGGCTATGCCGCCGCCGAGAGCTTCCGTGTCATGCGGCTCAAGCGCGATGCCGCCACCGACGGAAGCTAATACGCGCCCTTGCTCATCAGTACGGCTGGGATCGTCTGGATGAGAATCTGGATGTCGAGCCAGATTGAGTAGTTGCGGATGTAGTTCATGTCCAGCCGAACGCGCTCTTCATAGGTCAGTTCGCTGCGCCCGGTGACCTGCCACAGGCCGGTGATGCCCGGCTTGACGGTGTGCAGGTTCAACCCCCACTTCCCATACTTCTCGACCTCTTCCATCGTAATCATCCGCGGCCCAACCAGGCTCATCTCGCCGCGCAGCACGTTGACGAGCTGCGGGAATTCATCGATGCTCGTCTTCCGCAGGAAGTTGCCAATGCGGGTGATGCGCGGGTCGTCCTTGAGCTTGAAGAACTTGTTCCATTCTTCCCGTGCCCGGGGGTCGCGTGCCAGCAGTTCTTCCAGAACCTCTTTGGAATTGACCACCATCGTGCGGAACTTGAAGGCGTCGAATTCCTTGCCGCCCACGCCGACCACCCGCCGCCGGTAGATGATCGGACCGGGGTCGGTGAGTTTCATGTATAGAGCGATGCCCAGGAACAGCGGCGACAACACGATCAATCCCACCGTCGCGCCGACGTAATCCAGCACGGTTTTGGCGACGATATTGATTCCGGTCAGCCGTACCCGGTTGACGCTGACCATCGGCACACTGGCGACATCCTGAATCTGCACGCCAGTCGTCAGGATTTCGTACATCCCCGACGACAGCCACATGCTGACTTGGTCGGAGTTGACGAAGCTGCGGAACAGATCGACCATGTTCGTGCGGTGGATGCCGCTGGTGGCGACGATCAGTCGATCCACGCCGAAGCGCTGCGTGAGCGACTGCGCGCGGCTGGTCGGCCCATGCACGACCAACCCCGGCAGGACTTCCTCGCCGATTTTGCGGTTGTCATCCAGAAAGCCGAGGATATTGATCCCCGCTGCCGGACTCGCCAATAACTGCTCCGCGATGGCGATGCCCTCGTCGTTGGCGCCAACGATGTAGGCCGTGGAACGGAAATGACCGCGTTGGCGCAGCGCATAGATCAGACGCCGGAAACAGAACCGCTCGATGAAGATCAGAATCACCGAGAAGACCCAGGCAGGCAGCAGCCAACCGCGCGCCAGAACAAGCGTCGGGTCCAGATAGCCCACGAAGATGACAAACACGAACGCAGTGGTACAGGCGTTGAAGGCGCTGGCGTATTCCTGCAGCCCGCCGAACAGCACCGCCGGGTCGTACAGCCGGAAAACCATCAGTACGACCAACCACATGGGGATGAAGAGCGCCGCATAGGTGACGTAGTAATCGAGATTAGCCTGCCCACCCGGATCGAACAGCGCCTCAGTAGGAGCAATAAAGCGGACCGCATAGGCAGCAGAAAACGCCACGATCAGAACCATTGCGTCCAATACGAACAGTGCGACCTGAACCACGCGCATCTTCCGGCGGCCATGCTGCCGGATCATCCCAACCAGATTCAGCGGACTCAGCCGTGGGCTGAGCGGTTCCAATTGGGAAGGGGTCATGACATCGCTGCTCATCAAATCACTCCTCACACAGTTTCGGACTGAACGATGAATGAATCAGCCCCGTTGAACATCTGACTAAGCTGGCGCGGCGGCCGCGCGATAAAGTGCTTCCAGCCGCGCGGCGGCGCTGTCCCAGTTGTGATGGGTTTCGACGTATGCTCGCCCGGCCGCGCCGACTGCTTCTCGCTCATGCGTGGAACCCAGCAGCCGGACGATCTCGCCCGCGATGGCTTCTGGCGTGGCTCCTACGCGCAGATCATGCCCCACCTCGGCTTGCAGCGCCGAACACGCCTGCGGCGAACACACCACCGGGGTCTGCATCGCCATCGCTTCCAGCACCTTGTTCTGAATGCCGACGCCGTAACGCACCGTGCTGAGTGCCACGGCGGCTTCCGCCAGATACGGGCGCAGATCGGGAACGGAACCGGTGACGGTGACGTTCGGGCGCTGGCCCAGAGCCACGACGGACGGCGCGGGGTCCTTGCCAACGATATAGAGTTCCGCCTGCGGCACTTCCCGCCAGACCAGCGGCATGATCTTTTCTACCAGATCTTCGACGGCGGCGATGTTGGCGTGGTAGCTCATCTTGCCCGTGAAGATGAGCCGCAGCGGTTTGCGGGCGACGGCCTGCGGCTGGAAGTATTCCAGATCGACGCCGTTGGGAATGACAGTGATGCGCTCGGCGGCGCTGCCCAGTTCGACCAAAGCCTGGCGGTCAGCCTCGCTGGTGACGGTCACCTGGCGGAAGCGCTCGGTCAGCCGGCCTTCAAAACGCCGCGTGCGCCCCAGGTCGAGGATGGCGATCAGGCGGCTCTTCAGGCTGGGGGCATCTTGCAGCACCTTGCCGAACAGCAGCGAGATGCTGTCCACCGAGTCGAACACCACCGGCAACGATCCCAGCGAGTCGGCCAGCACCGCCCCGCGCAGATGCTCGATGTGGGCGGCGTCGAAACCCTCGGCAGCCAAACGCGCCCGCGCCGCCCGGTCGAAGTCCGCCGAGCGCGAATAAGCCGCCTGCACCGGAAAGCCCGTCGGCAGCGCGGCGGCGGCATTCAGCAGGGTACGCAGCTTCGGATGCGGGATAATCTCCACCGCCCGGCACAGCTTTCGCAGTTCCGGCAGCGCTTCACCCTCGTCGCCGGGCGGCTGCAAGGCCATCAGCGTGACCTCGTTGCCGCGCCGCGTCAGCGCCTTGAGCAGGTTGTACGACCGCGACCGAATCAGAGACGGCACATAAGGGGAGAGAAACAACAGTCGCATCGTTTACCTCTGTTCCGCGTAGATAGCTTCCAGCGGCAGGCACGCCTGCCGGTAATCGTAGACCTCGACCGCCGTGCGGCGGCCCGCCTCAGTGATGCGCTGGTTCAGCGCGGCGTCGGTCAGCAGCCGGATAGTCTGCTCAGCAAAATCCTCCGCCGAATCAGCCACCAGAATATCGCGTTCGTGCTGGACGGCAATGCCTTCGCAGCCGACGGTGGTGCTCACCATCGGCAGTCCCTGCGCCAGCGCATTCAGGATTTTGACGCGCATCCCCCCGCCGGCCTTCAGCGGCACGACCATCATGCTGGCGTCGCGCAGGTAAGGCAGCGGGTCTTCAACATAGCCGGTCACTTTCAGGGATGCATCAGTGTGCTCACGCGCTTTGATGCTCTCCGGCGGCCGCGCCCCGATCAGCGTGCAGCGGACATCCGGCACGCGGGCCTTGACGCGCGGGTAAATCTCGTCCAGGAACCAGGTGATACCCTCGATATTCGGCGGCCAGTACATCGTCCCGATATGGACGATGTGCGGGCCGGATGGCTGGCGGTCGATCTGCGGCTGTTCATCAACATCAATGGCAATCGGAATCACGGTCATATCCGGCCGCCCCCCAGCCTCGATGAGCGCCTGTTTGTCCTCTTCGCTGACAGCGATGACAGCCTCTACAGCGCGGCAGATCTGCCCTTCGTAGCGTTTCAGCAGACGCCAGTCGCGCATCAGGATGTATTTCATCGGCTTGGTGAACGGCAGCGTCTCGGCCAGCCGCTTGTAAAGCACCCACAGCGCGTTGTGCAGGTCGAGCACGCGGCGGCTCTGGACGAACGGCAGGGCATACTGCCCCATGTTGAGTTGGTCGGCCTGGACGATATCGAAGCGCGGCCCCGCCGCCAGTTCCCGCAGGGCGGCCCGCATTTCCGGGCGTTCGTCGCGCAGCATCATCCAGGGCTGGTTCTTCAGCAGACTGATGCCCAGGTAGAGCAGGTCGCGCAGCGGCGACCGCCTGATCGGCACAGTCACGACCTTCTCGCACAGTGTTTCGAGGTGACGCACGTGTTCAGCTTGATCGGTATCGCGGATGAACGAAACCAGCGTCACCGCGTGGCGTTTCGCCAGAAATTTCACGACGTTATAGGTCTTGGCCTTGGGACCACTGTCGGGTGGATAAGGCAGTACCTGGGTGAGCAGCAGGACACGCATGAGGCAGCTGGACTCCTTCAGGCGGCAATGGGGGCGTGACTTCCCTCATGAATCAGCGCAGCGACACGTTGAGCATGGTCGATGATGGCTTCGCCCGTCGGCAGCGCGGGATACACCTGTGCCGTGTTGACCAGGAACAGTCCCGCGTAAGGCGTTTTCACGGCCGGGGCAGTCGCGCGCATGTTGACGCTGTAGACCGGCTCAGTATAGCGTGAACGGCTGACGGCAAAATGGACAATATCCTGTGGATCGAACTGCGGGAAAATCAGCTTGAGGTGGCTCAGCCAGGCTTCGCGGATCACTTCGTCGGAGACACCCATCCAGTCGTTATCCGGCGCGATGTAGCGCGGCAGATACACAACCGAATATTCTGGACGTTCGGGATGCGGTGTCTCGATGATGGTAGCGAAGGGATAGGCCGGGTCGGTCAGGTTGAGCGTCCAGTAGTCCGAAAGCGCCTGCTTCAGAACCAGCACCGGGCAGATCAGACCCAGGTATTTGCTCTTCTGGAGCTGCTCCAGATAGCCCGGATCCGCGCCGGGGAGCAGCAGCGCCGCGCTGGGGCTGGCGACCGCTGCCGCCACTGTGTCGAACTCCAGCGCCCCATCGAGCGTGCGGATGCGCCCCAGCCGGCCGTCGCTCACTTCAATTTCGCGGACACGCACGTTGGTTTCAACCCGGCCGCCGCGCTTGACGATGTCGGCAGCCAGCGCCGCGATCAGTGAGTAATGACCGCGCCGCAGATACCCAATGCTGCCTTCCATCTGCGGCGCGCGCCGGATGCCGCTCATGCGGTTCAGCCACGACCAGATATACACCGCCGAAACGCCGTCATAGGCGCCGTCGAACTTGGCCTCCAACAAGGGCTTCCAGATGCGCTCGAAGGCCTGTGACCCGCCGCTGCGGATCAGCCACTCCCGCGCTGGTTGACGGTCCAGCGCCTGCCACCCATCCGTCAGCCGCGCTTGCAGTATCATCCCGCCCAACCGGAATCGATCCTTGATGCCCAGCATCGGGAACGATAGAAAATCGAAGATACTGCTCATCGGATGCACTTGGTTCTGGTGGACAAAACCGGTACGTGCGTTGGCGAAGACCAGTTCATCTTCCAGCCCCATCCGCGTACACAGTTTGCGGACAGCCCGATCTGAGGGCAGGATCGGATGCTGCGAGCGCGAGACGCGCAGCCCATCCGCGAACTGCCACTCCCCGCTGTGACCACCCAACTCGGCACTCTGTTCTAGCACCGTCACCTCATGACCATACTCGGCCACGAAGCTCCCCAGCGCCAGTCCGGTCAAACCTCCGCCGATGATGCCGACTTTCACGAGACGCTCTTCTGCTCACTGCGGGCGACAATCCAGACCCCGGTAACGATTACCGCAAACCCCAGGACGCGCGGCAAAGTGACGGCTTCGTGGAATAGCACTGCCCCGCCAATCAGCACGACCATATAGGTCAGGCTCAGGAATGGATAGGCAAAGCTCAGATCAGCCCGCGCCAGCGCGAACAACCACAGCACCGTGCTGATAAAAAAGACGGCCACACCCAGGATAACCAGTGGGTTGCTCGCCATTTGCACCAGCGACTCCAGGCTGAATTGCAGTTTTCCAGTGCTGTTCATCCCAGCTTTCAGAATCAACTGGCCAATGGCCCCGGTTCCGACACTGGCGAGCAGCAGCCCAATAGCCTGTACATTGCGCGGTGCGGTGGTCTTTGATGCAGTCTGCGGTGACATGCCGAGGGTTCCTTCCAACGCGGGCGTGGTGTCAGAGAGCATCGCGGCTCCTCTCATCAACTTCATCGTCACGACCAAATGGGCACAGTATAAGCTCACTTTAACCCTACCTGAGCTTCCCTTACACCCACCTATCGCGTCGGCGCTCTCGTTTGATCTTCTCGTGGCATCTATTCTTTTCCCCAGTGCCGGCACGGCAGCGCCTCTGTACCCACCCTGTCCGCATTATGGCAAAACTAAATCAGAGGCGACTCATCCTAGAGGCGGCCCGGCGGGTCGCCCGCGTAAGAATCAGTCCATTTATGCTTCCCTCCAGTAGGTCTTTCGTCCTGTTGCCCTTTACGCAAAATTCAGACAAAATCCATTTATAAATCATTGACGCAGCATTGCGCATAAAGGTAATCTTAATGCATGAACAGGTCAGCACCGATGCTGATGACACACGCCCGACCAAACCGATCAGGTCAGACCCTATGACGCTTTCGATCCCGCTGCATTCGACTTTGATCCAACCGGCTCCTCGCCAACCGGCTCCAGCCCTCCTGGTCTTCCTGCGTGATCCACAACTGCGGATTCAGGTGAAGACCCTGCTGGAACGCGCCTACACGCTGATCCCTGCCGCCGATGTGACCGCGTTGGGGCACGCCCTTAAGACGACTCCCGTCGCCGCCGTGCTGATGGATTTCAATGCTGTCGTGCTTCGGGCGCTGCGGAGCCGCTACAGCCGCGCCGATCTGCCGATTGTGGTGCTGTCCCCGGCGGCCAGCAGCGCTGCCGTGGTCGAAGCGCTCGATACCGGCGCCAACGACTGCCTGACCAGCTTGCCCGAACCAGAAGTTTTCCGGGCGAGAATCTCCGCCCAGGTCGCCATTCAGCGCCGCCAGACCGTCCAGCGGCAGGTCATCCAGCGGCTCCGCAAAGCCTACGACACCAAAGACCGCTGCCTGCGGATCGCCATTCACGACCTCAAGAACCCGCTCAACAACATACGGCTGGCGAGCTATTTCCTTCGGACAACCGTGCCGGACGATCCGGCTGTCGACGAAGCCCTCCGCGCTATCGATGAGTCCATCCTGGGGATGGACGACCTCATCATCGCCTATCTCGAAACCGCTTCGCTTGAACAGGGCAAGACCGAACTTAACCTCGAACCGGTCGATCTGGACTCAACTTTCTGGGCGGTCATGGCCCAGCACCAGCCCGCAGCCGACCGCAAGCAGGTGACGCTGCGCCTGGGCGCGATCGACGGTGTCGTCCAGGCCGACCGCAGCCGCCTGATACAAATCCTGGGTAATCTGGTTAGCAACGCCATCAAGTACAGCGATCCCGGCGGCACAGTCACGCTCAGCAGCCAGGTGAACCGCGACCACGCCCGCCTCCAGGTGGCCGACCAAGGCCCCGGCATTCCTGACGATGAACGCGCCGCCCTCTTCGAGCCGTTCAGCAAGCTCAGCCCGCGTCCGACCGCTGGCGAATCCAGCACGGGCTTAGGGCTGTGGATTGTCAGCGAGCTGGCCAAGCTGCATCAAGGTCGCGCGGGTGTGGAATGCCCGCCCAGCGGCGGCTCGATTTTCTGGGTCGATCTGCCTATCGCTCCCACCTCAGCAGCCAGCGCCGCGTCATAGAACCAAACCAAACAGACAAGCCAGCCCTGCTAACGCTCCATTAGCTCGGACAGCGAGTTGATCGGAGCGCGGCAGCCCTTTTCCTCACCTTACCCCGCCGATGGCCTCCAGCAGAGCCGCCCCACTCAGCCCATTCTGCAGCGCCCTTGCGATCTGGTCGAACATGGCGCGGACGCCGGCCGTGCCATCCGGCCCGCTGAAGGTGATGTCCAGGTAGCCCACTTTTGCCGGCAGATCGGTCAGATTCACCAGCGCGTAGTACGACCGGAGGACCACTTCGGCCAGCGCATCCGTCGCCAGGATTGATTCTACCGGGACGGTCAGATAGAAGTCGGTGGTCATCGCCGCGAAATAACCCACCTGCGCCGGATTCGCGTTCATGTAGACGCAGTTCTCGCCATAGGCTTCAGCTCTCACCTGGGTGAAGCCAACCGAGGCTGCCGTCAGCGCGCTCACGGCTCGGCTGGTCACATCCGGCAGATCCTGCCTGGCCCACTGCCAGGCGCACGAAATCGGAGCCGTGGGCGACATATCGGCGCTGTAGGCCGGCGGCGTCGGCGAAGGCGTGAAGGTCACGGAAGGGGTCAGGCTTGCGGTGGGAAAGCCGCAGCAGTTGATGGTCAGTTGCAAGGACAACACCCCGCCGCAGCCCATCAGAACCAGGAGCAGCACCACCCCAACTCTGATCCGAACGCGCCGACTGGATAGACGCTTCATGGAATTCTCCTTTCCGACAGCGAGTCCTCTCCTCATTGATGGTGCTCGCGCCGCAAAGGTTCCCAATCTACAGATCTTCGCGCTCGACCCACTTGTCCACCAGCGGCGGCTCGTAGGTCATCAGCGTGTCCAGCAGCGCATCCGCCCGGGTCCCGACCAGAATCACCTGACGGTGTTCTGGCTTGATGAAACCTTCTTCAGCCAGATGGTCGATGAAGGCCAGCAGCGGGTCGAAGAAACCTTTGACATTGAGCAGGGCAATCGGCTTGCGGTGAAATCCCAACTGCGCCCAGGTGATGATCTCAAACAATTCGTCCATCGTGCCGAAGCCGCCCGGCAGCGCCAGGAATGCATCCGCCCGGTCGGCCATCAAAGCTTTGCGTTCGTGCATGGTGCGGACTTCGATCAGTTCGGTCAGCCCCTTGTGAGCCAGTTCCTTCTGGGCCAACGCGCTCGGAATCACCCCGATGACCGGGCCGCCCGCCGCCATGGCCGCGTCCGCCACCGTCCCCATCAGACCGACGTGTCCGCCCCCATACACCAGCCCCATTTTGCGCTGGACGATCCCGCGCCCGACGGCCTCCGCCGCCGCCCGGTACTCTCGCTCTTCTCCGCTGTAGGAACCACAGAATACGCAGATGTGCTTCATGGTCGGTTACGCCCTGGTGTTGGATGCTCGACCGTCCATAGTACCGTGATTCCACACCAGATCAAACCTGGACGTTCGGGAGGGGCGGATCGCTGCCGCCCCCACGCATCCCTCAGCCCGTAACCCTCAGCTGATGGCCGGCTTCCACACCGCCAGGATGATGTTCACCAGCACGACCAGCGTGTGGATCGTCACCAGCATCCACATCCGGGAAACCAGCCCGCGGGCTTCGTCGGTCATACTGCCGTCGCTCGTCGCCGCTTTGAAGGCCGCGGCCAGCTTCGCGCTCTCTGGGCGCAGCGTGACCATGACAAATACCGTCAGCACGATATAGACGACCTGCTTGACGAACAACCAGCCGGGCGTAAACCCACCGATCCCCAGCAGCACCCAACCGTTGTTCAGCGTCATGCCGATGCCCGTGAGCAGAATGCCCAGGCTCGCCGTCTGGCCGAAAGTTCCATTCATGACCAGCGCCGCATTCGCCAGAGTCACTTCGGCAGGCTTTCCCCGATTGGTGGCAATCAGCCGCCGCAGGACGAAGTTGATGAACTCCTGGGCAATCCACAGCCCCGCCGCGATGATATGAATCATGAGAACGATATTGCGTACCGCGCCCATGATTTTTGCTCCTTTGATGAAATCAGCCCTGAACAGCTTTAGGTGATTGCGTCAGAAAATGAATGCCATCTAACAAGCGGCAGGCGATCTTTCGCCTGCCCCTTGCGCGTCATGTCCTACTGGGGGATCAGCCCCATCTGCATCATGAGCGAGAGGTTATCGACTTCGTTCCATTCGGCGACAATCAGCCCGTCCGAGTTGGCATAACCAAACACGATGCCTTCGTAGCTGACGGGCTGGTTGGTGGGGTTGACGGTCATGCCGGCAAATGTCGCTTCACCCGTGAAAATACCCGCTGCCCGCCAGCGATAGGCAACCCAATTGCCTTCCGCGATGACCGTGACCAGCTCGACCTGAAGATCGGAGAGTGCCTGGTGCAGCATGGTGATTTCGGCTTTGACAGAGTCAAGATTCGACATGGTTGGGTAGACGATGTAGTTCGGCGCGTACAACATGTCCAGCGCTTCGACATCTCCGGCCCCATACGCCGCTACGTTGGCCGTGAGCAGCCGCTCGCGGAGTGCCGCCGTAAAATCGGCGCTGGTCTCGGCAATCGTCCACACAGCCGGATCAACCGGTTCAACAGGCGCCATCATGGCTGGGTCGGCAGGGAAAACCCCCAACTGGGTCATGAAGTTCAGATTGTCGAATACTTCAGTGAAGTTCAAGAACAGCCCTTCCTCGTTGAAGGTCAGAATCGCGTTCGATTGCACCGTCACAGGCTGTCCTGTCGGCGGAATGGTGCCCTCAATACTGACCAGAGCGTTCGTGAATGTTCCAGTAAGTTCATAGCGCACTGCCACATAGCTGCCTTCCGCAACCATCATCAGCGGCTTGAATACCAGATCAGGCATCGCGCTGCTGAAAGCCGCCAGCGCGCCCTTGATGGACTCCCATTCCAGGTCGCCGGTTGGATAGCTTGCTGTGAAGTCGTCCGCGATCAGTGGTGCGATTTCATCCAACGCCGCTGGATCAGAGAAAGCTTCGATGATGCGGGCCGCGTTGGCTTTGTTGGCCTCGGCCTGGCTGGATTGCGCCTGGGTGGGCACACTGACAATCAGCAGGGCGATCATCGTGAAGACAATCACAATAGAACGAAAACGGATCATCATGATGAAACTCCTTAAGCTTTCTTCAACGCGCTGAGTTGAAAAGTAAGCAGCGCATATGTTGTCAGTAGCTTAGGGACTCATCGTGAAGAGATCGTAAACCGTCTGGCCGCCCCATCCTGACCTTACGATCTTACGATCCACTCAGTGGGCAGCAGGCCAAAGGCTGTATATCATCAATCAGGCGAAGCTCAAAAATACCGAAAGGGTTTGACCATCATGACCAAGCAGGTGATCCAGACCGACAAGGCTCCCGCAGCAGTCGGGCCGTATTCACAGGCCATCATCGCCGGGGATTTTGTCTTCTGCGCCGGGCAGATCGCCCTGATCCCCGGAACGCGGACTCTGGCCGGGGCGGGCATCAAGGAGCAGGCGGCGCAGGTTCTCAAAAACCTTCAGGCCGTTTTGAACGCGGCCGGATCGTCCTTGGATCAGGCCGTCAAGACCACCGTCTTCCTGCGGAGCATGGAAGACTTCGCCGCCATGAACGAGGTCTATGCCACCTTTTTTGGTGCTAATCCGCCCGCCCGCAGCACCGTTCAGGTTGCCAAATTGCCGATGGATGCGCTTGTCGAGATCGAGTGCGTGGCGCTCCTCTCCCACTGATCCACCCCTGGTCAAGCATCATGCGCGGGCGTGGCGCTGCCAGGGGCGACCCGGCGGGTCGCCCGCCCATGCCAGAATCATTCACAGTTGAATGCTTCCCTTCATGAAGGGGGCTTCTGGTCAATCGTCGAGAAGAACAGCGGGCGTCACCCGCGCATCATTGATCTCGCCGGCAGGTGACATGGATGTCGCGTCCTGCGGTTCCCCGGATTCCTACACCTCACCTCGGCGGGCGCTTTCGACCACGCGCAGCGCCTCGGCAGTAATGCCCATCCCCTCGTGAACCTGCTCGTCGGTGATGTTCAGCGGCGGCAGGAAGCGGATGCAGTTGCTGTACAGCCCCGCACGGATGGCAATCAGGCCGCGCTTGAAGCACTCCTGCGTGACCTGCAAAGTCTCATCAGCCGCGGGCGTCTTCGCAGCGCGATCCTTCACCAGTTCCATCAGCATCATCGGCCCCAGCCCGCGCACATCCCCGATCAGGCTGATTTCCGCCTGCAGATCCAGCAGCGCCTCGCGCAGCAGGCTGCCAATCTGGTTGGCCCGCTCCAGGAACTCTGGCTGGCGGATCATATTGATTGCTTCCACCGCCGCGACGCAGGCCAGCGGATTGCCGCTGTAGGTTCCGCCTAGCCCGCCTGGATGCGGGCCGTCCATGATCTCAGCGCGGCCGGTGACCGCCGCCAGCGGCATTCCAGCCGCCAGCGACTTAGCCGTGCAGATCAGATCCGGGGCTATGCCGTAATGCTCCACCGCGAAGAGCTTCCCGGTGCGCCCGAAGCCGCACTGCACCTCGTCGGCCACGTAGATGATGCCGTGCTGTGTGCAGAGTTCGCGGATGCGCTGGAGGAAGCGCGGCGGCGTCGCGATGAAGCCGCCTTCGCCCTGCACCGTCTCAATGACGATGGCCGCCACTGCGCTCGGATCGACCTGGGCGATCAGCGCGTTTTCCAGCCGCGCAATGCAGTCATCAATGAACTGGTCTTCGCTCATCCCCGCCGGACGGCGGTACAGGTTCGGGAACGGCAGGCGGTAAATCTCCGGCGCGAACGGGCCAAAACCCTTCTTGAATAGGCCGTACTTGCTGGTCATCGCCAGCGTCAGGTTGGTGCGCCCGTGGTACGCCCCCTCAAAGACAATCACCGCCGGGCGGCCCGTGGCGCTGCGGGCAATCTTGATCGCCGTTTCCAACGCCTCCGCCCCGCTGTTGAGCAGCACCGTCTTCTTCGGGAAATCCCCCGGCGTCACCTCGTTGAGCAGTTCCGCCACCTTGACGTAGGGTTCGTAGGTTCCGACGATAGCGCACAGGTGGATCAGGTCAGCGGATTGCTTTTGCAGCGCTTCGACCACAGTCGGCGGGCAGTGGCCCACAGCCAGCACACCGATCCCCCCCGCGAAGTCCAGCAGCGTGTTGCCGTCCACGTCGGTGACGGCGGCGCCGCTCGCGCTGGCTATCGCCACCGGGGTGAGCTTGGCCGCGCCGCGCGGGGTAGCGGCCTCGCGCCGGGCAACCAGCGCCTTGCTCTTGGGGCCGGGAAGTTCGGTCACAAGGTGGATGGTAGGCATGATTTTCCTTCACAACAGCTCGATTTGAAACGCGGCCTCTAGTGTAACGACCCGGCCCGTTTTCGACCAATCGGGCTTTTGAAGTTAGCGCAGATTATGAGAAAACCCAATCAAAGACGAATCATCGTAGGAGCGCCCCGGCGGGTCGCCCCTGCTCGAATCATTCGCAAAAGTGACAATAATGTCACCCTAACCGCCCCATTTTGTGCTATCGTAGTACTGTGGGCAGGATACATACCAGGCCTTCAGCACAGATTTGCCATTTTGCCATTGCTGGAATTGCCCTCATTTGTGCCAATTTCCCGGATTCTCACATTCTCATTCTTACCATTCTTATCATTCTTATCACTTTTCAACAGCTCGCAACCTGATTTATATATCGGTAATCAATAATATAATAGCCATCAGCTTTTCATCAGAACCATTGTGAAAATATCTGCTTGCGCCTGCGCGCATTCGCTTATACAGTGAATTTGTGTCCGGCTTTACATCTTTATCCCGTCTGAGACAAGGAGACTCTTCACATGCGCAAGCTGCTTCTGTCCGCTTTGCTCATCGGCGCGCTGCTGGTCATGGGACTCAGCGCGGTCGTCGCTCAGGGTGACCGTACCCCGATTGAACTCGGCGAGTGGGTCGAGGGTGAACTGACCAACAGCGATTATGAACTGAAGTACACCTTTGAAGGCAAAGAAGGAGATATCATCCTCGTCGAGATGCTGCCGAAGCCCGGCACCTATGACCTCGACCCCTATATCGTCCTGCGCGACAGCGACGGCGATGTTCTCGGCCAGAACGATGACTTCGGCTACCCGCTGTCGGTGGTTGTGGCCGAACTGAGCGCTGACGAAGAGTACGTCGTGCTGGCGACCCGTTCCGGCGGCTCGACCGGCAGCAGCGAAGGTGAATTCTGGCTGCGCGTCAGCGCGGTCGATCTGGTCGATTCCGGCAGTGAACTGGAAGCCACCATCACCTCGGTCAGCGAAGAGGACATCCCCTCCGTCTTCGTGATGCGCCCCGAAGAGAGCGGCGAATACACCATCACCTTCACCCAGGAAGTCAGCGAACTCTACGCGGCCCTGCGCCTTTCCCCCTGGGTCGATGACAGCTATGAAAGTTCCCTGCTCAGCCTGGAAAGCACCGCTGGCGTCAGTGAAGCGAACTTCACCGTTGAACTGGACGGCGGCCAGTTCTATATTCTGCGCGTGGCCCGCGCCTTCGGGTCCTTCGTCTTCGACGAGATGGAAAATACCGTCGTCATCAGCGTCGAGTAACCTGTGAATCCCTAGAGGGTGGGACAGATGTCCCACCCCACCTCCCCATCACCCGTGCCTACCCTCTACGTCGTCCCTACCCCCATCGGCAACCTGGAAGACATCACCCTGCGGGCGCTGCGCCTCCTGCGCGAAGTATCGCTCATCGCCGCCGAGGATACCCGCACTACCCGCGTCCTCCTCCAGCGCTACCAGATCACTACCCCCCTGACCAGCTATCACGAACACAATAAGCTGTCCCGCCTGGATGCCATCTTCCACGCCCTGCAAACCGGCGATGTCGCCCTGGTCTCCGACGCTGGCACGCCCGGTGTCTCCGATCCCGGCTATGAACTGGTGGCCGAGGCCATCGCCCGCGGCATCCCCGTCGAGGTGCTGCCGGGAGCCAACGCCATCCTGCCTGCCTTGGTCGGCTCCGGTCTGCCGACCGACCGCTTCACTTTCCTCGGATTTCTGCCCCGCCGCGAGAAAGCCTTGCGCGACTTCATCGAATCCGTTCGCGCCGAACGCGGCACGCTCATCGCCTACGAAAGCCCCAACCGCCTCGTTGAAACGCTGGACACCCTCCGCGCTGTCCTCGGAGATCGCCGTGCCTGTGTCGCCCGCGAACTCAGCAAGAAGTTCGAGACCTTCGAGCGCGGCACCCTCGGTGAGATCGCTGCCCGCTTCCGTCAGCAGCCCCCGCGCGGCGAGATCACCCTCGTGATCGCCGGAGCCGCCGAAGACCCTCCCGCCGAGTGGGATGCCGAGCGCGTCCGGTCTGCCCTCCGTGAACGCCTGGCCGCTGGCGAGCCGCTTAGCAGCGCGGCGCGGGCCGTCGCCGCCGAGTCGGGCTGGAACCGCCGCGCGGTGTATAACTTGGCAATTGAGGAATAGGGGCACGAAAGTCGCAGCCCACAGACAAACAAAAACCCCTCCAGGATGCGGAGGGGTTTTTGCGGGGGTGGCGCGGTTAGGTGTGAACCTTGATGTCCTTGGGGTCGATGACCCCATCGCGCGTGCCGCGCATGATCGCCAGCTTGACCTCGCCAATAGCGCGGGTGACTTCAATGCCACGCGGGCAGGCCGGCGTGCAGTTGAAGATGGTGCGGCAGCGCCAGACTCCATCCGGCTCGGCCAGCACATCCAGGCGCTCTTTGGTGGCCTGGTCGCGCGTATCGAAGATGAAGCGGTGCGCCTGTACGATGGCCGCCGGGCCCACATACTGCCCGTTAGCCCAAAAGCTGGGGCACGACGTGGTGCAGCAGGCACACAGGATGCAGTTCGTGGTGTCGTTGATGATCTGCTGTTCCTGCGAGTCGTGCAGGCGTTCGCGGCCATTTGCCGGAACCGGGGTGTCGTTGATGAAGTAGGGCATGATCTGGCGATAATGGGCGAAGAACGGCTCCATATCGACGATCAGGTCTTTTAGGACAGGCAGACCCAAGATCGGCTCGACCTGTATCTTCGTGCCGGTATCCCGCACCAGGAGCTTGCAAGCCAGCGCATTCCGGCCGTTGATCCGCATGGCATCGGAACCGCAGATTCCATGTGAACACGAGCGGCGGAAGGCGAGCGTGCCGTCCTGCTCCCATTTGACTCGATGCAGCAGTTCGAGGATGCGGTCAGTTTCGGCAACATCCTTCAGGCTGAATTCCTGCCAGTAGGGCTTGGCTTTCTTGGGGTCTTCCGGGTTGTAACGTCGAATTCTGAATGTGACTTCCATCGTGTGTTCCTGTTCTTTACCCTGAACCCGGTCTAGTAGACGCGCTCTTTGGGCGCGAAGCGGGGGTCTTCGGCGGCCAGAGACATATCCACCGGCTTCTTGTGATTGAGTTCGATGTCGGGATGCCCAGCCGGATAGGGCTGGTCGGATTTACGGTAGGCCAGGGTGTGCACCATCCAGTTCTCGTCATCACGCTTCTGGAAGTCTTCGCGGAAGTGCGCGCCCCGGCTTTCGGTGCGGGCCAGCGAACTGACGGCAGTGACTTCAGCCAGATCGAGCAGGCAGCCCAGTTCCCAGGCCTCGAGTAAGTCGGTGTTGAACTTGTAGCCGGTGTCATCGAAGGTCAGGTCGCTGCGGTAGCGGTCGCGCAGTTCGCGGATGCTCATCACGGCATCCTTCATCCCCTGCTCAACGCGGAAGACGCCGACGTTGTCCATCATGACAGCCTGCATTTCTTTGCGAAGCTGGTAGGGGCGGGTCTTGCCGTTGGCCCGGGTGCTGCGGAGCCGGTTGAACTCGGCTTCGATCTCGGCGGTGGGATTGGCAGGCAGCGCGACGAAATCGGCCTTCTTGACATATTCGGCGATCTTCATGCCGCCCCGCCGGCCGAAGACGATCAGATCGACCAACGAGTTCGTGCCGAGGCGATTGGCGCCGTGGCAGCTCACGCAGGCAGCTTCGCCGGCAGCGTACAGCCCGGGCAGGACAGTCTCGTGCTCATCCATAATGACTTCGGCATCGATGTTGGTGGGGATGCCGCCCATCGCGTAGTGGGCGGTCGGCTGGATGGGCATGGCTTCGCGGAGCGGATCCACGCCGGCAAAGGTGCGGCAGACATCCAGCGTTTCGGCCAGGACGCGGGCAATATAGGCATCATCGACGCGGCGCGTTTCCCCAGCTTCGGCCAGATAGCGGTTGACGGTGGACGGACGGATGTCGAGGTGGACGTAATCCTTGCCGTTGACGCCGTTGCCCGCGCGGACTTCGTGGTAGATAGCCCGGCTGACGACATCGCGGCTGGCGAGGTCCTTGATTTTGGGGGCGTAGCGCTCCATGAAGCGTTCCCCCTTGCGGTTGAGGAGAATACCACCCTCGCCGCGGATGCCTTCAGTGAGCAGGACGCCCAGCCCGTACAGGCCGGTGGGATGGAACTGATAGAACTCCATGTCTTCCATGGGGACGCCCCGGCGGTAGACAACAGCCGCGCCATCGCCTGTCAGCGTGTGGGCGTTGCTGGTGATGCGCCAAACGCGGCCCCATCCCCCCGTGGCGAAGAGGGTGGCCTTCCCGTGGAAAACATGATACTCGCCGCTGCCGAGTTGAATCGCAACGACACCGACGCAGGCTCCCTGGTTCATGAGCACATCGACGACATGGAACTCGTCGAAGAAGCGCACATCACGTTTGATGCACTGCTGGTAGAGGGTTTGCAAGATCATGTGGCCGGTGCGGTCGGCAGCATGGCAGGCACGGCGGACGGGTTTCTCGCCGAAGTTGCTGGTATGGCCGCCGAAGCGTCGCTGGCTGATGCGGCCTTCCGGCGTGCGGTCGAAGGGCAGGCCCATGTGTTCCAGTTCGATGACCGCATCCACAGCATTTTCGGCCAGCACTTTGGCTGCATTCTGGTCGGCCAGATAATCGCCACCCTTGACGGTATCGTAGGCGTGCCACAGGGGTTTGTCTTCTTCATAGTTGCCCAGCGCCGCGCCAATACCCCCCAGCGCCGCGCCCGTATGGCTGCGAGTCGGGTAGAGTTTGCTGACGACGGCGACATTGGCGCCGCCCATGCTGGCGTAAAGCGCCGCCATCAGGCCCGCGCCTCCAGCCCCGACAATGATGGCATCAAATTGATGCGTCTGCATTCGGAATACTCCTCATCACTGGATTCCGCAACCGAGAACGTCTCCCTCGGTTGTGAACAAATGAACGTGATTATTTGTGCAGGTTGGCCGCGGCTTCCTGGGCCATTTCAATGGCGGTCTGGTCAATCGTCCCGATGAGCGCGCCGGTGCCCAGCACCAATAGCACAATCGCGCCGATCACGCACAGGTAGATGGCAGATCGTTTGAGTACCGGGCTGAAGGTGGTGTAATCGGTCAACACCAGGCGCAGTCCATTGAAACCGTGTGCCACTACCAGCGCCAGTAGGGCAAAATCATAGACGCGCCACACCGCGATGCTGCCGACCAGCAGGTTCCAACGTTCGGCAACGAACTCGACGGCGGTGCCCGTGTCGTTGACTAGGCCGCCTGTACCGACCACGGTGTACCCAGCGGCAGTGAGGTCGAAGACGCCTTGGATAACGTGCATCATAGCCAGATGACCGAAGACCAGCGGGACGATCAAAAGGCCGCTGACGCGCATAAACGACCACCAGAAGCGCTCAATACGGCTGCCCTTCGGACGGACACCCTGAGCGCGTTCAGTTTTGGTGCGTTCTGGGACGATCAGGTTGGACACAAAGCCGAAGACGATGCTGCCAACGATGGCGGCGGCGATCCCAACAACGAAGGGAATCTGCGCCTCGATGACCGCATCTAGACCAAGGATTTGACGATCGGGCTCGTTGTAGAAATTCAGCACATGGCCGAACATCAGCACGAAGACCGGGACAAGAACGACCAGCGTCGCCAGCAGCACATAGACGGCAGCCCGCTGCTGGTACTTCCACCAGACCGGCTTGAAGTCGATGATGCCGATCCGCAGCCCGTTGAAAGCGTGATAAACGACGCAGGCAACCAGCACGAACTCACCAATGGTGAACAGCGGCGTCTGGTAGACGGCAATCGCTTTGACGTACAGGTCGGGATAGAAAACCGCCCAGGATGTATCAATGACGTGTAGAGTCAAGAAGAGTACGACGCCCAGGCCGCTGATGCGGTGCAGTACCCAACTCCACTGACCCAGCGCGCCCCGGTATCGCAGCGTTTCAGTGAGCGTTAAAACCAGCGATGTCAAGTTGTTTCCTCCTGAATCCCTTCAATGACGAGGGACGAACCCGAAAGGACTTGATTTGGCGCGAACGAGGCTAGTGTGATTATAGCATTCTCACCCACGCCCGCAACGTTTCAAATGTTCGCCGAAATAAGGATCATTTGTCACGGTTTTCGCGCGGCGAACGCCCCTGCGATGATGCCGCGAACCGGGAATTGGGCAACGGCCATGTAAGGCCAGCAGGTCGAAAGTCAATCGCTGTTGTTTGCTTTTGAATCGGCATGGTCTTGTTGCGAGGGAAGCAAATGTCGCTATAATGTTGTTAACGTTCACTATCCATGGAGGTGAGCTGCCACAACCATCTCAAATTGATCCCATTGTCTGCCTCCAAGAAACTTACTGAACAGGAGCAATTTGCATGAAATCGAAGTCTCTGCTGGTGATCCTGGCACTTACGCTGCTGGCGACCCTCGGCCTCTCACAGGTCGCTGCTCAGGATACCTTCTTTGGTAAGACCGCTGCTGATCTGTTCCCCGTACCAGATGTTGCTGCCAATGAGCAGGAACAGCAGGCCGCGTTCCAGGCGCTGCTGAAGGCCAACATTCCTGATGGGCATCAGTTCGGCGAAGGCAAGACCTTGACCTTCGGAGTGCTGGGCCAGGGTTCACGCGGTGGTATTTCGGGCACGATTTATTTCTGGCGTCGGGCTTTCGAGGCTGCCACGGGCGCGACGATGGAAATCGTCGAAATCCCTTACAACCAGCTTGGTACGACCATCCCTGCGGACTTCCTGACGGGTCAGTACACTTATGACGCCTTCATCGGCGCGGCCTGGCAGTATGGCGACTGGGTGAGCAACGGCTGGATTCAGCCCGTCGATCAGTGGATTGGCGACGAACGCTTCCCGCAGTGGTCGCCAGACGACACTGCCCCGGCGTTCCGCGCCCTACTCCAGTGGGGCGGCCAGACCTACGGCACGCAGATGGACGGTGATGCCCAGTTGTTCTACTATCGCTACGATGTACTGAATGACCCCAAGTGGCAGGAAGCTTACAAGGCTGAGACGGGCGAAGACATGCCGAACCCGCCGACGACCTGGCAGCAGCTCTACAAGGTCATGGCTTTCTTCAATGGCAAAGATTGGAACGGCGATGGCGACCCAGACGACGGTATCAGTCTGCATCTGGCCGCTGGTGGTCAAGGTCACTTCCACTATGCCACGCTGGCCGCTTCTTTTGCTGTAACTCCGGCAGAAGGTGACGACCCGCGCAAGGTCACCAAGTATGACAACGTCTTCTGGTTCGACCCAGACACGATGGATCCGCTCATCAACGAGCCTGGCCACGTCCGCGCATTGGAATTCCTGAAGCAGTTGGCCTCGACCGGTCAGGCGGCCCAGTTCGGTTGGCAGCTCGGTGAAGCCTGGGACAACTTCCTGGGTGGTAACGCCATTGCGACCTTCTCGTGGGGCGATGTGGGTTCGCTGTCGCAGGATGTGAACCGCTCGAAGATCAAGGGCAACCTGGGCGCGGCGCCAATTCTCTGCTCAGAAGAATGGTACGACCGCGAAACACAGCAGTTCGTCACCGATGCCGCCAATCCAAACTGCGTGGGCAACACCACTGGCGGTTCGTGGCATCCAACCATGTCGGCCTTCACCGATGTACCCGATCTGGCTTACTTCTTCATGTCGATGATCGCCACCCCGGCCATCAACTTCTACAACGCCACCACGGGCTGGCAGGGTATCGATCCGTGCTGCACCTACCAACTGTATGAACCGCGCGGCAGCGCTACCTCGGCGGACTATACGGCTGTCGGCTTCGACGCGGGCGACATGGAACGCTACATCAACAGCTACGGCTCGAACGTGTACGACAAGCCAACTTACCTGACTTACCTGCGTATTCCGGGCACGCTGGAATATATCCAGAACACGCTGGACATCCGGCTCTCGGAAGCGATGACCGACCAGAAGACGCCACAGGAAGCACTGGACGCGACGGCGGAAGACTGGCGCGGCATCACTGAATCGCTGGGGTTGGAAAGCCAGCTCTCGATCTACCAACAGGCCATCGGTTATACGCCGGGAGGCTAGGCTGATCTCCGTAGTTTCCATACGGATCTGATTGGCGTAGGGACACGGCGCGGCCGTGTCCTACCCATTCCGCTTTATCCAACACGACGTACAGCGACGTCTGCCGCCAAACAGACTGGCTCTGGCGGCGGGCGTTGCTGCTCATGCAGTTTACGGGTAAATAAACATGCGTAACAACGCCAAGTACTTTTTCTTGATGCCCGGCGTGGCCTGGCTGCTGGTGTTCACCTTGTTTCCGCTCATCTATTCATTGTACTTAAGCACGACCAATTTCAAGTTGGGCCGCCAGCCGAGCAATGTAGGTTTCGCCAACTACGCCAGCATCCTCGGCCTGGATGGGAAAGGCGGCGATGAGAAAGCACGCGATACCGCCGGGTTCACGGCGTTCCTGGCGGCGGGCAGCACAGCACTGACATTGACCTTTGGAACGTTCATTGCCTGGGTGTTCAACCACGATGTGCCCTTCCTGAAACAGATGCGGGCGATTATTACCATGCCTCTATTTGCTGCGCCTATCGCCCTGGGATTTCTAGGAGTGATTATCTTCAACGAATCCAATGGGCCGATCAACAACATCTTGCAAGGGATCGGCTTGCAGCGTGTGAATTGGATCATTGATCCCTGGGGCGCGCGTTTCGCTGTCCTCATCACCGACGTTTGGCAGTGGACGCCGTTTGTGTTCATCATCGTTCTGGCAGCAATGCAGGCCATCCCGGATGATCTGTATGAATCGGCGCGGCTAGACAGCAAATCCAATTGGGCTTTGTTCCGCCATATCACTTTCCCTCTGATCGCCCCAGCACTGGGTACGGTGTTCCTGCTGAGGTTGGTGGAGACGTTCAAATCCCTGGACATCCCCTTCAGCCTGACGCGCGGCGGCCCCGGTCAAGTGACGCAGACTTACAGCTACTATGCCTACCAGACCGGCCTGATCGGGAGTTTCCAATTAGGCACAGCGTCGGCGCTGGCCTATCTGGTGGTGATTGTCTCGATCATCATTTCGACCATCTACTTCTGGCGCGTGCGCGCGCGGTTCGAATAAACGGGAGTGGGGAAACCACATGTCTACAGCTACTCAACTCTCCAACCCGACTGAAACCGCCAGCGAGGCCCGAAAACAGGTCGTGCGCGGCGTCCATGCCGGACAGACCGGTATTCTGATCCTGGCGATCATCTGTACGTTCATCGCGCTGGCCCCGTTTCTATTCGCACTGACGACCTCGTTCAAAACGCAGGGCGATTCGATTGACGGGACGATTTTTCCGTGGATTCAGTACAAACCAACACTGTTGAATTGGCAGCAGGAATTCGGCTCTGGCGGGGCCGAAACATTCAAAGCGCTCCGCAACAGCGCTCTGATCTCGCTGGGAGCGACACTGCTGGCAACAACTCTGGGCACTCTGGCGGGGTATGGACTGGCACGGTTCAAGTACGGCGTGGGTAACAAGAATCTGGTGTCGTGGTTCCTCTCACAGCGATTCTTGCCGCCAGTGGCGACGGTAATCCCGTTTGTTCTGATGTTCCGTGATCTCAAGCTCATCGATACCCTGCCGGGCATGATTATCGTGAACACGACCTTCACGTTGCCCTTTGCCGTCCTCATCATGCGGGATTACTTCGCGGATTTCCCAGTGGAACTGCGTGAGGCAGCGCTGGTGGATGGAGCCGGCGAGTTCACCACGTTCTGGCGGATCGCGCTGCCGCTGGCGACCCCGGCATTAGTGGCAGCGATCATCATCTGTTTCACGTTCGCCTGGAATGAGTTTCTGTTCGCCAGTGTGTTGACCAACCGAGATTGGAAACCGTATCCGATGCTGGTAGCAGGGTCCGACTCGGTGCGTGGGATCATGTTTAACTTCGTCTCCACGCGCATGATCATCGCCGTAACATTGCCGGTGATACTGTCCCTGTTGGTGCAGCGCTTCATCGTGCGCGGTCTGACGTTTGGCGCGGTCAAGGGGTAGAGAGAAACGGGCGCAGCTTCAGGTGAGATCACCAGGCTGCGCCGTAGCTTTAGGATTGACTCCCTCCGAGGCGGCGACTACAATGCGTCTGCCTCGTAAGAAGGGCCTGTAGCTCAGTTGGGAGAGCGCTACAATCGCACTGTAGAGGTCAGGGGTTCGAGTCCCCTCAGGTCCACCTATAGAGGAACAAGAGCCAGCTTTCATGCTGGTTTTTGCTTTTCCATCCCCATCTGACCTTACCCCAGTTTGGCGGACACAAAAAATGTCCAATAACCGATTGGAATGGGAAAACCCAATCAAACGCGAATCATCATAGGGGCGACCCGTCGGGGCGCCCGTGCAACAATCAATTCATATTTGAATTCTTCCTTCCATAAAGAGCGAACGATGGAATAGAGGAAGGATGTGTCAGCCAGTATGCCAGCGGTGACTACCAGAAACTGCTGGCGCGCGAGTACATTCAGGTCAGCATGAGCCGCACCGGCAGCAGCGGCGACAACGCCATGATGGGCCACCGCCAAGCTGGAGGCGATGCCAGATGGTCTCTTTGCTTCACGCCAGCAAGCCCGGATGGCCTTGTTCGACTGCATCGAGGTCTTCTACAACCGTCAGCGGTTGCATTCGGGCATCGACTACGCCCGTCCGGTCAGCCGCGCCGCCGGAGCAGTTATTACTCCGAAAAACTGGGGTAGACCATTCGGGGGCCGGCCGCGGTTACAGCCCGGCGCCTTTGGCGGCATTCCAGAGGGCGTCCATCTCCTCCAAGTTGGACTGAGCAGGGGTGCGTCCCCGCGCGGCCAGGCCGTCCTCGATGAAGCGAAAGCGGCGGTAGAACTTGGCATTGGCTTCCCGCAGGGCGGTCTCCGGCTCGACTTTGAGCCAGCGGGCGAGGTTCACCAGCACGAAGAGCAGGTCGCCGATCTCTTCGGCGCGGTGAGCATCGGTCTGGGCGGCGGTCACTTCGGCGAGTTCCTCGCGCACTTTCGCCAGCACATCATCGATCTTCGGCCAGTCGAAGCCAACCTTGGCAGCCTTCTCCTGGTATCGGTAGGCAGTAAAAAGGGCGGGCAGTCCCTTGGGGATGCCATCCAGCAGACCATCGCGCTGGATGCCCTTCTCGGCGTGTTCCTGCTGCTTGAGGCGTTCCCAGTTGGCAACGACCTCACCCGCATCCTGCGCCTGGGCATCGCCGAAGACGTGGGGATGGCGGAAGATCAACTTGCGGTTGATCTGGCTGAGGACATCGGTCATTTTGAACTCGCCGTTGTCGATGGCGATCTGGGTGTGCAGCACAACCTGGAGGAGCAGATCGCCCAACTCTCCGGCGAGGGCAGTGGAATCTTCGGCATCAAGCGCTTCTAGCACCTCGTGGGCTTCTTCCACGAGGTAGCGGCGCAGGGAGAGATGGGTTTGCTCTTTGTCCCACGGGCAGCCTTCCGGGGCACGCAGGTGGGCGATGATCTCCTGGAACTGCTCGTAGCTGCTCATCTGCCCCAGGGCGGGCACATACAGGGCAGTGAGGTGCTGAATGTGTGGACTGCGGTCGATCTGGTAGAGGGCTAACTTTTCGACGACGGACGCTTTGGTTCCCGCACCGTGGATCAGCACAACGCCGAATTCATCGGGGTACTGGTTCATGAGCGTCAGCTTGACGTTGGCGGCCACGTCGCGGCTGTAGACCTGTCCCAACAGGGCGGGATAATCCGGGTTGATGGGCGGGTGATGGCGGGCGGCGATTTCGATGCCGTCGAAGATTTGCAGCCCGGCCAGCGCGTCTATGCCCAGCGCAGCCAGAGTCGGCTCGACGAAGCTGATGCCGCTGATGATCTGGACGGGGATGCCTTCGGCGCCGGCCTGCTGAAGAAGCGCTTGGACGGTGCTTTCGCCCACGAGCGGGTCGCCGGGGACGGCATAGACCACATCGCCGGCGCGGGCGGCGGCCAGGACGCGCTCGACGATGGCAGCATAGACGCCGGCGAAATCAGGGATGCGTTCGTAGAGGTCATCGCAGGCCTGGTAAGTCGCGCCGGTCTGCGGCAGGCACGGGACGCAGTTGTGGCGGGAGGTTCGCAGGATCACCGTCTGAGCCTGCTTGAGCGCACGCCAGGCGCGGCGGGACAGGTCATCGACTTCGCCAGGGCCAAGTCCGAGTAGGGTCAGCGTCATTGGGTCTTCAACTCCCTTAATGCCCGGATGCAGCGGGCGAGGCTGTCGGCAGTCTGGGCGGCGGTGTCGGGTCGCCAGTGCTGACGTGCGAATTCGGTCATGCGGATTGAATAACCAGCGCCAACCAGACCACCGCGTCCCTCACGGGGGAGTATATCTTCCCGGAGGATTTTGTTCCGGGATTTGGCCGCCAACTGAACAATGGTCTTCTTGGGGTTGGCTTCACCTTCGGGATAGGCCGGAACCTGGTTGATTTGAACGTGCAGGAATTGGGCCATCTGCTCCCGGTCAGCGAGCAACCAGGTTTCAATGGCGCGAACCGCGACGCGCAGCAGTTTATCGCCCTGAATACCGGGATCGCTGAGCAGCTCGATGCTGTGGGTTGCAATCATGACCTGCCGCCGCCGATCTTTTTCTGCTGGCGTCGCAGCGTATTGTAGCACAGCGCCAGGGAATGGCAGCGGGTGATCGGCAGCGAAAACAAAAGGAGCAAGGCTGGGGAAGCCTTGCCCGAATGAATCAGATCTATGGGAGCCTGAGGCCAGGTCTACCGCTTGGTGTAGGTTGGGGCCTTGCGGGCACGCTTGAGACCGGGCTTCTTGCGTTCCTTGACGCGGGCGTCGCGCGTCAGGAACTGGTGTTCACGCAGCTTCGACTTGACTTCGGGATCGACCTCAACGAGGGCCCGGGCCAAACCCAACTGGATGGCATCGCGCTGGCCGGAGATGCCGCCACCGCTGACATGCACGCTGATGTCATAGCCGCGAAGCTGACCCAGCACGGTGAGCGGTTCCAGCAGGATATCGACATCGCCGGGGCGGGGCAGGAAGTCGCTGCCGTCCTTATCGTTGATAACCAAATTGCCCGTGCCGCCCGGATAAATGCGGACGCGCGCGGTGGCGGCCTTGCGGCGGCCGATGCCTTCGTAATACTGAGCAGCCATCGTCATGACCCTTCTTAGACTTCAAGCACTTTGGGCTTCTGGGCGGCGTGGGGATGTTCGCTACCGGCGTAGACCTTGAGCTTCTTGAGCATGTTCCGTCCCAGAGCGCCCTTGGGGAGCATTCCCTTGACGGCATCGCGGATCACCCGGTCGGGGAACTTGCTGAGCTGCACCCGGAGGGTACGCTCGCTCAAGCCGCCCGGATAGCCGGAGAAGTGATAATATATCTTGTCGTCCAGTTTGCCGCCGGTGACTTCGATCTGTTCGCAGTTGATGATGACTACGAAGTCGCCAACATCCTGATTGGGGGCAAACGTGGGCTTATGCTTGCCGCGCAGGATCGGAGCAATCTTCGACGCGAGACGCCCCAGATTCTGACCCTTCGCGTCCACAATCCACCATTCCCGTTCGGTTTCAAGTGGCTTGGTGACGTAAGTCTTGTACATTGGCATTATCTACAACCTCCAGCGGGCGTCTCGTCACCCGCGCTTCCAAACCCATCACAGTTTAATCGCGATAGCGCACCGCTTCCAGAGTCAATCCGTGCGGCGGCGCAATACTCAGCGAGTCGGCCAGCACCGCCCGCCGGAAGAGCGCCTCGAAATCGGCCAGCAGCATCCGCCCCTGGGCGACGGCCACTTGCAGAGCCACCATCCGACGCACCATGTGGTGCAGGAAGGCCGTGGCCTCGACCGAGTACGTCCACAGCAGCCCGTCCCCTTCCCGTTCAGCGCGCCACTCGGAGACCGAGACACGCCGCACGGTGTTTTCGCCGCTGGGCGCATGGCCGAAGGCGGCGAAATCATGCTCGCCGAGAAGCAGCGCGGCCGCCTGATGCAGCCCGTCCGCGTCCAGCCCCCGCCAGATGTGCCACGCCCGGTGGATCAACAGGGGGTGGCGCTGGTCGGCGGCAATGATCCGGTAGCGATACAGACGCGCCTGGGCATCGAAGCGGGCGTGGAAACCCGGCGCGGACCGCAGGTCTTGCAGCGCAATGTCCTGCGGCAGATGGGCGTTGATCGCCTTGAGCAGCGCCCGTTCACCATGCGACCAGTCGAGGTCGAAATGGATGACCTGCCCGGTGGCATGAACACCACTATCGGTGCGGCCTGCCCCAGTGATCGTGACCCGCTCCCCGCTGATCCGTTCAACGGCCCATTCCAGCGCCCGCTGGATGGTGGGGGTATCGCCGATCTGCCGCTGGAAGCCCTGATAGGCAGTGCCATCGTAGGCCACGGTCGCCCGCCAGCGCATCGACACCAGAAGCTAGACTTCGCGCTCCGTCAGTTCGAGCAGGACCATCTCGGCGCTGTCGCCCTTGCGCGGTTCGAGCTTCAGGACGCGCGTATAGCCCCCGGCCCGGTTCTCGAAGCGCGGCGCAATTTCGCCGAAGAGCTTCTGCACGATGGTGCGGTCGTTGTTCAGGCGGCTGGCGGCAATACGCTGCGCATGAACCACACGGGCTGGATTGTCAGCCTTCTGGCTGCGCTTGGCGAGTGTAATCAGCTTCTCGACATGATCGCGCACGAACTCGGCTTTGGCACGGGTGGTGCGGATGCGGCCATGTTCCAGCAGGGCGCGGGTCAGCGCCAGCTTCAAGGCTTTGCGCTCGCCGCCGTTGCGCCCCAATTTCTTACCGTACACGCGGTGACGCATAGCAAGTTCCTTCTAGTTCTGACCGAACTCCGGGATTTCCGGCCCGTCGTTCAGGTATCCCTTGTCTTTGAGCTTGGCGACCAGTTCGTCGAGCGACTTTTCGCCGAAGTTGCGGATCGCCAACATGGCGTCTGGCCCACGGGCGAGCATATCGATGACGTCGCCAATCGTGGTGATCCCGGTGCGCTTGAGCGAGTTGAACACACGCACGCTCAGATCGAGTTCCTCGATGGGCTTCTCGAACAGCTCTGGCTTGCGCCCGTGGCTTTCTTCGGGTTCGGCAGCACCGCCATCAAGATCAGGCGGCAGAACTTCGACGCCGCTGATGATGACCAGGTGCTTCATCAGAATCTGGCCGGCCTGGCTGAGCGCATCCTCCGGGCGAACGGTTCCGTCCGTCCAGATTTCCAGCACCAGCTTGTCGTAGTTGGTGCGCTGGCCGACGCGGGCACGTTCGACATCGAAGTTGACGCGGCGGATGGGGCTGAAGATGGCGTCCACAGGCAGTTCGCCGATGGGCAGCCGGCCGCGATCTTCCGCCGGGCTGTAACCGCGCCCAGCCTGCACCTCGAACTCGATTTCGAGGTGGGCATCGGGATCATCCACGGTGAACAGGTACAGGTCAGTGTTTTCGATCTCGACTTCCGGCGGGCAGATGATATCAGCCGCCGTGACCGTGCCCTCCCCGCGATGCTCCAGACGGAGACGGGCGGAGTCGGCATCAAAGAGCTTCAGACGAAGCTGCTTGACCTGCAAGATCAACTGGGTCATGTCCTCGCGGACGCCTGGAATCGCCGAGAATTCATGATGCACGTCGGAGACGCGCACGCTGGTGATGGCCGCGCCAGACAGCGACGACAGCAGCACCCGGCGCAGGGCCGTTCCCAGAGTCAGCCCAAAGCCGCTTTCCAGCGGGCTGATGATAAAACGTCCATAGTTTCGGGAAGTCGCATCACTTTCTACCTTGTGCGGTAGAACCATATTATTCGTTACCAAATCGCCTGAACCTCCTGCTCCACTGCCGGCTGCATACCCCAAAAGACGATCTTCTGTAGTTCGCAAAACCCAACCGGCGGTTAGACACGACGGCGCTTTGGCGGACGGACGCCGTTATGCGGGACGGGCGTCACGTCGGTAATGGAACGCACTTTGAGGCCGCTGCCCTGGATAGCCCGGATGGCAGCTTCGCGCCCCGGCCCTGGCCCCTTGATGAATACATCGACTTCCTGCATGCCGTGGCTCTGAGCAGACTCGGATGCGGTCTGGGCGGCCATACGCGCGGCATAGGGTGTGCTCTTGCGGCTGCCCTTGAAGCCGGATGTTCCGGCGCTGGCCCAAGCAACCACATTCCCCAACTGGTCGGTCAGCGACACAATCGTGTTATTGAAGGTCGCATGGATGTGGGCCTGCCCATACGGGATGTTCTTGACCGCTTTCTTGGCTGCGCGGCGGCCCGTCGGCTTTTTCGCGGGTGTCTTCGCCATTCCTACCTCGCTTGCTGGTATCCTGCGGGAAAACGCGCCCTGCCGGATTCGGAATCAGGGCGCTGATCTCATTGCCTATAAAAACTCGGCCGGGGTGAAACCAAAAGGCTGCCCCGGTGAACATAACACCATCCTGGATGCGGCGCAGCCCTATTTCTTGGTCGCGCCACGACGACGACCACGACCCGGAACGGTCTTGCGCGGCCCCTTGCGAGTGCGCGAATTCGTCCGTGTCCGCTGGCCGCGCACCGGCAGGCTCCGGCGATGCCGCAGACCACGATAGCAGCCGATTTCTGACAGCCGCTTGATGTTCAACTGGATTTCGCGCCGCAGATCGCCCTCGGTGGTCAGCTTGGCCACTTCTTCACGAAGCCGCTGGACTTCATCCTCAGTCAGGTTGCGGACGCGGGTATCCGGGTCCACCCCGGCTGCCTGGAGCAGCTTCAGGCTGGTGGGCCGCCCGATCCCATAGATATAGGTCAGGCCGATCTCAATCCGTTTCTCGCGGGGTAGGTCAACCCCTTCAATACGCGCCATATTCTCGAATTCCCCTCTTCAGCCGCCCTAGCCCTGGCGCTGCTTGTGCTTCGGATTAGAACAGATCACCATAATCCGTCCATGCCGCTTGATGATGCGGCACTTGGGGCAGCGCGGCTTGACAGATGATGCGACTCGCATGATGAACAATCCTCAAGGTTTCCGTAAGGCTTAAGATTTTAGCATTGCAACACATCGCTGTCTACGCCCAATTTAAGCCACCCACCGTTCATTTCTGGGGAC
>CAZKXW010000022.1:0-49177 GCA_964556745.1 uncultured Anaerolineaceae bacterium
GACTTGAAGACACCCATGAACATCCGCCTCACCCCCTCCGTATTTCTCTGTGTCCTCTGTGTCTCTGTGGTGGAATTCTTCTGCTCAGGAGGCGCGTCATGACGGAGTCTACTCCCCTCAGCGAAAGCACCTTCCTCATCCTGCTCAGCCTTGCCCCCGCCCCGCGCCACGGCTACGCCATCATGAAGGATGTCGAGCAGATGAGCGCCGGAACGGTCCGGCTCAGCACCGGGACGCTCTACGGAGCCATCACCCGCCTGCTCGATCAGAACTGGATCGAACCCGTCGAAGTGACCGAACCGCTCGGCGACCGCCCGCGCAAGGATTACCGCCTGACCGACGAGGGCAGGCGTATACTTATGCTCGAAGCGCGCCGCATGGAATCCCTCCTGACCCTCGCCCGGATGCGCTTGCAAGGCGGTGAAGCATGACCCTCGTGTTCAATCTCCTGCTGTGGATGCAGTCTCGCCTGCTGGCCTGCTATCCCGCCCCCTTCCAGACGGAATTCAGCGACGAAATCGGCATCGTCTTCCGCCTGTCGCTCCAGGAAGCCTGCGCCCAGGGACGCTGGGCCGTCGCCGCCCTGATCGGCCGCGAACTGCGCGATTGGCCCGGCAGCCTTGCCCGCGAGCATCTGCGCCAGCGCCGCCGAACGCATCCGTCCGCCCGCCGCCACCCCCTGCGATACCTGCTGGTCATCCAGGCCGCGCTGCACATCATCCCGCTGGCCGAAGTCATCCTCACCGGGCAAATCCGCACTGGCGGAATGCTGACGCTGGTCGGGCTGCTGGTCTCTTTGACCGCGGCCGTCCTTGCCCTCTGGCGCAAAGCTGACCAGCCCCAGAAAATCGCCCTCATCCGCCTGATCGCCATTCAGATCAGCCTGCTCATCATGATCCCTTTCCTCAGCACGGCCATGCAGCGCTCGCTCTACCCCGAAGGCTATCCCTTCTTCATTGCGCTGATGGTCGTCTGCCTCGCCCTGATCGGCTCAGCCCGTTGGCCATCCGTCTGCGGCCGCCTGACCATCGGGGCGGGCATCGCCGTCGGCCTGAGCGCGATCTACAACGCCTACATCACCGCCCAGGGATTCACGACGCTTGGCGTCTGGCCGGTCCTCATTAGCGGCATCTGGGCCATCCCCTTCGTGCTGCTGGGCTGGGTCTTCGTCCAGGTGGGCAAGACCCGCTCCTCCCTCCCGCCCACCGAACCACCCTATCCCCCCGTACAGGCCTGATCTCCGACTTTTGAACGACGACAACCCCCTGTGCGTTAGGGTAGAATAGAATCAAATACATCACGAAGTCCTGTCTTCCCTCGTCTACCGCGCGGAGTGAGCAGGTCACGGGTTCACAAGGGTAGGGTTTTCACGCCGAGTCCCATCACCGTACCAATTTCTATGAGCCTCCTCGGTCTGAAAATGAACCCAGCTTCTCTGTATGATCTCTGTGTTCTCCGTGTCTCTGTGGTTCAATTCTTAGAAATGGAGAGCGCCAGGGCGTGAGGATTTCCGCCTATCCGAACTGGGTCTTGCTTTCGCTCAAATGATCTGCTATGATCTTTCCTGACCCTTTGATTGCGCCTGTGCGTCCATCGCTTCTATCCGCCGCTGGCATCCCGGCTCCAGTTCGCTCCGAACAAAACCGAAAGGCTGGTTGGATGAATTCACTGCCCCGATGCGTCTGAGAATCTGGAAGTCCCTTTCGATTCCGCGTCCAGTCCAGTTGATTTCGTAAGCCGCCCTGGTCGATCCATCGCCCGGGGTGGTCATCTGTCTGTCGGAGGACTAGCTTGACTCCCCCTCCTCAAACCTACACTTATGACGTGAGAGACAGCCTCTCGAAGAACCTGTTCCTGGGCTTCTGGCGTCTGGTGACCGGCTTCCGCCGCTACTATTTCGCTGCTGTCATCGCGCTGGCCCTATCGGCCGGCTTCAATACGGCATCCTTCCTGCTGGTGCGCCACTTCATCGATCACGTGCTGCCCAGCCCGGATGTCCTCAGCCTCGCGCCCTTGATCGCCCTGGGCTTCGTCACGCTGGCGACCCTTCAGGGCGCGTTCAGCTTCCTCAGCGGCCGCTTCGCCTCTAAAACTGCCGAGGCGCTGGCGCTGCGCCTGCGCGACGGCATGTTCGACCACATCCAGCGGCTCTCCTTCCGCTACCATGACCGGATGCAGACCGGCGAGCTGCTCACCCGTGCCACTTCCGACGTGGACGCCATCCGCCGCTTCTTCGCCGATCAGGCCATCGGCGTTGGCCGCATCCTGCTGCTCTTCGGCATCAACTTCGCCGCCCTCTTCGCCATCAACCCCACCCTGGCCTTGGCCTCGATCATCGTCGTCCCGGTCATCGCCGTCATCTCGTTCTTCTTCTTCAAGCGCGTCTCTGAACGCTACGAAGCCATGCAGGAGCAGGAATCCAAGCTCTCGAGCACGCTCCAGGAGAACCTGACCGGCGTCCGCGTCGTCCGTGCCTTCAACCGCCAGGCTTACGAGCGCGATAAATTCGAAGCCATCAACTTCGAGCATTACCGCCGCGGTCGCAGCTTCCTGATCATGCACTCCATCTACTGGCCGCTGACCGACATCCTCTGCTTCCTCCAAATCCTCGGCGGCTACTATCTCGCCGCCACCCTCGTCATCGATGGCACGATGTCGCTCGGCTCGTATTTGGCCTATGTCAGCCTGCTCTCGCTGATCATCAACCCCATCCGCAACCTGGGCCGTCTCATCGTGGACATGTCCACTGGCCTGGTCTCCTACAAGCGCGTCATGGAAGTCATCAGCGAGCCCCAGGAATCCCTGATCGAAGGCACTTACCAACCCACTCACGACCTGCGCGGTGACGTGACCTTCTCCAACCTCGACTTCGAGTATGACAAGGATACCCCCGTCCTCAAGGATATCTCCTTCAGCGTCCGCGCCGGCCAGAGCGTCGCCCTGCTCGGATCAACCGGTTCTGGCAAGACCTCGTTGGTCGGCTTGCTGCCCCGCTTCTACGAATACACCCAGGGCAGCATCACCATCGACGGAATCGAACTGAACACCTTCCCGAAAGGCTGGCTCCGCAGTCAGATCGGCATCGTCGAGCAGGAGCCGTTCCTGTTCTCCCGCTCCATCCGCGAGAACATCACCTACGGCATTGGCCGCGAAGTCAGCGATGATGAGGTCATCGCCGCTGCCCGCGCCGCTGCCGTCCACGACGTCATCATGAGCTTCCCGGAAGCCTATAACACGCTCGTCGGTGAACGCGGCGTGACGCTCTCCGGCGGTCAGAAGCAGCGCGTCGTCCTGGCGCGGACGCTCCTCAAAAACCCGCGCATCCTCATCCTCGACGACGCCACCTCGTCAGTCGATACCGAGACCGAAGATGCCATCCGCCAGGCGCTCCTGCGGCTGATGAAAGGCCGCACGACCTTCATCATCGCCCACCGCATCCAGACCGTCATGCACGCCGATCTCATCCTGGTCATGGACAAGGGACGCATCGTCCAGCGTGGCAAGCATCATCAACTGCTCGCCCAGGACGGCCTCTACCGCCGTGTCTATGACCTCCAGTCCAGCATCGAGGAAGCAGAAGAAGAACAGCCACAGGAGGTGGAAGATGTCCGACTTCCACTATGAGGAAGAAGAATTCACCAGTCAGTTTAACGGCGGCACGCTCATCCGCATCCTCAAGAGCATCCGCTCCCACTGGAAGTGGGTGGCTGGTTTCATGCTCTCCATCGCCGGCGTCTCTGCCCTGGAATCCTTCTTCACCTACCTGGGCAAGCGCATCGTCGATGACGCCATCATCCCCCGCAATCACGACGCCCTGGTGCAGTTGTTGGCGCTGTACTTCGCTCTGACCTTCATCTTCGTGGTGCTGGTCTTCAGCTTCATCTTTCTGGCCGGCGTACTCGGCCAGCGCGTCCGCTACGACCTCCGCAAGAAGGTCTTCGATCATCTGCAGGCGTTGTCCTTCTCCTACTTCGACAAAACACCCGTCGGCTGGATCATGTCCCGCGTCGTCTCCGATACCGACCGCATGGCCGATCTCGTCACCTGGGGAATGCTCGATGTCACCTGGGCCACCATGAACATCGTCGTCGGCCTGTTCTTCATGTTCACCATCAACTGGCAGTTGGCGCTGATCGTCCTGGCGCTCATCCCCGTGCTGGTGCGGATTGCCATCTGGTTCAAGACCAGGATACTCGTCGAGTACCGCGAAGTCCGCAAACTCAACAGCAAGATCACCGGCACCTACAACGAGAACATCACCGGCGTTCGCGTCGTCAAAGCCCTTCGCCGCGAAGAGGGCAACCTCAAGGAGTTCGATGATCTCGCCAGCACCATGTACCGCCGCGCCTTCCGCGCCGCCTGGTTGAGCGCCCTGTTCCTCCCCATCGTCCAGATCATCAGCGCCGTCGCCATCGGCGCCATCCTCTGGTATGGCGGCGGCCAGGTCAGCATCGGCGGCATGACCATCGGTGGCATCCAGGCCTTCATCGCCTACATCACCTTCATGATGTGGCCCGTCCAGGACCTCGCCCGCGTCTATGCCGAGATGCAGCAGGCCATCGCCAGCGCCGAGCGCTTCTTCAGCCTAATGGACGCCCGCCCTGACATCCAGAACAGGCCGGGCGCGATCACCGTCTCCAACATCCGCGGCGATATCGAGTTCGAGAACGTTACCTTCTACTACCAGCCGGAAAAACCCGTGCTGCGGAACTTCAACCTGAAGGTGCGCCAGGGTGAAACCATCGCCCTCGTCGGCCCAACTGGCGGCGGCAAGAGTACTACCGTCAACCTCATCTGCCGCTTCTATGAACCCAAGCAGGGCAGCATCAGAATCAACGGCCGCGACTACCGTGACTACACTCTGGAGAGCATCCAGTCTCGTCTCGGTGTCGTCCTCCAGACGCCCCACTTGTTCAGCGGAACCATCCGCGAGAACCTGCGCTACGGCCGCCTGGATGCCACCGACGACGAGATCGTTGAGGCCGCCAAGCTGGCCGGCGCGCATGACTTCATCACCACCCTGGAGAAGGGCTACGATGAGCAGGTCGGCGAAGGCGGCGTGCTGCTCTCCACCGGCCAGAAGCAGCTCATCAGCCTCGCGCGCGCGGTGCTGGCGAAGCCGGACATCTTCATCATGGACGAAGCCACCAGCTCGGTCGATACCCTCACCGAGGCGCTCATCCAGCGCGGCATGGAAACCCTCATGAAGCAGTCCACCAGCTTCATCATCGCCCACCGCCTCAGCACCATCCGCCGCGCCGACCGTATCCTCGTCATCGAGAACGGCGGCATCAGCGAGATGGGCAGCCACGCCGAACTGATGCGCCACAAGGGGCACTACTACAGCCTCTACACCCGTCAGTTCCGCGAGGAGCAGGCCCTCCGCCGTGAACACGCCTTCGATGTCCTCAGCACCGACGGCGAGAACGGCGCCGCGCCCCACACCAACGGCCGCCCCGTCCCCGTCCCCGCCGGCGACTGACCCTCCATCTTCTCAGGGGCATACACTCCCGTATGCCCCTGTTCCCCCTCAAATCATCCTCTCAGCGCCCAATTGCGGTACAATCATTTCACCGTCCTGAATCGGAGTCCCACGCGCTGACCACCATGTCCGCCCAACCGCTACCCATCGCCATCCCGCAGCCGCAGATCGCCGCCTTCTGCCAGCGCCACCACATCCGCCGCCTGGCGCTCTTCGGCTCTGTCCTCCGCCCCGACTTCCACCTGGAGAGCGATGTCGATGTCCTCGTCGAATTCCAGCCGGATCACACCCCCGGCTTGATCGGCCTGCTGACCATGCAGGACGAACTCGCCCGCATCCTCGACCGCGACGTAGACCTGCTCACGCCCAAATTCCTCCACCGCCGCATCCGCCAGCGCGTACTGGACGAGGCCAGGATCATCTATGACGCAGCCTGACCGCCCTTCACTACCCCCACATCTCCCTATGATCTCTGCGTCTCTGTGGTTCAATTCCTCTCCGTATTTCTCTGTGCCCTCTGTGCCTCTGTGGTTCAATTCTTCTTCTCTCCGTATGATCTTGGCGTCCTTGGCGTCTTGGCGGTTCAATTCCTCTCCGTGTTTCTCTGTGCCCTCTGTGCCTCTGTGGTTCAATTCTTCTTCTCTCCGTATGATCTTGGCGTCCTTGGCGTCTTGGCGGTTCAATTCCTCTCCGTATTTCTCTGTGCCCTCTGTGCCTCTGTGGTGGAATTAATCTTCTCATGGATATGACTGTCCTCATCGTCGCCGTTCTGCTCATCGCCTCCCTCGCCTATGCCGTCAGGAACAAGCTCAACCGCGAATCTGAGCAGTTCAGCCGCACCTACCGCCCGCCGGAGATCGACGACTGGGACGAAGACGACGACTCCAACGAAGACGCCCTCATCTTCTCCGGCATCGCCGCCTTTGATAGCGATCCCTTCCCCTTGGAGCGCGGCAGCTACCGCCTGCGCTTCTGGTTCCCCCAGGAAATCCTCGTCAAGGTCGAACTCTTCACCGCCGACGGCGCCGATCATGAAGTGCTGGCCCTCCGCGTGGGCGAAGGCGAGGAAACCTTCGACATCGACGCCCCCGGCGACTATGTCCTGGTCGTCGAACCCGCCGAGATCGAAGCCGCCTGGGAACTCGAAATCACCCCCCTCGGCCTTCCTTCCCAGCGCCGCTGACATCCCCCCAGAAGTGATCCGTCTTGCCGTACCGTTGTGTCTGTGCGAAACCTCCCTGTCAGCGGACTGCGGTTAATATTCTTCCGTTCGATTTTATACCCAAAGAGTAGACAAAATGTCACCCTTTCCGTCCCGTTTTGTGCTAACCTGTATCTACCAGGTGATCGTTCATCGGTGGCAGCGGCCGATGCGGAGGAGCAACCCGACGGGGCGTCTCTGCTGAATCCGTTCCCACCCGCCCGCCGCACCTTAACAACCTATCGCCTGCGAGTATCGCAGCCCATCGTTGTTGTAAATGTCACGCAGTTGCAACTGCAACATTTTCAACTTTTGCAACTTTTCGCACGATTTGCACTTGCAGCATTTGCGGCACTTCTGGCAAATCCTGGCCTTGCATGTGAAGCATTTGGCACAGAATTGCCAGTCTGCCATTGCCGCCATTTGTGCCAATTCTCAAGAATCGACCGATTCTCATTCTTATCATTCTTATCACTTTTCGCATCTATCAACGCATTTTTTCACTAACCATAAACTATCAGATACGATATATCAGCCACCCCGGAGTTCCCACCATGACCTTTCGCGACGATTCCCTCGCTGGACAGCACATCCTCATCTCAGGGGGCTGTGGAGCCATCGGCCTCGCCGTCGTCAGGGCGCTCACTGACCACGGCGCGAACCTCAGCGTCAACGATGTCCTCGACCCCGCTGAAGCCCGGCAGCGCCTCGACTCGTCCGGCGTCCGCCCCGACCGCGTGACCTACATCCAGGCGGACCTCACCCACAAGCCCGAAGTCCTGGCCTACCTCCAGGCTGCCCGCGAGCGCTTCGGCCCCGTCCATACCGCCCTCTGCCACGCCGGAATGGTCATCGCTGCCCCCCTCGTCGATTACGACGAAGCCGTCTACGACCGCCTCATGGAGGTCAACCTCAAGGCCGCCTTCCTCATGGCCCAGGCCGCCGCCCGTGGGATGCTGGCCGACGGCATCAAAGGCCACCTCATCTTTACCACCTCCTGGGTCGCGGAAACCCCCTGGCCCAGCATCGGCCCCTACAGCGCCAGCAAAGCCGCCATGAACCAGTTGATGCGTTCCTTTGCCCGCGAACTCGCCAGCACGGGCATCCGCGCCAACGCCATGGCCCCAGGCATCGTCAACGCCGGCATGGCAAAGCGCCAGTGGGAAACTGAGCCGGATTACCGCGCCCGCGCCCAGAAAGCCATTCCCCTCGGCTTCATGCAGCCGCTGGAGTCCGTCGCGGACGCCTTCCTGTTCCTGTGCAGCCCCGCCGCCAGCTACATGACCGGTTCCGTCCTCACCGTCGATGGCGGCTGCAGCCTCTACCCGATGGATTGACCTATGCCTCCCCGCTTCCATATCACCGCCATCGGCGAAATCCTGCTCCGGTACAGCGTTCCCGCCGGGGAACGCCTGGAGACATCCGCCCAACTCTCCGTCTATCCCGCTGGGGCGGAGGGCAATGTCCTCAGCGCCCTCGCCCGCCTCGGCCATCCTGCCGGACTCGTCACTGCGCTGCCGGATAATCCGCTTGGCCGTCTCGCTGCCCATCACCTCCGCGCCAACGGCGTTGATCTCGGCGGCGTCCTCTGGGACACCCACGGACGCATGGGCGTCTACTACGTCGAGTTCGCCCATCCACCCCGCGCCACCCAGGTCATCTACGACCGCGCCGACTCGTCCGCGGCTCACCTCCAGCCTGACCGCATCGCCTGGGACTATCTGGTCGATACCCGTCTCGTTCACCTCACCGGCATCACCGCCGCCCTCTCCCCTTCCTGCTATGAGGCCGTCCGCCGTGGTATCGCCCACGCCCGTGAACACGGCGTGGCTGTCAGCTTCGATGTCAACTACCGCCAGAAACTCTGGCCCCCGGATACGGCCGCGGCGGCCCTGTGTCCGCTCATGCAGGATGTCGATGTCCTTTTCTGCAAGCAGGCCGATGCCGCCCGCGTGTTCGGCATCGACGGATCGCCCCAGGCCGTCATCGAAGGTCTGGCTGACCTCACCCACGCCCGTCAGATCGTCGTCACCCGCGGTGAAACCGGAGTCATCGGTTGGAATGGCGCGGAGTTTATCGAGGAACCTGCTGCCCCCACTGTCATTCTGGATCGGCTCGGAGCCGGCGATGCGCTGGCCGCCGGCGTCCTTCACGGCTGGCTGGAAGGCAGCCTCTCGCGGGGTCTGCGCTGTGGGGTCGTGATGGCTGCGCTCGCGCTCAGCCAGTTCGGGGATATGGTCGTCACGACCGCCGCCGAACTCGATGCCCTGGTGGGCAAGCTCGGTCACGCGGAACTGATTATCCGATGATGCCCAGATAGGTCGCGTTGGCGATCCGGTCGAGCCGCCCGTCGCTCAGGTTGATCTTCCAGGTTCCGTCCTGCTGCTTGCTGGTGAAGATCACCGCCGTATCATCTTCCGTCCAGCTCAGCGGCTCGACGAACGTGTTGATCCGGTCGGTCAGCGGCTGCTGAGTCATCAGGTCGAGATCGACCAGCATGAACACCGTCTGCGCGAACTGATCCGGCCTGCCAAAATTCTGAATCTGCGCTAAAGCGTAGATCGCCCGACGTCCGCTGTTGGACAGCACGATGTCCCCGGCCTGCGTGAATCCCCCGTAGTTCCCGAACGGAATCACGTTGGAGACCTGAGCAGCCAGGTTGTAGATGTGCAGGTCGAACCCGCGCAGGTTATCGGCCACCTTCAGCCGCAGGAACAAGCCCTGGCCAAACCCTGCTCCACAGTAGCAGCCCGGCTCATCCGGCAGATAGTCCCACTCTCCGCTCGCCAGATCAAGCGCGAACAACCCCGCATACTGCGGGAACGGCGTGAAGTCCCCCAGCCCGTCCGGTTGGAAATCCATATACAGTACGGCCTGGTCACGGCTGAAGGCCACCGGCGTGGCTCCGATGCCCTGCCGCGGCCCATCCACCAGCACCTGCCGCAGTTCGCTGCCGTCCCGCCGCGCAATGCTCGTCACCGTGGTCAGCCCGTCCGGCCCAACCTCTGTCCGCGTCCAAGCCACCCACTCCTGCTTTGGCGAAACCAGCCAATCGATTCGGTGACTGCTCCTCTCCGGCTGGATGAACGGATGCGCGTTGACCCGCCCGTCCGGCAGCGCAGCCATCACCCGGCGCGTACCCCGGTCAAAGAAGATCACGCTGGTTCGGTCGAGCGTGTAGCGTTCCCCGGTTATAGTAACGCCCGCCTCTGCTCCGGTCAGCAGATCGACGAAGGTCAAGCGGTCGCTCCCGCCCCCATCGACATTCCGCTGGACGAACACCTGCCAAAGGTGCGGCGTATCCTCGAAGTCCTGTGCCCGCAGCCGTCCGCCGCTCCACACCAGCAGCGCCAGCCCCATGCTCCACACCGTCATCCAGGCCGCGCGATATAACCCCATACCAGCCTTCACGATGCGTCGATAGCCTCCACGATGCGCGGCAGCACGCCGCCGGATGGCCCGCGCAGAATCAGATCGGCGATCTCGCTGATCGGTGTCAGATCGGGATTGATCTCGATGATGAACGCCCCACTCCGCCCAGCAATCCACGGCATGTCCGCGGCTGGCGTCACCAACCCCGAAGTCCCGACCACCAGCAGCACATCCGTCCGCTGGAGCAGATTCACCGCCCGATCCACTTCCTCAGACGGCAGCGCCTCTCCAAACCAGACCACATCCGGCCTCACCCACCGCCCGCAGTGCGGGCACAGCGGCGGCCCATTGTCCCGGTCCCAATGCAGGACCGAAACATCGATCCGCGTCGGATACCCCTGGCAGTCGTAGAAGCAGCGGTTCAGCGCGATATTCCCATGCAGTCGGATCACATCCCTGCTGCCTGCCCGCTCATGTAGATCGTCCACGTTCTGCGTAATGACTCGCAGCGGCGGGTAGCGCCGCTGGAGCACGGCCAGCGCCATATGCCCCGGATTGGGCTGTGCCGGAGTCATCAGCCGCCGCCGGTATTCATAGAAGTCCCAGACCAACTTTGGGTTGATTCGGAATGCCTGTGGAGTCGCCAGTTGGGTCGGGTCGTACTGTGCCCACAGCCCATCCAGCGCATCCCGGAACGTCGGGATGCCGGATTCTTTGCTCACCCCCGCCCCCGTCAGTACCGTGATCTGCCGGGCAGCTTGGAGACGCGCGGCAGCCTGCTGAACGCCCATCTTCAAGCGGTCTTCATCGGACATGATGTTCCCTCGCCCCTCTTCGCCCCAGAACCCGGTTGGGCCATCTTCCCGCAAGTATATTCAACAGCCCCCATCCTGACCACAATTCGCCCCACTCCCCAGAATTGAGCAAAAATTGAACACCCTCTGATCTGGAGTCCGGTAATCCGCTTCCGTTAGGCTGTATTCAGGTTCCATAGGTGAAACGTCTTCAACCCGGTGTAGACTATGCTAGAACATCCCATATCGATGAGTCAGCTGTTCAAATCCATGTCCAGCGAATCCCCGCGCCCCACCCGTCAGTTCCACTACCGCTGGCAGTGGCATCTCCAATCCACGCCGGAGATGCTCTGGCCGCTGGTCGCCGATACCAACCGCTTCAACCGGGATACCGGCGTCCCTTCCATCCAGCGCCGCGACCCGGACGCGCCCTTGCTCAATGCCCGCCGCCGGCTGCGGCTGTTTCGCCTGGGCGTGCCCGTCGAGTGGGAAGAAGAGCCGTTTGAATGGGTGCGCCCGGAATGCTACGGCGTTCTCCGACGTTATCGCTCTGGCCCGGTCGCCGAACTCCGCACCCTCACCGAACTGGAACCTCATCCACAAGGCGGCACTCTCCTCACCTACAACGTCTGGGCATCGCCGCGTAATCTGCTCGGTCTGGCCGCCATCCCAGTGCAGGTCGGCATCCTCAGTGCCCGTGCCTTCGACCGCGCCATCCGCCGTTACGATCAGACCGCCATGTACGGCGGCAGCATCGCCGAACTGCCTGCCGAGGTCAGATTTGCTCCTCGGGGCGAAGAACGCCTGCAAAACCTCATCGAAGCCTTGATCCGTGGCGGAGCCAATCCCAAGATACTGGATCGGCTGGAACGCCTGCTCCGCACCGGCGATGCCATGCTGGTCGGCCGCCTCCGTCCCTATTCCCTGGCCGACCAGTGGGGATTTCCCCGCCGCGAAGTCCTGGAAACCTTCCTGGTTGCCACCCGCCGCGGTCTGCTCGAATTCGAGTGGGATGTCCTCTGTCCCCTCTGCCGCAACGTCAAGCACACTGGAACGACCCTTAACGAGGTCGCCGAGCAAGTTCACTGTGATATGTGCAATATCGACTTCGAGGTCAACTTCGATCAGGCCGTCGAACTGACCTTCCACCCCAGCCCTTCCATCCGCGAGGTCGAACATATCGAATACTGCATCGCCGGCCCTCAGACCACACCGCACGTTGTCGTGCAGCAGCTTCTCCAGGCTGGTGAAGGCCGCACTATCCGGCCTGCCCTGGAGAATGGCCGCTACCGCCTTCGTACACTCAATCTGCGCGGGGGTGAGTTCCTTCAGGTCAGCGAAGACCAGGGCGCAGCCGAAATCACCCTGCGAGCCAGCCGCGTCGATGGCTGGCCCGGCGGCGAGCATCCCGTTCGCAACGGAGCCAATCTGCGCTTCAAGAACGCTACCGATGAAGAGCAGTTGTTCATCCTCGAACGCCTCGCTTGGGGCGATCAGGCCGTGACCGCCGCTGATGTCATCGCCTTACAGGTCTTCCGCGATCTGTTCGCCTCCGAGGCGCTGAGACCCGGCCAGCATATCTCCGTCGGCAGCATGGCGATCATCTTCACTGACCTGCGTGGCTCGACCCGGCTCTACAACCAGATTGGGGATGCTCCTGCCTTTGGGCTGGTCATGAGTCACTTCGATCTGCTGCGCGACGCGGTACAGGCCGAAGGAGGAGCCGTCGTCAAGACCATCGGCGATGCCATCATGGCCGTCTTCCGACGCCCCGCCCCGGCTCTCCGCGCCATGATCGCCGCCCAGCAGCAGTTGGCTCAATTCCAGGGCGCGGACGGGACCCCGCTCAAACTGCGCGTCGGCATTCACTACGGCCCCTGCATCGCTGTGACGCTCAACGGGCGGCTGGATTACTTCGGCTCAGTCGTCAACAAAGCCGCCCGGCTGGAAGGGTTATCTTCCGGCGATGATGTGATCATCTCCAACACCGTCCGGGCCGATCCTGAAGTCGATCAAATGCTCCAGCTTGACGACTGCGCTGCGGAAGCCTTCGAGACCCAGATCAAGGGCTTCGATGACCACTTCGCCCTCTGGCGAGTCCTGCCTAACCGCTAAACCGGACTGGAGATCATCAGAGAATCCGCTAGAATAACCGCCGCTTCAGGTCATTGGCTGGCAGTTTGGAGGGGCTGTGACGGAAAACCTGGTTCATATCGTCCCGAATGTTTATATCTACCCGCGCGACGAAAGCCCGGAGCGCGGGCAGCCCAATGTCGGCGTCATTGTTGCAGGACAGCAAACCGTGTTGATTGACGCCGGGAACAGCCCGCGCCATGCCCGACGCATCATGATCGCGCTGGACGACATTCAGGCTCCCCCTGTGCGCCAGATCATCTATACCCACAGCCATTGGGATCATGTCTTCGGCGCGATGGTATTCGGCGCGCCAGCCGCCGCCCACGAACTCTGCCGCAAGCACCTGGCCGAACTCGCTTCCAAACCTTGGAGCCATAGCTACATACAGGAGGAAATCCAGCGATCTCCGGCGCGGGAAGCCGCGCTGCGGGCAATGAGCCGCGCTGTCGAGGACTGGCGCAGTTTCCGCGTCGCCCAACCGGAGATCATCTTCACACACTCGCTGACACTCTATGTTGAAGAGGTCACGCTTGAACTGGAACACGTCGGCGGAGCACATGCGCCCGACTCGGTGGTCGTGCGCTTGCCGGAACAGCGCGTACTCTTCCTCGGTGAATGCTACCATCTGCCGCCACCGCATCTCCGCCGCCCGGAAGATACTCTGGACTTCGCCATGATTCGCCGGTTGGTCAGCAATGACTATGACTGGTACATCGACAGCCACGGCCAGCCCATGAGCCGCGAGGAATTTCAGAAGCTCGCCGAACCCGCTTGATTAGGGGATAGCGCTGGGACGGGTCGTCACTCGCTCAAAGACGGCCTGCATCGCCTCGCTGAGGCGCAGCGCCGCCACAGCTTCCGGGATATCGATCTGCTTGGCCAGCAGCGTCCGGCTCCGGCCTCGCCCAGCATAGAAGAGATACGACAACCGGAATAGCCAAATCGCCTGTTCCACGTCCTTCGGCTGGCGGATGTAGAACGTGATCCAGCCCGTATCCTTGAGCAGGTGATGAACTTCCGCGCGCCCTTCGGCGATCAACTGGTCACGAATCTGGCTGTTAAACGGAATGTCTACCATGCCGTGATGATGCACATGGCCGATCTCAACACCGTTCAGTTTGAACTCGATTCCACCGAAACGATGGGGTTCAGCGGTCATGCCCGGCCACCCAGTGATCGTGTTCCGCAGATGTTCAATGTGCTGGCGCATCGCTGGGCTGCTCCAAAAAATGCCAAAACTGTATGTACACGTATTGAAGTCTCAACGGCTGTTCATCTTACCATGCCGAACTGCAACAGGACCTTAACAGGAGCTATTGCGCGGCGGGTCGAATTTTCGTTATAGTGTAAACGCTGGCCTGGATAGGCTCCACTTGGCACGGGACAAAACCGGATGAGCGCAGCAGTCGAAGCCCCACTACCTGAACTCACGGCGACCAATTACGTCAACCGTGAATTGGCCTGGATCCAGTTCAACCAGCGCGTGCTCGCGCTGGCTCAGGATACGAGCGTTCCTTTACTGGAACGAGTCAAGTTTCTGGCAATCGTCAGCAACAACCTCGATGAGTTCTACATGGTGCGGGTGGCTTCGGTTCATAATAAGATGAAGGCTGGTCTCCCAACCAACCGCCCCGATGGAATTCAGCCCACCCAGTTGATCTTTGACATCCGCAGCCGCGTCATTGAACTCATCAAGACGCAGCGTTCGACCATGCGCGAGGTGTTTGCGGGCTTGGCTGAACACGGCATCCGCATCACCGAAACCAATAAGCTCGATGCGCTTCAACGAGAAGCGACCCGTCGCTATTTCAGTGATGAGATCTTCCCGGTGCTGACTCCTCTGGCGGTCGATCATGCCCGGCCGTTCCCATTCATCTCCAACCTGAGTCTGAATCTGGCCGTATGGCTCAAACGCGGCAACAGCAGTCAGCGCCACACCGAGTTCGTCCGGCTGAAAGTACCCGAAGCGCTGCCGCGTATGGTCGATCTCGGCAGGATCATGCGGCGCTACGCCAATGACACCAGTGTCCGCGACGTATTTCTGTGGCTAGAAGACATCATCGCCGACAATCTGGATGCTCTCTTCCCAGGGATGCGCGTGGTCGAGCAGTACCCCTTCCGTGTCACCCGCGACGCTGATGTGGATTACGAGCATGAAGAAGATGTTGTTGGCAGCATGAGCGCCCTGATCGAAGAAAGCCTGCGCGAGCGGCGCTTCGGTTCGGTCGTGCGGTTGAGCGTCCCTGACAACATCAGCGACCGTACCCTCAACCAGTTGATCTACCAATTAGGCGTTTCCCCCGAACGCGATGTCTACATGATCGATGGCGCATTAGGAGCCAGCAGCCTGTTCGAACTGTCAGGTGTCGATCACCCGGAATTGAAGTATCCCCCCTATTTCCCTCGGCTGGCCGACAGCCTGACTGAGAAAGACATTTTCTCGGAAATCCGTAAGGCCGATATTCTGCTGCATCATCCCTACGACTCCTTTCGGCCAGTAGAGGCCTTCTTCCGCGCCGCCGCCCGCGATCCCGATGTGCTGGCAATTAAGGCGACGCTCTACCGCGTCGGCAAGAACTCGCCCATCGTCGAGGCCCTCCTCGAAGCCCGCGATAATGACAAGCAGGTCGCCGTGCTGGTCGAACTCAAAGCCCGTTTTGATGAAGAGAACAACCTCGAATGGGCACGCCAGTTGGAGCGCAAAGGTGTGCATGTCACCTACGGTGTAGAAGAACTCCCCGTCAAGACTCACGCCAAAGTTTCCCTCGTCGTGCGTCGTGAAGCCGATGGGGTGCGACGTTACATCCACCTGGGAACCGGCAACTACAATGCCAGCACGGCGAGAATGTACAGTGATATCGGCTTGCTGACCTGCAACGCGGAGTTAGCCGATGATGTCTCTCGGCTCTTCAATCGCCTGACGGGGTATGCCCCAGCCACAACCTACAAGCGACTGCTGGTTGCCCCCGAACACTTGCACAGCGGCCTGATTGCCTTGATCGACAACGAGATCGCCGCGGCTCGCGCCGGTAAAACTGCCCGGATGATTCTCAAGATGAACCAGATCGAAGAAGACTTGATTATCCAGAAACTCTATCAGGCTTCACAGGTGGGTGTCCACATCGATCTGATCGTACGCGGTTTCTCCTGTCTGGTTCCGGGATTGCCCAACATAAGCGAGAATATCCGCCTCATCAGCCATATCGGACGCTACCTCGAACATAGCCGCATCTTCTACTTCCACAACGCCCCTGCGGACAAGCGTTTCTACCTGGGTAGCGCTGATCTGATGCGGCGCAACCTGCTCAATCGCGTCGAGGTGGTCTTCCCAGTGCTGGACAGCAAGCTTCAGAAACGCCTGCTGCGTATCCTGGCGACTTATTTGAGGGACAACCAACGCGCCTGGGAGATGCAGGCCGACGGTTCCTATCGTCGAGTCGAACCGGGGCCGAACGATCCGATTGTGGACTGCCAGGCCGCTTTTATGCAGGACAGTGCCGGAATCGACGCGATGCCATGAATTATTCGACAAAACCGCGCAGACATGCCAGAATTACAGTGAGAATAATATGGGGACGATGCTGTCTCGCTTTGGCATCGCCCCAATAATGCGCTTTTTCCCCAAATAGGTCTTCATCCTGGGTATTGTTGATTCGGTTTCAGCCTCGCGGCCTGTACGCTTGCAGGTACAGACTCCGTCACGGCTGCTTGCGTCCACGATGAAGGTGTGCCATGGGTCCCGATCCAGCAATGAACTCAGTCGCAGTATCACCCGAACTCTGCGTAATCGAAGGAGATGGAATTGGCCGTGAGGTCATTCCAGCAGCTATCCAAGTGCTGCTGAAAGTTGCTCCCGATGTGGTCATCCGCCCCATGCCGGCCGGCTGGGCGGTCTTTCAGGAACGCGGCACATCGCTGCCTGAAGAAACGATCCAGGTCGCCCAAGAGTGTAAGGCGGTGCTGTTTGGAGCTGTTTCGTCCCCGGCCTATCCGGTAGAAGGCTACTTCTCCCCGATTGTCCGGCTGCGACGCACCTTGCGAGCCTACGCCAACCTGCGCCCAGCGCAGTATCTTCCGGTGCCGACTTCCCGTGAAGGGGTCAATATGCTCGTGGTGCGGGAAAACACCGAGGACTTGTACATCGGCCATGAGCATACCGAAAATGATGGGCAGACTGGGATTGCTGAGAAGGTCATTACGCGCGATGCTACCGAGCGCGTCTCCCGGCTGACCTATTCACTGGCGCAGCGGATCGGGCGCAAGAGAATCACTATTGTGCATAAAGCCAATGTCCTCAGCCAATCCGATGGTCTGTTCCGCCGGGTGGCACTGGAAGTCGCCGCCTTCTACCCCGAAATCATCACCGATGAACTCTATGTCGATACAGCCGCCTACTGGATGGTCAAAGACCCATCCCGTTTCGACATTATCCTGACCCCAAACCTGTACGGCGATATCCTCTCAGATATGGCTGCGGCCTGGGGTGGAGGGCTGGGGCTAGCTCCATCGTTGAGCTTGGGAGATGGAATCGCTATCGCCGAACCTGTTCATGGCAGTGCCCCGGATATTGCTGGCAAAGGGATCGCTAACCCAACGGCGGCCATTCTGAGCGTAGCCATGCTGCTGCGCCATTATTGGGGCCGAATCGAGGCAGCAGATCGAATCGAGCGGGCAGTGCGGCAAACGCTGGCCGAAGGCGATTACACTGCTGACATCTATTCGCAGGATGCGATATCGACTGCACAGTTTACCACGCAGATTTGCGCCCATCTGGTTTGAGGCGACCTGCTCCACGTCCAGAGATTCAATTTAGCAGCACATTAAGGGAATAAGGGTCTGCGGAGATCCCTCAATTCTTTAACGATTCAAAGCGTGACTCGGTGTTACGATAAGATCGGGTGAGTTATCCGCAGATTCGAGTTCACCATCAGCTTTTATGCGAGCGTTCTGAAAGAGGAGACCGCGATAGTCATGCAAACCATTCTGATCGTAGACGACGAAACGAGTTTTCTAGACATTCTTCAGATCGTCTTGCAGCGCGCCGGATTCAAAACCCTCGTGACGACGAATGGCCGTGAGGGCCTTGACCTCGTGTACAAGGAGCGCCCCGACCTAGTCATACTGGACGATATGCTGCCGGGAATCAGCGGAGCAGACATCTGCATGACGTTGAAAAACGACCCGCAGGTGAGCTTCATCCCGGTGATCCTGTACAGCGCTGGTCCACGCATCCGTGAACAAGCCTTCATCCGGCAGATCGGCGCAACGGCTACCCTGAGCAAGCCGTTCAAGCCAAAGGAAGTGGTTCAACTGGTCACATCGTGCCTAGCAGTTCCTGTCTGATACCAGGCAGGACGCACAACAGCGTTTCTGCACAAGAGGGGTAGGCCATTTTTCCTACCCCTCTTCTATTTGCCGGAGTCACAAGGAACAAAAAGGCCGATCAGATCGGCCTCATCTTCGTCCAGATCGACTGGAGATAGGGTACTACTCAAATTCGACGGTGATGCTCATTGCCCCTAGCAGCACTTCGTCGCCGTGAAAGATTGGATAGGGTTTTTCGGGCTTGAGCTGCTCTTTGCGGAGAAATGTCCCATTGGAGCTATACAGGTCGGTCACGTAGAGTTTCCCATCTTCGAGATGCAGACGCGCATGGGCGCGGGAGACCCCACGTTCATGTCCTCCCAATGGCCCCAGATCTACGTCCGGGCTAAACCCACCACTGCGGAAATCGTTACGGCCAATCAAAAGAATGTCGCCCTCACTGAGGCGATAGGATTCACCTATCCCCCGGATAATGAGGCGTATCTTGCGAGGGGGTAGATCGGCCTTGGATTTGTCAGTGGGCTTGACAGCCAACATACGACGGAGCGCCATCGCCCGCGAGACAACATGGGTACGGTACGAATCGCTGCTGGGCTTTGATGGGCTGCTCGGAAGAAGGTTGGTCTTTTCGGGCGTGGGAGATACTTTGTTGACGCCAGGGAGTTCTTTGGTATCGGGTTGGTTAGCAGTATCAGTAACAATGCCAGGAATTTCATGCAGCCGGCGAGTCACACCAGTGGTCGCAGGTGTCCCCTCAACTGTCGAGATGGGAACAGATAAGGTGGTTGGGGGGATGATACCGGCCGATTCAGGTGTCTTCTTATCGTCCATCAGCCACCTTCTCCTTCCAAACAACAGCTGGAACTAACATTACAAACATGGTGAACTATTCTCGCCTACTCCATCTTTCCGGCCATAGGCCTTTCATCCTATTCGCGCCAGTATTATCGACGAAGTAGATTCACGCCTTCCCAGATACGACTACGATGAGCGTATCACGAGTCGAAGGCGAGAAGCATTAATGTTTCATAGCGACGGGATAACAGTCGTGAAATACACATCTCGCGCTCATGTCACGCAAAAAGGCGGCATGATACCGCCTTTTTAATGCAGACAGGATTCAATCCGCGCTAGACGAAAGCCTATTTGTTGACCGCGCGGGCAACGCGAGACAGCACGATCACTCCGACGAGAGCAAGCGCCAGCAGAGCGATGAGACCGACATTTCCGCCTGAACCGATGTCGTCAAAGAGGCCAGTATCAGGTAACTGAGTCGGCACAACGGCTCCGCCACCCTCCCGGGTCGGCGTCGGCAGACCCGCAACTTCGGTCGCCTCTCCGCCGCCCGCTCCGAGCAGAATCTCGGCCAGACGGGTGGCTGTCAGCGCCACAGCGTTGGCATCTTGCGGCTCGCGGGTTGGCTCGACCAAAGCGGCTTCGGCTGTTTGTGTGGCCTCACGCGCGGTCTGAGTCAGCAGCGCGTTGGCAAACTGCTGAGTCGCATCCAAGGTCGGTTCAACGGGTGTCGGTGTAATTGTTGGCGGACGCGGCGTTGGCGTCTCGGTCGGCGTGGCTGTTGGCACGGAAGCCGTCTGCGTCTGCGCCAGGGCAACCACAACCGCAGCCGTCTGCGTCTGGCCGAGAAGAATCAAGGTATCCGCATTCTGCGTTTCGATGGCGGCACGTGTCTGCTCAATAGGCGTTGGACCAGTCTGCCGGAGCGCCAGGAAGAGCACCACCGCCAGACCTGCGACAAACAACAAGATCATCAATCCAGCCAGGATAACGAAAGTGCGGTTCGGGCCCTGCCTCTCGGTTGTCTCCCCATCATCGATGACGGGCATGTCTTCATCTTCAAAGCCAAACCCCTTGTCCTTATCGTCATCTAGACCGATATTGGCGGGTTCATCGTCGAATTTGAAGTCATCGCCATTTTTCTGATCATCATCAAAACTGAATTCGTCATCGAACTTGAAATCGTCATCGTCATCCTGCAGATCACGTCTGTTAAACGTCATGATCTTCTCCTGGGCGGGTGCTGAGTCGTCATCATATGACGCTCTATTATCTACCGAATACTTCCAAGTTCGCCAGTGGAACCGTAAACCTTTCGCCGGTGATGGTTTCCACTTCGGCGCATAAGAGCCGCAGTCCATTCTCCAACAGGACCGGTGATTTTGGCAAATTGACCACTTTGCCGACCATTCCAGCGTTCGGCAGCCGAGTCATCCGGACGTTGGTTCCAACTTCGAGAGTCATGTCCGTGTTCGGGCGAGGCGCTCGCCCGCTACCACGTCCAGACGGATTGATGATGACTTCAGGATAACGTCCTTCCCAGCGCGTCGGTTGGGCAGTATCCAGGGTGGCCTGACGCCCATTGTACTGCGTGAACAGATTGAACGCCGCAACATTCATGCGTAAAGCGCCAAATCCTTCGGTGAGCATAACCGCGCTTTTCAGGCTCATCACCCTGTCGATCAGACCGGCTTCCATGCTGGGCGCGATCACGCCGGCCAGTGATTGATCTTCTAAGACCTGTAATCCTGTGTCACGCAGGGATCGGCGCGTGACCAGGATGGAACCACGATACTGGATATCCAGGTTTTCGCCAAATAAACTCTCCAGGCCATCTTCTGGCTCGATCTTGAGCGCGCCAATTACGCGGCGGTTATTGCCCCAGACCCCCTGTACAATGCTGGCCGAAGTCTCAATCACAGCGCCACGGCCTGGACGCACCTGAACGACCTGTCCATCCAACCCAGCTTCAAGTTCGACAGTCTCCGGGGATTCCTGGACAATGATCCGTCCACCGTCGATATCGGCCACGAAGCCAACAATCGGAGAATAGAGCTTGCGATTCTTGCGGAAGGCAAGCACATCGTTGGGCGCGACCGTATTTCCGATTTGGACTAGGAACAGACCGTTGAATTCTTCCGGCTTCTTGAGCTTGAAGAACTGCGCCGCTTCGACAATCACGAAACGCGACGGCAAACGCCCTTTTGCTATAATATCGCGCAAATTGACGCTTTGTCCCTGACGAGCTTCCACCTGGCCGATGGCATCTTCCGGCAAGGATTGTTCTCGCTGAATAGTCGTCATTTCCAGTATGTGGCGATGGGCGGGAAAATAGTTCGACATGGTTACTTCCGCCGCAGGTCATCGAGTTGATTTTGCAGATCCATGACTTCTGGCTTGGTATCATCGCTGAGCTGCATCCCGGCGACAGTCTTCTCCACTGCTTTCACCCCTGAAGTCCGCCGCCCGAACAGTCTACGTCGCTCGTTGACGCGCGACATTGGGCGCCGGCTGTGCGTTTCAGGACGATCATCGACTTCAGCGTCACGGTCAGGCGCTTCCAGCCACGATTGATCCACAGTCTTCACAGGATCGCCTGTCATCGCAGCGATCCAGGCAGGAATTTGATCGGCACGGCCAGGCGCGGTCTCGGCGATGGGCAGCGGCCGCCCGCGTGCATCAAAGATAATGCCGACCGTACCGCCTTCCACCTCGATGCGAACACGCCCTTTTCCGCCGATGTTCAGGCCGCGTCCGGCGCGGACATCGATCTTCGCCGTCAGGCCAACTGGGAGTGGATAGACCCACAAGCTGCCGCCCTGAACCTGCTGCTTGATGGTCTGTCCATCGGAGGTCGTAATTCTGACGTTCAGCGCAACACGGTTCGACCGCGGCAGACCGCTGACGCTCACAACCACACCATACTGCTCGAAGCTGCTGCTGTCCATCACCTGAACAACTGCAGAAGGATTCGTAACAGCCAGCCCGCCCAGTGCTGCAATGAGGCCGTAGGCATCAGCCTGAAGTTGCGCAACTCCGGTCGGCTGGATAGCATCAAGCATCGAAAGCGCGCCCAAGCCAGGATGACCGGTGCCCGTAAATCCGGAACCGGCCGCGATGATCCGCTTGAAGGATGGTGTCAGAGCAGTCTGTCCCGGCTGCGTGGTTCCCCATGAAGCCAACGTGTCCTTGACAAGGCGACCCATACCCGCTTTGAGGAAGGCATGTTCCAGGTAAAGTCCTTTGAGGGTCTCCGGGACCGTACCCGGACGTAGTGTTTTGTTGAGCGCGTAGTGACGTATCTGGTTGGGGGCGGGACGGAAAGGCAGCCAATTCTCGATAGCGTCGGCCCCGACAGCGTGAAGCAGGCTGTCGGCACTGTGCCCCAAGCCGATATCAGTACGAATAGTGGAAGTGACTTTTTCACCCGCTGCTGCGGCCAGAATACTGACTGCGCTCCCCATATCGACCAGCAGCACACCCCCGCCGATCACCTGGGTGAGGTACTCAGCCATCACTCGGTAGCTCTGGGCGGTAGGCAGCACGCGGCGGCTGGTCATCCTACCCAATTCGCCGAAACCACCGCGACCAGACTGCTGCTGATTGTAGGCCAGAGCCAATTGGAGCTGTGCGCCATCCAGGTCTTCAATTTCCGCCGACGGGCGCACGTTCGGCGCGATGAACAGCCCGCTGAATTCGCCGAACAGGGCGCGAATCGACGGCACAAGGGCGCTGTTTCCGGCATAGATCACAGTCGGGCTGCGGCCACCCTGCATCAGGCGAATGGCCTGTTTGACCAACTGCGCCAGCTGCATGACCGGCTCCCGTGCCCCATCTTCGGAGCCGCCCGCGATGAAAAACAGGTCGGGACGGGCGGCAACCAGAGCATTCAACTGTTCCTGCTCGGAGCGCAGATCATCTAGACTCAAGGTCTCAACGATTTGGACGTAAGTGCCCCCCGTCGCTCGGATACTACTGGTGACGCTGACTTCGGGAACCAGCCCGATGATGACCGTCCGCAGTGTACGACCGATGCTGGCGGTCATCACGAAATCATCCACGCCGGAGCGATCCGACGACTCCGGGGTGATAACTCGTCCGTCTGGGGTGAGCAGCTTGCGCCCGGTTACTTCAGCGATTTGTTGGACGACCCGGCGCAGCCCGACACGAGCATCATTGGACGGGAAGCCGATGGTGCTGCGGGTCTCGCCACGTGCGACAAGGCGGTACACGCCATCGACCAAATCGATCAGGATAGCGCGCGTCAGCACGTTCCCGAAATCAACCGCCAGGATCGAACCTGAAGGTTCTGCCGCCACGCTAACCTCCCGTGATCCGCGTCAGGATGAAGCCGACGCGCTCGCTGAAAATGGTCAGGCTGGTCAGGATAGCTCCTGCATAGATCGCACCCAGCGTGATGACGATCACAATCTGGCCGACCGCGCTCATCACCTGGGCGAGCGCTCCGCGCCGGATGCGACCATCAGGCCGACGCCGGGCGAGGTACTGAAAGTAAACCAGGGTACAGGCCACACCCAGAAAGATCAGAAAGCCGTTCAGGACATTGAATTGGACACCGCTGCTAGTGGCGTTGGCAAGCGGAAGGAGTGTCCCAGAAATGGCCCCAACCAGCGCCACAGCCGTCCCAACACCGACGACGAAGGCAATCGCCAGATTACCAACCTGCCCCAGGCGTGGCGAGGTCTTGAGCAGCAGAAGCGCACCGAGGATGAAGGGCACAATGCCGATAGCGCGGGAAGCCAGTGTGGTTTCCGGGGAGAGTAGGGTTCCGTTCAACCAGGGAAGCAGCACACTCTCAACCGTGACCAGAGTCACGTAGCCCGCGGCCAGCCCAGTGAACAGAGCAATCGCCAGACGGTAGAAGAAGTTATCTCCCAGGAGATAGCTAAAGACCATCAGTGTCAGAATGAATCCGGCCCAGAGGCCGATTTGTTCGCCGCTCACCGTTGTTTGCGCCCCCTGGTAATCAAGGCCCGCAAGATGTTCATGACCGCACCGCCCGCGATGACCGCGATGATTGCCACCAGGCCCAGTGTCATGCCGTACCAGCGTTCGTCGCGGTAAGGCTGTGCTGTGCTGCGGGCAGATGCGGGAAGAGGCGGCTGCGGGGCGAGCGGATTGGCCGTCGGTTCGGCGGCCTGCTGAATAGATGCGCCAGCAAATCCGGAGTCTGACAGCAAAGCTACGACTGCGTTAGGATCGACAAGGCCGGCACGAGCCGTGGGCGTTGGATCAACAACCGGCTCGCGCAGGCGCAGCAGTTCGCCAAGGACCCACCCCTCACGCTCATCAGCCAACCGAACTTGCAGCCAGAGTCCATCGGCATTGCGGCCGATAACCTGCACGACTGTGCCCGGAGGCAGCGCCGCCAACGGCGCAAATGTGCGTCCTGGCCCCTGGCGGACATTGATGGTCACGCCCGCGATCACTTCCGCTTCGACCACAACCACAGGCGGCGCAGTCGGGCTGGCCGGGATGGATGTGGCTGAAGGCGGCGGGAGTGTAGTCTCCTGAGTCGGCGTCGGCTGCGGGACAGTCTGGGTCGGCGTGGCCGACGGGGCGAGCGTCTGTGTGGGAACGGCCGTGGGCGGAAGCGGCGTCGGCGGAATAGGGGTCACGGTCGGCGGTGTTGTAGGCTCGGCGGGCTGCGCTGTCGGTTCGAGGGTTGGCGCGGTCGTCGGCAGAACCTCGGTCGGCGGGAACGTGTCTTCAAGAACTGTGGCCGTCGGCAGAACGATTGTCGGCTCGACCGTCTCGGTGGCTTCCGGCACACTTGGCTGCGGAACGCCCACCAGCGGCGAGCCAGGGAGTTCCCGACCAGCCATGAACGCATCCAGCATGACCTGATAGGTATAGGCGTCGCGGTAGCCGACCAGCAGGCCACCGATACCCGGCAGCGCACTGGCGGTGTTGACCCGCGCATACGGTTCAGCCAGCGGCGCAGCGGCGAAACTCACTCCGAAGACGAGCGGGCGCATGGCCAACGGCGCGACCTGTTCCGACCAACCGCGCACATCTTCAGCGCGTTCGGCAATCACCATGATGAGCGCAAAGTCGCTGAGAGACTCAACTTGCAGTCCGGTAGGCTGACCGCTGAGATCGGTCTCTACGAGGGCAGGAATATCCTGGCTGAAGGTGCGCAGGCCGATGGCTTCGCCAGCCAGATAGCGCGTGACCACATAATCGACGTTGGCGGTCAGCGGGCGGTCACTCCGCCCAATCGCATTGAGGAAAGCGGTGTCCGCCGCGATCCGTTCGACGACGTTTCGGGCATGGAGCAGCCCGATCGGATTGCCGCCCGCAATGACAGGAACCGCGCCGCGCACGAACAGATGGCGCAGCAGTGTTTCCAGGGTACTGTCCAGTTCAGCAGCCCCGGTGGGACCGTACTCGGCGGCGATTAGAACAGGCTGTCCGGCTCCGATCTGTTGTACGGTGTCAAAGGCGGCCTGCCCCGGACTGCCCGCCCGGAATTGACTGGGAGGAAGTTGACCGATGCGAAGTTCGCGCACCAGGAAGGGCGCGACCACGGCCAGCGCGACGAAGAGCGCCACCAGCAGACGGTCGATTTTGTAGCGCGGACGGCGCACGGGAACAGCGACGGGCTGGCCGGCTTCTTGGTCGAAGATATCGGTCAGTTCGGGTGGTTCATCGGTATCATCGATAATAGGGGAGGTCTTGGTTCCCACGCGTTGATCTTCGGCAGCAACGAGCGATTGCAGGATGGCGATGTTCTGGCGCTGGGCATCGCTCAGGACAACATCATCACGGATGAGGGTTTTGCCGACACGCAGCGGCGCGGGCGCAATGACCGGGACATCAGCAGGCAGCAGATCTTTAACGATATCCGGGAGGGTGGTTTCCTCAGGAGCGGTAAAATCGACACCGGCATCATGGAGCGCCTGGAGGCGATCGGGGAGTTCTTCCAGCGGGCGTTCCGTCTGGGCCTGCTTGCGGAGAATGGCCGCCGCCGAGACTCCGCCGACTGAACCGCCAACCTCGGTCAACCAATCGGGCGCTTCTGCCTGAAGATCTTCGCCAGCCACAGCACGTGGCGCGCGGGCCTGCTCTAGCTTTTGTATCTGGTCATCGGAGAGAAGTTGCTCGAAGTCGATGTCAGCAGACATCAACTGACCGCTCTGATCAGCAACGGTTGGCTGGATATCTTCATAAGAGGCCAGCAAGGCATCGATGTCCTGAAGGTCAGCCTTCTGAACCGGCTCATCAACTGGATGATCGGGCGCGGTAGAGCCGCGCAGCCTATCCAGCACCGGAGCGAGGTTATCGGTCTGCGGAATAGAAGTGCTGACCAGACTGTCAATGGATGGGGCCGGAACCACATCGTCTGGTTGAAGTTCTTTCAGCCAGTCGGGGACTTCATCGGCGGCGGCGAATGGCTCTTCTTCGGTTTCGTCAAACCAGCTCGAGGGCTGAGCTTTCCCAGGAGTTGGCAGCCCTCGGAGGAAATCCTCCTCATCGGGCATGGGCAATTCAGCGGGGATTTCTTCGTCGAACCAACCCTGGTTTGGAGCATCGGCTTCACCGGCTAACTCAGGCTCAATGGGCTTGGCATCCATATCCCCGAAAAGGTCATCCGGGAGATTGCCGGTGTCGGTTTCCTCAACGAGGGTAGGAACTTCGGCACCCAGCCCTTCCATCTCGCGCAGCCAATCTGGGGTTTCCTCGTCTTCGATGACGGGGACAGGCGCTGCTGCCACGGGTTCCGGCGCGATCTCTTCCAGTTCGGGTTCAGGTTCTGGGGCGGCATACTGCTGAAGCCACCGCATCGACTCCGGCAAATAGACAGCCGAACCAGGAACGATGTCGGTTTCAACAGGTTCATCATCGCTAGCAACGATCTCGCTGCTAGAGGAATAAGGCTTGAGCCACGACAACGGATCGCTTTCGGGTTCCGGCGCAGAAGCCGGCAGATCAAGGCCAGCAAAAAAGTCAGGAGTCTCATCAGAAGACTCGAACATCTGAGTCTGCGGCGGGGGTTCGGTATGTTCCTGGGATTCAGCGGGCTGATAATCCTTGAGCCAGCCAAGCGGGTCTTCAGAAGGCTTCACAATGCCCGGGGGTTCCTCTGGCATGGAAGGCGCAGGGTTCGGGTTAAGGCCACGCAGCCAGGCGAACTCGTCTGGTTCATCGGAGGATGATGGAGAGGCAGCAGGCTCATCGTCCTGGCGCCAACTGAGTTCGCCAGTGAAGCCGAGACGGTCACTCGCTGGTTCGGCAGGCGTTTCCTCCGGTTGGTCATCGCGCAGCCAGGCGAACAGATCGTCGTCCGGATTATCGGCTGGCGGACTGCGCTTGTCAAAATCGTCGCTCATCCTGTTTCCCCCACACGCCGCCGCTCATTCACGGTAAGAGCGATCCTGACCGATGAGAACCCGGACACCCGTCACTACCGTCGCCAGGGCGATACCGAGGAGTATACCGCGCGCGCCAGCGCTGACAGGTACGCTCAGCAGCCAGTCGCGGACAATGGTGAGCTGTCCCAACCCAACCAGCGGCAGCGCCGCGACCAGAAGCAGCAGCAAGACCAACGTGAACAGCAGGGCTGAGCCGGAGACACGGCGGCGCATCATCCGGTAGGCTCCGTAAACTAGGGCAAAAAGCACGAGTCCGGCGAGGGCGGACTCGACAGAAATCTGGACTGTTTCGAGCAGGACCGTAGTCGGCGCGGGCTGACTGGTAATGGTTCCAGCGCGTTCGAGAATGGCCAGCATGATGACGGCCAGGGCGCTCAGGACGATGACGAGGCTGTAGAACCAACCACGCTTGCGGCTCCCAACCCGTCCGAGATGGACGGTGAGCAGGTTGAGGATACCGATCAGCACGGTCAGAGCCAACGTGATGACTGTTACCTGCAAGAACAGGTTGGTCAGCAGTGGGATCGGCGAAGCCTGAACGAGGCTGGAGAGAAGGCCGAGGCCATCCCCAGCAACCAACCCCAACAAGGTAAGGAGGCCAACAGCAATGACGATGGCAGTGGTTAGGGCGGAACCGAGGCGGATCATCGTCTAACGTCCTCCAACCTGGCGTATGAGGGTATCAGCCACGGCCAGTACCGTCGGGATCAGGATGGCGAGGATCAGGAGCCAGCGCAGGACATCGAGCGTGACCAACGCACCAAGCTGGGCGGCACGGCCATCCAGGTAAGCTCCAGCAGCGAAGACTTCTTCACCGATGAGGGGTTGGTCGGACACGACATAGGCGACAGCCTGGCCTTCGGGCTGGTCGCTAGTAGCGATCAGGGATTGGCCGCGGCGTAGGGCCATCTCAGCAGGAAGGGCTAATTCAGTTCCGAAGCTGCCGCCGAGGACGCTGACGCCAATGCGATCATCGGCCAGAATGCCAGTCAGTGCGGCGGCAAAGGCGAGCGAGCGGTTCCCGGCGGGATACCAGTGGATGCTGGAGAGACGGTAGCGATCCACGAGACGGCGAGAGGCATAGGCACGGCGGAGCGTATCCTGTCCCAGAGCCAGGGCAGTCGGATCACCGACAGTGAGGACGGGACTCTGGCTGCCAATGACTGCGCGGCGGGTGGTCTGGTAAAGAAGTTCGGCATTTGCCAGGGCGAGCAGCGTGGTCGATCCACCGAGACCGGCACTGCCGAAGGAGACATGCACCGCCTGGTCGGCCTCGATGGCTTCGCCAATTCGATTCGGGAGATCGGCATAGGCCGGGATCACCCGGAGTGCAACGAGCCCGCGCCGACGCCGGATGAACTGGGTGGCGATGATGCTGACCACGAAGGCCAGTACGATGATGAGCAGGGTCAATGTCTGGGTTAGGCTGTCCACAAGACCTCACCGTGGGTCATCGTCTAGCTGCCGACGAAGGCGGTCAATGCCGCCGGGGGTATCTAACAGCTCGGCCAGCGCACCGATGGCTTCACGTGGCAGCCAACGGCTCAACACGGGCTGCGCTGTCCAGACCAGGTTGGCTCCCAGCGAGCCAAACGGTTCGAGAACGTCCAGGGCGACGCGGAAAGCATCTACAAGGCCACGCGCGCGCACCTGCTCGATCCAGCCTGTCCCTTCGAACGACTCTTCATTACGACCCATGTGGAGAGTATAGCACGGGTCTTGTGTACACGAAACTTGACCCGGAGAGTACTTTGGTGGTTCACTTCGATCAGCCAAGTTTCCCCATAGAAAGGCCGCAACCCGATGAATCTTCCACTCTGCTCTATCCCAGCGGGAACCTACCGGATCGGAAACAACCAGCGGCCAATCAGCCGACCAGAACACACAGTCGTACTGCGAGCATACTCGATCATGCGGATGACGGTAACGAACGCGGACTTCCTGGGGTTTGTGGCAGCGAAGGGGTATGCCCAGCAAAGCCTGTGGAGCGAGATGGGCTGGCGGTGGCTCCAGGGGAAGTCGGCGACTCAGCCGCACTTTTTCGGTGATCCCAGCTTCAACCGGCCGGAACAGCCGGTGGTGGGGGTGTGCTGGTACGAAGCGCAGGCCTTCGCGCGTTGGATCAGCCGGGAGACGGGGCAGGAATGGAGGCTGCCGACCGAAGCCGAGTGGGAGGCTGCGGTACGGGGGCCGGAGGATCAGCCGCCGGAAGCGCGGATGGGAAATACGGCTGAGAGGGGGTCAAGTTCTGCCTGGCCGGTAACGAAGGTGGGAAACACGGCTTGGTGCGGCGCACAGGATATGCTGGGGAATGTGTGGGAGTGGTGCAGTAGTCGCTGGGGACGGAACTGGCAAACGTTGGAGTACCCGTACCCCTACCAGGCAGGGGATGGGCGAGAAGACCCAGAAGGGAGCCATGCCCGGATCATGCGGGGTGGGTCGTGGTTCGATCCGGTTTGGGAGGCGCAGCCCGCGAACCGGGGGCGGTATCTACCGGGGTCACGAGCGAGCAATATCGGGTTCAGGCTGGTGATAGGGAATAATTTTTAGTTGATACTTATACAATTACAAGTAATATAATGCTGTTTGTCCATACAGAATAATCCACATGGCGACGATGATGGAGTATTAGAGCGTATTGGCGCCACGCTCAAGAGCTTGCAGCGCCCCCGCCAGGAGAGTCCCTCATCAACAATCGTGCTGATCCTTCGTGATGTATCCGTCACCGAACGCGCCTAGTCCGACTTGGCGCTGAGCAGAGTCGCCGTGCCCCATCTCTTCAGTTTGACCAAGTTGTTGGAGTCACAGGTAGAGCGTAACCAGCTCTTCCAGGTACTGGGCATCTGAGCCTCGACTCATCACCTCGAATCCCGCGTCTTTTCGCGCTCTACTTTCGGTAGTATTTCCGCCCTTTGAGCTGCTCCGGCAGCAGATCGTCAGTTGAGTACATCTCGTAGCCCTTGCCGTAACCCAGGTCTTTCATCAGCTTCGTCGGCGCGTTCCGCAGGTTCAGCGGGATCGGCAGGTTGCCGTGCTTTTGCACATCCTCCAGCGCCTCGAAGAAGCCATCGCATGACGTACGGTCTTTGGGAGCCAGCGCCAGGTACACCGTCCCGTGCGCTAGATTGATCTGGCACTCCGGCAGCCCTATGGTCTCCACCGCTCGGAAGACCTCATTGGCAACCACCAGCGCCGTCGGCTGCGCCATGCCAATGTCCTCGCTGGCAAAAATTATCATCCGCCGAGCGATGAATTTTGGGTCCTCGCCCGCGTTCACCATCCGCGCCAGATAATACAGCGCCGCATCGACGTTGCTGGCTCGCATCGATTTGATGTAGGCGCTGACCGTGTTGTAGTGTTCTTCGGAGGCTTTGTCGTAGCGCAAGAACTTAGATTGCAGCGCGTTCTTGAGGAAGTCCAGCCGCACCGTCCCGCCCTGTTGAGCATACAGCTCTACCGTCACTTCCAGCAGATTGAGTGCCTGCCGGGCGTCGCCGTTGGCAAACCGCGCCAGGAAATCCACAGCGTCATCCTCGACCGTCACGCCCAGTTCGTCGGCTCCCTGCCGGATGATCTTGGCTATCTCATCAGCGGTCAGCGCCTCCAGCACGAACACCCGTGACCGCGACAACAGCGCTGAGTTGACCTCGAAGCTGGGATTCTCCGTCGTCGCTCCGATCAACACCAGCGTGCCATCCTCGACATACGGCAGCAGGAAATCCTGCTGCGCCTTGTTGAAACGATGGATTTCATCCAGGAACAGGACAGCGCTGCCACGCGCTTTGGTCTCGTCCTCGGCGGTGAACAGATCGCGCCGCGTCTCAGCCTGCACCTGCTCGACAATCGCGCGAATCTCAGCTTTCCCGGCAGAAACCGCCGAGAGTTCAAAGTAGGGGCGGTTGGTCTGGCTGGCGATGATCCGTGCCAGCGTGGTTTTACCCACCCCCGGCGGCCCCCAGAAGATCATCGAATAGATGCGATTCTGCTGGATCGCCAGTGCCAGCGGCTTGCCCGTCCCGACCAGGTGATTCTGCCCAATGAACTGGTCGAGAGTCTTTGGGCGGATGCGGTCGGCCAGCGGTTGGGATGTGTTCGGTGTACTCATGGTGAACCTCTTTCCACGTCGAGTATCCCTCCCGACCTGATCATTGACAACCCTGCTTACCTAGGCTATAGTGTGCCGCATGAGTAGCTTTCACCTCTCCTCATGCGCCTGCTGTTGTATGGCTTGTTGTGCCATTTCTGCTACCGCGTCTGTGACGGGGAGGAGGATCACTGCTCGATAAGGCGACCACCGCGCCCATCGACAGACACATCAGCCGACCTGCACAGGTCGGCTTTTTGTTTGTCTGGGGAAAATACAGAGTGATCATCATGCTCAAGAAAGGAATTCGCCATCCAACGCTCATCAAATTCTGTGTTGCCGAGCCTTTGACCAACCGCTATATTGTTCATACTCATCTGCAAAACTCAGCAGGAGGCCCACCATGACTGACATTTCGAGCCGGGGCTACGCCAACACCGACGTGCTTGTTTCTACCGATTGGCTGGCGGCTCACCTCAACGATCCAGGCATCCGTATTGTCGAATCCAATGAGGATCCGCTCCTCTACCCATCGGGACATATTCCCGGCGCTGTGCAGGTCGATTGGACTACCGACCTCAACGATCCGGTGCGCCGGGATTACCTCGACCGCGCCGGCTTCGAGAAGCTGCTGTCACGCATCGGCATTACCAATGACACGACTGTGGTTTTCTACGGTGACAAGAACAACTGGTGGGCGACCTACGCCTTTTGGGTCTTCCAGTTGTTCGGTCACACCAAAGCCAAAATTGTCGACGGTGGCCGCCTGAAGTGGGAAAAAGAAGGCCGCGAGCTGACCCGCGAGGTTCCTAAGTACCCACCGACGACCTACACCGCCCCGGAGCGCGACGACGCCACCATCCGCGCCTTCCGCGACCAAGTGTTGCAGCACGTCCGCGCCGGCCTGCCCCTGGTTGATGTCCGCAGTCCCGATGAATACAGCGGCAAGCTGCTCCACATGCCCAACTATCCGCAGGAAGGCGCCTTGCGCGGCGGGCATATTCCCGGTGCCAAGAGCGTGCCCTGGGCGCGCGCCGTCAATGTCGAAGATGGCACCTTCAAAACTGCCGACCAGCTCCGCGCCATCTACGAGCAGGAGCAGGGTCTCAAGCCTAGCGATGACATTGTCGCCTACTGCCGCATCGGTGAACGCAGCAGCCACACTTGGTTCGTCCTGACCTATCTGCTGGGCTACAAGAACGTCCGCAACTACGATGGAAGCTGGACAGAGTGGGGCAACTCCGTCGGCGTGCCCATTGAGAAGAACGTCTAGCCCGTTCCTATAACCCTACCTCACTGGCTGCCTTCCCGTTCTGCGAACCAGAGGGCGGCCAGGAGAGTAGGGAGACGAATCCATATTCATAACCCAACCAGGAACCTGTTATGCCCTGCTATCCCGCGAAACTCGCTGAACTCGTCGAGGATTTCTCGCAGATCACCGACCGCAATGAACGCGCTGAATACCTCATCGAAATTGCCGACCGCTTTCCAAGCGTGCGCGTCCCTCCGGAGATTGCAACCAAACCCTACGACGAATCTCATCGTGTCCCGGCCTGCGAGTCCGACGCCTTTGTCTGGTCGCGTGAAAACCCTGACGGCACGCTCAAGTTTTTCTTCGATGTCCTCAATCCCCAGGGTCTCTCTGCGATGGCGATCAGCGTCATCCTGGAGGAAACCTGTTCTGGCCAGCCGCTCGATCAAGTCGCCGCGCTGGAAACCGACATTGTCTTCGCGCTGTTCGGCAAAGAAATCTCGATGGGCAAAGGTCAGGGGTTGATGGGCATCATCAACATGGTGCAGTACGAAGCCCGCCGTCATCTCGCCTGAACGGGAAATTTAATTGAGGAATTTCTGTCAATAGGCAGAACCTTAATTCTTTTTCCACGAAACGGGTGTACATTAAAACTAGATCGGTGACATTGCAGACGACAACGTAGCAACTCCCCGACTCCCCCAACGGTATGCCGCCAATGCCTTCGCGAAGGCATTGGCGGCATCAATTTCCGGCAATGCCCACTACCCGATCCAACCCGCCCAAATCCTGCCATAACCAGACCTGTGCCGCGGGGAAGTGTTCGCGCCCCAGCTTCATCACTGCTGCCCCCTGATCATGACCGATTTCCAGCAGAATCAGCCCATCCCGCCGCCAGCATCGCCCTGCCTGATCCAACAGCCGCCGGATCAGTGCCAGCCCATCCGGCCCGCCGTCCAGCGCCAGCCTCGGTTCATAGCGGCTGACCGATAATAGATCCACCTCGCCAGAGGGAATATACGGCAGATTTGCCAGGATCAGATCGACCTGGAGTCCGCGCTCGATGACCGGCAGCAGCAGATCGCCCTGGATGAATGTGATGTGAACCGCTTGCTGACTCGCGTTCTGCCGCGCCACGGCCAGCGCTGCCGGACTGATGTCCGTGGCATAGACTGCCGCCTGGGGAATATGCGCCGCCAGTGTTACCGCCAGGATGCCGCTGCCCGTTCCGACATCGACGGCCGTCAGTTCAGTCCGCTGCCGCGCGAATTCCAGCGCCACTGCCAGCAGGTCTTCTGTCTCCGGGCGCGGGATCAGCACATCCGGGCTGACCTGAAAGGTACGGTCATAGAAAGCCCGCTGTCCCAGCAGATACGCCAGCGGTTCGCCGCCCGCGCAGCGTTCGATCAGCGCCATGTAGCGCCCCGCATCGTTCTCGCTCAGAACGCGCTCGCCGTGCGCCAGCACCGCCGACCGGTCGATCCCCAGCACGAATGCGAGCAGCAGTTGAGCATCCAGGCTGGCCGACTCAGAAGCCGTACCAATCCGCTGTCGCGCCTCTCGCAGTGCCCGTTCGATCGTCACCATGCCACACCTTTAGCCATCCCATCCAGCCGAATAGGGGTGATTCTTAACCAGAATCGCTATGGAGCATAACCTCGTCTTGCTATAGTTTTAGGTGATCTTTAGGAGCCAAAGCGTACTTTCAGAATAACGGTCGTTGTCGAAGCCGGGGAAGTTTTGCATTATGATGACAGATCGTCACTCATCCAAACACTACGAAGACAGCCAGCAGGATACTTGCCGCTACTGCCACCGTACTCCCGCGCTCTGGCATTGGGAAGGCATCGAGAAGGTCTGCGCGCACTGCGGAACTCGCGTGTACACCTCGACCACGCCGCGTATCGTCAAAGTGGAGAAAACCCGCTACATCGAACGCTGACCGGCGCTCACGTCCGGGCCGCCGGAGCGGCCGGGGCGTCAGCGCTCAGCCGTAGAAACTGCACCCGTTCCGGCCCCCGATCCAGATGCAGCAGCACCGTATGGCTGTCTACAAATCCCAGTCGCCGGTAGAGCGCCGCTGCCCGCGGATTATCCAGAGCCACCCCGATCTCGAAGGTGGTGATTCCGCGCTGGAGGCCATGTTGCAGCAGCGCCTGGATCAATGTCGTGCCCAGACCTTGCCCCCGGTGACTTTCTGAAACCACCAGATCGCTGATCTCCGCGCAGGCCGGCCAGACCGAATACTGCCCGAACCCAATCGCCAATCCTTCGGCACTGGTGATGACCAACCCCAGCCCCCGCTCCTGAGCCATGCTGCGTGCCGCCCGCGATACCACGCCGTACACCGCCATGAATTTGCGATTCGGCCAGCAGTGAACGCGCAGGCTCTCAGTATCGGAAATCTTCACCGGGCGGATAGCAATGCGGGGGTCAGGGGCGCGCAGCGCCAGGGGCAGGCTAGTCATACGACTCAGTATAGCCGAAGTGTTCCAATTTGTCCCGGTAGTTTCTCACCAGAGGTATCCCAAATCTGTACATCACGACAGGCCCGTCTGCCCTGGGAGAAAGATCAAAGAGCCGCTTTCTTCACAACCAGACCACATCCCGCCGCGCTTGATTCAGCAGCCATTCCCTACGCGGATCGTCATCGTCCGTAATCAGGCTTGCCTCACGCCTCAGCGAGTCGAAGTATTGCAAATCGAGCCACAACCCCACCAGATCGAACATGCTCCGCCAGCCGTAAAATCACATCGCGTTTGTCCCCAATGATGTCAGGAACGCCGAAGTCTGTGCGGTCGTGTTGCCTTATCATACCCATCTCACCCTGCCGCTGTCGCCGTCGGAGCCGCCTGCGGCTGGATCGTTTGCCCGTTCGGCGTGAGCATCGGTACAGGCGTGCCTGTAGTCGCAGAGTGAACGCTTGCGGGCAGCACTGTCGGCGTCGGCGTCGCAGTCGGCGGAACCAGTGTCGGCGTCGGAGGCACGTCCAGCCGCTTCTGTAAATCCGCCGGCTTGAAGGTCGGCGGGCAGGTGAACTGCTCGATCAACCCCCAGCCATATAGCCCCGGCTGAAGCTGCGACCGCAGCCAGTTCCCGCTGCTGTCCTGCCCATCCACAATGACCGGGCCACCCGGCTGCGCCGTCCCAACCACCTGATAGCGTGTATCCGGCCCGGCATACAGCGTCACGGCCCGGTCACGCGCCGTACATTGAGCATCCAGCAGCACAATGTCCTGAATGATCGTCTGCGGCGTCGCTAGTTCATCCGCTACCAACAGGGTCAGCCGCAGTGCCTGCTGTGGGAAACCCTGTACGGTGATTGTCTGGCTGGGACTGGTGAAGATTTGTCCCTGCGCCGGCTCGGTGCTGCCATCCAACCCCTCCAGCGTATAGCGCACCGAGGCAGCCCCTGGAATCGTCCAACTGATGGTCAGCGTTTGCAGCACATACCGCAGCGGCGGATCCGGCGCGACGTTGATGACCGCCGCCCCGATGGGTTCAAATACGCGCACCGACTTCTCAGCCGTCGTTTCCAAACTGCCATTGTAGCCGATCAACCCCAGCCGTACCTCGCCGCTGAGTCCGCTGGTATCCACGTTCAGGCTGGACGGCTCCGCGCCGAACCGCTCAGCGGCCATTGTCCCATTGATCTGCAAGCTCAGGTGGCTGACATCCGTGGCCACCCAGTTGATCGTCAGCGGTTGCCCACGCGGGATCAGCGTGCTGTTCACCCCGAAGAATGCGATCTGCGGCGGACGGGTTGGTTGCAGCAGCACCGCCAGCGCCAGCACAATCACCGCCAGCGCCAGCAGACCCACTCCGGCTGCGGCCACTGGCGCCCAGTTGGGCAGCAGAGGCTTTTCCAGAAACTGTCCCCGCGCCACCGCTAAGAACTGCGCCGCGTCGCCGGATCGCACCTGGAGGTCGAAGCTGTGTTCCTTGACTTTGCCGAACAGCGACGGGCGCTGCGGCGTGATATCCCCCTGTACAACCAACCGCTGCCCCGCCGCCAGCGTCACCCGTGGGGGCTGAATGCTGAAGCGCAGTGTCTGCGCCTTGTCAAACCCGGTGATCGTCAGTGGGAGCGGCCCGCTCCCCTGGTTATGCAGATGCAGTCGGAAACGCTGCCCGGTCTGAATTTGCGTCTGTTCCAGCGCCATCCCAAATCCCTTATAGGGCAGGATTTGCACCAGCATCGTCGCATCCAGGTAGACTTCTGGCTGTTCCATCAGAGCCACCCGCACCGTCACCGGATAGTCACCAGGACGGCTGTCGCTCCGCCGCGTTGGTCGGAACAGGATCAAGGCCTGACCGCTTTCGTTCGGATCGAGCGTCAGATCCGCCGGAGCCACCCGCACCCACTCCGGTGGCATCCCGCCCACGTCCAACCGGAAGCGCTGGACGCTGCTGGCTGTGTTGGTGACGGAAATCTCCGCCGACATTTGCGCGCCAGGCGAAAAGGGCTGTGCCGGGGCGATTACATCTACCCGGAATTCCGGCGACGCCACCTCCAACCGCTGCGTCGTTTCATCCAGCGGCTTCATGGGTTGGGTCGGCTGCTCGTCCAGATGATGGTACTGAATGCGGAGATGCCCAACCTGGATTTCCTCTCCACCGTATAGCGGATGCGGCTCGTTGGGCTTAAGCCGTTCACCGTCCACAAACGTCCCGTTGGCCGATTCCAGATCGGTGATGAAGACCTGATCGCCTTCCTGCATGATGCTGAAGTGGTAGCGCGAGATGGTGGTCGTGTCCAGCGCGATGGTATTCCCGGCGGAGCGACCTACCGAGATGCGATTTTCGACCAGAGCGAATGTCTTGAACGGCCCATCCGGCCAGAACACATCTAGCCGACCATATGCCATAAGTCTGCGCCTGTTCCGCTGAACCGGATACTACCCCCCCCATTGTAACCGCTGCTGTCCCACAGGCAAAACGCCGTCTGTCCCTCATGGGCCAATCAGGAGCTTATCGCAGATCTCCAGAAGAACCTCAGCCTTCCGCTGGAACACGACCGGCGCAAACGAATCTGCATGATTGATCTCCGGCGAAGGCGGCATAGCCAAGACCATCCTCCTGGACCGCTTTCGTTGCATCCTGAATGCGAAAGGCTGCCTCACCGCCCAGATCCATGAATTCACTGCTACCTCTGAAGTGGATGTCATGCGGCGTTTGGCGAACAGTTTGTGCAGCAGAGACATCCCTTTAGTCCTTTCAATGGCCCGTTTGCCAACTTCGAGGCGCTTGATGTCGTCGGAGGCATGAACTCCTCACTGCTAGAGGCAGTTAAAGACCTGATTGCCTTCGATCAAGCGGTTCTTGAAATTGGGGGCGTGAGGTTAGTCGCTTAGCCGATCCGCAGTTCGGTCTTGGGGTCGAAGAGCAGCGCCGCCTCAGGATCGACCGCGCAGGAAATGGCCATGCCGCGTTCCAGCCGCTGCTCCAGCGGCACCGTCATCAGCCAGTGTTCGCCATTGGCCTTCACTTCGACCAGTTGGTAGCGTTCTGCCAGGTAGAGCGTCACCGCCTCGACCTTGCCGGGGACGCCGCCCTCGGCCAGATGGATATGCTCCGGACGGACGCCCAAAATCGCCGGCGTCCCATCTTCCAGATCGCGCCGCGCGGCCAATCCACCGAAGTTCACGCCGCGCCACTGACCTTCGATGATGTGCCCGCGCAGCAGGTTGATCGGCTGGCTGCCGATGAAGGTGGCGATGAACAGATTGTGGGGACTGTTGTAAAGCTGTTGATAGGTTCCGATCTGTTCCAGATGCCCCTCGCGCATCACCGCAATCCGGTGAGAGAGTGCCACAGCTTCGACCTGATCGTGGGTGACATAGACCGATGTCACCGGGAAGGCATTCAACAGCCGCTTGAGTTCAACGCGGGCTTCCGCGCGGTACTGAGCATCCAGATGGTGAAACGGCTCGTCAAACAGCAGCACCTTCAGATCACGTGCCAGCGCCCGCGCGATGCTGACCCGCTGGCGTTCCCCGCCGGAGACTTCGCCCGGCTTGCGGTCGAGCAGCTTATCTAACCCGATCCCAGTGATTCTGGATATCTGTCGCAGCCGCTCTGGGACTTCGGCCTCGCGCTGGCGCAGCCGCAAGAAGAAGCTGACCGATTTGCGATTCTCCCAGTGCGGAACCAACGCCCCTTCCTGAAAGACCATCCCCACGCCCCGGTCTTGCAGCGGGATATTCTGTAGATTCTCCTCATCGTACAGAACACGTCCGCTGTCAGGCTTGAGCAGTCCGGCGATCAACCGCAGCAGCGTCGATTTGCCACAACCGGACGGTCCCAGGATCGCCAACACATCGCCGGACTGGAGTTTGAGCGAGACATCCTTCACAGCCTGGATGGGGCGGCCTTCGACCCCATCCAGCGCCGTGTACTGCTTGCTGACATGCTCCAGCGAGACCGTCGTCATAGCTGATCCGCTTAACGAATATCCTTGAACAATACGTCCGAAAGGAACGGTTCGTAAACCTGCTGGGCGACGAACTCGGTTAGAATCCGGTCGAGCGCGCTCGCGCCGCTGCTCGATGCCGGCAGCGTGACCTCGACCAGCGCGACGAAAGTACCCCGCTGCCAGGTCGTCAGCGCCTGCACTGCCGCCTGATCGCACACCGTCGCCTGCGCGGTATAGATCGGATAGGGCAGGTTGGCTGAAGTTGTCGAACTGCTGAAGCCGCTCTGAAGGATGGCCTGTCCCAGCGCCGGATCGCTTAGCGCTGCCGTCGCATCCGAGGGCGTGGCGTAGGCATCCAACGTATAGCCCATCCCCATGAACTGCACCTGCGTCAGATCGCAGCTCACGTTGCTGATCTGGCTGGAAGCGCGGTACTGGAGCTTGTGGCTGCTGAACAATTTGCTCCACAGACTCTGAGCAGCTTCCGGTTGGGCTGCAGCGGCTTCATCAGCACTTCGGAAGTTCGCCGCGTTGCTGAGGATGCTTGCCACATCCGGTGTGATGATCTGGTTGATCCGTTCAAAGGCCGTCTTCACTTCGGCCTCGGTCGGCGGTGCTTTGGTCGCCATCTGCACGCTGGATGGGTCGGTGATAATCAGCACTGTGTTGAGCGCCGTGCCCGGCGTGGCCGCCACTGCGGGATCGCGCAGCTCGATCTTCTCGACGTTCGCCTGTCCCTCGATGACCAGCCCAAAGATAGTGTGAAGTTGGTTCAGATGCGGCGTCGGAACGGTGGTGATGAAGAACTGGCTGCCGTTGGTGTTCGGACCGGAGTTCGCCATCGCCAGCTTACCCGGCGCATCAAAGCTCAGCCCGCCGACGAATTCATCAGCGAAGCTGTAGCCGGGGCCGCCCGTTCCTGTTGCGGTCGGATCGCCGCCCTGCGCCATGAAGCTCTCGATGACGCGGTGGAAGGTTGTATTGTTGTAATACCCCTGCTGCGCCAGGAAGACGAAGTTGTTGACAGTAACCGGCGTTTGTTGTTCCAGCAGGTCGATATACACCGGCCCAGCTGTGGTACAGAAAATCGCCCGGTAATCGATGCCGGATTGCAGCACCTGCTCGGCCCGGGAAAAGCTGCGCGAGGCCGGTTCCGATGCGGGGGCCGCCGCGCACAACTGCTCCGGCGTCTGAGCGCCGGCGGCGGGTGTCACGGCGGAAGACTGAACCACCGTGTTCGATTGCGATGTTGTGACAGACGGCGCAGTCGCGCCACCGCAGGCGGCGATGAACACCGCGCTCAGCGCCAGAACGGACAGCACGAGGAGAGTTCGTTTCAAGGTAGGGACTCCTGATCGGATGTATAGTGCGGCCCTCAGTATACGCGCTGCCCCGCACCAATCACAAGGGACTTGAAGAGGGGAAAAGCGCTTCAACTCCCTGGCAGCGTCCTTCATTGGACAAAGAGTCAGTCGGTGAGGGGAAGACCGGCGGGCAGATAGACGCGGAAAGTTGTGCCTGTGCCGAGGCTACTTTCGACTTCAATGCGGCCTTTGTGCATATCGACGACGCGCTTGACAATCGCTAGGCCGAGGCCCGTGCCGGGAATTTTGGCCGTGCGGGAGCGATCTGATCGGAAGAAGCGCTCGAAGATGCGGCCAAGGTCGGCGGGAGCGATACCCATGCCAGTATCGGTAATGGTGAAGACCAGTTTGTGATCGACCAGGCGGGTCGAGAGGGTAATGCTGCCGTGATCAGGGGTGTAGAAGATGGCGTTTTCCAGCAGGTTGCCGATGACACGGTAGAGTTCGTCATGGTTGGACAGAAGCGGAGGCAGGCCCGGTTCCAGGTGAGTAATGAGGGTCTGGGACTTGCGGTCGGCTTCAGGGCGGAGGTTGTGGACAGCCTCGCTGACCAACTGATTGATATCAACCGATTCAAGGGTTTCAGTGGAGAGTTGGGAGGAGTGATCGAGTCGGGAAAGTGTCAGGGTGTCCTGGATGAGTCTACCCAGGAGAGCGACCTGCTCCTTGATGACCTCGATCTTCTCGTGCTGGCGATCAGGGTCAGTGTATTTTTCGAGGAGGTAGACGCTGCTGTTGATGATGGTGAGCGGCGTCTTGAGGTCATGGGACATGTTGCCGATGAATTCCCGCAGCAGGGCGATACGCTCGCGTTCGAGGTTGAGTTCCATGCGCTGCTTATCGGCCTGGCGGCGGTCGGTGACGTCCTGGGCAACGCCGACATAAGCGATGACGCGATGGGTGACAGGATCCAGGATGGGTTTGCGGGTGAGGCGGATCCAGCGCACCTCGCCGGATTTGCGGCGGAAGCGATATTCACCGGTGACGGTTTCGCCGGCGAGGACGCGGGCCACATCGCTATCGCGGCGGGGGAGATCTTCTGGATCCATGATAGCGGGGAGATCGGCGGCGGTCATCTCGGAAGGATGACAACCGAGGACGCGCTCCAAGGAGTCAGTGACCCAGACTCGCTGGACAGTGCCATCGGGCATGACCTGATGGTAATAGGCATAATCGGAGATCATGTCGGAGATCATGCGGTAGCGTTCTTCACTGCTGCGGAGGGTAGCATAGAACTGGGCGCGGGTAATGGCGAGGGTGATGTGTTCGCTGAGTTCCTGCATGATCCGCAGGTCGTCTTTGGTAAGCGTGGCTCCAGCAAGGGTCTGAACATTGATGAGACCAATGATGGTCTGGCGGTCGATGAGGGGCAGGCTGATTTGCGAGACGATGGGGCCAAAGAGGTCCAGGTAGTCGGGATGGGCGCGGGCGTCTTCCGCCAGGATGGCGCGGCCGGTACGCACAGCCAATCCCGAGATACCTTTGCTGACTGGGATTTCCAGCACGGGGTGATCCTGGCCGACCTGATGCTGGAGCCTGAGGACATTAGAGTCCATCAGGTACAGGCTGACGAGCGGATAGCCGAAGGTTTCGGCGATGGAGGAAACAACCTGACGGATGAGCGGCTGAAGTTCAAGTTCACGGGCAACGACAGTGCGGACATGGGCGAGCAGTGAGAGTTCCTGGGCCTGGCGTTGGGAAGCGGCCCACAGGGCACGGTAACGAACTTCGCTGTGCTTGAGGGCTTCTTCAGCACGTTTGCGGTCATCGATGTTGAGGCCGGTGGCGATGACGCCGATAATGCTGCCATCCCGATCCAGCAGCGGAAAGCGGCTGGTCATGACCCACATACGCCGTCCGGTGGCATCGACAAGCCACTCTTCTTCCTTGACGATAGACTGGCCGCTGGCAATAACCGCTTCGTCCTTATCGGAATAGAGGCGGGCAATTTCCGGGGTGAAGAAATCGGCGTCGATCTTGCCGATGACATCACGGGGGGATTGGCAGCCACGGATGAGGGCAGCCTCATGATTGCAGATGAGGAAGCGGCCTTCCCGATCTTTGATGTAGATGAACTGAGGCAGGTGATCAATGAGGTTGAAGAGAAGCTGGCGCTTCTGCAGAAACATCTGATCGATCTGGACGCGAGCGGTCACATCATAGGCGAGGACGAGGCGCGCTTTGCGACCACCATAATCGATATCGTGGGCAGAAATTTCGACGTCGATGAGCGTACCGTCTTTGCGGCGATGCTTCCAAAGTTCGGGAAGAGAGTAGGCGCTGGCATAGTTGGAGATGGCTTCGAGCAGGCGCGGGACTTCCTCCGTAGGTCGAATATCCTTGACCGTCATGGAGAGGAATTCATCGCGGGAATAACCATACTGCTGGATGGCAGCGTTGTTCACATCGAGGAAGGCGAGGGTTTCCATGTCGGTAACCCACATGGGCTGGGGGTTGGAGATGAAGTAGGTGCGGTAACGCTCATCCTGTACAGAAGAACCGTTGAGTCGGGTTTGTCCCTCGGTGACGGGGCGATTGACAGCCATCATGCCGATGGTTTCGCCGGATGCGGAACGCACCAGGCTCACGTTGGACTCGATACGGAGGCGATGGCCGTCACGGTGAAGTTGTGTAACGAGGCCATTCCAGGAGCCAGTCTGATTCAGGAAGGCGAAGGATTGGTCGAGGGTATCATCGAGGAAGTGGGTCTGGAGGATATCGGAAATGCGTTTCCCGATGACTTCGGCGGCATCCCAACCATAGAGCCGTTCGGCGGCTGGGTTCCAGACGCCAATGACCAAGGACGTATCAACACCGATGATCGCATCAGAGAGGATATCGATCAGGTTCGCCGGAAGCCCAAAGCGTTCGGCCAGGGCGATTGAAGCCATCGTCCAGGAAGACACCGATCATTACGTCCTGCATTATTGGCTATTTCTGATTATAGTGAGATTCTGCTGATGTACATGGGCAGATTCCATGAAAACTGTGTGAAATACGCTCCAAAATGATCTAAGGGTGTATTTCGGGCTATGGCGTTGTTGCCTGCATATTCAACAACTCAACTCAGGCTTTGAGTAAGGCACGCGCGAAAGTCAACTGCGCCCCCGATCCCGGGCGTTCGGCGTTCGTTTACGAGAGCGGGAATTTCTGATACACTGCTATGTAAAGAGACTTTCTCGACATCGGGCCGGGAATGACCGACCGTTGGAGGAGGAAAAAGAGATGAGTAAAACCAATGGCGCGGGCGAAGCTGTGCAGGATGTGGTACAGGATGTCGCCGAGGAACTGGGCGAACTGGGGCGTGATCTGCGGAAGAAGGGCAACGAAGTCCGCAAGCAAGCGGTAAAGCAGCTTCATACCGCCGCAGAGACGATCCGGCGGGAAGCGCGGGAAGCTACGAAAGACCGCGAGGCTCACAAGGCCGCTGATGAAGTAGCGCGTGGGCTGGAAAAAGCGGCGACGTATCTGAACACACACTCGCTGGAAGATATGGGCGTGGAGGCGCAGCGCGTGGTCAAGCGCAACCCGTTGCGGACGGTATTCATCGCGTTCGCTATCGGTTTGCTGCTGGGGATGTTCCTGCGCGGCGACCGGGATTAGAGAAGATCAACCGCCAAGTCCAACACCAGAATCTAACCGCAAAGATCATACGGAGAGTGTGGGGCGGTTGAGGTCAAGCGGTCAGCAAGAACCACTTCAGGGCACCGGGCATTCCACCCGGTGTTCTGGTTTATGTACGAGGCGAAGGGGTATGGTCAAGTTTGCGATCACGTTTCGGCAACCGCAGAACGTGGCGGCCTTCGAGAACGCCTACAACGATCTGCTGGCGCTGATCGAGCAGATGCCGGGTATTCGGCGGCGGCAGGTGGTCAATGTGCTGGGCAGTCCAGTGGGGGACGCGCCCTACTACCGGGTGCTGGAGGTGTACTTCGACGACCTGGAGCGGCTGCGGGTATCGCTGCGATCACAGGCGGGACAGGCCGCCGGGGCGGAACTGGGACGGCGGTTCGAGGGGGGCACGTATCAGGCGTGGTTCGCCGAGGTGTATGAGGAAGACGGTGGACAGACGCCGGATGCTGGGACGGGGAAGGATTGAACCGCGAAGACGCAAAGAAGAATTGAGCCACAGAGACACAGAAAACACAGAGGCATACACAGGGGATGGGGAAGAAGCGGGAAAGGCGGCTGAAGCATTACACGCTGCACGACCTGATCGGCGAAGGGGATATCGGGCGGGTGTACCGGTCGACGAACCGGATCAGCGGGCAAGAGGTAGCGCTGAAGGTATTCCGGGCCGATTCGACGGTGGCGGAAGCACGGTCGTACTTCGAGAACGAGGGATTCATCCTGGCGCAGCTCAATCACCCAATGATTCCTGCGCTGTACGAAGTTCTTGGCGGAAGGTGTCCCGGACTGGCGATGGCGCTGATCGATGGAAAAGACGGGGACGTGATCCTGGCGGAAATGCCCGCTGGAGGTTTCCTGGAACCTCGGCAGGTGCTGCGGTGGGGCATCCAGATCGCGGATGCGCTGGGGTATCTGCATGGGCACAACCCGCCGATTGCGTTCTGTGACCTGAAGCCGGCGCACATCCTGATCAATAGGCAGGATCAGGCATGGCTGGTGGACTTCAATCTGGCGAAGGCGCTGCCGCCAAGTGGCTATCTGGCGAACGCGGACCCGATTGGGACGGAAGGATTCGCGCCGCCGGAGCAGTATGAAGGCGTGATCAGCCCGCTGGTGGATGTGTATGCGCTGGGAGCATCACTGCATCAACTGCTGACGGGGCGAGACCCGCGCCACGAAGACCGATTCGTGTTCGAGTCACCGCACCATATCCATCCGGGTGTTCCGGAAGCGGTCTCGCGCGTTATCATGAAGGCGCTGGCTTATGAGCCAGGGGATCGCTACAGGACGATGCGGGAGATGGAGGCAGCGCTCCGGCAGGCCAGCGAAAACTTGACAAACCCGAACGGAGACTAATGACCTATGAAGGTTCTGCGCGAACGGATTCAGGCCGAGGGGGTGAACCTCGGTAACGGTATTCTGAAAATCGACAGCATCCTAAATCATCAACTGGACCCGAAGCTGATGATGCAAATGGGAGAAGAGATCGGGCGGCTGTTCAGCGGGGTGCATATCGACCGCATCCTGACGGCGGAAATCTCCGGGATCGCGCCGGCTGTGATGGCCGGACTTGCGATGAATGTGCCGGTGGTCTACGCGCGAAAGATCAAGCCGATCACAATGGCGGGCCCAGTCTTCCTGGAAACCGCGCCAAGCCATACGAAGGGCGGCGAGACGAATCTGCTGGTCTCCGCCGAGTTCCTGCACCCCAATGAAGATGTGCTGATCATCGACGACTTCCTCGCCAGCGGGCAGACGCTGCTGGCGCTGGCGCGAATGGTCAAGAGTGCGAAATCGCGGGTGGTAGGGGTGTGCGTGGTGGTGGAAAAGACGTTCGAGGGTGGGCGTGGGCTGATGCTCAAGGCGGGATACAGCAATATCCCGATCCACGCGCTGGCGACGATCACCAGCATGGATGACGGCCAGATCATCCTAGCGGAATAAGGTGGCGCTTATGGGAAGCTGTCGAATCCGACACGGTGGAGTAATCGTGTATCTCACGCTGGTGCTGCTGATGGCGCTGGCGGGGTGTGGAGGTGGGCCGGCGGCGACATTCTCGATAGAGATCACGGGCATCCTGCGGGGGACGCTGGCAAGCCCGGACGATACGGTGAGTCTGACGGTCAACCGCTCGACCGTGACTCCGGCGCATATCCTGAGCTTCAACAGTCCGAACAAGGGCATTCTGGTGAACGTGATCTACTACGGCCAGGAGATGCCGAAGTCGGGGACATTCACGCTCTCGGCGAATTTCAGTTCGGTGGAAGGGTCGTTCACGGCGACCGTGGTCAACATGGCCGAGGCGGGGCAAGCCTTCACAATGAGTGACGGGAGCATCACACTGGAGAAAAAAGACGGGGCGTTCAGCGGGCGTTTCAGCTTCGAGGCACGGGGCGGCGGGCTGGGTGAATTCACGCAGACGATCACGATCACAGGGACATTCAGCGGCGTGCGGGAGTAGGGAAGACGGAAGACGAAACCGCCAAGAACGCAAAGAGAAGACGAACATGGTAAAGGGTGGTTATGACTGATCCGCGACAGGGGGGCGTGGTCGTCCTCGATTTTGGTTCGCAGTATACGCAGTTGATCGCCCGGCGGGTGCGGGAGCAGAATGTCTACGCCGAGGTGTTCCCGTTTAATGCGCCGCCGGAGAAGGTCGATGCCCACCAGCCGCGCGGCTATATCCTCTCCGGCGGGCCAGCCAGTGTGTACGAGACAGGCGCGCCTCAGCTCCCAGGTTGGATGCTGGGGCGCAATATCCCGATCCTGGGCATCTGCTACGGGATGCAGGCGCTGACGCGGGCGCTGGGCGGCGTAGTGGCGGGATCGACGGCGCGGGAATATGGCTCGGCGGAGATTCGGCGCACGCAGGATAATCCGCTGCTCAAAGGACTGCCGGAGGCGATGCCGGTGTGGATGTCGCATGGCGACCGAATCGAAACGCCACCGCCGGGATTCAGCGGGCTGGCGGCTTCAAGGAACTCGCCATATGCGGCGATGGGGAATGTGGAGCGGCGGCTGTATGGGGTGCAGTTCCATCCCGAAGTGGCGCATACGCCACAAGGCAGCGATCTGCTGCATAATTTCCTGTTCACGATCTGTGGGTGCGAGGCGCACTGGTCGCCTTCGACCTTCATTGAGGATGCGGTGCAGGCTGTCCGCGAGCAGGTGGGGGGCGAACGGATTCTGCTGGCGCTGAGCGGCGGGGTGGATTCGGCGGTGGCCGGAGCGCTGATCCAGCAGGCAGTGGGCAGCCAACTGACAGCGGTGTTCGTCAACACGGGGATGCTGCGACTGCATGAGCCGGACGAGGTGATACAGGTGTTCCGGGAGCAGCAGGGAATGACGCTGCGGGCGGTGGACGCGACCGAGGCATTCCTGGATGCGCTGAGAGAGGTCACCGAGCCGGAGGCCAAGCGGAAGATCATTGGACGGCTGTTCATCGAGACGTTCACCGACGAAGCCCGCAAGCTGCACGATGAAGGGGTGCGCTTCCTGGCGCAGGGAACGATCTACCCGGATGTGATCGAGAGCGCGGCCAGCAGCGCCCAGTCGAAGACGATCAAGAGCCACCACAACGTGGGTGGCTTGCCGGAGGATTTGCGGTTCTCCCTGATTGAGCCGCTGCGCGATCTGTTCAAGGACGAGGTCCGGAAGGTCGGGAGCGCATTAGGTCTGCCAGACTCCATTGTGTGGCGGCAGCCGTTCCCTGGCCCTGGGCTGGCGGTACGCTGCCTGGGGGCGATCACCTGGGAGCGCCTCGAGACGCTGCGAGCGGCGGACGCGATCTTCACCGAGGAACTCGACCGGGCGGGTCTGCTGCGGCAGGGAACAGCGCAGTCGTTCGCGGTGCTGCTGCCAGTCAAGAGCGTCGGCGTGATGGGCGACAACCGGACGTATGAAGAAGTGATCGCGCTGCGATCAGTGACGACGGATGACTTCATGACGGCGGACTGGGCGCGGCTGCCGTATGATCTGCTGGCGCGGGTAAGCAACCGAATCGTCAACGAGGTGAAGGGGGTCAACCGCGTGACTTACGACATCACCAGCAAGCCGCCGGGCACGATTGAGTGGGAGTGAGTCGATATGGCAAGGCAGCCGCTCGCCGAAGTTTTCGGATATCCAATCACCGATTTTAGCCCCGAAGCTGAACGCGGCCGACGGCTGCGCCTGTGCCCGTTTCATAACCGAGTCCCCAACTGCACCAAAGATCGGGCGAATGACCCGCTTGGGGTGTGCAGCGTCCGAGATGGCGAGCAGATTGCTATCACCTGCCCTATTCGGTTCCGAGAAGACTGGATCATCGCGGAGGATGCCGCCCGTTTCTTTTTTCCGAATGGGTCATACTGGACGACCCTTTCGGAAATCCGGCTGAACGATCTGAATGGGCAGCCTGCCGGAAACATCGACATGGTCTTGGTCGCCTATGATGACCGTGGGAAAATCACCAATTTCGGCACTCTTGAAATACAGGCTGTGTACATTTCCGGTAATGTACGGCGTCCGTTTGAACATTACATAGAGAATCCCAACGTTCATCAAAACATGGATTGGACGCACCAGACTGGGTATCCCAGGCCGGATTATCTGTCGTCATCACGGAAAAGATTGGCGCCGCAGCTGCTCTACAAGGGCGGGATCATTCACGCCTGGAGAAAGAAACAAGCGGTCGTTATCGATCAGGGATTCTACAACGCCCTGCCCTCATTGCAGACCGTGGAACCCAATCAGGCCGATATGATCTGGATGGTTTATGAACTCGTGGCAGATCATGCGACTGGTCGGTATCATTTGACGCTGGCAAAAACGGTATATACTTTGTTTGAGCCTGCCGTCGAGCAGATCACGCGCCCGGTGGTTGGGCCAGTAGACTACTTCATGGCTCAGCTTCAAGACAAGCTCGACGCCAAATTGGAGGGTGAGGACAATCC
>CAZKXW010000023.1:0-11135 GCA_964556745.1 uncultured Anaerolineaceae bacterium
CGTCGCCACCATGCCGCGCCGCGCCGTGACCATCGAACGCCGCGACCGGAAATCAAAGGACATCGGTTTCATGGGAGTCATGGTACTTCCTAAGCGTGGAAAGGGGACAAGCAGGCTGCCCATCCCCTCGAATAAATCGCTCTTAGTTCTCGCCGAGGTAAACTTTGCGGACCATCTCGTTGTTGAGCAACGCCTTCGCGGTGTCATTCAGCACGACCTGACCGGTCTGCAATACGTAGCCGCGCCTGGCAACTTCCAGAGCCATCAGCGCGTTCTGTTCGACCAGCAGGATGGTTGTTCCCGTTGCGTTGATCTGCTTGATGATGTCGAAGATACTTTCGACCAGAACCGGCGCCAAACCCATCGAAGGCTCATCCAATAGCATCACGCGCGGCGAGGACATCAACGCGCGGCCAATCGCCAGCATCTGCTGCTCGCCACCAGAGAGCGTTCCCCCTTTTTGGTCAAGCCGTTCCTTCAAGCGTGGGAAAAGCTGCGCGACCCGATCCATACGCTCGCTGATGGTTGCCCGACTGCTGACGTGCCAAGCCCCAATTTCGAGATTCTCGCGCACCGTCAACAGCGGGAAGATACGCCGTCCTTCTGGCACATGGCCAATACCCATCGCCGAGATTGTATGCGGATGCAGGGTTGTGATGTCCTGTCCTTCCAGGAAAATGCTCCCCTGGCGGGCACGCACCAATCCACTGATCGTTCGCAGCGAGGTGCTTTTGCCGGCCCCGTTCGACCCGACCAGGGTGACGATTTCCCCCTTCTCGACCTTGAGATTGACACCTTTCAGAGCATGAATCTGGCCGTAATAGGTGTGAATATCCCGGAGTTCCAGTAACGGCGTCATGATCCCGCCCCTTCGCTTTCGCTCACCATGCCCGCCGCCTGCCGTCCCAGATAAGCTTCAACCACACGCGGATTGGCGCGGATTTCGGCAGGCGTGCCCTCGGCGATCTTTTGTCCATAGTCTAGCACTGAGATGCGTTCGCTGATCCCCATGACTACGCGCATATCATGTTCGATCAAGACCACCGTGACACCGAGTTCATCACGCACCCGACGGAACAGGGCCATCGCCTCGACTGTCTCGTTCGGATTCATCCCAGCGGTCGGCTCATCCAGCAGGATCAGCTTGGGATCGCTTGCCAGTGCGCGCGCCAGTTCGATGCGTCGCTGATCACCATACGGCAGGTTACGGCTAACTTCATCGCCCTTGCCGCCCAGACCAACGAACCGCAGCAGATCACTGGCCTTCTCACGAACCCGCCGTTCCTGCTGGGTGAAACCGCCCAGGCGTGTTAGCGTCTGCACTAGAGAAACGGTCAGGCGGGAATGCATCCCGACCATGACGTTCTCCAGGACGGTCATCCCCGGAAACAAACGAATATTCTGGAATGTCCGTGACATCCCGGCTCCATTGACCTGGTCGGGACGCAAACCGATCAAAGAACGTCCGCTGAAGCGGATCGTCCCGGTGTCAGGATGGTAAATCCCCGTGAGCAGATTGAAGAATGTGGTCTTGCCCGCCCCATTGGGGCCGATGATAGCGCTGATGCTGCGCTCTTCAATCGCCAGACTGACATCGTTGACGGCCGTCAGACCGCCAAAGCGTTTGGTGACATTGTTGACTTCCAGGAGGGCCATGCTGCTTATTCCTTTGCCCCAGATGTGGAGGGTTCCGCCTGTGCCCGCTTCTGCTCGGCCAATTCCATTCTTCGACGCGGTTCCGGCAGCAGCCCCGCCGGTCGGAAGATCATCATCAGGATGAGCAGCAGACCGAACAACAATCGTTCGTACTTTGCTGGTTCGAGCTGCGTCGGCCAATCGTCAAAGCGGAAGTCTGGAATCTGGAACGCCAATAGCGCGAGGAGAATGACCAGCGGCACAAAAACGACCCAACGCAGCATCGGTGCCGGTAGCCGGTTCCCCATACGTTGTGCCAGTCGAGTAAGGCTAGGCAGCCAGCGTTTGATGAGAAACCACAAAATCACGGCGCCAATGAATGTGATGGCAAGGCCCAGTGCCCATCCAGGCAGAACGGCATCGGCGTTCTTGAAGTTGGTAATCTGAAGCGAGAAATTCTTCAGGAATTGCAGGTTCATCAGCGTAACGACAAAAGCTCCAAACAACGCGCCGCGGATGCCGCCGATCCCGCCCACGATCACCATCGCCAGAATACCGATAGATTGGTTCAGGCTGAAGCTTTCTGGGCTGACAAAAGACTGTTTGGACGCATACAACACACCAATTGCGCCAGCAAACGATGCCCCCATCGCGAAGGCCATCAGCTTCATACGAACCAGCGGTACGCCCATCGCGATCGCAGCAACTTCATCCTCGCGGATCGCAGTCCACGCCCGACCAATCGGCGAGTCGTCTAGTCGCCGGGCAATCAGGATAATGATGCCGATGATGGCAATAGCGATAAAATAGAACAGCATCTGCTGGGAAAGCTGCTGCGCATTGTTGATTGGAATGCCTAGCAAATTCTCAACTGTAACGATGATGTCCGTCAAGAAGTTTGGAGCGGGGGGCCGCGCTACACCATCCAGTCCCTGCGACCCATTGGTGAAGTTGGTCGGCGAATTGAAGTTGACCGCCAGGATACGAATCACTTCGCCAAAGCCCAGCGTCACAATCGCCAGATAGTCGCCCCGCAGCCGCAGCACCGGAAGCCCCAGCAGAATGCCTCCACAGGCCGCCACCACCACGCCGATAATCAGGAACAGGTAGAACGAACTGGCCGGAACCAGCAGGCCATTGATCTTGAACCAGGTATCGACATTCGAGGTGAACATCGCCCACAAATATGCGCCCACCGCAAAGAAGGCCACATATCCCAGGTCGAGCAGTCCAGCGAACCCGACAACGATATTCAGTCCCAGCGCCAGCCCCGCAAACGTACAGATCTGGATCACCAGCTCAAAGTACGACGGGTCATACATCCCGATCAGTGGCACAGTGATGAACATCACCGCGGCGATCAGGATCATCTTAAAGCCCGTCCGCAAGTTGGCCGCCAGAATCAGAAATGGAGACAGGATGAGCGGTGGGAAAGCCAACATACTCTTCAACGGGAAGAGCGGGTCTTGGCGGCTGAGACCTCGCAAGATCAGGAACACGATCACAACGTAGACAATCAGCACCAACCCAGCAATAACCGGGTTTCGCAGAGCCTCACGCACATTGTCAAGCACATTGAGCAGCGGCAAGGACTGCCGAGGTGATTTGGTTTTGGCTGTCATGTTGACCTACACCTTCTCGTCCACACGCTCGCCCAACAGACCGCTCGGACGGAAAATCAGGATCAGGATCAGCACCGAAAACGCGAAAATATCGGTGTACCGCTGACCGAGCGCCGGGAAGTATACGAGGATGCCATTCAGGAAGGACTCAATCAGACCGAGTGCCAGGCCGCCCAATAACGCGCCTGTCACATTGCCGATCCCGCCCAGCACTGCCGCCGTGAAAGCCTTGATTCCGGGGATGAAACCAACGAACGGTGTGACGGTGCCGACGTTCAAACCGAATAATGAACCAGCAGCGCCGCCAAATGCCCCGCCAACAAAGAACGTCAGCGAGATCATTAAATTGACATTGATGCCCATCAATGCCGCGGTAGACATGTCCTGCGAAACCGCGCGGATGCCACGTCCCAGTTTAGTTCCATTGACAAAGTAGTTCAGCGCAACCAGCATCAGCACTGCGCCGATGATGACGATAATCGACGTGACGCGAATATTCGTCGGAAGATCACTAATCAAAAGCTGCACATTGCCACCTAAGGCAGCAACTTCATTTCTCGGATAGGTCAAATTGAATTCGTTACGGGTGATCGCCTCGAACGCGCGCACCAAGTCGGTGAGCAGCAGCGACACACCAATCGCGGAAATCAAAGGAACCAGACGCGGAGCGCCGCGCAAAGGACGGTAAGCAATGCGTTCGATCAACACGGCCAGTAGTCCGGCCCCCAACATCGACAGAATCACGATCAGTGCCACCAGCAAGAACGGACTCCACGAACCGATATATCCAGCTTCGCTGATCCGAACCATCACTTCATAACCAATAACCGAACCAAACATGAAGATTTCGCTGTGGGCAAAATTGATGAACTTCAGTACGCCATAAACCAGGGTATACCCCAACGCGATCATCGCATAAACAAAACCGATGGTAATCCCTGCGACGATCATATTGGGTAACTGGCGTCCGATCTGATCGGACATAATGATCCCAGTGCGCGGTTCTGGAAACAGAACTGCCAATCCATACGCCAGCACAGTCAGAACAATAACCGAACCGACGATGAACACAAGCATCTGACCGATGGGAAAAGCGACAAACCGGTAGAGCCAGTCTGTAAGGGAACGGGGAGAAATCATGCGGAACGCTCCGAACCTGTGACCCAAAAAGGCGGCAGCACGGAGTAGTGCCGCCGCCCATGAACAAATCTCAACTCCGGCCTAGCTGCCCATCAGATTCGCTTCGAAGGCGCTGTAGGGCGACGGCAGATTGATCGTCTGGACGATAGGATTGGCGCCCCACTGAGCCGGATCACCCGAACCCACCTGAAGGATGAAATACTGGCCGCTCACGTTATCGCCAATCGCATCGAAGGTCACGGTGGCTGTGATACCCTTGAAGTCGGTCGTATCCCGAACCACCGACGCCACCAGCGAGCGCGAGGGGACATCGCCAGCATACATCGCGGCCTTTTCGATGGCCTTCAGCACCAGCGCAGTCGAGTCATACGCCTGCGCGGCGAACGGCTGCGGGTCTTCACCAAATTTAGCCATATAGTCTTCAACAAACTTGGCCGCATCGGGGAAGTTCGAGGCTGGAGCGGCAACCGATGTGTAGTAGGTTCCCACGCCAGCTTCGCCAGCCAACTGTGCGAATTCCGACGAGTCGAAACCATCTCCACCCATGAAGATACCAGCATACTGCGCGGCGCGAGCCTGCGAGATGAAGATACCGCTCTGTGAGTAGATACCACCGAAGTAGATCGCATCCGGGTTCAGCGCCAGGATCGGAGTGATGATGCCATCGAAGTTGGAAGCTTCCGTCGTCCCTTCGAAGCCCAGAATAGTCAGTCCCAATGCTTCAGCTTCGGCGCGGAAGAAGGTCGCCAGACCTTCGCCATAGGCCGTGGTGTCGTGCAGCACATACACCGAACTCACCGTGCCCAATTCGGCCAGGAAGCGAGCGCCCGTCGGCCCCTGAAGGTCATCGCGACCGCAGATACGGTTGACAACTTGCAGACCGCGGTCAGTCACGCGCGGGTTGGTGTTTGCCGGCGAGACCATGACCAGATTGTTCTGGTTGTAAACTTCCGACGAAGGGATCGCCACGCCGCTGTTCAGGTGGCCGATGACCGCCAGAATCGCGGGGTCCTGGACGAAGTTCTGGGCATTCGCAACACCCACGTCTGGGGTCGCCTGATCGTCAAACGGGACATACTCGACTGTATAGCCCATTTCCGTCAACGGCCCGGAGAGCTGTTCCACCGCCAGCGCGATGGCATTGCTCATGCTGGACCCCAACGCGGACTGTGGTCCTGACAGCGGGGTCTGGGACGCGATCTTGATGACCTTGGCATCCTGAGCCTTAGCCAGCCCCATGCTCAAAGTCAGCGCAAGAACGGTCAAGAGAACGAGGACAACATAGCGTTTCGACTTCATAAGCCATCTCCGTCAATTGTACGAACGACTACGACCAACTATTCTGTGCAGCAGTCCCTGCCCTTCCAACCGGCATTTCAACTAAAATTATGCACATGTATTCAGGGCAGAAGGTACAGACTGCAAGATCGGACGAGAATACCATGCACTACGAAAACCGACAAGTAAAACACGCAACCTCTCGAGCGAAAGCTGAACCGAGATGACCATATCCCAGCGCGGAATCTTCTATGGGCTGTTGGCAGCCGCCATTTGGGGCGGCATGTACATCGTCTCCGATCTGGTGTTGCCCATTGTGCCCCCCTTCCTACTACTGACGATCCGGTTGATGCTCGGAGCCATCGTACTGGCTCTGCTGGTCTATACCCGTCGATCCCAGTTACGCCGCCCTTCACGTGTTGAGTTGTTCCACCTGATGGGAGTTGGCTTTCTGGGTTTTGGAATCAGTGTGGGAGCGCAGTTTGTCGGCACGGATGAGTCGACGGCCGTCAACGGTGCGCTCATCACCAGCGCCGCACCAGCGTTCATTCTGGTCTTTGCCGCCCGGCTCTTGAAAGAGCAGCTCACTCTTCAGCGGATCACAGCCGTCCTACTGGCATCCATCGGTGTGCTGATCATCGTAGACCCCACCCAGATCGATTTCAGTTCGGCAGCCTTTCGGGGGAATGTCGCTCTGGCTGCCGCAGCCATCACCTGGGGCCTCTATTCCGTCTTGGTACGGAAAGTCAGCGCTCAGGTCGATACCCTCATCGTGACGCTGGTCGGTTTCCTGGGCGGTCTCCTGCTGACCATTCCCGCCGCAGCCCTCGAAAGTTCCAGGCGTCCCGTCGGCAGCATCAATGCGCTGGCCGGGCTGGGCATCCTCTACCTGGGTGTCATTTCAACAGCAGGAGCTATGTGGCTCTGGAACCGTGCTTTCGCGCTCGTGGATGCTTCCACCGCCTCGCTCTGCTTCTTCGCGCAACCGCTTGTCGGAGCTATCCTCGGGGTATTGATCGGCCAGCCGCTCACCCCGTCCCTTTGGATTGGCGGACTCCTCATTAGCCTGGGCGTACTGTTGGCTCTCCGACCCTCACGCAGAATCCCAGTCCGCTGCTTTTCATCGGGTGAAGCGTCCTAGTGAGAAGCAGCCGTTTTCTCATACACAAAGAAAATCAGAAGTGCCAGCCCAACCAGATTGACGATACCGGCCAGCGCCGCGTTCGCCCCCAACCCTGAGACAATCAGTGCTGGGCCAACCAGCGATCCGATCAACCGCCCTAGCAAATGCCCGGTCGCATTCATCGACATGAGTGTGGCGCGGGCATTTGGCGCTAACTCCGTGAGCAGCGGCAGCGTCGCCACCAGCGAGAACTCAAAGCCCAGATAGAATAGAAAGAAACCCACTAGCGCCCCTTCCAGGCTTGCTCCCAAAACCGGCAGAAGAAAGCTGCTGACCGCATAGAAGGCCAGCCCAATTCCTACAATCCGCCGTTTGCCAATACGATCCGCAAATCCGGCAATTAGCCCTTCGCCGCCCAGTTCCGCCGCGCCGATGATGACCGAGGCAATCGCCAGTGTCGCCAACTGCACAGCAAATGCGTCTTCCATCCATACGCCGAAGATAATATTGACCACTTCATTGCTCGCGCTGATGCAGAAGCCAATGCCAATGCCCGCCAGCGAGACCGGATCGGTCAGCACTTGCCGCGCTCCACGCAGCAAACTGGTTCGGCTACCCTCTGAGGGATGGTCAGGCGGCAGCGTCCGCCAGACCAGAATGCCAATGCCCACGCCGACCAGTGCCAGCGCCAGGAACGGCGTCGTCCATCCCCCGCGTTCGATCAGCCACCCCAGAATGGGAATCCCGATCAGAAATGCCCCTGACCAGCCAAATTCCGATATTCCCACCGCCAGCCCGCGCTGGCGATAGTCCACTTTATCGCCCAGATACGCATAGGTAGCCGGATCAAACAACATCTTCGACACCAGCGTCGCCAACAGCGCGATGAATAGCATCATATAGGTCGGCCAGATAAACACCATCGCCATCGTTACCACGAACAACCCAACCCCGGTCAGCATCGCCCGCTTGCGCCCCCATTGATCGCCAACCGAGCCGATCAGTGGGCTGAGCAGTCCAACAGCTGACCGCGCCGAGATCGCTAACTGCACTTGTGACGGATCGACCCCCACCCCGCGAGCAAACACCGGCAGCAGCGGATACACCATGCGGAAGCCGCTGTTGATCACCGTTCTGGCAATCAGGAACAGCAGCAGATGAAAACGAATTGGCGAACGAGTCAGCAGAGTCCAGGCCGTGTATTCAGTCTGATCCGGTTTGGTGCGGGGGGTCATAACCAATTCTCCTCAAATATGCGCGCGAATGTCATTTCCAATGAGTTGATCTTATTCTGGGTGTGCATCCAGTGCCGTCCGCAGCGCCGTTTCGAGAACCTGGCCCGGACGCAGCGCATCCAGTTGCAGATACCAGCGCGCAGCATCCAATACAGCCGCTTGTGGGATCAGGCCGATCAACTCGGTGTGGTGAATGCTTACCCCGTAGCGGGCGGCTTCTCGTCGGATCGTCTCTACCACCCGCGCAATCGGCGTTCGTGTCGGATCGGTGAAGTTCATCGACACCTGTGCCCGCCCCCGCACCAAAAATCCCAGCGATTTGAGATAGTGATAGCCACCCGATGAATGACGAACTGCCGCTGCGATACGCCGCGCGATCTGAACATCGTCAGTCGTCAGAAAGACGTTGAACGCTACCAGCGGCACACGCGCCCCGATGACCGTCGCTCCGGCCGTCCCCAACCGGGACGGACCGAAGTCCGGTTGCTTGTTGGGATCAGTCAGCACCGCAACCTTGAGAGCCTCATACCCACCGCGCCGAATCGCGTGGAGGTCTTGGCGATCTGGTCGTGTCGCCGCATGGGCGTACAGGTATACCGGTATGCCCAGTTCATCGCCGACTCGTTGACCCAGCCTACGCGCCATCACTGCGCAGTCATCCAGTGTTATGCCTTGTAGGGGAACGAACGGAATTACATCCGCCGCGCCGATACGCGGGTGCTGGCCCTGATGATTATCGAGGTTAATTTTCTCTGCAGCCGTCCGAATCCCGGCGAACGCGCCTTCCAGCACCGCCTCTGGTTCTCCGGCAAATGTCACCACCGAGCGATTGTGATCCGAGTCGCTGGAAACATCCAGCAGCAGCACGCCGCGCACATCCCGGATCGACTCGACGATCGCATCGATCACTTCTTGGCGGCGACCCTCCGAGAAGTTCGGCACACACTCCACGATCCGGCGCTGCACGATCCCTCCTAGAAACATAATAGCCGCCGACTGGTCGAGTTGGCGGCTGTGAATTGTACCAGTCCCGGACAGATTATGCGCCTGTCACAGGTTGAAATGTGGACTTACGCCCTGCGCTGGCCCCGTTGGTGGTTGGTTCAGACTCTTCCTCGCGCCGGAACTGGCTCATATACAGGTCGTAATAGGCTCCCTGTTTTTCCAGCAGCTCTTGATGCGTGCCCCGTTCGATGATCTGCCCATCTCGTAGGAACAACACCTGCTTGGCATTGCGAATGGTGCTCAAACGGTGCGCGATGACGAAACTGGTGCGCCCTTCCAGCAGTTTCTCGAACGCCTTCTGAATCAGCCGTTCGGTGCGGGTATCCACGCTGGACGTTGCCTCATCCAGGATCAGGATTCGCGGATTCATCAGGGCCACCCGCGCGATAGCGATCAACTGCCGCTGCCCCTGGCTCAGCCCGCTGCCCCGCTCCCCCAGCACCGTCTGGTAGCCCTGCGGCAGCCGCTCGATAAACCCATCCGCCGCCACCAGTTTGGCCGCATTCATGACCTCTTCGTCAGTCGCGTCCAGCCGTCCATAACGGATGTTGTTCATGACCGTATCCGAGAACAGGAAGCTGTCCTGCAACACGATCCCGATCTGCGAGCGCAGGCTCTCCATCGTTACATCACGCACATCGATCCCATCAATCTTCACCGCGCCACCGGACACATCATAGAAGCGTGGCAGCAGATTGATGATGGTCGTCTTGCCCGCGCCCGTCGGCCCGACAATCGCTACTGTCTCGCCTGGCTGGGCTTCGATATCGACACCGCGCAGCACCGGCTCGCCCGGCTTATACTCTGCTTCCACGCCCCGGAACTCGACGTGGCCTTTGATGACCGGCATCGTCCGCGCATCCGGTTTGTTCACAATCGCCGGCTGGACATCCATCAAGTTAAAGATGCGTTCGCCGCCCGCAATCGCGCTCTGGATGTTTGTCCACAGCACCGCAATCTGTTGGATCGGCTGGTTAAAGTTCTGAACATAACCTAGGAACGCCACTACCGTACCAATCGAAATCACCGTCGTGCCCAGCAGCGGCTGATTCTGAAGAATCGACAGACCGCCCACTACGACTACTATCGCAATCGCGACATAGCCGAGCGCTTCCAGCACCGGATTCAACGCGCTGGTGAATGCCGCCGCCCGCACATTCGCATCGCGGTTGGCCGCATTCGTGCGCTCGAACTGCTCGATGTTTTCCTGCTCGCGGTTGAACGCCTGCACCTCTCGCACACCCGCGATGCTTTCCTGAAGGTTGGCATTCACGCTGCCCATCTGCTCGCGGCTGCGCCGGAAGGCCTTCCGCGCCTGACCAGAGAAGTATGTCGTCGCTAACACCATGAAGGGTACGACCGCCAGGCTGATAAGCGCGTAGGGTACATTCGTCTGAAGCATTTCGACCATCACCCAGACGATCAGCAGCACACCACTAAGGACGTTCACCAGAGCAAAACTCAACGCCTGCTGGATGGTTTCTGAATCGCTGGTGAAGCGGCTCATGATATTCCCCGCCTCGCGTTCCGCATAGTACCCCAACGACAGACGGTGGATATGGCGGAATACATCGACGCGGATCTGACGCAGGGCCGTCTGGCCTGCCCAGTTCATCGTAAAGAACATCAGCCCGCGCAGCATTGCCCCAACCACGAACAGCAGCACCAGCAGCCCCGCCAATCCCAGCAGCCCACTGATCTTAGCTTCACGAACCGCGGTATCTTCCGTCAGCGTGGAGAAGTCGGTCGAGTCGTACCAACAGTTGCGCGTCCGCTGGAAAGACGGATCATCCCGGATCGCCGCCGGAGCCGCCCCCGCGAACGGATTCTCCTGCACCAGATAGCAATCCACCGCCTGACCGATCAGCTTGGGCGTGACCACCTGCGCCCATGTCACCACCACCATCAGGACGCCGACCAGCACCAGCGCGAACCACCGCTGCCGGAAGTATCCCCAGAAACGCCCCAGAGTCGCCGATACATTCTTCGGCTTGATGACATCGCGTTCAAAAATACGGCGTGCGCCGTCGAGACCACCCATCATAGTCGTTACTGTGCCTCCTGTGAGCTTTCCAGAGCTTCTGCCTCGTCAATCTC
>CAZKXW010000023.1:11145-28415 GCA_964556745.1 uncultured Anaerolineaceae bacterium
GACGGCGCGGGCCGCCCAGCCCTCCCATCATAGCGGTTTCTGAGCCTCCTCAAGTTCCACATCACCGACGAGCTGCGAATGATAGATTTCGGCGTAGATCGCGCTCTGTTCCATCAGGTCTTCATGTGTGCCACGTGCGACCACTTGTCCCTTATCCAGCACCAGGATTTGATCCGCGTTTAGCACCGTGCTGATGCGCTGCGCGATCACGAAACTGGTTCTGCCGCGCATCAGATTATCCAGCGCCTTCTGGATGCGGTACTCCGTCACCAGATCGACGCTGCTGGTCGAGTCATCCAGGATCAGCAGACGTGGATTCAGCAGCAGCGCCCGTGCGATGGCAATGCGCTGCTTCTGCCCGCCGGAAAGCGTCGTGCCACGTTCCCCCACCGGCGTGTCGTACCCGTCTGGGAAGCTCATGATGAAGTCATGGGCTGCCGCCGCTTTTGCCGCATCGATCACCTCATCCAGCGTCGCATCCGGTCGTCCGAACGCGATATTGTCGCGGATCGTCCCGCTGAACAGATTCGTCTCCTGCAACACGATCCCGATCTGCGAACGCAGACTGTCCATCGTAACATCACGAATATCGTGACCGTCGATCAGTACCGCCCCTTCGCTGACATCGTAGAAGCGCGGGATCAGGTTGATGATCGTCGTTTTACCGCTGCCGGTCGCCCCCAGCAGCGCCACCGTCTGGCCGGGTTCCGCCACCAAATCAACATCCCTCAGCACCGGCTCCGTACCGCCGAAGTACCGGAAGCTGACTCCTTTGAACTCGACCCGCCCTTGGATCGCTGGCAGTTCAACAGCATCGGGCTTGTCCGTCACATCGCTCTTGGCATCCAGGATTTCAAAGATACGGGCCGATGAAGCCCCTGCCTGCGCCATCAGCGAGATGATGAAACCCAACTGCGCCAATGGGAAGAACACATAGATCAGGTACAAACTGAACTTCTGGTATTCGCCCAATTGCAGCGTTCCGTTGATGATCTGGCTACCGCCGAAGTACAGAATACCCGCCTGCCCTAACTGCGCGATCAGGAAGATCACGGGGAACAGGAACGCGAAAGTTCGGCTAACCCGCAAACTCTGCGCCAGCAGGTCATCAGCAGCGTGATCGAATCGTTTCTGCTCGTATGGCTCGCGCACGAAGGCGCGCACCACCTTGATCCCGGCTAGGCTTTCCTGAAGGATCGTATTCATATTGGACAGCTTTTGCTGCACTTTGACGAACAGTGGTTGGCTCACTGCCCCGAAGATCACGAACAGGATCAATGCCAGCGGCAGAGTCGGCAGCACCACCAGGGTGAGCCGCCAGTTGGTGGTTAGCAGGATCAGCAGCGTCAGCCCCAGCAGGATGAACGCCTGCGCGGCCAGAACCAGACCTTGCGCGATGAACAACCGGACTTTTTCCACATCATCCGTCGCGCGGATCATCAACTGCCCGGTCTGGTTCTGGTCATGATAGGTGAACGACAACCGTTGAATCTTCGAGAAAATCTCGTTGCGGAAATCAAAGGCAATCCCCTGCGAAACCCTTTCCGACATGTACGCCTGCACGAACGAGAACACCCCGCGCATCACCGCGAAGGCCACGATGAACAGCGCCGCATTCACCAGTAAGCTCTGTGCATTGGCTTGGTCCAGCTTGAGCTGATCGATAGATTTGCCAAGCTGATTGGCCGCCAACTGTTGGAATGCTGCCGGGACATTCGTCAGGATCATGTCCGCGAACTTGCCGTTCGTCACAGCATCGATCATATTCTGGACAAGTTGCGGAACGGCCAACTGCGCCACTGTAGCGACTAGCAGTGCGATGTAGGCGATAGCCGTCGTTCCGCGATGCTTGCCGAGGTATCGAATCGCGCGTCCTAGTCCGCCCATACCGCTTGATTGGGAACGTCTTCGACTGCCTCGCTGTTGAGATACTTGAACCTGCATGTTTGGTTGAGCCTCCGTGGTCACAACACCATCAAGAATATCGCCGGGTTGTTCGCGTGCTTTCAGCACGGCCCAGCAGAGGAGATGTTTGCAGTGGAATTTGCTTGAAGCGCTGCTTCCAGCGCCTCGACAATATGCAGTTGTTCCTCAAAAGGTAAGGCTTGCAGCAGGTTTGCCACCGCCTCGACGCGCATAAGCTGCGCTCGTCTAATCATGTCGTTGGCCGAATCGCTCAGATACAGACGCAGCAATCGCGCATCGTGGGGATCACTCCGCCGTTCGATTAATCCCATCCCTTCCATCTCACGCACCGCCGTGGAGATCGCTGCTGGGGTAATCCCCAGCCCATCCGCCAGATTCTTCTGAACCAGACCCGGTTGGCGGTGTAAGATATGCAGTGCGCGAATTTGATTGAAGTTAAGTTCTTTCATCACGCTTGGCATCGGTATCGGGCTTTCTGAAAGACGCTTGAATGCCTCTTCAATCACGGATATGAAGCGCAGCGCCAGGGCTTCCGTATCCTGACGCTCTTGTGCAGAACGGGTCATAGGGCTTCCTGGTTCACTTTTGGAAAGATCGAAGAAGAGAAAAATAGAACAAAAGAGTTGTTAATTAAATTAACGAACGACATCGTACTCCCGTTTGATCCCACTTGTCAAGCATAAATCACCAGATTCATGTCCGACTTTGCCCTTTGCAGTTCACAATGCTATCATCACTCCACTCAACCATGCGCCTCCCAGAGGACAGGCTATGAACGGCACTCAACCCATTCTCTTATGCGTATCCAGCTACTTCAAAGGCGAGGCTTTTCTGCGCCAGGCCAAAGCCGAAGGCTGCCGCGTCCTCCTGCTGACCGAAGAAAAGATTGCCAACGAGAAATGGCCGCGCGAAAGCATCGATGAAGTCTTCCTCATGCCCGATCTCTCCAAAACGCAGGATGTCATCAACGCCGTCAGCTACCTCTTCCGCTCACAGGACATCGACCATATCGTCGCCCTGGACGAATATGATGTCGAGAACGTAGCCACCTTGCGCGAACACCTCCGCTTGCCCGGTCTCGGCCAGACCCACACACGCTACTTCCGCGACAAGCTCGCCATGCGGAAAAAGGCCCACGAAGGTGGCATTCCCGTTCCTGATTTCACCGCCGTGTTCAACTACGACCGCCTCCGCGCCTACATGGAGCGTGTCTCGCCGCCCTGGGTACTCAAGCCGCGCACGGAAGCCAGCACCATGGGCATCAAGAAAATCAACAACAGCGAAGAACTCTGGCGCTCCTTCGACCAGTTAGGCGACCAGCAGTCCGGCTTTCTTCTGGAACAGTTCGTCCCCGGCGAGGTCTACCATGTTGACTCCCTTATTTGGGATGGCAAGATCGTCTTCGCCAGCGTCCAGCGTTATGGCCGCCCGCCATTGAGCGTGTATCACGAAGGTGGCATCTTTACCACCCGTGTGCTGCCCGCCGAGTCGCAAGATTCGAAAGACCTCAAGGCACTCAACAGCCGGGTAGTGGATACACTGGGGATGTGGCGCGGTGTCACCCATGCCGAGTACATCAAAGCCAGCGCCGGCGGCCAGTTCTACTTCCTGGAAGTCGCTGCCCGCGTCGGCGGAGCGCACATCGCCGATATGGTTGAGGCCGCCACTGGCGTGAATCTCTGGGCAGAATGGGCACGCATTGAAACAGCAGACGTCCGGGGAGAAACTTACCAACCCCCGACCCCACGCGCCCAATACGGCGGCTTAATGGTCTTGCTGGCCAAACAGGAACATCCTGATACCTCCGCTTACAACGATCCAGAGATTGTTTGGCGGTTGGACAAGAAAAACCACGTCGGTCTGATCGTGGTCTCCGATAGTCCTGAACGAGTCGAAGAACTGCTCGCCAGCTACGTAGACCGCGCCGCCGTGGATTTTCTGGCGGTGGCCCCGCCCAAAGAAAAGGCGACTCGCTAGACGCGGCAGCATCTCATCATCGAACATGTGATACGCATGGCGGTTCCCATTTTCCGACCCAACTATCCCTTTACTCCGGATCACCAACCGCGGCTGCTGTCTACCCCGGATCGCACCGGTGCGCTCTCCGACTATGACGGCCGCGGCGTGGTCATCGCCTTCCTCGATTCCGGCTACTATCCTCACCCGGACATTCAGAGTCGCATTGTCGTCCACGTCGATGCCTCGACCAACCGCGTCCTCGAGCAGCCCGACGGCTTCGAGACCAGCGACCTGAGTTGGCACGGTCAGATGACCAGCGTGATCGCCTGTGGCGACGGCCGCACTTCCGGCGGTGCCTATCGCGGCATTGCCTCCGGCGCCGAGCTTGTCCTGGTGAAAGTCAGCACTCCCCGCGGCCATATCAAAGAAGCCGATATTCTCCGTGGCCTGATGTGGATCATCGACACCCATCGCCGGTTCAACGTCCGCCTCGTCAACATCTCCGTCGGTGGCGATGTCGTTTCCGCCGACCCCAACCACCCACTCCACCGCGCCATCCGCAAACTGACCCGCGCCGGAGTCACCGTCGTTACCGCCGCGGGCAACCGCAGCGCCGAGTTCATTCTCCCCCCGGCCAGTGCCGCTGATGCCATCACTGTCGGCGGCATCGACGACCACAACTCCATCGATTCATCGCGCTGGACGCTCTATCATCATAATTTCGGCCGCTCCTACGATGGCAGTCGCAAACCTGACCTGTTGGCTCCGGCCGTCTGGGTTGCCTCTCCGATCATGCCCGGTTCGAGTGTCGAGCGCGAGGCCCGCTGGCTCGCCCCCCTACTGCTCGACCCCGCCGAACCTCACCTCGTCGATCTGCTGAAGCGCGGCTATGCCGAACTCGGCCTGACGCGCCAGGAAACCACCGAACACACCGAGCATCTCTACACCTTGCTTCAGCAGCGTCTCCATGCCCACAAAATCATTGATCGGCATCACCAGCACGTTGACGGGACCTCCGTCGCCGCGCCCATTGTCACTTCTGTCGCCGCTCAGATGCTCCAGGCAAATCCGCGTTTGACGCCCCGCCAAATCCGCGATATGCTGACCGCCACGGCTCGCCTGTTGCCCCACGCGCCTGAACAGCAGGGAGCTGGTGTCCTAAACGCGGCCAGTGCCGTGCGTGCTGCCGCAGCCTTGAAATCCTGAGACAATTTCGGAATCAACAACCTATGAATCGTGAATACCACCGTTGGTACAGTCCGTCCTTAAACCGTGACATGGAGCTGCTTATCTTCGGCCATGCCGGTGCGCGGGTGATCGTTTTTCCCACATCCAAAGGCAAGTTCTACGAATGGGAAGACCGCGGCATGATGTGGGCGCTGCGCGATCATCTAGAAAATGGCTGGCTCCAGATGTACTGCGTGGATAGTGTCGATGCGGAAAGCTGGTACAACTGGGGCATCCATCCCAACGCGCGCGGCTGGCGGCATACGCAGTACGACAACTACGTCTACCATGAGGTGATTCCGCTCTCGCAGTCGAAGAACAACAGTCCGTTCTGCATCACCGTCGGCGCCAGCTTCGGAGCCTTCCATGCCCTGTCCTTCGCGCTTAAGCACCCTGACCGCGTCGGTCGCGCCATCGGCATGAGCGGCCTGTATGACATTCGCGGCTTCACCGGCGGCTATGGCGACGACAACGTCTACTTCAACAATCCAATGCAGTTCATCGCCAATGAACACGATCCGCACCGCCTCAACCTGCTCCGTGGTATGGACATCATCATCGCCAGTGGGCGTGATGACCGCCTGATCGACAGCGCCCGCGCCTTTTCCGGCGTACTGTGGAGCAAAGGCATCGGCAACGCCTTGCGTGAATGGGACGGTTGGTCGCACGATTGGCCCTACTGGCAGCGCATGATCCAGTTGTACATCGGCGGCCATGACTGAACGTTGGCACAATATCGCCAGATGACGGTATAATGCCGCCATTTTAAGGACGCTTAGCAAGGAAGAGGTGAGCGTATGGCGGCGGGAAAACCAAAGGAACCACTGCGGGTCGGGTTATTTGTCGGTCGGGAATGGTCATGGCCGCCAGCCTTCATCGAGGAAGTCAATCGCCGAGATCAGGGCGTGATTGCCGAGTACGTCAAAGTCGGTGGCACGATGATGGACGAACCCTGTCCCTACCGCCTCATCGTAGACCGTATCTCCCATGAAGTCCCCTACTACCGCTCCTACCTCAAGAACGCCGCCCTTCAGGGAAGCAAAGTCGTCAACGACCCCTTTATGTGGACTGCCGACGACAAGTTCTTTGACGCCTCTCTCGCCGTGAAATTAGGAGTAGCCCATCCCAAAACCCTCGTCCTCCCCAACAAGGATTACGTCCCCGGCATTGTCCACAGCGAAAGTCTCCGCAACCTGAAGTATCCGATAGATTGGGAAGCCATGGTTGCTCTCGTCGGAGGTTTCCCGTGTGTGCTAAAGGACGCCCACGGCGGCGGTTGGAAAGGCGTCTACGTCGTTCACTCCATGCCTGAATTGATCTGGCGCTACAACGAGAGCGGCCTGCTCACGATGGTGCTTCAGGAATTCATCGAATGGCAGGACTATGCCCGCTGCTACGTCCTTGGCCAGAGCGATGTCCACGTCATGCGCTACAAGCCCGGACAGCACGGCGCAGCCGTCTACTACAACGACCACGGCTTCGCCCCAGCGTTGGAGCAGCGCCTCATCCACGACAGCATCATCCTCTCCCAAGCGCTCGGCTATGACATGAACGCCTGCGAGTTCGCCATCCGCGATGGCATTCCCTACGCCATCGACTTCATGAACCCCGCTCCTGACATGGATGTCAACTCGCTCGGCAAAGTCAACTTCGATTGGATGGTTACGCACATGGCTGACATGTGCATCCGTCTGGCGAAATCCAAAGAAGAAACCCGCAGCCGCTATTCTTGGGGCAAAATGGCAAAAGGACAGGTCGCCAGGAAGGGCCGATGAGCGATGCCCGCTGACGCAATCGAACGCTATCACAGTCTGCTCAATGACCAGGTCGCTGCCGATACCGCAGCCGAACTCTACGCGCGTCTGCGTCCGCAGGGACTCTACTTCGGAGATCGCCCGCTCTGCACAGTGCTGCGCCCCCATTTCTATCTGCTGGAACAATGGGCCTATCTCAAGCGCGAGACCGAAATCCTGCTGGAGGCCTTCCAGCGGGCGCACGAAGGCTGCACGAAAGACGCCAATCTCCGCGCCCAACTCGACCTGGAACCCTACGAAGAAGCCCTCTTCAATGTCGATATTGGCACGGCCGTCCCCTGGACGACCTCCCGCCTAGACTCGTTTTTCCACGCTGCGGAAGAACAGCTCTACTTCGTCGAGTACAACGCCGAGACTCCCGCTGGCATGGGCTACGAAGACGCCCTCTCCGAACTCTTCATGACCTTGGAACCTATGAAGAAGTTCCTGGAATACTATGCCGTCCAGAGTATGCCCATGAGCGGTAAGCTCTTGGCCGTCCTCATGCGCGGCTACAAGGACTGGGGCGGACACGGTATTCCCCAGGTCGCTATTGTCGATTGGGGCCACGTCCCCACCCTGAACGAACATGCTATCATCCAGCGCTTCTTCGAGCGCCACGGCATGAAGGTTATCCTCGCTGACCCACGCGGCCTGGAATACCGCGCCGGTCAACTCATGGCCGGCGACTTCCGCATCGACGTGATCTACAAACGTGTGCTGTGCAGCGAACTCATTCATCAGATGGGATTGGAAAACCCCATTGTCCAGGCAGTGCGCGATAAAAAGGTCTATATGACCAATTCATTCAGCGCCAAGCTCATGGCGAAAAAGGCCAGCCTCGCGTTGATGAGTGATGAACGGAACAACCACCTCTTCGACGCCCGCCAGCAGGCCGCCATCGACACTCACATTCCCTGGACGCGCCGCGTGACCGAGCGAAAAACAATCTTCCACAGTCAGGAGATTGATCTAGTCCCATTTATTTCGGATAATCGGGATCGTTTCGTCCTCAAACCCAACGACGAGTACGGCGGCAAAGGTGTCGTCATCGGTTGGGAAGCCTCTGCCGAAGACTGGAACGCCACCCTCAAACAGGCACTCAACGGCGACTCCTATGTCGTGCAGGAGCGCGTCAACGTCATTTATCGCGATTTCCCGGCCTATATCAACGGCAGGCTCGACATCAGCCCGCGCTTTGTAGACGCCAACCCTTATGTTTTCGACGGACACACTGTCCACGGCTGCTTGACGCGGTTGTCGTCGGTCGCGCTGTTGAACGTCACTGCCGGAGGTGGCTCGGTCGTTCCAACGTTCTTGCTGCAGAAGCGCGGCTAATGGCCGGAAGACCGTAGTCCCAGAGCCTCCAGCGCCATAATCCCGCCACCGACCACCGGCGTATATTGAGGCTGCGGCGCTTGCGCCAACCCGATCAGATCACACAGCCTGTGGCTGAGCGGCGTGTCATGAGTCAGCAGCCCGCCCGCAAATGCGATAGGCAGCGCTTCCCGTTTCAGCATAAGCTGAACAGCTCGAACGGCCAGCGCCAGTTCTTGCGCTGCCCGCAGCACAATGTCCTGACTAACCGCATCGCCGCTCACCGCCTGTTTCATCACCACGTCGGCCAGTTTCGCCACGTCGCGGGTGCGACTGCCGCTTGATTGGTACAGCCAAGCCAACAGATCATCAGGAACCTTCAGTTCCAGCCGCTCCAACATAGCTTCCACCAGCTTCGTTTTCCGGCCACGACCATCCGCAGCGCGGATCACCGCCCGCAGCCCTTCCAACCCGATCCAGTAGCCGCTGCCTTCGTCGCCCAGCAGGTAGCCCTTCGCCCCCACTAGACGGTAGCAGCCCTCCTGCCCCACCCCACAGGCCAGGCTGCCTGTTCCCGCCAATACCAGGATGCCTCGATGCTGTCCATGCGCTCCCACCAGCGCGATCTCGTGATCCGCGCTGGGGACAACATGGGCGTGGGGAAAGACCTCAGCGATCACTTGGCGCAGCCACGCTTCGGCATACCACATCTCCGCTCCAGCTACCCCGATTCCCACACCAGCGATTTCATCAGTCTTCAGCCCAGCCTTCGCCAGGGCATCCCGCATCGCCGCTTGGATCGTTCGCGCTGAGGCATTATGTCCCACCAGATTCGGATTGACAGTCGTCCCAACGCTTTCGCCGCAGATATGCAGTTCCAAATCGATGACAGCCGCCCGCACTGTGCTGCCGCCGCCATCGATCCCCATCACATAAGTCATTTAATTGATCTCTCACATCAGTCGCGCTGCTCATTGGTGAAACGATACGCCACCAGGATCGGAATGAATGTCGCCATAATAACGAACAGAGCCGCCACATTCGTCACCGGGCGGTCACGGGGACGGGTGAGTTGGTCGAGAATCCAGATTGGTAGTGTTTGCTGCTGCCCCGCCGTGAACGTTGTGACGATTACCTCATCGAACGACAGCGCAAACGCCAGCATCCCACCGGCCAGCAGCGCGGTGGCGATGTTCGGCAGAATCACATACCGGAACGTTTGCAGCGGAGAAGCCCCTAGATCCATCGACGCTTCGATCTGAGAATAACCCGTGCGCCGCAGCCGCGCCACAACATTATTATAGACCGTGACGATGCAGAACGTGGCGTGTCCGATCACAATCGTCCAGAAAGTGAAGTTCACCCCGGTCAGGCTCAACGCCGAACGCAGCGCAATCCCCGTGACAATGCCCGGCAGCGCAATCGGCAGGATCACCATCAGTGTGATCGCGTCTTTCCCAAAAAAGTTCGTCCGGTAGATCGCCAGCGCCAGCAGCGTCCCCAGCAGCAGCGCCAGGATTGTCGCCACCGCCGCCACCAGCAGCGACAGCGTCATCGCCTCCCAGAAATCATTGCGCTCCAGCAGCACGCCGAACCATTGGGTGGTCAGCCCCGGCGGTGGGAACACAAATGACGCTTCTTCGATGGTGAAGGCATACAACAGGATGATCGCAATTGGAAAATGCAGAAACAGCAGCCCGAACCCAGCGCTGGCCCGCAGACCGAACCATCCGAAGAACCAGTTGACGAACTGGCGTAGGGGCGATTCCGAAGCTCTAGAGCGCATCGAAAGCCCCCTGCCGCTTGGCGATCAGCAAATACACACTCATGATCGCAACCGGAACCACTGTGAAAGCCGCTGCCAATGGAATATTGCCTGCCGTCCCCTGCTGGGCATACACATACTGCCCGATGAAGAAACTGGAGTCGCCAATGACCCTGGGTACGATGAAATCCCCCAGAGTCAGCGAGAACGTGAAGATCGATCCGGCGATCACGCCTGGAAATGCCAGCGGCAGGATCACTTTTCGGAACGTGTAGAGCGGAGACGCCCCTAGATCGCTGGATGCTTCAATCACCGACTTCGGAACCCGCTCCAGCGCCGCATTGATCGGCAGAATCATGTACGGCAGCCAGATATACACGAACACCAGAAACATCCCCAGGAACGAAAACGACAGGGATCGCCCGCCGATTCCCGGAGTCGCCAGCACTGCATCCAACAACCAGTTCAAACCCAGCAGATTGACGAACCAGGTGATGATGCCTTCCTGCGACAGGATGATCTTCCACGTATACACCCGCACCAGATAGCTCGACCACAACGGCAGCAGCACCGCCAGATACAGAACGCCGCGCACCCGGTAGCTGGCGTAACGCGCCATATAGTACGAAATCGGAAATGCGATGACCGCGCAGGCCAGCGTCACCGCCACTGCCATCGCCACCGTCCGCAGAATCACATCGATGTTCGACGCTTGGAAAAGCTGCTGGTAGGTCTCCAGGCTTAACGTCCGCACCACGCGCCCGGTGAACCCATCGTACCGGAAGAAGCTCTGGATCAGCAGTGCCACCAGCGATCCCAGGTAGAAAATGCCTAACCATCCCAACGGCAGCAGCAGCAAACTCGCGAGTGTTAACCGTGGGCGCTGGTAAAAATACGTCGCCACCCTTCGCAGCCATGAAGGGCGCTCAAGTGCCTTTGCAGCGGCCATAATCTTATTCCTCACTCGCCTCGACTGGGCGGTTGTTGGCCGTATTCCACATCAGTTTCACCCGGCTGCCCTTCGCAGACAGCACATCCATGGAGGTCGCTTCCAGGTTCTGCTGCACGACTGTCAGATCAACCCCCGCATCCAGTTCGACCAGATACCGCGTGTTCATCCCGAGATATACCACATCGCGGACTCTTCCGAGCGCGCTCGTCATCCCCGCTTCGGCAGCTTGATCGGGCGCGACCATGCGTATCTTCTCCGGCCGCACCGTGAACGTCTGGCGGTTCCCTGTGATCGCTTCCGCGACCGCCCCGCTGATCAGATTGGACGTTCCCACAAACCCGGCCACGAATCCTGTCGCTGGACGCTCATACACATCCGCTGGCGTCCCAACCTGCTCGATCCGCCCGTGATTGAACACCGCCAAACGGTCACTCATCGTCAGCGCTTCTTCCTGGTCATGCGTGACGAAGATGAACGTGATGCCAACCTGTTCCTGAATCGCCTTCAATTCGACCTGCATCTGTTGGCGCAGCTTCAGGTCAAGCGCGCCCAGCGGCTCATCCAGCAGCAGCACCCGCGGATGGTTCACCAGCGCCCGCGCCAGCGCCACCCGCTGCCGCTGCCCACCGGAAAGCTGCGACGGCTTGCGCTTCTCCATTCCAGGCAGACGCACCATCTCCAGCATTTCAGACACGCGACGCTGCCGTTCGACTTTGGGCACTTTCTTGATCATCAGCCCATAGGCCACGTTGTCGCCTACGCTCATGTGCGGGAACAGCGCATAGTCCTGAAAGACCGTATTCACATCGCGCTCATACGGCGGCACGCCTGCCACCTCCTCGCCATGTAATTGAATGCTGCCGGAGGTGGGGTGCTCGAAACCAGCGATTAACCGCAGGCATGTCGTCTTTCCCGACCCGGATGGACCCAGCAAGCAAAAGAATTCACCGTCGTAGATATCCAGGCTGACGTGATCGACCGCTTTGACATCGCCGAAATACCGGCACACATCCACCAGTCGTACCGCCACCGATTGCTTAGTTTGTGCAGCCATCTTCGTCACGCATTCTTGACCATGACATGCTTAGTAATCTTGTAGTCGGATACTGCCTCTGCTGAGAGATCCTTCCCGATCCCCGACTGTTTGAACCCACCGTGCGGAGTCTCCGAAGTCAACGGAATATGGTCGTTGATCCACACTGTACCGAACTCAAGCTGCGCAGCCACCCGCATCGCCCGGCCAATATCCCGCGTCCACACCGATGCTGCCAGCCCATAGCTCACATCGTTGCCCAGGTGAACAGCCTCGCCTTCATCCTTGAACGTACTGATCGTCAGCACCGGCCCGAACACTTCGCTCTGGATGATCTCGGCCTTCTGATCTGCATCTACAATCACCGTCGGCTCGAAGAAATATCCGTTATCCCAGCCCTCCGGCACACGACCGCCTGTCAGGATTTTCGCGCCCGCCGCCTTCGCCCGTTCGACGAAACCGGCCACACGCTCCCGCTGCGCGCCAGAGATCAGCGGCCCCATCTGTACGCCATCGTCATAGGGCAGCCCGATCTTCACCGCCCGCATTGCCTCGACAATCGCTTCTGTCGCCTGCTTCACCCGGCTCGACTCGACATAAACGCGCGTCGCCGCCGTGCAGTCCTGCCCGGTATTCACCGTGCTGGTGAATGCCGCCGATCCGGCAATCGCCGAAATATCCACGTCGTCGAACACGATGAACGGTGCTTTTCCGCCCAGTTCCAGATGCACCCGCTTGAGCGTCTCTGCCGCCGTCCGCATGATCTTCTTACCCGTATTCGTCGAACCCGTCAGGCTCACCAGCCTCACATCTGGATGCTCGACCAGCGCCTGCCCAACCTCATTGCCGCCTGTTACAATGTTCACCACCCCATCCGGGATGCCCGCCTGCTGGATCAATTCCGCCAGCATCAACGTTGTGATCGGCGTGGACGGAGCCGGCTTCAGCACAATCGTGCAGCCTGCCGCCAGCGCTGGCCCAATTTTCCAGATCGCCATCATCAGCGGGTAATTCCACGGCGTCACCTGCCCAACCACTCCGACCGGTTCGCGGCGGTAGATCGAGGTATACCCCTTCATATACTCGCCTGATGAATACCCGTGAGTATCCCGTGCCGCTGCCGCGAAGAACCGCAGATTGTCTACCGAGAACGGCAGATCGCCCCCCAGACTGACGAGTTGGTACGGCTTCCCCGTATTTTCGGATTCGGCCTTCGCAAAATCCTCTTTGCGCGCGTCCAGCAGATCAGCCAGCTTCCAGATTGCCAACGAGCGCTCCGCCGGGGTCAACTTTGACCAGCGCCCATCGTAAAACGCGGTATGCGCCGCCTGCACCGCTCGATCCACATCCGCCCGACTGGCATCTACCACATGCCCGATGGTAGCCCGCGTCGCTGGATTCTCGATAGCCATCCGCGAACCGCCCTGACTCTCCGTCCACTGCCCATTAATCCACAATTGGTAGTCCATGATCAAACCTCTATTCGGCATCGATACCCTAGAATATGAAGATGGGACGCCGCGCCGACTCGCGGCGCAAGCGTCCCATTCGCAATCCAAGTCATACTGGGCTGAACACGATCAGCCCATCCTGTGAGAGCCTTCAGCGGCCGCCAATCACCGCGATATAGCTCGTGACCCACTCATAGTACGGCACGCACACCGCGCCGCGCTCATCGCCACACTCCGCAATCGGCGTGCGCCAGAAACGAATCTTCTCGAAATCATTGAAGCCGTTCGTCTCGCAGCCAGTGTCTGTCAGCAGTTCATTGCCAGTGCATGCCGCCGGAACCGCCGGAACCGAGCCAAACCACGCTGCCAGGTCTCCCTGGAGTTTGGGGCTGATCGAGTGTTCTAGCCACATGTAGGCGCAGTTCGGGTGCGGTGCATCAACGTGCATCATCGTCGTATCCGCCCAGCCCGTCGCCCCTTCCACCGGAACCACGCTGTCAATCGGCTGACCGCCAGCCTGAAGCAGGTTAACCTGGAACGGCCATGACCCTGATGCCACGATTCCTTCGTTGGTGAAGTCATCCATCTGAACGAACGCATCGTGCCAGTAACGCGCTACCAGTTCGCGCTGCTGCCTCAGCAGATCGAGCGCCGCATTGAATTGGTCACGGTCGAGCGAATAGGGATCGGTGATGCCCAGTTCCGGGTTGTGATACATCAGGTATTGAGCTGCATCCGCGATGTGGATCGGGCCATCATAGGCCTGAACACGCCCCTTGTTCGATTGGCCGTCCGGCAGAGTCTGTTCCTCGAAGACCACACTCCAGCTCGTTGGAGCTTCCGGGAACACTTCCGTGTTGTACATCAGCACGTTCGGCCCCCACTGGTACGGAACACCATAGTGTTCAGCCGTACCGTCGCCGTCCACATCAACCGTATGCCACGCCGCGTTCTGAAGCCGTTCGTCCACCGTACTCCAACTGGGGATCAGCTCGGGGTTGATCGCCTGCACGCGGCCACCATAGATCAGACGCAGGCTTGCATCGCCTGAAGCCGTCACCAGGTCGAACACGCCTTCATTCATCAGAGCAACCATCTCGTCCGAAGTCGCTGCCGTTTTCACGTTGACCATGCAGCCAGTCGCTTCCTCAAAGCTGGTCACCCAGTCGAAGTTCGGATCGGTCTCGCCGCGTTCAATGTAACCCGGCCAGGCAACAATATCGACTGCCCCTTCTCCAGGCCCCACTTCGGTCATCATCCCGCCTGCATCCTGTGCCACCGTAGCCGACAAGCCAGCGCCGAGGATCAAGACCAACATCATCAGATACACAGAAACCTTCTTCATCTTTTTTTCCTTTGGACAAACTCAAAATGAACCAGCATCCCTAATCAGGGAATGCACATTATAGCGGTGCGCTGACTCACCGACAAATACAACCTAATCTGTCATTAATTTGACGTTTGTCGGAGTACCGTCAGAAGGAATATGTGTTCTGAACCTTTTGTGCGGTTTTTCCCCTCGATCCGGCCTCACGTGCGAAGTCTCCCCGAACGAGATCAAGTGGAGAGGGAACCGAGGATCAGACAGAAAGCCTGCGCCAGAGCGCATAACAGGCTCTAGGTTTTGCGGTAAATATTGATGTCATCACGCAGCCGCTTGGCTACCGCGCTTGGATCATCAGCAAAGATCACGCTCCGAGCCGAATTGACCAGAACGCCCCGCTTCGCCGAATTCAACGCCGCTTCGACAATCCGCTGCATGGCTCCACCTTGCGTCCCGATCCCAGGAATCACGATAGTCATCTCGCCGATCAATGCCCGCATCGCATGATACTCCTGCGCGTCCATCGCCCCAACGATCAACATACAGTTGTCGTTCGTATTCCATTCCTTGGACACCTTTTCGGCCAGATGCTGCCACAGTGGCCGCCCCCCCACATCGATGTCCTGAATTTCGCGTGCCCCCGGATTCGACGTGCGACATACGATGATTGACACTTTGTCAGCGCGATCCAGGAACGGCTGAAGCGCATGACGTCCCAGATAGGGATGCAGCGTCACCGCGTCAAAACCTAACCAGTCATAGATAGCTTCCACATAACCAAGGTTGCTGGAACCTACGTCAGCCCGCTTCGCGTCGCAGATCGTGAAGATGTCCGGGTAACGTTCATGGATATAGTCAATCGTCATCTTGAGTTCGCTCAAGCCCCGGTCCCCTCGGGCTTCATAGAAAGCTGTATTCGCCTTGAATGCGCTGACAAAATTATGCGTTTCCTCGATCACCCACCGATTGAACGCGAACTGCGGGAACGGATCGTCGCGAAATTGGCGCGGCATATACCGCATATCGCTGTCCAGTCCTACCGAGACCAGTGAATTCGAGACATCGAGACGTTGGCTGAGCTTGGCGAGGGAATTCATTGCGAACCTGACGGCAACATGAACTGCGAGAAGACTATCCTTTCCATATCTTAGCAGGAAAGACTGGAATGGACATTGTGAACTACCGATACCCATCGGGTATCATCCATCAGCATTTCGACAATGAGCACCGATAATCAGGAGTCTGCATGGCGTCAACCTTTTCTCATGACACCTTTCTCAGTCCGTTCACCTGGCGCTATGGTTCTGATGCTATGCGGAGCATCTGGTCGGAGGAGAATAAGCGGCGGCTCTGGCGGCGCATCTGGGTCGCTTTGGCTGAAGCCCAGATGCAGGCCGGGCTGGTCAACCGTGAACAGGTCGAAGACCTTCGCCAGAACCAGAATAACATCGATCTCGAACGCGCTGGCCAGATCGAATCCGAAATCCGCCACGACCTCATGGCCGAAGTTCGTACCTATGCCGAGCAGTGTCCCGTCGGAGGCGGCATCATCCACCTCGGCGCGACCAGCATGGACATTGAAGATAACGCCGACGCCCTGCGACTCCGCGAAAGCCTGCGCCTCCTGGTCAGGCAGATGTCGCCTCTCCTGGCCTGTCTCGCCGATCTCATCGACGCCGAAGCCGACAGCATCTGTATGGCCTACACCCATCTCCAGCCCGCTGAACCTACCACCATCGGCTATCGCTTAGCCGTCACCGCTCAGGACTTGCTTCAGGACTACCGTGCGCTGCAAACGAACCTGAGTGCCGTTCGCGGCAAAGGCTTCAAGGGCGCGGTTGGCACAGCAGCCGCCTATCATGAACTCCTCGCCCACACGTCGCTCACCCCCCAGCAGATGGAAAGCCGCATTATGCAGACCCTCGATCTGCCTGCCTACCCCATCGCTACCCAGACTTATCCGCGCCGCCAGGATTGGGACATCCTTAATGCCCTGGCCGGACTCGCCCTGACGATCTACCGCTTCGCCTTCGACTTACGCCTTCTGCAATCACCCCTCTTCGGCGAATGGGCCGAACCCTTTGGCGCGTCCCAGGTCGGATCATCAGCCATGCCCTTCAAGCGCAACCCAATCCACGCCGAAAACATCGATAGCCTCGCCCGTTATCTCGCCGCTCTCCCCCGTGTCGCCTGGGACAACGCCGCCCACAGTCTCCTGGAACGCACGCTGGACGACTCCGCCAACCGCCGCTTGATCTTGCCCGAAGCCTTCCTTGCCGCCGATGAACTCCTCCAGCGGATGCAGCGCATCCTGAACGGTCTGCGTCTGAACCGCCCGGCCATCCAGCGCAACCTGGAAATCTATGGCATCTTTGCCGCTACCGAGCGTCTGCTCATGGAGACAGTTCGCTCTGGCGCGGATCGTCAGCACATGCACGAAATCATCCGCCAGCACAGCTTGGCCGCCTGGGATAAAGTACAGTCCGGCGAACCCAACCCCCTGGTTGCACTGCTTGCTGCCGA
>CAZKXW010000023.1:28425-48370 GCA_964556745.1 uncultured Anaerolineaceae bacterium
CGCGACTACGCGAACTAATGGACGCCAGCACCTACATTGGAGATGCGCCACCTCGCGCCCATCACATGGCTGCCGAGATACGACATGTCTTGAACGAGGAAACCTAACGCTTGAGGCCCGCCATGCTGACGCCTTCGATGAAGTAGCGTTGCAGCGCCACGAACAGCACCAGCATCGGCAGCGTCGCCAGCAGCGATCCCATCATCAGCAGATTCCACGGGGTATTGCGCTGCCCCTGCAGCAAGCTGATCCCAATTGTCACCACGCGCGTATCCGGCGTATTGGCAACCACCAGCGGAAACAGAAAGTCGTTCCAGGCCGCCTGCACCGTGATGACCGAGAACGCCGCCAGCGCTGGCAGCGACAGCGGTAGCGTTACGTACCACAGGACTTGCAGCGGATTCGCGCCATCCAGCATCGCTGACTCTTCAATCTCCAGCGGGATTTGCAGGAAGGCCTGCCGCAGCAGAAACATCGCAAATGCGCTGAATGTCCCCGGTATGATCAACGCCAAAAACGTGTTCAACCACCCCAGATCGCGCAGCAGAAAATACTCCGGAATCAGAATTGCCTGGAACGGAACCATCAGCAAGCCCAAACACAGCGCAAATAATACATTCCGCCCTGGGAACTGAAAACGAGCAAAGCCATACGCCGCCAGCGAACACGTGATCACTTGCCCCAGCGTCCGCCCTATCGTCACCAGCACCGAATTCAGCAGATACCGGTTGAAGTTCGGCGACGTCTCGTACAGCGCCTTCAGGTTTTCCAGGCACGCCGGCTCTCGCGGAATCCAGTGGATTGGCAGCGTACTCAGTTCCGGTGGCGACTTGCATGCGGTCGAAGCCATCCACACGAATGGCAGCGCCATAAACACCGCTCCCGCCGCGAGAATCACATACGTCAGCGCCTTCAGCGCCAACGGAAGCTCCAGGTAGCGAGGCTGTCGCTCAGCCCGTGTCATCGTTCCGCTTCCGACTCATAGTAGACCCACAGCCGCTGCAAGCGCAGTTGAAAGGCCGTGAATGCCAGAATCACCACGAACAGCACCAATGCGATGGCCGACGCATAGCCGAACTCCGACCGGGAAAATCCGCTCTCATACAGGAAGTACGACAGCGTCGCCGCGCTGCCACCCACCCCACCCCGCGTCACCCGTGCTGTCATGATGTACACCTGATCGAACACCTGGAAAGCGCTGATCGTCGAAAGCACCAGCACCAGGAAGATCGTCGGCGAAAGCAGCGGTAGCGTCACATGTCGGAACCGCTGCCACCGGTTCGCTCCATCGATTACAGCCGCTTCCTGCAGCCGGCGCGGAATCGCCTGCAATCCCGCCAGGAACAGCACCATGTCGAATCCCAACCGCTGCCACACCATGACGATCCCAATCGGAATCAGCACCAAATCAGGCCGCGTCAGCCAGTTCGTATCCAGCAGCCCCAGCCCCGCGAACAGGTTGCCGACCAATCCATAGCGCGGCTGAAAAATCCACGTCCATACAATCGACGCCGCCACGGTCGACGTCACAACCGGCAGAAAGTAGATCGTCCGAAACAGTCCCCGTCCCTGCAGCCGTTGGTTCAGCAGCACCGCCGCCCCCAACGACAACACAAACCCCGCCGGAATAGCAAAGATCAGCAAACGGAACGTATTCCCCACCGCCTGCCAGAAGGCTGGATCGCTGAACAACCGCTCGAAGTTGCTCAACCCCGCTGCTGCCGGCGGTTTGATCCCGTTCCACTCAACCAGCGAAGTCGCGAACGCGCTCAGGATCGGCAATCCGAAAAATACCATAAGCCCGATCACGTTGGGAGCGACCAATGCCAGCCCCCACAGTGCCCGCCGTCTGGAAAGCGGTGTTCGCCCCAACCGATTGAGTAGAAAGTTCATCATCACGGCTGCATCCCAGCCAATTGAGAAGTCTTGAGGAATACAACAGCATTTCCAGACTGATAGGAAAACCCAATCAAAGGCGAATCATCGTAGCGGTGACCCGGCGGGTCGCCCGTGCAGGAATCGTTCGTATCTGAATTCTTCCCGTTATGAGCAGGGCGCGGCCTGCCGCGCCCTGCTCTCTACACACCAACCTTCGCCATCTGGATCAGATGAGCCTCGACTCACGCCTCAACGCACATTCGGCAGTTCCGCATTGACGATATCGCAGGCCTGCTGCACCGCATCCTCGACCGACATTCCCAGATCAAAGATATTGATAACCAGATCGGTATTGACCGCATCCCAGATTTCATCGAACACCGTCACTCCTTGCGAATCTTGGGTGGCATCGATGAAAGCATGAATGTTCACATCAGTCGTGCCGAACGACTCGATCCATCTATCCTGCACGCTTGGATTGGCCGGCGCGACGCCACCCGCCTCCGCGAAGTACCGCTGCCCATCATCACTCGAAAGGTATAAGATCAGATTAGCCGCCAAATCAGGATTGGCCGAATTAGCCGATGCCACATACCCTACCGAATGCACAATTGAGCGGCTCCGGCCTGTATCCGGATTCTTCGGAAGCTGCACTACATCCCACCGGAAAGTAGCTTGCTCCAACGCCGAAGGCAGCTTCCATGACCCCGCACTGACCATCGCCAGCTTGCCCGCCAGCCAGAAGTTGAACGAGTCGTCTGCCGACGCGCCGCCCATGATTGATACGCCTGGCATATAACCCCGGTCGTACAGCCCCTTGAGGAAGTTGAGCGCATCCAGGCTCCGCTGCTGGTTCAGTGTACACTGCGTCCGCCCTGCCCCCACAATCGGTGGAATGCCCGTCGAAGCAATCCAGTTCGGATAACCCGCCTGGTATTCCGAGTACACTGCCGCCCCGTATACATCGCTGGCCGGATTGGTCAGTGCTGCTGCCGCCGCCGCGAATCCATTCCAATCCCAGTTTGCAGTCGGATATGGAATTCCCGCCGCATCGAACAAGTCTTTATTGTAGAAAATGGCGATGGTGTCCCAGTTCACCGGAGTCGCATACAAATCGTTTTCGTCACCCCACCGGTACGGGTCGATCATGCCCGATCCCCACACCGAATGATCGATGCCAGCCGCATCCAGATACGGCTCCAGGTCGAGCAGCACATCGTTGCTGGCATAAAAGTAGAACCGATCCTGCGACATATTGAACACATCAGGCAGATTTCCACCCGCCGCGTTCGTCTTCAGCAAATCCCAGTACTGCTCCCACGGCTGCACCTGAAGATCAACCTCCGCCCCTGGACAGAACCGCGCCTTCCAATCCTCGATTGACGCCCCGATCACTTTAGCCCAGTTCTCGTCCCATACCCACATCGTCAGTGTTCCCGGAGCCGCGCAGGCTCGAGGCGCGATGACCGCCGCGTTCTCTTGAGCGGACGCCAATCCGATCACCAGAAACGCCATCAGAATCACAATCGTGAGTTGTCGCGTAAACATGAACTTATTTCCCCTCCAACCTGCATCCGGAACGTCTAATCCTCTTCTCATCGTCAACCCGGCGAATCCGCGCTGCCATCTCCTGACCAGGTTCCCAGGTCGCCTGATCCATTCGGTGCCGGAGTCTTGGCCGTCGGCGTAACCTTTGAACCGCTGCCATCCGTAGATCCTCTCGGAGTCTGTGCCTTCTTCAGATCAGTGCTAACTTCTTCTAAAGTATCTTGCAGCGGTTTAGATACCGGAGCCGCGATCTTCTCCGCCTGCTTGCTGAGTTCACGAGTCAGACTCCCGCGTGTTGGCGGCTCTTTCGGCAGTTCTACATCCAACCCCGCCTGCTCAAACTCCTTCTGAACGTAAGTCATCGCCTCCGCCCACATCGCCCGGAGTTTGGCGGCATACGTTCCGGCGATGTACGCCCACTGGATCATCCGCTTTGGTCCCGCCACCACCAGCATGATGAGGAAAATGGCGACCAGTTCCGCCCCGCCGACCCCGAAAATATCCATACCGCACCTTTTTCACTGCACGGACACGCGCACGGAATTATATGCCCACCCCGCCAGACGCTTCAATCGCTTCTCATCTAGCTCGCCTGAGCCAGAATCTCTCGCATTTCGTCCGCCGTCAGCTTGATCGGATTCCCCTGCATCGAACTGGCAGCAGAAGCCTTCTCGATCATGGCTGGGTAATCCGCTTCCGTCAGGCCATATGTGGATAACGGCGGAACCTCCAGATCGCTGCATAGGCCCTGCAGCCAATCTGCCCCTTCTTCAGGAGTCGCGTCGCCGCGCCCAGTCAGCAGTCGCGCCACCTCGGCATAGCGCGTCAGTGTCGCGCTCTCCGGTTGTCGAGCGCGCAAGGCCCAGATATTCATCCGCGTGACAAACGGCAGCAGTCGCGCGCAGATCGCGCCGTGCGGGGCATCGAACATTCCCCCGAACGGCCCCGCGAACCCGTGCACCGCTCCCAACTTTGCGTTTGAGAGCGCCAATCCGCCAAACAGGCTTACGACCGCCATGTCCTCCCGTGCCGCCACATCCTGTCCGTTCACATACGCGCGTTTCAGCGATCGTGCCCCACGCTGGATTGCTTCTCGACACAGCGAATCGGTCATCGGATTCGCCTTGTTGCTGACGAATGGCTCAATCACCTGCGTCAATGCGTCTAACCCGCTTGCTGCGGTCACATGCGGCGGAGACGTAATCGTCAGTTCGGGATCGACTACCGCCAACCGCGCCAGCATCAGCGGACTTCGCAGACTAACCTTCACCCGATGTTCCTCGGAAGCCAGCACCGCGTTGCTGGTGACTTCGGATCCGGTTCCCGCCGTCGTCGGGATCGCAATGAACGGGGCGCTCGCATTTCGGATCGGCTGCCCGCGCCCGATCACTTCCAGATAGTCCAGCGGGTCACCCGTGTTCGTCAGTAGCGCTGCGATGGCCTTGGCTGTATCCAGTGCCGCTCCACCGCCGAATCCGATCACAAAATCGCACCCGGTTTCCTGCGCCTGTTGTTTGCCCCGCCGCGCATCGTCGATGCTCGGTTCACCGTTCGTACGATACAGGCTGTACGGAATACTGGCTCCATCAAGTACCTCCACCAGCGGCACAGCCCGCGCCAGGTCACGCGCCGTGACGACCAGTGCCTTCCTGCCGAATCCTGCCAGCAGTGGCGCCAAATCCTTTAAGACCCCAGCTCCGAACACAATACGAGTTGCCGTCGCAAACTCGAAACGCATCGCTTACCCCCACTTCTCATCATCGGGGAACACATTGATGTGGCGTATGCCCACGCGCGGCTCCGCCAGCATATCCGCTACCGTGTCACGCCACTTCAGGTAATGCGCCGTCTCGCGGTGCTTGTTTGGCGCATCCGCATCCCGGAATACCTCGATCAATACGAACCGTGTCGGGTCATCCGATTGCTGGATGAAATCAAACCGGGCAATCCCTGGCTCCAACACGCTGTTCCGCGCATTCTCGATGGTCGCTTCGATGAACGCCGCGATCTGTTCCGTTTTCACATGGACATGTACCAGAGTAATCAGCATAGTCTCACTCTCGACGCAATCAAAAACGTCACCGGATTGTACAAACCGCACCTATCTTAGCTTTGTGCTTCTTATGTCGCCAGTATAGTCAATTTGTCGCGTCGAACCGCCCCCATCCGGCGAACTCTTGCTATAATCAGCTTGTTAATGATTACAACCATTTCAGCGCACGTCCTTCAAGAAGGCTGAATGATGAATGCTTCTATCAAACGGTTGGTCGCTTACCACATCGCGCGTTTGCAGGACAAGAACCGGGATATCCGTTTGAAGGCCATAAACGAATTGGCGCTTCTCGGTGATGCCGATGCGCTCCAACCTCTTCAGACCATTGTCGAGCGTGATTCTGATCTCGAACTCCGCAAGGCCGCCCAGGAAGCCGGCCGCGCCATCTATCGCCAGGTCTTACTCAAACAGCAGGAAGACTCGGGATAGCCGCGTCAGGTAGGGAGCAGTGATGCCCCCTACCTGAACATCCAGCCTGTCGCCTACCCGCACAGCCCGGCAATGCGCTCCGCGATCTGTGCGGCGCTGGCCTGAAGATCAGCCAGTTTCGCCCGTTCCCGCTCGACCACATCTGGCTTGGCCCGACTTGTGAACTGCTCGTTGGAAAGCATAGCTTCCGACCGTTTGATCTGTTCGGTCAGCTTGCTCTGCTCGCGTATCAACCGCTCGCATTCCGCCTTCACATCGATCATGCCCGCCAGCGGCAGATACACTGTCACATCGCTGGCAATCACTGAAGCAGCCTCGTCCGGCGCAGGCGAACCATCCGCCAGCAGCCTGAGCGCGGACACATTGCACAGCCGCAAGAACAGATAGTGATACTCCTCCAGTGCCGCCCGCTGACTCCCCGGCGCAGCCACCGCCGTGATCTTCCGCGCCGGATCGACATTGTATTCCGTCCGCGCATTGCGGATTCCACGCACCAAATCCATCAGAATGCCCATCGTCGTCTCGGCACCCTCATCCACATACCGCGAGTCCGCCTGCGGCCAGGCCGCCAGAATCAGCGGCTTCCCCTGATCTGGCAGATAACCCCAAAGCTCCTCCGTCACGAACGGCATATACGGATGCAGCAGCCGCAGCGCCGTCTGGATCACATGCAGCAGCACAGTCTGCGTGCGCTGCTTGCTCTGGGCTTCGCCCTGATACAGCGGGTACTTGCTGATCTCGATGTACCAATCCGCGAACTCACTCCACAGAAAATCGTAGATTTGCCGCCCAGCCTCCCCGTACTGATACGTGTCGAAGAGATACTGAACACTCCCCACCAGTCGGTTCAGTCGGCTCAGAATCCACCGCGATGGCAGATCTAACTCCGCCGGAACCGGCAGCGCTGTCGGTGTCGCCTCATCGATATTGCCCACCACGAACGCGCTCATCTGCCAAACCTTGTTGACGAAGCGCCAGTTGGCTTCCACCTTCTCTTCGTCCAGGTTGATGTCATTGCCTGGCGTTCCGCTGGTGAGCAGCGTGAAACGGAGTGGATCAGCCCCAAACCGGTCGATCAGCTCCAGCGGGTCGATGGCGTTGCCCAGCGTCTTGCTGATCTTGCGCCCGTACTTGTCCCGGATCAACCCGTGCAGATACACCGTCTTGAATGGCGCTTCCTCCGTGAACCACAAGCCCAGCATAATCATCCGCGCCACCCAGAAGAACAGGATGTCATACCCCGTCTCCATCATCGCCGTCGGATAATACCGCTTCAGATCAGCCGTCTGTTCCGGCCATCCCAATGTACTGAACGGCCACAGTCCGCTGCTGAACCATGTGTCCAGCACGTCCTCTTCCGGCGTCCACCCATCGCCCGGTGGCGGTGTCTTGCCCACGTACACATCGCCATTCTGGTGGTACCACGCCGGAATCCGGTGTCCCCACCACAACTGCCGACTGATGCACCAGTCCTCGATGTTTTCCAACCAGTGGAAGTACACCTTCTCGAATCGGTCGGGCACAATCTTGATGCGCCCGTCGCGCACCGCCGCCAGCGCTTTCTCCGCCAGCGGTTGTATCTTCACGAACCACTGCGTGCTCAGCATCGGCTCGACCACCTCGCCACCGCGCTGACTCCGTGGGACAATGTACGTGTGATCCGTCACCTTGATCGTCAGCCCCAACGCCGTCATATCCGCCCACAGCTTCTCTCGGCACGCAAACCGATCCAGTCCTTCATACGGCCCTGCGTTCGCGTTCATCGTCGCGTCTTTGTTCAGCACATTGATGAGCCGCAGATTGTGCCGCTGGCTGATTTCGTAGTCGTTGAAGTCATGTGCGGGCGTGATCTTCAACGCTCCCGTTCCGAATTCCCGATCCACATATTCGTCGGCGATCACCGGGATCGGTCGATTCAGCACTGGCACAGATGCCATCTTGCCAATCAGATGCCGGTAGCGCTCGTCGTCGGGATGCACGCACACCGCCGTATCACCCAGGATTGTCTCCGGTCGAGTCGTCGCCACCGGTATGAACTCGCCCCCCTCCACCGGGTACTTGAAGTAATACAGCTTGCCCTGCTCTTCCTCCCGCTCCACTTCCAGATCGGAAACCGCCGTCTGCAAACCTGGACTCCAGTTCACCAACCGCGGTCCCCGGTAGATCAACCCCTGCTCGTACAGTCGGATAAACACCTCCTGCACCGCATTCGATAATCCGTCGTCCAGCGTGAAGCGTTCCCGATCCCAATCGCAGCTCGCTCCCAATCGCCGCAGTTGTCGGGTGATAGTCCCGCCATACTTCTCTTTCCACGCCCACGTCCGCGCCAGGAACTCTTCGCGTCCAACGGCCTCGCGGCTTGTCCCTTCGTCACGCAGCATCTTCTCCACTTGAAGCTGCGTGGCAATCCCTGCATGGTCTGTCCCCGGAACCCACAGCGCCGCCTTTCCCCGCATCCGCTCATACCGGATCATCAGGTCTTCCAGCGTCGTGAACAGTGCGTGACCCGTGTGCAGCGCCCCAGTCACATTCGGCGGCGGCATACTGATGACATACGTCTCTGCATCCGGCGGTGCGTTCTCCGGCTTGAACCAGCCGTTTTTCTCCCACCACTCGTAAATTCGCGGCTCCGATTCGGCAAATGCGAAGTTCTTGGGCATTGTCTTTGCCATGCGTTCCGTCCTGTCTCTACCCAGAAATCAAAAGCCCCTTCCGTCCTGTGCATCAAGGACGGAAGGGGCTGCTTCCGTGGTACCACCCTGGTTCCCCATCCACAATTTGGACGAGGCGCTCGAGAGCTGTAACGGGCTGACCCGTCCGCGCTTACTTCCTTTCAGCGCGGCAGCTCGAGGGCGACCTTCAGCGAATATGTGCGAACGGGCTTTCAGCCGGTGACCCGTATTCTCTGGCGCAGCGAATTCGCTTACTCTTCCCTGTCATAGCCTTGTCAAGGTATGCTTTGCTCGCCAGTGTAGCAGAATCCGCCACCGCCCGTCAATCCCCCTGAAGATACATCTTAAGCATTAAGAATTTTGCTTGCACCACCTATGCTTTCGTGCTAGACTGACACTATCGTATCCAAACCTAATCACCCAGTTCTGGCGCATGGCAGACAAAATTCTCATCGTTGACGACGATCTCGATAGTCTCAAACTGATTGGCTTGATGCTTCAGCGGCACGGCTATGAGGTTGTCGCGGCCAACGCGGGCACACAGGCGCTGGCCAAAGCCACCAGCGAACATCCCAACCTCATCATCCTTGACGTGATGATGCCCGATATGGACGGCTATGAAGTCTGCCGCCGCTTGCGAGCCAACCCGGATACCCGTGGCATTCCGATCATCATGTTCACCGCCAAGACCCTAGTGGACGATAAGGTCGCTGGGTTCGAGGCAGGTGCGGATGATTACCTCACCAAGCCCACTCATCCCGCAGAGTTAGCCTCTCGCGTCAAGAACGTCCTTTCTCGCACTACCACCCAGAAGAAACCCGAACCCTCTCGCGCCGCTGCCATCGGCGTGATCGGCGTCAAGGGTGGTGTTGGAGCCACCACCATCGCCCTTAATGTAGCAGCAGCTTTTTCCTTGAAGAGTGAAACCGCCATCGTCGCCGATTTCCGCCTCGGTTCCGGCAGCCTCGGCCTCCAATTGGGTTTCCCCCAATCAACCGGCATGGCAAATGTACTCAGCAAACCCCCAACCGAAATCCGGTCATCCTTGCTTGAAGGCGAGATGGTCACTCATCAGTCCGGTTTACGCGCTCTGCTTTCATCGGCCCACAGTAAAGAATCGCTCTTGAACTATCCTCTGGAAGCGGCCTCCACTGTTGTAAAAACCCTCCGCACCATGGGGACGATGACCGTCTTCGATCTGGGGCCAGGGCTTTCCACCACCACCAACCGCCTTCAAAAGGACATGGATCAACTCCTCTTGGTCATCGAACCCAATCCGATTTCCCTGGCGATGGCAAAAGATCTGCTCCAGGAATTGGAACTGACCAATCCCGGTTCCGGTCGCATCCACATCGTCGTGGTCAATCGTGTGCAGTCCAGCGTGCAGACCCCCTGGCACGAAGTCGAACAAGCGCTCGGCCGCGAGCTGCGTGCGATTATTGCCTCAGCCCATGACCAGCTTTTCCAGGCAGCCCGGGCCGCGGTTCCGGCCGTCATTTCCCAGCCTAACGCCATTATCTCCAGTCAGATTGTCAAGCTAGCCGAAGATGTCAGCGCGCGCATGAAGATAGTTGCCGGGGAAGTGCGCCCGTAATCCTTCGTGCCCAGACTGGGTATGTCGCAATCGTATGTGGGATCAGCAGATTCAGGATGCAGCACACCTTCTGAGACCTGCCCGTTCCGGGGTCGCCTTTACGGGCGCGGGCATCAGTACGCCTTCTGGTATTCCTGATTTCCGCAGTCCCCATTCAGGAATCTGGGCCAACGTCGATCCGCTGGCAGTCGCCAGTATTTTTACCTTTCGTCATAATCCCCAGGCATTCTACAACTGGATTTATCCCATCGCCGAGCTTACGACCCACGCCCTCCCCAACCCCGCTCACCACGCCCTGGCTGCCCTCGAATCCCAGGGACGGCTCAAAGCCGTCATTACCCAGAATATCGACATGCTCCACACCCGCGCCGGCAGTCAAACCATCCATGAACTCCATGGGCATCTACGTGAAGCTACCTGCGTCAACTGTTTTACCGTCTTCTCAGCAGAACCCATCGTTCACAAATTCCTGAACGACCGCCAGGTTCCCTACTGCCCTCACTGCGGTGGAATCATCAAACCCAACGTCATTCTGTTCGGCGAACAGCTCCCTGCCCAGACGCTCCTGGCTGCCCAGGACGCCGCCCGCAAGTGCGATGTTATGATCGTAATCGGCTCATCTTTGGAAGTTGCCCCTGCCTCCGAAATCCCGATGCTGGCGCTGCGCCGCGGCGCCAAGCTCATTATTGTCAATCTGGAACCCACCCACCTAGACCCGCTGGCATCCGTCGTCATTCATGGCGACGCAGCCGATATCCTGCCTCGTGTCCTGAAACTCATGGAGGACGCCGTTCATCATGGCGGTTGAAAACCTCGATTCGCAAGTCACGCGCTACCAACGCCTGCTCGAAATCAGCCAGCAGCTGACTTCGACCCTCGACCTGGCTTCGCTCCTCCGCAAGATCATCTCCGCAGCCAAGGAATTGACCTACACCGAGGCTGCCTCGATCCTGCTCATTGACCCGTCCACCGGCGACTTGCGTTTCGAGATCGCCTCCAACATCAATCCCCAGGAGATGGACGAGATCATCATCCCCAAGGGCAGCGGCATCGCCGGTTGGGTCGCCCAACACGGCGAACCTCGTGTCATTGACGATGTCTCCAAAGAGCCAACCTGGAGCAACAAGGTCGATGACACCATCGAGTTCAAGACTCGCAGCATCCTCGCCGTTCCCCTCCGCACCCACACTAAAGTCATCGGCGTCCTCGAAGGCATCAACAAGATCGGCAGTGGAACCTGGGACGAAGCCGACATCAATACCCTCACCATCTTAGCCAGCCAGGCCGCCATCGCCATCGAAAACGCGCGTCTCTTCCAGCAGAGCGACTTCATCTCTGAGATGGTTCACGAACTCCGCACGCCGCTCGCTGCCCTCAAAGCCAGCACCGTTCTCTTGCTCCGCCCCGACCTGCCAGAGAACCGCAAGCACGACATCATCACCACCATGCACAGCGAGACTGAGCGCCTCAGCCGACTCACTAGCGAGTTCCTCGACCTCGCCCGTCTCGAATCCGGACGCACACGCCTTGATGTCACCCGCTTTGACCTGCGCCGCCTGATCGAGGAAAGCATCGATGTCGTCCTTCCCCAAGCCAACGAACGTGCTGTCACCATCGCCATCGACTGCGACGACACCACCGCCAGCGCCGACCGAGGCAAAATCAAGCAGGTGCTTCTGAACCTGCTTACAAACGCCATCAAATATAACCGCGAACATGGGGCCATCCACGTCTTCACTCGTCCGGCGACCAACAGTGAAGGCCAGCCCTATGTCCAGGTCTCCGTACAGGACACCGGCTTCGGCATCGCCAAAGAGCATCAAAAACACATGTTTGAGAAGTTCTATCGGGTCGCTGATACCGCCGGATTCACCCAGGGAACCGGCCTGGGCCTCGCCATTGCCCGCCACATCGTCCAGGCGCACGGCGGGCAAATCACGCTGGAAAGCGAGCAGGGTGTCGGCTCCACCTTCGCCTTCACCATCCCTCTCGCCCAACGCTAACGCATTCGGATTTGATTCGATACCGAATTCGCATCAAGCCCCCTCGTCCACGCAGTGCAGAGAGGGTTTTGAGGGTGAGGACTTATCCCATCTCCAGCAGCACCTTCAACGCGCCCGGCTGTGCCGCGTGCGCCATCGCTGCCACGCCGTCATCCAGCCCGTAACGCGCGTCGATCAGCGACTCCACATCCACCACCCCGGCCTCCAGCAAACGCAGCGCCGCCTCGAACGGCCCGCACCGGCTCCCGACCAGCCGAATCTCCCGCACCGCCACCTGCGTCATATCCACCTGCGGCAGTCCGTGGTACGTGCTCTTCAGCACAACGGTCCCGCGAGGCTCCACCATCCGCAGCGCCTCTGACAGACCCTCCGCCGTCCCTGTCACTTCTACCACCACCTGCGCCTGCTGATCCCGCACCATCTCTGCCGTCACCGCCGGGATACCCCACGTATCCAGTAGCGTGGCCGGCCTCTCCCGCCGGACGACCGCCACCACCTCCGCACCCGTCAGCTTGAGTACCTGGCAGATCAGCAGACCCAGCTTCCCCGCGCCGATCACCACCACCCGATCCCTCGGCGAGATGTGCACCAATTCGGTGACGTTCAGCGCCGCCGCCAGCGGCTCGACGAACACCGCCGCCTCATCCGAGATGCCGTCAGAAACCCGGTGCAGATTCCGCGCCGGCAAACGCACATAATCCGCGAACACACCTGGATGCCGCCGGATTCCCAGCGTGTCCCGGTTGCGGCATTGGCTCGGAATCCCGCGCAGGCAGAAATCGCACTCCCCACACATGATGCTGATCTCGCCCACCACCCGCTGCCCCACGAACTCGGCTGGCCCTTCTTCAACCACCCCCACAAACTCGTGGCCCAGAATGCCCTTGTATCCATACATCCCGGCCACCAGTTCCAGGTCGGTGTTGCAGATGCCCGCTTTCGTCACGCGGATCAGTGCTTCGCCTTCAGTCGATGCCGGGTCAGGGAGGTCACGCGCCAGTTTCAATTCGCCGTTAAAAACCAGGCCTCGCAATTATTATGCCTCCGCTTTGGCTGCCTCGGGCCGCCTTGCAAATGTGAACGGAAACTCCCCCTTCTGCCATGAAACCAGCAGCGGGACCGCGATGAAGATCGAAGAGTACGAACCCGTCAGCAAACCAATGAACAGCACAAATACGAACTGTTTGATGCTCGCCCCACCAAACAGCAGAATGGCGATAAGCACGAAGAACACACAGATCTGTGTTGTCAGCGAACGGTGAATGGTCTCCAGAATGCTCCGGTTGACAATCGTCTCATATGGTTCGCCCAGGTGCTTCGGCACATTCTCGCGGATGCGGTCGAACAGAACGATGGTGTCCTGTACCGAGAAGCCCACCACCATCAGCACCGCCGTCAGGAACAGCGCGTCCACTTCCCAGTTGAACAGCAGCCCCAGCAGCGATTGCACCGCCGCCACGATCAGCACATCGTGGATCATCGCGATGATCGCGCATACCCCGTACCGCGACGAATCCGGGACCTGCCGGAACGCCAGCACGATGAACCCCGTCACCACCAGCGAGGCCACAATCACCGCGAAGAACGCCGCCTGTGACACTTCCTGCCCCACCGTCGGCGAAACCACCTCATCGCGCGAATTCGACCGGTCTAGCGTCGCCAGCTGATTCAGTTGGTCGATAATCTGGTTCTTTTGCGCCTCATCGTGGAAGCCCGCCCGCACCGACCAGCGGTAGTCTCTGGGATCCCCCAACTGTTGTATGACGGTATTCTCGTCACCAAACGTGGTGAACACACCCCGTATGCCTTCCTCTGTGGCTCCCGCTTCAGTAAACCGCAGTTCATAGATGCTCCCACCCTCGAAGTCAATGCTCAACCGGAAAGCCTGTCCCCCCGTCACCGCCGAGTACACCATGATGACCAACCCGGCGATAATGATGGACAGAGAAAATGTATAGAACCAGCGCCGCTTCTCTACCAGGGAATACATGCGTCCCGTCACCTTTCCCTATACGCCCATCAACCAGGCACGCTCGGCGGCTGGCTTTCGGAACAGGATCAACAGCACATACAGGAATGTCCGCGTCACGATGATCGCCGTAAACAGGTTGATCATCATGCCCAGCGCCAGCGTCACCGCGAACCCGCTCACGATGCTCGCCCCCGGCGTCTGGCCGAACAGGAACAGCACCGCTGAAATCAGAATGGTCGAGAGATTCGAGTCGCGGATCGAAGACCACGCCCGGGAATACCCTTCTTGTACCGCCTCATCCACCGGCTTCCCCGCGCGCAGTTCTTCCCGCAGCCGCTCAAAGATCAGGATGTTTCCATCCACTGCCGAACCTATCGAAATCAGGAACCCCACAATTGCTGGCAGTGTCAGCGTGATCGGAATCAGCTTGAAAACGGCCAGATTCAGCGCGATGAACATCAGTAGCGCCAGCGCCGCCGCAATCCCCGGCACACGGTAATTCAGCAGCAGAAATGCCAGGATGATGACCACGCCGATAACGCCCGCCCGGACGCTCAGATTCACTGATTCTTGGCCTAGTGTCGCCCCCACAGTCTCGCTGCTGATGACCCGCAGTGGGATCGGTAGCGCCCCGGAGCGTAGTTGCAGTGCCAGCGTTTGCGCCGACTGTTCATCAAAATTCCCTTCAATGATACCCCCGGAATCAAGTCTCGCATTGATCCTCGGCGCAGACAGCACGATTCCGTCTAACACAATTGCCATCGGTTGCCCGATATTCGCCCCTGTATACGGCCCGAAGACGCTGCCGCCCTCGGTCGTCAGTTCAAACTGAATCACCCATTGTCCCCGGTTGTCCAGACCTGCCGCCGCTGCCTGCAATCCAGACCCGGTCATCACTGTCGTGAATGGCTGCCCTGTGTTTGGATTCGGCAGCGCCTGTTGCTCGGCGGGTGCTGGTGTCGCTTCCAGCGTGGCAGTCGCCTCCGCTGTGGCTTCTGCCGTAGCCTCAGCCTCAGCCCGCGCCTGCTGGATTCGTACTTGTTCATCTGTCAGGATGCGCCGCCCCACATACTGCTGCGCGTCGATCCCTGCGAAGTCCACGAACTCCAGCAGCGCCGTCTGTTGAACCGCTGCAATCGCTTGTGCAGGATCAGTCACGCCTGGCAGCTCCACCAGGATTCGATTGCTGCCCAATACCTGCACCGTCGCTTCGCCGACACCCAGCGCATTCACGCGCCGCGACACATTGTTCGACGTCTCGCGCAGTTGATCGACCGTGAACGAACCGGCCGGCAGATCCGCCTGGAGCAGAACCCGCAAGCCGCCGATGATGTCCAGTCCGAGGCTCTGGCGCACGTTCAGCGTCAGTTCTTCAGTGCAGTCATCATTGAAATCCAGGTGGATGCCCTGTGTCGGTTTCTTGCTCAGGTCCTCATAACACGAGTCCGAGACTTGGATGAGCTGAGTATTGGGCAGCGCCACCCACACGGCGAAAATCGCCAACAGCACGATGAATACAAGCCAGCGAACATGGCTTTTCATAACGTGGATGGTACCTTTCTCGCAATCAAAGTAAAGATGAAGCGCAGACCAGCGGGACACACGACGCTCACGAAATCATCAGGGAGATGATTCGCTCGTCGGTTCATTCTCCAGTCCCACCTGAGAAGCTTTTGCAAAGGCATCAGGATCATATGGCTGCATCAGTGCCGCCGTCACAAATCGAACCACTACGCCGTCCGCAACTTCGACGTAGGCCACGCCCTTTTCGACCTCAATCGAGATGACTTTCCCAACCATCCCGCCATACGTCACGACCTCGTCACCTTCGGCTAGCGACCGGACGTAGCGTTGCCGCTTAGTAAAGTCCCGCTGCTTGGGGTACAGCACCATCGCCCAGTACGCCCCCAACCCCAGCAGCACCACCACTGCTAATAGTCCAAACTCCATTGTGGTCGCCCATCTCCGACTTTGCAGCCTGCGGAATTATAGCACCGTCGCTTACGCTGGCAACGCGCAACTTCTGTTGGGTTGCATCAGCGCCTCATCAGACTCCGTATCGGACCTCTATCTCCTCTAAAGACAGGGCACTCAGTTCCATCAAAAACATCGTCTTCGTGGGAACGTAATTCTTGGCGTCCGCCACACTCAAAAACGCTGCCATTGTAAGGACGCGCAGCGGCGTGTTCGGGATTTCCCGCCTATCTTTATCCCGTTATGGTATCGTTTTCCCACGTGTTAAGCTCCCGTGAACCGGCGTCGCTCCGCCTATTTTCGTCCCTTTGTGTCCTTATTCCCTTTCGTGGGCAGATGCTCTACATCTGCCCAACTTATCCCTATTACTCTGCATTCTCTGTATCTCTGCGGTTAGAATCTGTATTGGGTTTTCGTCGTTGGCTGTGATGCCAGTTCATAAAGAATCCGCGTCTTAATTATTCTTGTTATCGATTTTATGTCGCAAAAGTAGACAAAATGTCACCCTTTCCATCTCATTTTGTGCTATCGTGGAATTATGGACGGGCAGGGACGCCATTTTGCGACTAAAGGATGTCTCTCCACTTGCGAGCCATCACGACGAGAAATGCCAGGAATTTGTGCCATTCTCATTCTTATCGTTTCGCACCTGAAGTCAGCTTCAAGGAGGAAATCATGCGGCGCTTTTCTATCAACGATGAACGATGAACGTTTCTTCTCTCACTGACACAAGTGGCGCGGGTGGCGTGTCCGACATTACCGCCATTTCCGCCACAAAACCGGGTCATCTTCCCCTGAAGATGAGTTCAGCAAGCCAGGACATGTGACACAATCACCACTTTCTAACCACCGCAGTTGTCGCAAATCTTCCGTCCGACAATAACATCATTTCTGACCATTCACTTTCTCGCTATCAGCTACAAGCGAATGACTAATAGCGAATCCATGAACTATGACTCGGTAACTTCTATCTCGCCTACCCCCTCCTCTAGATACGGCCCCCCTGTTGGCCCCACCGCGACCAGCAGCGTGTAGGAACCAGCCTCCACCCCCTCCGGGATGACGAACCCATGCCACGTCGAAAACTGCCCCGTCCAGTTCTCCGTCGCGTAATCCCCGTCGAACCCCGGATTCGTCCCGGCCATCCCCACCCCCTTCACCGCCACATGGATCTGATCGGGCAGTTCTCCTGCCACCTCCCAATCCAACCGAACCCGTACCGGTCCGCCCTCAGCCGGTATCGCGCCCCCATCGCTCGCGTACCCCACCAGCCGCAGTCCCTCGAAATCAAGCTGAACGGCCTGCTCCTCCATCTCCCCCAATCGGGTCTTCCGGCTGAATATCGTCACCGGTCCAGACGCATACCGTGGATCGTCGAACTCTGCGGCCTCCTGGTAGTTCGCCCGGAACCACGGGTCATCTTCGATCACCAGATTGTAGAGAACCAGCGCGGCCCCCCGGAACCGCTGGAACACCAGATAGTCTGGCGCGTACCGGATCAGCCAGCTGTACAGGTCCCCCCGCCTCAGCATTGCCGAAGCCTCCGGTTGGAGCAAACCCAGGTAATCAGTCATCCACCGCCGCGCGTAGAACCCAAGCTGTCCAACCTCAGCCACCCCTACCGTAGCCTCAACCGGCGCATTCTGATTCAGCCACTCCCCGGTTTCCTGATAAATCTTCCAGTCCACAATCGGCAGCATCACGTCCGTCGGCCCGCCCAACCGCATCTGCTCAGCAATCCGGCTGAACGTCGTGCCCTGAGCAGCCAGCGGTAAAACCGCCATCACCCCCACCAATCCAACAGCCAAACCTTTCCCCCGCAAACTTAGCCGCCCCTGAAGGTACTGGAGACCGTATGCCGCGAGCAGCGCCGCCCCCGGAACCAGCGGCGCATAGTACCACCGGTAAGGAGCCACCCCCAACACCATGTAAGCCAACAGGTGCAGCGCCCCCCACCCCACCACAATCACCACTGGCAGAGGCAGCGAACTAGCCGCCCCGAACAGCGCCAACAGAACCACCACGACGTACAGTGGACTCTGTTCCATCAGGCTCCGCAGGATCAACCGTAGCCCTTCCCACGCTGTCACCCCCACACCCAACCCGGTGATTCCCAGTTCAGCCTGTGCCCCTTTCGCCCCTAGCGTTACAGGTATCGGTGAACCATACGTCAGCATCGCCCAGCCTGCAAATAACACCAGAGGCACCGCCGCCGACCCTGGGAAATAAACCACGGGCTGCCACCACTTCCGCGTCGTCTGGAACCGAACCGCTGTCGTGAACACCGCGACCGCGAACAGTAGTGCTCCCGGCAGAGCAGCATCCGGTCGCACCAGCATCGCAAGACCGATCAACAGCCCCGAAGCTCCCCAGCGCTCGCGCTGAGCCATGTCGATCCCGGCCAGCACCAGCCCGATCCAGAGAGCCGTCTCCATCCCCAGCGCCAACCACAACGGGCTGCTCAACACATAAACCAGCCCCGCCCACAGCCGCAGCCCCGAACTCAAATAGCGTTCAGCCAAGCGGCTCACCATCCAACCCCCAACCACGATACTCACGACCCCGATCAGACTGCCCAAAACATGGAAATCCGGCACAATCAGGCTCAACCCAGCCAGTAGAATCGCGTACAATGGAGCAGTCGTGCTGAGGACGGTCTCGCCAGGGTTGTAGACCAAGCCAACACCCTGCGCAAGGTTACGGGCATAGCGGTATGTGATGAAACTGTCGTCCAATCGGAACTCGTTCATGACGGCTAGCCAGATACCGGCCGCGATCAGTCCGTAAACCAATAGGAGCACGATGGGATGGGACGTGCGCTTGACCATCGGCTGCAATCCCCCTAAAATCGTTCGACAATCTGCTCAACGCGCTGTAGACTACTCCATGAAACCAGTGCTGCATACCCCGGACTTGGCTGCTGTTAACCCGTTGAGCCAGCATAGAGACGCTGAGCGAAGACCACTTCCGGCGCGGCTCCAGATTGAGGAAACTAACAATGGCAGCGATACGAAAACTTCTCGCCGTGACTCTCGTCATCACCGCCTTGTTCGCCCTTTCGACGGTGTTCGTAAGCGCGGGTGAACGGGTGCTCTCCAACAATAGTGGTGATGCAAGCGCCACCTGGGTCATCACTGGCGAACCCACATTGGTCATGAACGGCTTTGACCTTACCCCGCTGGGTTTGCGTTTCCCAGCCACCATTGACAAGGTCAGCATCACGGTCGATACACCCGTCCAGGGTGCGACCACAGATATTGTCATCTACCAGGACGCTAACGGCGGAACCCCCGCCGATGCGACCCTGGCAGGCCAGTCTCAGGCCACAATTACCCAGGCTGGCGTTTTCACTTTTACATTCCCAACCCCGGTCACGATCAATCAACCTGTAGTTTGGGTTGGTTTCTATCTGCCCGTCGATTTCAAGTTCCTGGCGGATCGCTCTGGAAGCTCAGTCCTGACTTACTGGGCCTGGACCCCAGGCGGTCGCTTCGACCTGACGCGGCTCAATTCCGCGCAAATCCTCGGTCCCTCGAATGGCACAACCCCGGTCAGCCTCGATCTCAAAGGCATAGCCCGCATCGCTGCCGAGATCAGCAGCGCTGGCTTCGTTCCCGGTGGTCCAACTACAATTCCGGTTACACTAGCCGCCGGGACTCTGGTTCCTGGAGCTAGTTCGACCCAGATTCCTTCATCCAGCAACACCAATCTCAGCGTCCTCCAGGTGTACCCACCTGCCTGCGATACCCTTTTCTGGGACACCGCCGATGTCGGCATAACCTATCGTGGCTCCATCGAACCGCGCTGCGTGGCGATCTGGCC